>NZ_MQMG01000036.1 GCF_001908025.1 Geobacillus proteiniphilus
AAGGCGATGAGTATGATCAAGGAGTTCGGTATGGATTTATTTCAAGCCTTATGGTGTTCGGAGGCGTTAGCTGTCCAACTTCTTTTAAAACTGTGTGACATCATCGCTCAACACGGAAAAAAATCAAGGCGTTATACAAAAAAGAGCGCTTTAGACATTATCGAGAGTTTGGTCATCATGCCGGTGTCGTAAGAAATTCCCGCCTCATACCATGAAAAAAACCTTCTATCGGGAAGGTGTATTTGGCATGCCTATCTTTATATATTCTCACGGTCACAGCCTCCAAAGATGAAGAGTGAAGCCTTGGAGCTACTCGCTCCAAGGCTTCACTTGATGGCTATGGGGATTGCCTCAAAGAGTTGTTGACCCAAGCAAAACACACAACATCTTGGCATTTCCATGGCGGCTCTCCTGTTCAAGAGTAGGATGGGGGAGTGGCGCAACGAAGAAGAGCTGCTGCACTGAAGCTCCCAGCATCCTCCTCAGATGCAGGAAGCTATTGGTTCACTTTTGATTGTCCCATGAACACGGAAGCGGCACCTTCGCACAGTTGGTTGTTCAAGATGGCCACCCCCTCGCGAATTTCGACATTACACACATGACAGTCATTCTGCCGTAATATGGGTCATACCCGTAATCACCCCTTCATTCATCGAATATACTTCATGGCATAATGACTGAATGTCCACCTTGTTGTGAGACGTCAACAAAATGGTGCAGCCTCTTTTGTTTTCCTCCCGAATAATTTGGTACACTTGGTCCACCGATTTTTCATCCAAAGCATTCATCGGTTCATCGAGCAACATCAGCTGCGGTTTCTCCATGATGCATTGTGCGATGGCCAGTCTTTGTCTCATTCCAAGAGAGTACGCTTTCACCGGCCTTTTATCATGCGGATTCAACCCCACTCGCTCGATCGCCTCTTTTACCTCACGTTCGCCGATTTTGTTCTGAATCATGGCTAAAAAATGCAAATTATCGAATCCTGAGTATTGTTCAAGGAAACCTGGTTTTTCCAACAAAACAGAAATATCGCTCGGAAATGATACATCTTGGTGCAACGTCTGGCCAAATACCGCCACCGTGCCGCTGGACGGCTTCACAAGTCCGCTGATGACTCGGAATAACATCGTTTTTCCCGACCCGTTCGGCCCGACAAATCCATAAATCTTTCCTCTTTCCAACTCTAAGTTGATATTGCGCAAAACTTCCCTTGCTTTTATCGTTTTGGAAACATTGGATAAGACGATCGCCTTCATAATTGAAAACCTCCTACATATAATCCGCGTTCTTCACTCTCTTGATCGTCCAATACCCGAACGCAACGATCGACAAGAGCTCCACCATCAACGCCGACCAGAACATCGAGCTGCTCCGCACGAGATCCGCCATGCTGTAGTACAAAGGAATAAAAGGCGTTGGCATCTTGACACCCACAAAAAACAAAGCGAGAATGACAACATTCGCCAAGTGATGGGTTGCATACACGTTCAACAACATCCACACGCTGGCGTGCCAATACAAATTCACGGCGATGCCCACGAACATGAGCACGAGCGAACGGTCAAACGAAAACGCCATATGCGACACAAAGAGACCGAAGCCGCCAGCGATCAAAAACACCGACAAGACATACACCAATGTAAATAGAACACCTGCCAGCAGCCTAGCCATCGTGTACGACGTCGTATCCCTCAACAAAATGAACAGTTTATGTTCAAAATATTTATCCCGCTTTTTCCAAACGATTTGGAGCAACACCACATAGCCGAAGCAAATCATCAGCCAATACATCCAATTCGAGATCGTCACCGCTCCGAATAAGCGGGAGAACAACTCCGATAGGCATTGGGAAGAAAACGCCTCTGACCAGCTGGACATCAAAGTGCCCAACAGTGGGAACAGGAGGCAGGTGATGACAATTCTTTTGACATCCATTTTGATCAGGGTAAACTCCAAATGCATCGGTTTCATAAAAGATCATCCTGAACATAGTAGTTTTTTTGGCTTGACGAAAGGCAAATGGTATAGACCAGCACCAGCATCATCGCAATGAGAACTAAGATTGTCCAAACGGGAGCCGTCTGTTCACTTATGTAAAACAAATAAGGGAGCATGTGCACAGTGAACATATCCAATACAGCCAGTATGATGACGGCAGCGAAGGCGAAAAAGCGGTTCCCCCCAAAATCAATGAATGCGACAAACAACAATCCGTATATCGCGGTGACGAAAAAGTACATGACAAGAAAATAGAGAAACGAGCTTTTATCCCCACTATGCGGCACGTACAAAAAAGCCGCATGGGCGTTTGGCATATTAGGATAGATGACGTATTTCACAAACATTGTACATAATCCGCCTACTGCGGCAACCCAAAGAGACACGCCCCCCGCCAGAACGACGACCAGCAACGCTTTATGAAGACCGATTTGCCTCCGCGTGCGGTATCTTCTTAGCACCACCCACGCATTGGTTTGAAGCGCGGAACCTAAAAGAAACAAAAAAGCAGGGAGATGAAAAAATTCATACCGATAAAGCAAGATAAAATCTTTGAGGCTGTGCCACTTCCCCACCACCACCATTCCTAGCGGCAAGATGCCCACCACCATCAACAAAGCCATGACGCCCAAAATCATTTTGATGACGGTTCGATGCAACAGCAAATCTTGCCAAACAAAAAAAACGTTCTGTCTAGAGAACATCTTCACTTTTCTTCACTCCATATGAAAATACCGCTACCGCAATCAACAATTGGAGGACAAACACGATGACGATTTTCCAATAGGACAATCCTTCCACTGGTTGTGAAGGGATTAAGAAATTAAACGGATCCCAAGCCAATTGGTTGGTGATAGTCAGCGCCGCCCAACAAACCATATAAATGATTTGTGGCATCAAAGTAATCAAATACCGATTTTTCAACAACAAGGAAAATCCTAACCCAAGGCAGACGTAGCCGCTGGCAAACAATCCGCCAATGATATAATACGCGAGAACATACCAATAAGGGGAGATCTCCAATAAAGGAGAAAAAAGGCTTTTCTTTTCCCCTTCAAACGAATTGTCCGGCAACGGCAACGTGCCATTGACCAATTGCCGATATGCCTGGGAAAAGCTCGAATAATCCCAATGGTTGGTCAAAAGGTTGACGAGCACGACGCCAAAAAGAAGAGGAAGGAGAAACAAGAAAAACGCGCTGATATAAGAAAACAAAAATTTCCCCCAGTAATAAGCGCTTCTTCCCATCCGTGTCAATTGATAATGAACATTTCCGCTCTTTCGCTCACGATCAATCGAATCCACCAATGGAATCGACAACAATAATGGAAAAAGGAAGTAATATAGAGATGAAAATACGTTAAAGCGGAAGCCTCCTAGACCAACCCATTCAAGGTGAGGCGATGCCAAGGCGAAAACATTTGGATTGTCGTGGTAAATTCGTTCAAGCAACTGCACATTTTCACGATAATCTTTCACCCCCAACACGACGGCGCCGATGACAAGCAGCAACAGGCAGGCTGCGCTGATGTAAAAGTTCCTATTTTTCAAAAGTTTGATCAATTCTATATACATACTATCATCTCCTAATTCTTCTGTTAAGGACGGTCTTCTTTGTGATATTGAAGAAGACCGCCCCGACCAAGAAAACCTCTTTCTTGTCCAAGTTGACTGAACATACCTATAAATCGATCAATTGTCGGGATAAAATTTGCCTGCGATGTCAACTGTAACGTAAGTGAAGGATGCATTTTCCGCCATTAATGAAACTTTTTTGCCAACAGCACTTTGGTCGACAGTGAAATAACGCGTGTCATTATCGGTTACATTCAGCGCGGTTGGCGACACTTTCGTGGAACCTTGCTGAATCCACATGTTTGCTTTATAATCGGCGCCCACAACCGAATTTTCCACTTTACTTTTACTGTTTGTCGCTTTATTGGCGCTTGCTAATTCCGTATCGCCTTGAAAACGAGGGAGAACCCCAGCATACGTAACATAAGATGCGGCGCTGACTCCCCCTACCACAATGAATGAGATAAAAGCAAGCAAAGTAGTAACCATTTTAAGTTTTTCCTTCATGATTCGATCCCCTCTCCCCTAATAAATTTTGAAAACGCAGGATCGTCCTCCTTTTCTCCCTTGACGAGTATCGATCAAGGGTGGATCCAAGCACTAAATCCCTTTTATTTTCCTTGGAAAGCTGTCTTGTGATCAATCATCCTAGAATTTTCCAACTCTTCCATATTCCAATTAATAATTATAAGTTATTAGCATCGAATGCAAGAGTTACAAGATACACAAGAATTTTGCGTTAAGCACATCAAGATTCCTGTGATGCAACCCGGGGTACAAAGAGATTTACTTGTAATATTAGGTTGTACAATGTTGTCCTGTTTTTTGACAACAATGTCCAAATCGAAATCATCCAACTTTGCCATTCTTCATTCCCTCCTTTCCATATGTTGATATCTATCATTAACTACTTGATGAAAGATGTATAAAGACATCATAGATTCCATCTTTTTTCACCAAGCAGTTAATGAGCAAGCTGAAAAACTCCTTTTTCACATTTAGAATAGATTGAAATTCTAAGGTTTTTCTAATGTGCCGGTATATATTTGGTTCATCACCAAAAGATGTACTTGCACCTGTCATGAAAGTATGTTAGCTGTTTCTAGCCGAACCCGCAGTGCAAAACGCTGGATATTTCGGTATCCGTATCCCCGACGTTTCATCAGCTTGATCTTGTTATTCGTTCCCTCCATCTTCCCATTCGAATAAGGAGACAATATGCATGAAATGATTTCATCTGTTCGTTTGACAAGTGCTTTTGCGATGGCACGAACAGCGGAACAAGGACAAAACAAGTATCGATGAATCCAAGCGTTCAAACGACGTTTCGCTTGTCGCTCGTTTTGGCTTTTGGATACATAATGTTGAAGGGACTGATAGACAGCCTGCAAGGAATCGCTCTCTTTCTGCCACTTCTGCACCGTTTGGCGTTCCTCCTCGGTGAGTTTCTCGGGGCACTGGGTCAAGAAGCGGCAAACATACCGAACATGCCCATGTTTCTTGCCCTCTTTTCCTAAGGATTTGCGGCATCGATCCAACGCTTCTGTAAACAACTGAATCACATGAAAATCATCGACCACATGCTTCGCTTCCGGACACATCCCTTGAATGGCTTTTTTCATCGCTGGAGCCAAATCGCTCACGACATACTGAACAGAATCAGACACATGAGCCAACGCACGTCCAATGGCTTCCTCGTTCTTTCCTGCTTCAATGGCATACACTTCTCCCGTTTCGGCATCCATGACCGCCACTCCGTAGTCATGTCCTTTTCGAAACGCAAACTCATCGACACAAACTGCCTTTGGTTGGATGTCATTCGATAGGAAGGAAGGGGCATGGGTATAAAACCAACGTTCAACGGTCGTGTAAGGAAGCTTGAGCATTCGAGCCACCGCCTGAATGGAGGTTCCGATGCAACATTGCGCTGCCCATTGCTGAAACGCATCCGTCGCTACACTTCGAGGGGAAATTCCGGGATAAGAAGTGCTGAATGTCATGCCACACGTGCCACAACGTCTACGCTCCACAGGGAGTTCCACCCAAAAGATGCCGATCCGTTGAGCATACCCATGCATCCATTGCTTCTTTTTGCCTGTCATTTTGATCGTACGCTTCAAGCAGACAGGACATAACGGGCATTGTTCGGTGGGAGAAAGTTCGAAAATCCAACGTTCTTCTTCTTTTCGCACCTTTTGAATCAAAACATCTGGTAAATCGATGAGTTCTTTGATAAACTGAGCGTACATGCGAATTTTCCTCCAATGGGTTGGCTTGGTCACCTTTACCATACAGGAAAATTCGCATTTTTTGTACCCTCTATTTTCTCTATGCATACCTATCTTAAAATCTCAAGTACAACTTGTGGTGAAGAGCCAAAAATTTCGAACAGAAGATTTTATCCATGCTTATACAAAATCATTGACCCGTGATGCTAGTGGAACGCTGCGTTCAACTAGCATCACTATATGCAACTTAAATGCTATCATACGCGTAAGAAAGATCTCGGGCCAAGGCGATGCGGTTTCTATCAAGGAAGCGGGGGTGATGCCCGCTGCCCGTCGTGTATTCGCTGGCCTCCGCACGATCGTTGCCAGCCAGCTCTCAGGATGCTGCTTTGCGTGCCGGAATTGCGCAAAAGTGAAAGCCGTGAACAATGGGAAGGAGAAGAACGGTTTGCTCCGCAAATCAAAAAAGAGCGCCCTGTTTTTTCGCTTAGGACACTCTTTATATTTTCTAAATGTTTCCTATATCCGCTTCGCTACTTCTACTTCACCCCCACCGTCTGGCTTTGGCGAATGGCTTGGCGCAAGTCGTCCAAAATGTCGTCGATCGCTTCTGTGCCGACGGACAGACGCACAAGGCCTGGGGTGACGCCGGCGGACAGCTGCTCGTCCGGGCTCAGCTGCTCGTGCGTCGTGCTGGCCGGGTGGATGATGAGCGATTTCGAATCGCCGATGTTGGCCAAATGAGAGAACAGCTTGACCGAGTCGATCAATTTTTTCCCGGCTTCGACGCCGCCTTTGATTTCAAACGTAACGATCGCTCCTTGCCCGTTTGGCAAATATTTTTTCGCCAGTTCATGCGACGGATGGCTCGGAAGCCCCGGATAGTTGACCGATTCGACTGCTTCTTCCTCTTCTAAAAACTTGGCGACGGCAAGTGCGTTTTCGCTATGGCGCTGCATCCGCAAATGGAGCGTCTCCAACCCTTGCAAAAGCAAAAACGCATTAAACGGCGACAACGCTGCTCCCAAATCGCGCAAGAGCTGGATGCGCGCTTTCGTGATGTACGCCGCTTCGCCAACGGCGTCCACATACACCAAACCGTGGTAGCTCGGGTCTGGCTCGGTGAACTCCGGAAACTTGCCGCTCCCTTTCCAGTCAAACTTGCCGCTGTCAACAATCACACCGCCGATCGAATTGCCGTGCCCGCCGATGAACTTCGTCGCTGAGTGGACGACGATATCGGCGCCGAATTCAATGGGCCGCAATAAGTATGGGCTGGCCACCGTGTTGTCGACAATGAGCGGAATGGCATGGCGATGGGCGATGCCGGCCACCGCTTCAATGTCCAACACATCGTTTTTCGGGTTGCCGATCGTTTCCGCAAACAAAGCTTTCGTTTTATCGGTGATCGCCCGCTCAAAGTTTTCCGGATCGGACGGATCGACAAACTTCACCGTAATGCCAAACTTGCGCAGCGTATGGGCGAACAAGTTGTACGTTCCGCCGTAAATGGACGAGGACGAGACGATTTCATCGCCCGCCGAGGCGATGTTGATGATCGAATAAAACACCGCCGCCTGCCCAGATGACAGCGCGAGCGCCCCAATGCCGCCTTCAAGCGCCGCGATCCGCTTTTCGAACACGTCGTTCGTTGGGTTCATAATGCGCGTATAAATAAAACCTTCCTCTTTCAAACCAAACAAATTGGCCGCATGCTCGCTGTCGCGGAACACATACGAGCTTGTTTGGTAAATCGGCACCGCCCGCGCGCCCGTTTCCGCATCCGGTTTTTGCCCGGCGTGGATGGCGAGCGTCTCCGGGCGGAAGTTTTGTTCATTGCTCATCGTTTCCTCTCCCCTCTTTGATCCCTCGAGATTTCATATCCTACTAAATCAATTGGTTTTTCTTATAAAAAATCTATCATTGGATCACAACGTTTGTCAATTGCATTTTTTTAATAGTGCAAAAATTTTTATTGAAAACAGAGCCTGCCGGTGGGCAGGCCTCCTGTTGTTTCATTACCGTTTTCCAATTTCCTCTACTAACAGCTTATTGACAAGCGGTGGATTCGCTTGTCCTTTTGTCGCTTTCATCACTTGCCCGACAAGGAAGCCAAGCGCGCGGTCTTTGCCGTTTTTATAGTCTTCGACCGACTGCGGGTTGGCGTCCAGCACTTCGAGTACGATTTTGCGCAGCGCTCCTTCGTCGGAAATTTGCACGAGCCCTTTTTCTTTGACGATTCTCTCCGGGTCGCCGCCGTGTTCGACGAGTTCTTTGAACACTTTTTTCGCGATTTTCGACGAAATCGTGCCGTTTTGGATGAGTTTGATCATCCCAGCCAAGCTTTCCGGCGTCAAGGCGATGTCATGGAGCTCTTTTTGCTCGGCGTTTAAGTACCCGGATACTTCGACCATGAGCCAGTTCGACGCCAGTTTCGGATCGGCGCCGTTTGCGACCGTTGCTTCGAAGAAATCCGCCATTTCTTTTGTCAGCGTCAGCACTTTGGCGTCATACTCCGGCAAGCCCCACTCCTCGATATACCGCTTCCGGCGGGCGTCAGGCAACTCCGGAATCGAGGCGCGGACGCGCTCTTTCCATTCGTCGTCAATATAGAGCATCACCAAGTCCGGCTCCGGGAAGTAGCGGTAGTCTTCCGAGCCTTCTTTGACGCGCATCAGCACCGTCGTTTTTGTCGCTTCATCAAAGCGCCGCGTTTCTTGACGGATGACGCCGCCCGAGAGCAAAATTTTCTCCTGCCGCTTCGCTTCGTATTCCAACCCCATGCGGACGAAGTTGAACGAGTTTAAGTTTTTCAATTCCGTTTTCGTGCCGAACTTGTCCGACCCGATCGGGCGGAGCGAAATGTTGGCGTCGCAGCGAAGCGATCCTTCTTCCATTTTGCAGTCGGAGACGCCCGTGTATTGGATGATCGCCTTTAATTTTTCCAAATACGCATAGGCCTCTTCCGGCGAGCGGATGTCTGGCTCGGAGACGATCTCAATGAGCGGCGTCCCTTGGCGGTTAAAATCCACGAGCGAATAGCCGTCGCCCGTATGCGTCAGCTTGCCGGCGTCTTCTTCCAAATGAATGCGGGTGATGCCGATTTTTTTCTTTTTCCCGTTTACTTCAATTTCAATCCAGCCATTTCGGCCGAGCGGCTGATCGTATTGCGAAATTTGGTACGCTTTCGGGTTGTCCGGATAAAAGTAGTTTTTGCGGTCGAATTTCGTCTCGGTCGCGATTTCGCAGTTTAACGCCATCGCCGCTTTCATCGCAAACTCGACCGCCTGTCGGTTCAACACCGGCAGCACGCCTGGATACCCTAAGTCAATGACGTTCGTTTGCGTGTTCGGGGGCGCGCCGAACGCGTTCGGGCTGCTGGAGAAAATTTTCGATTTCGTTTTCAGCTCGACGTGCACTTCAAGTCCGATGACCGTTTCAAAGTTCATCACCTAACCCCCCTTACAACACCGGTTTTTGCTTATGGTAGTCGGTCGCTTGTTCAAAAGCGTGGGCGACGCGGTAGACGGTGCTTTCATCAAAGTGCTTGCCGATGATTTGCAAGCCGACCGGCAAGCCATCGACAAAGCCGCACGGCACGGAAATCGCCGGCACGCCTGCCAAGTTGACTGGAATCGTTAAAATGTCGTTCATGTACATCGTCAGCGGATCACTCGTTTTCTCGCCGATTTTAAACGCCGGCGTCGGCGTTGTCGGGCCGATGATGACGTCATATCGTTCAAATACGTTTTCGAAGTCGCGCTTGATCAACGTCCGAACTTTTTGCGCTTTTTTGTAATACGCATCGTAATAGCCCGAGCTTAACGCGAACGTCCCGAGCATAATGCGGCGCTTGACCTCCGCCCCAAACCCTTCGCTTCGCGTCAGTTTATACATATCGATCAAGTTTTTCGCGTTGTCCGTCCGGTAGCCGTAGCGGACGCCGTCAAAGCGGGCGAGGTTGGCCGATGCCTCCGACGAAGCGAGCAAGTAGTACGTCGCCAACGCATATTTCGAATGCGGCAGCGACACTTCTTCCCACGCCGCGCCAAGCTTCTCAAGCACGTTGAGCGCCGCAAGCACCGACTGGCGCACGCCTTCTTCGACGCCTTCACCTAAATATTCTTTCGGCACGGCGATTTTCAACCCTTTGATATCGCCCGTTAACGCCTCAACATAGTTCGGCACTGGAATGTTCGCTGAGGTCGAATCCATCGGGTCGACGCCCGCGATCGCCTGCAATACATACGCGTTGTCTTCGACCGTGCGCGTAATCGGGCCGATTTGGTCCAGCGACGAGGCAAACGCGACGAGGCCAAAGCGCGAGACGCGGCCGTACGTCGGTTTCAACCCGACGACCCCGCAAAACGCCGCCGGCTGGCGGATCGAACCGCCCGTATCCGAGCCGAGCGCAAACGGCACTTCCCCTGCCGCCACCGCCGCCGCCGAACCGCCGCTTGAGCCGCCCGGAACGCGCTCTAAGTCCCATGGGTTGCGCGTCAGCTGAAACCCGGAGTTTTCCGTCGACGAGCCCATGGCGAACTCGTCCATGTTCAACTTCCCGATCGTAATCGTCCCTGCGGCATTCAACCGCTCCATGACCGTCGCGTCGTAAATCGGGTCAAAGTTGTATAGAATTTTGCTGGCGCATGTCGTGCGCAGCCCTTTTGTGACGATGTTGTCTTTAATGCCGATCGGCAAGCCGAACAGCGGGTTCGTTTCTTCGCCTTTGGCGAGCTGGTCATCGAGCTCCTTCGCTTTCGCCCGCGCCTGTTCTTCATTTAATGTTAAAAACGCTCGCACTTTCTCTTCCACTTCGCCGATGCGGCGGTACGATTCGTCGACTAAATCGGAAATCGACACTTCTTTTTTCTGCAGCAACGTATGTAATTCCGACACCGTATGATCAAAGAGCGACATAAATCCCCCTCCTTACTCTAAAATGGCCGGCACACGGAACTGGCCGTCTTGCTGGTCCGGCGCGTTTTTCAACACTTCTTCGCGCGGCAGCCCCGGTTCTGGAATATCCTCGCGCATCACGTTTCTCATATCAAGCACGTGCGAAGTCGGCGGAACGTCCTCCGTATCCAATTCATTCAACTGCTCGGCAAACGTAATGATCGCATCGAGCTGTTTCGTAAACATCTCCGCCTCTTCATCCGTAATCGCCAACCGCGCTAGGTCAGCGACGTGTTTTACTTGGTCAATGGAAATCCGCGACATATGTTTCACCTCCGACATGGTCGACCTTCCACAATACTATGATGATACCAAACGTTCAGGAAATAAAGCAACATTCCCGCCAACATTTACTTTGTTGTCCATTGACAAATTCGAACATATGTACTATAATAGCCATAACGCATGAAAAAGGGGGATGATGACGATGAGTGAAGCGCTGCTCGCCCAAGTGCTCGACCGCTTGAACGCGATGGATGATACGCTCCGACTGCTTGTCGAAGGGCAAGAGCGGCTCGAGCGTGAACAAATCGCCATTCGCCAGGAACAAGAAGAAATCCGAAAAGAACAACAAGAAATTCGGAGAGAACAACAAGAAATCCGAAAAGAACAACAAGAAATCCGAAAAGAGCAGCAGGAAATCCGTTTGGAACAACAGCGTCTGCGCCAAGAACAAGATTCGCTTCGCGCCGGGCAAAAGGAATTGAACGGCATCGTGGCCGCTCTTCTCCACCGCCAAGACGAAACAGACGCCAAACTAGAAGCTCTCGCCGCCGATGTCCACCATCTTCACCAGGAATTTGCCTCATTGAAACAAACGGTGGACCGCCTCGAACAGAAGATGGATTCCCGCTATGAGCAATTGGCTGCCCAAATCGAAGACATCAAGCTGGACTTGAATTTCATCGCCCACCGCACCGTCGATAACGAACGAATCATTTACAAGCTGAAAGAAATGTTGTTCCGCTAATCTATTCTCAATACAGAAGGAGTTCGCCGCCATGAATGTCGCGTTTGACCATCTCGTCCACTTAACCGAGCGACCGGAGCAGGCAAAAGCTGCATTTGAACAATTGGGGTTTACAGCCATCCATGGCGGCCGCCATCCGTCATGGGGAACGTATAACGCATTATGCTACTTCGAGCATTTGCGCTACATTGAGTGGATCGGCATCGCCGACGAGCAGACGGCGAAAATGTGCGGAAATCCGCTCATCACCCAGCTTGTCGCCGACCGCCAAGAAGGAAACGGCTTCTCCCAGTTTGCCTTTCGAACAAACGATATCACAAAAGTGGCCGCACAGCTCAAAAACAAAGGATTCACCCCGATCGGTCCGCTCCCTGGCAACCGCCAACGCGATGACGGCAAACGGCTGACATGGTCGATGCTGTTTATCGAAGACGACAC
Organism: Geobacillus proteiniphilus; assembly: GCF_001908025.1. Taxonomy (GTDB): domain Bacteria; phylum Bacillota; class Bacilli; order Bacillales; family Anoxybacillaceae; genus Geobacillus; species Geobacillus proteiniphilus. The sequence continues at coordinate 12,172 of NZ_MQMG01000036.1, forward strand.
AGACGGCGCGTTCCGCTACCCGTTTTTCATCCAATGGGGCGAAAGCGACAATGGGCGGATGAACGAGCTGGCGCCGCTCATGCACCATCGAATCGGGGCTTCTTCTTTGTCGTCCATCGGCGTCTATACGCTCGACCTTCGCCGCGCCATCGACGTGTATCGGCGGCTGTTTGGCCTTCCTGACCACCGCTTTGGGCGCGATGAGGCAGGTGCGTACGCTGAATTAGCCGTCGGCGGCATCGCCCTTCGTTTTTATGAAGCCGACCGTCGGCCGTCAACGCGCCCGTTTTTGTGCCGGCTTGTGGGTGTACAGGAGCAGCGCCGCATTGAAATCGATGGCGGGACGTATATCGTTTCCAGATCGTGACGGGCATGCCTATTCTCACATACTCCCCTTTGCCGCCGAATAAGATGGAATAACCGCGCCTTCATCCTCGCGCGGTGAAAACGGCAAAGGGGGATTCAAACGTGGCGCATCCTTATGTGTTTCCGAAACTCCCAATGGAAACGATGATTGCGATCATCCGAAATGGGTTGACGAAAACATCCGCCCCTCAAAACATCGTCATTATCGGCGCCGGAATGGCCGGACTTGTCGCAGCGTCATTGCTTAAGCAAGCCGGCCATCGCATCACCATCCTTGAAGCGTCCGAGCGGGTCGGCGGCCGAATCTACACGCTCCGCTCCAACTTTCGCGACGACCAGTATCTTGAAGCCGGCGCCATGCGCATCCCGCACACCCATCAATTGACATTGGAATACATCAAAAAATTTAACTTGCCGCTTCACCCGTTTATTAACAGCACTCCGCGCGACATTCTGTATTTTCGCGGCGTGAAAGCGCGCCTTGGTGAATATGAGCGGCATCCCGACCTCTTTGGCTTTCCGGTCGCCTCGCATGAACGAGGCAAAACCGCTTCCCAATTACTGCAGATGGCGATTCGTCCGGTCATTCAATTCATTGAGCAAAATCCGGAAAAACATTGGCCGATTGTCATTGAACAACTTGACCGCTACTCGCTGGACGCCTATTTGCGCTACAACCCGTTCGGTCTACAGTTGTCCGTGGGAGCCATCGATATGATCAAAGCCGTTCTCTCGTTAGAAGGATTCCCCGAACTTTCGTTTCTTGAGATGTTGCGTGAACTCATGGTGCTGTTTACGCCGAATATTCGCTTTTATGAAATTGTCGGGGGAAACGATCGGCTTCCAAAGGCGTTTTTGCCGCAGCTGAAGGACGAGATTTTCTTTAGCCATAAAGTGCAAAAAATCGTCCAGCACGAAAACGGCGTCACCATCCACGCGACCCATACGAAAATTCTTCAACCGTTTCAAATCACCGCAGATCGGGTGATCGTCACCATCCCGTTTTCGATTTTGCAGTTTGTCGACATCGAACCCCGCCATTCGTTTTCCGAAAACAAATGGAAAGCCATTCGTGAACTTCATTATGCCGGCTCGACGAAAACCGGCATCCAATTTAAAACGCGGTTTTGGGAAAAAGAGGGGATGTTCGGCGGCAAAACGGTCTCGGACTTGCCGATTCGATACACCCAATACCCAAGCCAAGGCATCGACACTACGGGACCGGGCGTTGTACTAGCCAGTTATACGTGGGAAGATGACACCATTCCTTGGGACAGCTTGGGCGATAAAGAACGTCTTGAATATACACTAAAAAATTTAGCCGTTATTCATGGCGAACAAGTATACCGAGAATTTGAAACGGGAACAAGCCATAGTTGGGTGCGCTATCCATACTCCGGCGGCGCCTTCACGATGATGAAGCCGAACCAAGTGACGGAGCTGTCGCCGTATATCGCGACTCCCGAAGGAAGGGTGCATTTTGCCGGGGAACACGCTTCCACCCACCACGGATGGATTCAAGGCGCCATTGAATCGGGCATCCGTGCCGCGTATGAAGTGAACCATTCGCCAGCTTAGCATGTCGACCGGCGAAGCGGCGATCCGCTCCTTCATGCCTAGGAACAGCGATGATGGCGGAACGTCTTCATCCGCTCATACAGCTTCGGAACATCTCCAGCGCTGACTATAAGTCCGAGATCTTTCGGCGCGGCAAATCCGTTTTCGACCGTATGGCGAAGCAAGTCAAGGAGCGGGTCGAAAAATCGATCCACATTGAGCAGGCCGATCGGCTTTTGATGGAGGCCGACGCGCGACCACGAGAGCACTTCAAACAGCTCTTCGTATGTTCCATAGCCCCCTGGCATGGCGATAAACCCGTCGGCCGCCTCGTACATTTTCGCTTTGCGGGTGTGCATCGTATCGACGACCAACAGTTTGCTCAACCGATTATGCGCCACTTCCCGGTCCTTCAAAAATTGCGGAATGATCCCAACCACGCGTCCTTGATGACGGAGCGCCGCCTCAGCAACCTCTCCCATCAACCCCCGCATCCCGCCGCCGTAAATGAGCGTAATGCCGCTTCGGGCTAAAAACGTTCCGAGCTCTTGGGCCGCTTCCTTGTATTTTACGCTTTGTCCATAACTTGATCCGCAAAACACACAGATGGCTTTCATGATCATGACACACCTTTACATTATTTTACCCATCTTTCCCCATCAGGCCAATCACACCGACAAGCTGCCAGCATCCGTTCTCACCCGCCTTTTCGAACCGCAATATCGCAAAACACGCATCCCCTCTGGCTCGTCCAGAGGGGATGCGGCCATTGTCGTCATTGGTAAATATGCACAAACGGCTCATCTGCTTTCGCCTGGCGCACGATGAGGCTTTCCGGCTGGCCGGCCGAGGCGATGTAGACATTGACGGTGATGTAGTCCGGGAATTTTTCCATCACCAAGCCGGTCACGTATTGGGTAAAGCCAATCACTTCCGCTTTGCCGTAAAACGGCATCGTAATGTTAATCGTTAACTTCTGAAGCTGGTCGTTGACGTACAACCCTCTGCCGACGATGCCGGTGTAGTTCGGGAAAAAGTCTTCAACGTCTGATTTAAAATTGTTGAATTTGAGCCAGTCATCACGATGGTTCTCTTCCGCCTCATCGGACGGGAATAAATAATATTCCTCGTTCACAGCCTCCCAATCATCGATGGTGCTGCTTCCTTCATCGACATGGGTGACGGCGAAAAAGTGGCCTGGAACGACAGATGAACGGGGCGCTTGTTTGTATAAAGCGATCGTAATCGGCACGTTGCCGAGCCCTTTCATGCTCCGCAGCCGCTTCAGCACCTCGGCGGCGATCCGCTTTCCTTCCCGTTCGATGACATCGTCTTTGATTTTGACCTCGCGCGGATAGCCTTGCTCGGTCGAATAATAGTGGACGGAGTTTAACGCCAGGCCGATAGCGACGCCGCCGAGCTTCACTTTGTCGTTGTCGACCTTCACCAAATAATCATGTTCCAAAATGCTCGCCAAATAAATCGGGCTTTGTTTGTTTTTTTGTTCATTTGTTCCCGTGTCGCTGATCGGTGGGTTTAAGCCGATGTTGTCTTCCGGCTTCATTTTCTCTTCCTTCAGCTGGCGAGTCGTCTTCTTGCGAGCGAGCCATTTCCCGACCGTCTCGCTGTCCAAATATTGCCCCTCTTGGAACAAGTACTCATCCGACGGAAACTGCTCAGTGGCGAGGCGCATGAGCCCCGTCTCAAATTCGTCAACATCAAGGCGCGTATTTAAATCATTGACGACCTCCCCACGGGCCCCGGACGGTTTGAACGGCAGGATGACGCGGTAATACGAGTCGGCAATGTTGTATTTCGGGATGACGGCTTCTTGCTGTTTGCTGCCTTTGTCTTGCACGACTTCCTCGCCTTTGTCAAACTTCGGCGCACACGCGGACAACAAACAAATCGAAGCGAGGCCGACAGCGGCCAACCGCTTTCGGGCCCGATTCGTCCAACGGCAGGCAACCAAACTGCGAAGTGGTGAGATTCGTTTCATCGTTTCCCCCTGCTGATCTCTTGCAAAAATCGTGATTCGTCCCAAATCTCAATGCCGAGCTGCTGGGCTTTCTCTAGCTTCGATCCGGCGTCCTCGCCGGCGATGACGATGTCGGTGCTGCGGCTGACGCTGCCGGTGACGCGCCCACCGAGCCGTTCAATCTCTTCTTTTGCCTCATTGCGCGACATCGACGCGAGTTTGCCGGTCAAGACGACAGTTTTGCCAGCAAACGCCGACGTGGCTGGCGCTTCAGCGGCTCGCTTCGGTCCTTTGTATGCCATGTTGACGCCGTAAAACCGCAGCTCATTCAACAGCTCGGCCGCTTCTGGCTGGGAAAAGAAAGCGGTGATCGAGTCCGCCATTTTCTCGCCGATTTCCGGCACGGCCATCAATTCCTCTTTCGTCGCTCTTTCCAGCCTCTCCATCGTTTCAAAATGCTCAGCTAAAAGTTGGGCGGCTTTCGCTCCGACGTAGCGGATGCCAAGACCGAACAGCAACCGCTCGAGCGAGTTTTGCTTCGATGCCTCAATGGCCGCAAGCAAGTTGGTTGCTGACTTTTCGCCCATCCGTTCCAAACCGATGAGCTGTTCTTTCGTCAGCCGGTACAAATCGGCGACATCGTGGACGAGGCCAGCGTTAAACAATTGGGTGACGACTTTTTCGCCCAACCCTTCAATGTTCATCGCTGCTCTTGAGGCAAAATGGATGAGCCGTTCGCGCAGCTGGGCCGGGCATTTCGGGTTTAGGCAACGGAGCGCCACTTCTCCATCCAGGCGGACGAGCTCGCTTTCGCATTCCGGGCAGTGCGTCGGCATCACAAACGGCGTTTCATCCCCGTCGCGCCGGTCGACGACGACGCCGACCACTTCCGGGATGATGTCGCCCGCTTTTTTAATGATGACCGCATCGCCGATGCGAATGTCTTTCTCCCGGATAAAATCTTCATTATGAAGAGTGGCGCGCTGCACGGTCGTGCCGGCGACACGGACCGGCTCAAGAATCGCTGTCGGAGTGACAACGCCCGTGCGTCCGACGTTCACCTCAATGCCGATAAGCGTCGTCACCACTTCCTCGGCTGGGAATTTGTAGGCGATCGCCCAGCGCGGGCTTTTTGCCGTGACACCCAGCTGCCGCTGTTGGGCGAACGAGTCGACTTTAATGACGATGCCGTCGATCTCGTACGGCAGCTGCGGCCGTTTTTCGTGCCACTCATTGACGAAGGCGATCACCTCATCGATGTTGGCGCAGCGCCGCCGCTCGGGATTCACTTTAAACCCGAGCGCCTGTAAGTAATCGAGCGCCTCGCTGTGCGACTCAATACCAAGCTCTTCGGCATTGGCCAAACCATAAACGAACAAATCGAGCTGGCGCGACGCCGCCACTTTCGGGTCGAGCTGGCGGAGCGAGCCGGCCGCCGCGTTGCGCGGGTTGGCAAACAGCTCCTCGCCTCGGGCTTTGCGCTCCTCGTTTAAGCGCAAAAACGACGCTTTCGGCATGAACGCCTCGCCGCGCGCCTCAAGCGACACCGGCTCTTTCAGGCGAAGAGGCAGCGAGCGGATCGTTTTCAAATTTTCTGTAATGTCCTCGCCCGTCGTTCCGTCGCCGCGCGTCGCTCCTTGCACGAAATAGCCGTCTTCATAGCGGACCGAGACGGCGAGGCCGTCGATTTTCAACTCGCATACGTACGCCGCTTCGCCGACTTCTTGGCGGACGCGGCGGTCAAAATCGCGCAAATCCCCTTCGCCAAACGCGTTCGCGAGGCTCATCATCGGAACGCGATGCGTCACTTTGCGGAATGCCTCAAGCGGAGGGCCGCCGATGCGCTGGGTCGGCGAGTCGCTCGTTTTCAATTCCGGATACTGTTCCTCGATGGCAATCAGCTCTTGCATGAGCCGGTCATACTCGGCGTCCGGGACGGACGGCCGGTCGAGCACATAATATTCGTAGCCATAGCGGTTGAGCAGTTCGCGCAGCTCGGCCGCGCGCCGTTCGGCTTGTTGGCGGTCCATACGTTCACCCGTTCTCCTTTCTATACTTTCTCAATCGGCGCAAATTTAGCGAGCAGACGTTTAATGCCGATCGGGCTCGGGAAGGCGATATCGAGTTCTTGGTCGTCGCCTTCGCCGCGGACGCTGACAACCGTGCCGATCCCCCATTTCCGGTGGTTGGCCCGGTCGCCGACTTTCCACGCCCCGATGGCGCCGCCTGCCTGCAAGCGAGCGGGCGCCGAACGGGAAACGGACGGTTTTCCGTGCGAGACCGTCTCTAGCAAATGCGCGGGAATCTCGTCTAAAAAGCGCGACGGCCGGTTCATTTGGATGTTGCCAAACAGCGTCCGCATTTGCGCGTTCGTTAACACGAGCTCTTCCTCGGCCCGAGTGATGCCGACATACGCCAGCCGCCGCTCTTCTTCCATTTCATCATCATTCTCCAGGGAACGAATGTGCGGAAAAATGCCTTCTTCCATGCCGATCAAAAACACGACTGGAAATTCGAGCCCTTTGGCGGCGTGCAGCGTCATCAAGACGACCGCATCGCCCTCGGCCGCCTGATCTGTCCCATTCAGCTCGTCCAAATCAGAAATGAGCGCCAAGTCGGTTAAAAAGGCGACGAGCGATTTATCGTCGCTTACATTTTCGAAATGCTTCGTCACCGACAAAAACTCGTCCAAGTTCTCGAGCCGGCTTTGCGCTTCGATCGTCCGCTCCGCCTTGAGCATCTCGCGGTAGCCCGATTTGTCGAGCACTTCCTCCACAAGTTCCGTGACTGGAAGATATTCTTGCAGTTGCGTCCATTGCTCAAGCTGGCCGCGGAACTCAGCGAGAGCCCCGGCCGTTTTCGCGCTGAAACCAATCATCTCCAGCTCGCTAAGCGCTTCAAACAAGGACAGCTCATGCTCGGCCGCATAGCGGACGAGTTTATCGATCGTTGAGGTACCGATGCCGCGCTTCGGCACGTTGATGATGCGAAGCAAGCTCAAATCGTCATCAGGATTGGCGATGACGCGCAAGTAAGCGAGAATGTCTTTAATTTCTTTTCGGTCATAGAACTTTAAGCCGCCGACGATTTGGTACGGAATGTTCGCTTTTAAAAACATTTCCTCGATGACGCGCGACTGGGCGTTCGTCCGATAAAGCACAGCAAAATCGCGGTAGCGGCGCTCCCCACGCTCAACCGCCTCTTGAATGCGGCGGGCGACAAATTGCGCTTCGTCCGCTTCGTTCATCGCTTCATAATAGATGATCGGCTTCCCTTCCGGGTTTTCCGTCCACAACCGCTTTGGCTTTCGGTTGACGTTATGGGCAATGACTTCATTGGCCGCCTGCAAGATGCGTTTCGTCGAGCGGTAGTTTTGTTCAAGCAAGATGACTTTCGCGTTCGGGTAGTCGCGCTCAAACGATAAAATGTTGCGAATGTCCGCCCCGCGCCAGCGGTAAATCGACTGATCGGCATCACCGACGGCGCAAATGTTTTGGAATCGCTCGGCTAGCTTTTTGACAAGCGTATATTGGGCGCGGTTTGTGTCTTGGTACTCGTCAATATGGATGTACTGAAACTTATACTGGTAATATTGCAGCACATCCGGCACGCGGTCAAACAAGTGGATCGTCGTCATAATCAAATCGTCAAAGTCGAGCGAGTGGTTGCGGAGAAGGCGTTGTTGGTACTCTTGATACACGTCGGCGACGATCTTTTCGTAGTACGTCGATGCCCGCTTCGCAAATTGCTCCGGCGTGATCAAATCGTTTTTCGCCCCGCTGATCGTCGCTAAAATCGTCCGCGGCTCAAATTTTTTTGGATCGATATTTTTTTCTTTCAAAATCGTTTTGATGACCGAAAGCTGATCCGTCGGGTCGAGGATGGAAAAATTGCGGTTGATGCCGATGCGGTCAATGTCGCGGCGCAATATGCGGACGCACATCGAGTGGAACGTCGAAATCCAGACGTCTTCCGCCGCCCCGCCTAAGAGCGCCTGCACCCGCTCTTTCATCTCGCGCGCCGCCTTGTTCGTAAACGTAATGGCCAAAATATTCCAAGGCGCCACCTGTTTTTCCGCCATCAAATAGGCGATGCGGTGCGTCAGCACGCGCGTTTTTCCGCTGCCCGCTCCCGCCATGATGAGCAATGGGCCTTCTGTCGTTTTAACGGCTTCTTGCTGCTCTTTGTTTAAATGCGCAAGCAGCTTTTCCGATAAAAAATTCATCATGTCCACCACCAATAAAACATATGTTCTATTTTCCGTCATCGCCGCTGCGTTGACCAGTCATCTGCTTCACCGCCGCCACCGTCGCCAACGCCTGTTCGAACGCGTCGTAAATCGCGTTGCCGACGACCACCGTATCGGCATAACGCGCCATATGCTCCGCCTGCTCAGGCGTTGTGATCCCTCCGCCATAAAACAGCTGCGTCTGATCAAGCACTTGTTTCACTTTTTCCACTAAAGACGGATCGCCATAAGCGCCGCTATACTCAAGGTAAAAAATCGGCAGCTTGTACAAATGCTCGGCTAAACGCGCGTAGGCTACAATGTCGTCAACGTCAAGTCCCGTGTTGGCTCCCGTCAACTTGGCCGCTTTGCATTCTGGATTTAAAATGCAGTAACCTTCAGCGAAAATCTCATCCCAGTTCATGACATCGCCGTATTGTTTCACCGCCTCGTGATGACGGCCGATGATCCACTCCGCCTGCCGGCTGTTTAACACGATCGGAACCAAATATACGTCAAATCCCGGCGTCAGCGCTTCGACGTCGGTGACTTCGAGCGCGCATGGCACCGAAAAACGGCGAATGCGAGCTAATAAATCAAGCACGTTGTCGATGGTCACCCCGTCGGTTCCGCCGACAATGACTGCATCCGTTCCCGACTCGCAAAGGCGCTCAAGGCGCTCGTCATCAATCGGTTTATTCGGGTCGAGTTTAAACACATGGCGCCAAGCGCGAATCTCCTCCATAGCGGTAACCCTCCACTCATTTCTCCATTGTTCCATTATAACAAATCCGCAAAAAGAAAAGGAGTTCCTTTGCAAATGGAAGGAATCTCCTTGCCGCGTCAGTCAGTGACCGCTTCGTTGGCTTCTTTCTCTTCTTGATGTTGCTCCTCTTTAATGCGATCGAGCGCCATGGCGTAAGCATCATTGCCGTAGTTGAGGCAGCGCTTGACGCGCGAAATCGTCGCCGTGCTCGCCCCGGTTTCCGTTTCGATTTTATGGTACGTATATCCTTCGCGCAGCATGCGGGCGACCTCGAGCCGCTGGGCGAGCGCCTGGATTTCATTCACGGTGCATAAATCATCAAAAAAACGGTAACACTCTTCTAAATCGCGCAGCGATAAAATCGCTTTAAACAGTTGATCCAACTCTCTGCCGCGCAGTTTGTCAATTTGCATAGCTGCTTCCTCCTTGCGTTTTGGCGGGAAAAATGTTGTAGCCAACCAATCTGCGAATCCACCGCCCCTTTGCCTTGCAACAGACAAGGCGGTTATGATTTCCACTGGACGATCGCCAGTTCCGGCACGATATTGATCCACGTTTTTCCCGGCACGAATCCGATCGGAGCCCCGTTATGGTACGGCAGCAGCCGGCCGTCGACGTTTTTCCATTCGATCGGCTGCATGACGCCGCCCTGCAGCAAGTACCCCTTGCCGCCGGAGGTGAGGTCGATGTCGCGCCGCCCGTAGCTGTCAACCACTTGATGGTGGGCGGCGATGATCATGACGTTTTGCACGACAACCGGCTTATGCGTATCGTAATCGATCGTTTGCTCGCCGCCGCTGTACCGGTAATACCCATTTTGTTCAGGAACATATTGGTATTCGACCTGGGCATAGGCGCGATGCGAATAGGCGATGTGGACCGTCTCGACCTTCGTGCCGCTCGGCTCATCGGTGCGAAACGATAGCGGGGCAACGTTGTCCGTCCAAGCATACCCGTTTTGTTTCGCTCCTTTTTCGATGTTGGTGAATGAAATGTATGAGTTGTGCGGCGCCTTGCGGAACGGAACGCGCTGAAACAGCGTGCCGTCGTAAAACAGTCCGTTCAAATAGTCGATGCCGCCTCCCTCAAGACGCGCTTTCGCCTCCGGACTCCAGCCGTGACATACATACAGTGCATGGTAGCCTTCGCTCAAGTCAATATAGTAATCACGCGCGCTTCGCACCGGTCCGACCCGCTCCGGCAATTCGCTTTGGTACAACGCCAACAAACGGGTGATATCGCCCTCGGCAAGCACCTCATACACGATGTCCGCCGCACGAAGCCCCGATTGCGGCCGCGCCTTCGGGTGATTGTTGATCATCACGCCGACGACCCGTTGATGGATGTTCCCTTTCGCCGGCAGCCCCGTCAGCGGGAACGTTTGTTTTTCCTCCGCCGGAGGCTTGGACGGCTGCTCCTGCCGAGGAGCCGGTTTGGCCGGTTCGGCCTGCTTCGGCTCGCTTTTGGTCGTGCAGCCGCCTAACAACAACGCCGCGCAGCTGACGGCGAACAGCCAATGTTTCAATGGACACACAACCTTTTCTTTTTTATTTTACCGCATTATCGAAGGAAAGAGTACCGTTTTGTGCATGACATCATAAATGCCGCGTTGGGTGACGCGCACATACGGCAGGTGGGTCGATTGCAAAAAGAGCAGCGAATACACCGGGTCTTCGAACGGATATCCGCGCTTGCGCAGCAAACGGACGAACGTTTTTTCTTCGTTGATCAATTCATCCACCTCCAAGGAGGACATCATGCCGCCTAAAGGAAGCGAGAGCTCAAACAAAATCTCTCCGTCCTCAGCGAGCACAATGCCGCCGCCGATCTCCTGCATCCGTCGGAAGGCGAGCATCATATCTTCCTTATGCTTGCCGATCAAAATCAAATCCCCGGTGTTCGAGTAAGAACTCGCCAGCCCGCCAAGCGCCGATGCAAAGCCTTTTAACATCGTATTGACGCGCCAGCGCCCGTTTCGGTCAAACAAGGCCAAAAAACATTCATCATGGTCATGCCCTAAACGGTCGCGCGACGTATCGATCGATACGGAATACGGTTTTAAAATTACAGCGTTTTCCATACACAATCCCATCGGCATCGAAAATTGCAAATCATCCCAGTCAAGCTCCCATGACAACGAAAGCGGCCGAATGCCAAACCGGTCCCATTTCGGCGTCGGCCAGAGAGGCGGCGCTTCTCCATCGCGCTTCACCCATTCGCCTTTGGCGAGCACTTGCGCTGGCGTCGGATCGTGAGCCGAACGCAAAAAGTTGATATGGGCAATGCGGCCGGTGGCAATGCTGCCGTGAAGATGCTCGATGCCGTAGTGGCGGGCGGCGTTGATCGTCGCCATCGCATAGGCATCGATCACCGGCACGCCATGCTCGATCGCGATGCGGATCAGCCAGTCGATCACCCCATTCTCATAAAACGCCGGCGGCGAGCCATCCGTCGTCAACAAGCATTTATCATAATGCCGGATGCCAAGCGCTTTCATCTCTTCAAGCAGCACCGGCAAATCGGGGCGAATCGATGAGTGGCGGAGCGTGACCGTATAGCCGTGCCAAAGGCGCATGCGCACTTCCTTTCCCGTCATTGCCTCATGGTCGCCATCCGCGCCAAAGAGCGCCATTTTGACAAGCGTCTTTTCCGACGCCCCCGGAAAATGCCCTTCAATTTTGCGGCGCCGCCGATGCGCTTCTTGCATCCAATACAAGATGATGTCATCGCCGCTGATCACTTTTGGCCATGAGGTCAACTCACCGCCTTGAAGCACCGCCTCTTGGTCAAGCCAGCGCTTGATCCGAGCATTGGACACTTGTTCCTCTTCGCGCTCGAGCTCCGTTTGCCCATCAAACCGGCACCACCAATACATCGATGTTGGAAGCGCATTCATTTCTTGTAAAAATAAAAACGCCTCTTCATCATCCAGCTGCAAAAGCAAAAACAAGTTGTCATTGAGGAGCGTTGTTGTCCCGTGCGCCGCTGCATAACGAGCAAACGAATGGGGATTATATAATTGAAATGGATGAACATGCGGCTCAATGTAGCCGGGAACGAGCACGTACCCACGGCAGTCGACGATCTCGCACGCATCATCGACACGATCGGGGAACCGCTCGCCGGCATACACGATGCGGTCGTCATGTATCCATATATTTCCTTTTACCCATTCACGAAAATACGAATGCAAATACGTCGCGTTCACTAATACTTTCGTCGGTGATTGTTTGCCATCGATGATGGCTGCTTGTTCCCGCAGCTCACTGCCTTTCCATCGGTAACGTTGTTCGCCCATTGACACCCCGTCCCTTGTTTCCTAATCGTTCCATACAACCATTTTAACGCACAAAAGCGACTTTCACAATAAAAAATATAAGGAGGGGACAGACCGATGGCGAATATCGGCATTGTGAACGCATTCATTCGCATCACAGTTGGCCTGACTGTCATCGCCTGGGCCACCGCCCGCCTCGCCCGGCGGCCATGGTGCACATCCTATTTGTGGGCCGCTTTGCTTGGAGCGATGAAAGTCGGAGAAGGAATCACCCGTTTTTGTCCGATGACCGCCCTGTTTGACAATATGCAGCGCCGGCAGCTGCTTGACGAACAAAAAGAGGCGGTCATGAACCCGACATAACAGCCGGAATCGGTTAAACATAACGGTTGAAAGCACCCGCTTATAGCGGCTTAGGGATTTCTCAAGATGACTTCTTGCCGTCAGCCGAAAAGGAAGGCATTGCCCAACGGCCGTGTCCTTTTCCGCCGCTTTTAGGATTACACTGCACTTCATGCCAAAAAAGGTGTCCCATACTTGGGACACCTTCGACTACAAAGGAGTGAACCACCATGCTGCTCGAGTATATGACCGATATGTCGTTCGTATTGGCCGCGTTAATCGGCGGCATTATCGCCCTTTCGTACGTGTATATGCGGCGGAGGCGCGTTCGATAGCGCGCCGGCCGATGTCGCGCCGATAAAATAAGCCGTCGCAGTCGATCGCGGCCAATTGCTCGTACGCTCTTTCCTTCGCTTCGGCAAGCGTCTCCCCTTTGGCCGCCAACAGGAGAACGCGTCCGCCATTCGTGTACCATGCGCCGCCTTCCCGTTTCGTGCCAGCATGGAACAACAACGCATCAGGGGAGATTCGGTCCAACCCGCGGATTTCGGCCCCGCGCTCGTAAGCCCCCGGGTAGCCTTTAGCTGCCAGCACGACGCCAAGCACCGCCTCGTCCGTCCATTCAAGCTCCAACTCTTTTCCATCCATCACCGCTAGTATCGCTTCCACCAAATCGGTCTTTAGACGCGGCAGTACGACTTGCGCTTCCGGATCGCCAAAGCGGGCGTTAAATTCGATCACTTTTGGCCCATTTGCCGTGGCCATCAATCCAGCGTACAGCACGCCAAGAAACGGCCGTCCTTCCGCCGCCAACGCTTTCGCCGCCGGCCGCAAAATGGCCTCTAGCGCGGCATCAATCATCTCATCCGAAATTTGCGGCACCGGCGAGTAGGCTCCCATGCCGCCGGTGTTCGGTCCCTCGTCTCCGTCATACGCCCGCTTATGGTCTTGGGCAATGGCGAGCGGATACACCTTCTCGCCGTTAACGAACGCCATAAACGAAAATTCTTCCCCTTCTAAATACTCCTCAATGACAACTTGACTGCCGGCTGTGCCGAATTGTCCGTCGACAAGCGCTGCCTTCGCCGCGGCAAGCGCTTCTTCCACCGTTTGGGCGACGGTGACGCCTTTTCCGGCGGCCAACCCATCCGCTTTAATGACGATCGGCGCGCCTTTTTGTTCAATGTAAGCTTTCGCCTCTTCGTACGACGTAAAGGTCGCATGGTCCGCCGTTGGGATGCCGTATTTCTTCATCAGTTCTTTGGCAAACGCCTTGCTTCCTTCAATGAGCGCCGCCGCTTGGCTTGGGCCGAAAATGCGAAGCCCTTCGGCCATAAAACGGTCAACGATGCCGGAAGCAAGCGGCGCTTCCGGCCCGACGATCGTCAAATCGATCGCCTGTTGTTTCGCAAATTGCACCAATGCCTCAATATCGAGCTCATCAATATGGACCAATTCCGCCACGTCCGCGATGCCCGGGTTGCCCGGCGCTACATACAGCTTGCCAACAAGCGGGCTTTGCGCCGCTTTCCAGGCGATGGCGTGCTCGCGCCCGCCTCGTCCGATGACCAGTACATTCATCGTCTCCCTCTCCTTTGCCACGCTTAATGTTTAAAGTGGCGCACGCCGGTGAACACCATAGCCATGCCGTACTCATCGGCCTTGCGGATCGAATCCGCGTCGCGAATCGAGCCGCCCGGCTGAATGATAGCGGTAATGCCGGCTTTCGCCGCCGCCTCGACCGTATCGTCCATCGGGAAGAACGCATCGGACGCCAACACGGCGCCAACCGCCTGTTCCCCGGCTTGTTCGATCGCAATTTTGGCCGCGCCGACCCGGTTCATTTGCCCGGCGCCGACGCCGACCGTCATCCCGTTTTTGGCCAGTACAATCGCATTCGATTTCACATGTTTGACAACCTTCCAAGCAAACCGAAGCTGTTCGCGCTCCGCTTCTGTCGGCTCACGCTTCGTGACGACGTTCCATTCAGCGTCTTCGAGCGTGAACGTATCGGCCTCTTGGACGAGCAAGCCGCCATTGACGGAAACGAGCATTTTTTCCTTGACTTCCGGCGCTGTAAAATCAAGCGTCAACAGACGGATGTTTTTCTTTTTCGTCAAAATGGCAAGCGCCTCATCGCTGAATGACGGAGCGATGACGATTTCCAAAAAGATGTCGTGCATCCGTTCGGCTGTTTCTTTGTCCACTTCACGGTTGACCGCAATAATGCCGCCGAAAATCGACACCGGGTCAGCCTCGTACGCTTTCGTAAACGCCTCAAGAAGCGTCGCGCCGATGCCGACGCCGCACGGATTCATATGTTTGATGGCTGCCACAGCCGGCTCTTGAAATTCGCGAATGAGGTTGATCGCCGCATTGGCGTCGTTAATGTTGTTGTACGACAACTCTTTGCCGTGCAACTGTGCCGCTTTGGCAATCGAGAACGCCGCACCGAGCGGTTTGGCGTAAAACGCTGCCGATTGATGCGGATTCTCGCCATAGCGCAATGATTGTTTTTTCGTATACGTGACAGTGAGCGTTTCCGGATAGTTCTCTCCGGTGAGGTTTGTTAAATACTCCGCAATCATCGCGTCATACGCCGCCGTATGGCGGAAAGCTTTCGCCGCCAGTTGTTGCCGCGTTTTTGCTTGGATCGAACCGGTCGTTTTCAGTTCTTCAATCACCATCGGATAGTCGGCTGGATCGACGACAATCGCGACATCAGCATAGTTTTTCGCCGCCGCACGCACCATCGTCGGGCCGCCGATATCGATGTTTTCAATCGCCTCCGCGAGCGTCACATCCGGTTTGGCGATCGTTTGTTGGAACGGATACAAGTTGACGACGACCAAATCGATCGGGCGAATGCCATGCTCTGCGAGCGCTGCTTGGTGGCGCTCATCGCTGCGCACCGCCAAAATGCCGCCGTGAATGGCCGGATGCAGCGTTTTGACGCGCCCGTCCAAAATTTCCGGAAAGCCGGTGACATCGGAAATCGAAATGACTGGAACGCCGGCGTCTTCAAGCGCTCGTTTCGTCCCACCGGTCGAAATGATTTCAATGCCAAGTTCAGCCAGCTTCTTCGCAAACGGAATGATGCCTTCCTTATTGGACACGCTGATCAAAGCTCGTTTCACTGCCATCGTTTTCGATCCTTTCTTCATTGTTGTTCCTTTTCCCCTAGCAGCATGCGCAACACCGTCGGGTACAGCTCGTGTTCGACTTGATGGATGCGCGCCTCAAGCGCCTCGATCGGCTCGCCCGGCACGATCGGAACAACGCGCTGGGCGATGACCGGCCCGGTATCCATTCCCTCATCGACGTAATGAACGGTGACGCCCGTTTCCGATACACCAGCCCGATACGCTTGGCCGATCGCATCTTTGCCCGGAAACGCGGGCAACAGCGACGGATGGATGTTGACGATCTTCCCCTCATAAGCCGAAAGCAGCGTCGGCCCGATCAAGCGCATATAGCCGGCCAACGCAATCCAGTCGATTTGGCGCCCCTTTAGCTCACGCAAAATCTCGCTCTCAAACGCCGCTTTGGACGGGTAGTCTTTTGGGGAAAACACGAACGCCGGCACGTTTTCGCGCGCCGCTCGTTCAATGACTTTCGCACCTGGGCGGTCGCAGACAAGGAGAGCAATCTCCGCCGGCAAATCGCCGCGTTTGGCCGCGTCCACGATCGCTTGAAAGTTCGTGCCGCTTCCTGAAGCGAACACCGCCAGCCGCTTCATGCCCGGCCCCCTCCAGCAAACGACACGCCCGCTCCTTCGGCCACTTCGCCGATGATGTACGCCGGTTCACCTCGTTCCGAAAGCCACTCAACAAGAGGCGCCGCCGTTTCCGGACTGACAGCGAGCACAAGGCCGATGCCCATATTAAAGACGGAAAACATTTCTTCTTCCTCAAGGCTGCCCTTTTCACGCAAAAAGTCAAAAATCGGCAAAATCGGCCATGAACCGAGCTGAATGCGCGCACCGATTCCTGGCGGCAGCATGCGCGGAATGTTTTCGATAAACCCGCCGCCGGTAATATGCGCCATCCCTTTGATCGTAAACCGCTCGCGCACAGAGCGCAACAGTTTCGCATAAATGCGCGTCGGCTTCAATAACTCCTCGCCGAGCGGAACATCAAGCGGCTCGTAAATCTCATCAAGCGACAATTTCGCTTGTTCAAACACGATGCGGCGCACAAGCGAATAGCCGTTGCTGTGAAGGCCGCTTGATGGCAGGCCGACAAGCGCATCGCCCGCTCGAATCGTCTCTCCGGTTATGAGTCGCTCTTTTTCCGCAACGCCGACCGCAAACCCAGCCAAATCATACTCATCTTCATCATACATTCCTGGCATTTCCGCGGTCTCCCCGCCGATCAAGGCGCAGCCGGCTTCGACGCAGCCGTCGGCCACCCCTTTGACGATGGCGGCGATTTTCTCCGGCACCGCCTTGCCGCAAGCGATATAGTCGAGGAAAAAGAGCGGCTCCGCCCCTTGGACAATAATATCGTTGACACACATAGCGACGCAGTCGATGCCGATCGTATCATGCCGGTCAAGCAAAAACGCTAGTTTCAACTTCGTTCCGACACCGTCCGTGCCGGAAACAAGCACCGGCTGCCGGTAGCCAAGCGCGGATAGATCAAACAAGCCGCCAAACCCGCCGATCCCGCCCAGCACTTCGGGACGCATCGTTTTTTGCACGTGCTCTTTCATGAGGGCGACGGCCTGATAACCGGCCTCGATGTCGACCCCTGCTTGTTTATATGCCTTTGCCACGTCAACTCCTCCTTTTCGCCGCCCATCGCGCTCCGGACGCCAGGCGGCGCTCTTGTTGCGCAGCGTTTCTCTCGCGGAAACGCGCCACCACACCCGTCGGCTGCACCCGTTATACTTCCTCCATCATTTCATCGTCAGACATGGCCGCGCCGCTTGACCGAGGCGGGTCGGATATTGACCAGTGAAACACGCCAAACATTGCCCGCGCTGCGGCGAGATGTCCGGACGCCCGATGGCCTCAAGCATCCCTTCCTGGCTGATAAAGGCGAGGGAATCAGCGCCAATCAAGCGCCGAATCTCTTCAACAGTGCGATTCGCCGCGATCAATTCTTCCTTTGACGAGGTATCAATGCCGTAAAAGCAAGGATGGGTGATCGGCGGCGCGCTGATGCGCACGTGCACTTCGACCGCTCCCGCTTCGCGGAGCATCGAGACGATGCGCCGGCTCGTCGTCCCGCGCACGATCGAATCATCCACCATCACGACCCGCTTGCCGGCAACAACCCCGCGCACCGGCGACAGCTTCATTTTCACTCCTTGCTCGCGCAACGCCTGCGACGGCTGGATGAACGTCCGCCCGACATACCGGTTTTTAATCAAGCCCAATTCGTATGGAATGCCGCTCGCCTCAGCGTAGCCGATGGCAACAGAGATGCTTGAGTCCGGCACGCCGGTGACAATGTCAGCCTCTGCCGGCGCTTCCAAGGCCAGCCGCTTTCCTAAGTTTTTTCGAGCCGTATGGACATTGATGCCGTCGACATGGCTGTCCGGACGAGCGAAATAAATGTACTCCATGCTGCAAATCGACCGCGGCTGCTCAGGAGCGAACCGTTCTGAACGCACCCCTTCGCGGCTGATGATGAGCAATTCCCCAGGCGCCACTTCCCGCTCGTATGTGGCGCCGATGACGTCAAACGCGCACGTTTCCGACGCCACGACATACGCCGAGCCGAGCCGGCCGAGCGACAGCGGCCGAAACCCGTGCGGATCAAGCGCCGCATAGAGCGCCTTTTCCGTCAGCAGCAAAAACGCAAATGCCCCTTCGATCTGACTGAGCGCCTCTTTCATTTGCTCCACAAACGTCGGCGCTTGGCTGCGGCGGATGAGATGGGCGAACACTTCCGTATCCGATGTCGTCTGAAAAATGCTTCCTTGCCCTTCAAGCGCGAGCTTCAACTCAATGGCGTTTGTCAAGTTGCCGTTATGGGCCAACGCCATCGCGCCGGTTTGTGAGCGGAACAAGAGCGGCTGGACGTTTTCATAGCCGCCCCCGCCCGCCGTCGAATAGCGGACATGGCCGATCGCCGCGGACCCTCGGAGCGCATCGAGCGTGCCGCTTTGAAACACATCGGTCACCAGCCCCATCCCTTTATGGACGGATAAACTCCCGTTATGCGCGACAACGATGCCGGCCCCTTCCTGCCCACGGTGCTGCAGGCTGTGAAGCCCGTAATACGTGAGACGGGCAGCGTCTTCATGCCCCCAAATGCCGAAAATGCCGCACTCCTCGTTCAATCCTTTGATTTCAGCAAGCATGGAATAGCCCCTTTCCAGACGTTTCGCATCTTGGCAACGGAAAGGTGAATGAGCGTCTCACCGTGCTCCCCGTTCACCACCAATGCGCCGTCGTCTGTCACTTCGCCGATTTGTTTCGCTTCAACCAGTTGCTCAAACGCCTCTTTTTGCTCTTTTTTCACCGAGACAACAAAGCGTGATTGCGTTTCGCTGAACAGTTCACTGACGAGGTCACCGCCGATCGTCACCTTGGCGCCAAGCCCCGAAGCACCCATGACACACTCAGCAAGCGCAACGGCTAAGCCCCCTTCGGCAATATCATGCGCTGACGCCACCACCCCCGCGCGGATCGCAGCAAGCAGCTGGCGCTGGCGGCTTGCTTCCACCTCTAAGTCAATCTCCGGTGCTTTTCCGAAAATGCGGCCTTCCAACCATTTTTGCAGCTCGCTGCCGCCAAACTCCGGCTTCGCCTCGCCGATCACGTAAATGAGGTCGCCCGCTTGCTTAAACGACTGAGTCGTAATATGGGAAAGATCATCAATGAGCCCGACCATGCCAACGACCGGGGTTGGGTACACGGCCTCCCCGTTCGTTTCATTGTACAGCGAGACGTTGCCGCTCACCACCGGCGTCCCGAGCGCCCGGCACGCTTCGCTCATCCCGTCGACCGCTTTTTCGAGTTGCCAGAAAATCTCCGGCTTTTCCGGGCTGCCAAAGTTGAGGCAGTCAGTAATGGCGAGCGGCTTCGCTCCGGAGCAGACGACATTGCGCGCCGCCTCGGCGACCGCGATTTTCCCGCCCGTTTCCGGATCCAAATACAAGTAGCGCGAGTTACAGTCGGTGGTCAGCGCAAGCGCCTTGTTCGTGCCGCGAATGCGCACGACCGCCGCGTCCGATCCTGGGGCGACGACCGTATTCGTCCGCACCATATAGTCGTACTGGTCGTACACCCATTCTTTGCTGGCAATCGTCGGCTGGGCGAGCAGCCCGAGCAATGTTTGATTGTAGTCTTCGATGTGCGGAATATACGGCGGCATCGCTTGAAACTCGCGGTAATAAGCCGGCTCCGCAGACGGTTTATGATACACCGGCGCGTCTTTCGCCAAGGCGTCCACCGGGATCTCCGCCGCCACCTCGCCGCGGAAAAACAGACGGAGCATTTTGTCATCGGTCACTTTGCCGATCGCTTTCGCTTCGAGGCCGTATTTGGCAAAAATCGCGGCGATTTCCGCTTCCCTTCCTTGCTTGACGACAAGCAACATCCGTTCCTGCGATTCGGACAGCATCATTTCGTACGGCGTCATGCCCGCCTCACGCTGCGGGACGAGATCCAAATTCATTTCGATGCCAAATCCGCCTTTGCTTGCCATCTCGGCCGATGAGCTCGTAAGCCCCGCGGCGCCCATGTCTTGAATGCCGACTAACGCATCGGACTTGACTGCTTCAAGACACGCCTCAAGCAGCAGTTTTTCCATAAACGGGTCGCCGACTTGCACGGCCGGGCGCTTCGCTTCCGACTGTTCGTTCAACTCTTCCGAAGCAAACGTCGCCCCGTGGATGCCGTCGCGGCCCGTTTTCGCCCCGACGTACATGACCGTATTGCCGACCCCGGTCGCGATACCGCGCTGAATGTCCTCATGGCGAATGATCCCGACGCACATGGCGTTGACTAATGGGTTGCCTTCATACGCCGGATCGAACTGCACCTCGCCACCGACGGTCGGGATGCCGACGCAGTTGCCGTACCCGGCAATGCCGGCGACGACTTGCTCAAACAAATATTTGACGCGCGGCGACGTCAATTCGCCAAATCGAAGCGAGTTGAGCAGTGCGATCGGCCGCGCTCCCATTGAAAAGACGTCGCGGATGATGCCGCCGACCCCGGTCGCCGCTCCTTGGTACGGCTCAATCGCTGACGGGTGATTATGGCTTTCGATTTTAAACGCCACCGCCAACCCGTCGCCGATATCGACAATGCCCGCGCCCTCGCCCGGCCCTTGCAGCACGTGCGGACCATCAGTCGGGAATTTTTTCAGCACCGGCTTGGAGTTTTTGTAGCTGCAATGCTCCGACCACATGACGGCAAAAATGCCGGTTTCCGTGTAGTTCGGCAGTCTCCCCAAAATCGCTTCAATGCGCGCGAACTCTTCGTCTGTTAACCCCATCTCGCGGTACAACTTTTGTTCTTTGATCATCGCCGCGCTCGGCTCAAGCAGTAACGACATGCGTCTCCCTCCAATAGTTGACGATCGATCGGAATAGTTTCAACCCGTCCGCGCTGCCGAGCAAGGCGTCGACCGCCCGCTCCGGATGCGGCATCATGCCGAGTACATTGCCCCGTTCGTTGACGATGCCGGCAATATCCGCCAAGCTGCCGTTCGGATTTTCCCCATGGTAACGGAACACAATTTGCCGGTTCTCGACAAGGCGCTCGAGCGTCTGTTCATCACAATAATAATTCCCTTCGCCATGGGCGATCGGAATCGTAATGACTTCGCCTTTTTCGTAGGCAGACGTAAACATCGTTTCATTATTTTCCACCGTCAGCTGCACCGGCCGGCAGATGAATTTCAGCCCTTGATTGCGGCGCATCGCCCCAGGAAGCAAGCCGGCTTCGAGCAAAATTTGAAACCCGTTGCACACCCCTAGCACCGGTTTTCCCGCTTCGGCGGCTTTTTTCACTGCAGCCATCACCTTGGAGAAACGGGCAATGGCTCCGGAACGCAAGTAATCGCCGTACGAAAACCCGCCCGGAAGCAAAATGGCGTCAAAGCGATCCAAGTTGTCTTCTTCATGCCAAACGTATTCAACCTCTTCGCCGAGTTCGTCGGCGATCGCATGGTACATATCGACATCGCAATTCGACCCCGGAAACACAACGACGGCAAACTTCATCGGGCGACGGCCTCCTCGATTTCATAGCGATAATCTTCAATGACCGGATTGGCGAGCAGCTTTTCGCACATCTCGCGGACGAGCTCGTTGATGTCGCGGCCACTCTCTTCAATCACGAGCTCCATAAACTTCCCGATTCGTACATCTTTCACTTCCGTATACGATAAGCTATGCAGCGCCCCCTTCACCGCCGTTCCTTGCGGATCCAACACACTCTCGCGCAACGTGACATACACTTTTACTTTGTACATGCCGATTCTCCCCCTAACCGTTGTAAAATGACTTCGTACGCATCCGTCAAACTGCCCAAGTCGCGGCGGAACACGTCTTTGTCGAACTTTTCGTTCGTCTTTGCGTCCCATAACCGGCACGTGTCCGGTGAGATCTCATCCGCCAAGAGGATGGCTCCGTCCGCCGTACGGCCGAACTCAAGCTTAAAATCAATTAATCTCACGTTCCGCTCGGCAAAATGGAGGCGCAGCACGTCATTCACCGCAAGCGCGGCCTGCTTCAGCGCGGCGACTTCCTCGCGGCTGGCGAGTTTTAAAATGAAGATATGATCTTCCAACAACAGCGGGTCGCCAAGGTCGTCGTTTTTGTAATAAAACTCAACAAGCGGCGCCTCAAGCGGCGTCCCTTCCTCTAGACCGATCCGCTTGGCTAAACTTCCCGCTACCACATTGCGGACAACGACTTCAAGCGGGATGATCGTCACGCGTCGGACCAATTGTTCCGTTGGCGACAGCTTTTCAATAAAATGATTGGTAATGCCTGCTTCGCGCAGCTTCAAAAACAACAAGCTGGAAATCTCGTTATTGAGCCGCCCTTTGCCGGCTATCGTCGCCTTTTTTTCGCCGTTAAACGCCGTTGCGCTGTCTTTGTACTCGACCCAAAGCACATCTGGCTCGTCAGTCGCGTAAATTTTTTTCGCTTTCCCTTCATATAACAGCTGTTGTTTCGTCGGCACGATCAACGCCTCCATTTATCCAGAAGATTGAAAATCTTTTGTATAGCCTGCCGGCTTCGACCAGCCGGCAGCCGCTCACTCCAACCCTAAGCGGGCAAAAATCGTATCGACATGTTTCAAATGATGGCGATAATCAAAGCAATCATCGAGCTCCTCTTTCGTCAGCCGGCTCATGATACGCTCATCCGCTTCAAGAAGCGAGCGGAACGGCACTTGTCTCTCCCACGCTTCCATCGCTTTCGGCTGCACCAAATCGTACGCCTCCTCGCGCGTCATCCCCTTGTCGATCAAGGCGAGCAAGACGCGCTGCGAATAAATGAGCCCGAACGTGCGCTCCATATTTTTTTTCATGTTTTCCGGGTACACAAGCAAATGTTTCACGATATTAGCGAATCGGTTCAACATATAGTTCAACGCAATCGTCGCATCCGGCAAAATGATGCGTTCCGCCGACGAATGGGAAATGTCGCGTTCATGCCAAAGCGGCACGTTTTCGTACGCCGTCACCATATAGCCGCGAATGACGCGCGCCATGCCGGTCATGTTTTCCGAACCGATCGGATTGCGCTTATGCGGCATCGCTGATGAGCCTTTTTGTCCTTTGGCGAAAAACTCTTCGACTTCGCGCACTTCGCTTTTTTGCAAGCCGCGAATCTCGACGGCAAATTTTTCAATCGATGTCGCAATGAGCGCCAGTGTCGCCATATAGTAAGCGTGGCGGTCGCGCTGCAACGTCTGCGTCGAAATCGGCGCCGGCGTCAAGCCGAGTTTTTCACAAACATACTGCTCCACAAACGGATCCACGTTGGCGTACGTGCCGACTGCGCCGGAAATTTTCCCTACTTCCACCATCTTGGCTGCTTGTTCAAACCGCTCCAAATTCCGCACCATCTCCGCATACCAAAGCGCCAGCTTCAGCCCGAACGTCGTCGGTTCGGCATGAACGCCGTGCGTGCGCCCCATCATGACCGTGTATTTATGTTCGCGCGCTTTCTCTTTCAGCACTTGAATGAAGTTTTCCAAATCACGCCGCAAAATCGCGTTCGCCTGTTTCAACAGGTAACCTAACGCCGTATCGACGACATCGGTCGACGTGAGACCATAATGCACCCATTTTCGTTCTTCCCCGAGCGTCTCAGAAACAGCGCGGGTGAAGGCGACGACATCATGGCGCGTTTCTTCTTCGATTTCCTTAATGCGGTTGACGTCAAACGACGCGTTTTCACGCAGGCGGCGGACATCTTCTTTTGGGATGACGCCAAGCTCGGCCCACGCCTCGCACGCGAGCAATTCCACCTCAAGCCATGCCTTAAAGCGGTTTTCCTCGGTCCAAATCGCTCCCATTTCCGGTCTTGTGTAACGTTCAATCATCCTCGTTCCAGCCTCCGATCATGCCAAATTTGCCACGATTCGATTCGCGCCAACGCCGCCTCGACATCGTCTGCCAGCACCGTCACATGCCCCATTTTCCGCTTCGGCTTCGCTTCGTGTTTGCCGTACAGATGGACGTAAACCGCCCCGTCGAACGCACCGATATGCCGAATGACCGGCTCGACGTGCTCTCCTAAAATATTGACCATCACCGCCGGCTTCAACAATTCGGTCGATCCGAGCGGCCAGTTGCAGACGGCGCGGATGTGCTGGGCAAACTGCGACGTCGCGCATGCATTGATTGTATAATGTCCGGAGTTGTGCGGTCTAGGGGCCAGCTCATTAATATAAATATCCCCGTCCGCAGTCAAAAACATTTCCACCGCCAGCGTCCCAACGAGCGAAAACGATGCGGCCAACACTTCCGCGTAGCGAATGGCCCGCTCTTGCACGCTTTCCGGAATTCGGGCCGGAACGATCGTTTGATGCAAAATGTTCTTGATATGAATATTTTCCGCCACTGGAAAAACAGCCGTCTCACCATCGAGGTTGCGGGCGACAATGACCGACATTTCCTTCACAAACGGCACCCAGCCTTCCAAAATGCATGGGCCAAGCCGAAGCAAATCAGCCGCTTTGGCTAGATCGCCTTCGCCGCGCAGCACATATTGCCCTTTGCCGTCGTAGCCGCCGCGCCGCGTTTTCAAGACGCACGGGAACCCGATCGTCTGAACGGCTTGTTCAAGTTCCTCCGCTCCATTCACTTCGACATAGGGCGCCACCGGCAAGCCGGCATCAACGATCGCCGCTTTCTCCAGCGCCCGGTCTTGCGTCACCGCAAGCAGTCGGCTTCCTTGCGGGACATAGGCGTTTGCCTCCAGCCACTCAAGCGCTCGCGCATCGATATTTTCAAATTCGTACGTAATGACATCGCTCACGCGCGCCAGTTCGGCAATAGCGTCCAAATCATGATACGCCGCCATCATTTCGATATCAGCCACTTGCCCGCACGGGGAGTCAGGCGTTGGGTCGAGCACGGCAATGCGAAAGCCCATCTCGCGCGCCGCCAAAGCCATCATCCGCCCGAGCTGCCCCCCGCCGATGATGCCAATCGTCTGCCCAGGAACGATCCGTTGCTTAGTCAAATTGATCACTGCTTTCTACGATTTGTTTGCGAATCGCTTCCCGCCGCGCTTTGAGCGCCTCCATATAGCGTGGCTCAAGCAGTCCAAGAATCGATGCGGCGAGCAGTCCAGCGTTGGTCGCCCCCGCCTTGCCGATCGCCACCGTCGCCACCGGCACCCCGCCTGGCATTTGCACAATCGACAATAACGAGTCAAGTCCATTCAATGCTTTTGACTGCACCGGCACCCCAATCACCGGCAGCGTCGTTTTCGCCGCGATCATCCCCGGCAAGTGAGCCGCCCCGCCAGCTCCGGCAATGATCACTCGAATGCCCCGCTCCTCCGCCGTTTCCGCATACAGAAACATCTCATCCGGCGTCCGGTGCGCCGATACGACTTTTTTCTCAAACGGAACGCCCAATTCCTCCAAAATGGCGCAAGCATGTTTCATCGTTTCCCAATCCGAATGGCTTCCCATGATCACCCCAACGAGCGGGCTCATACCGTTTCACTCCTTTTGCTAGCACAACAAAACCCAGAACATGCGTTCCCGTCCATAAACGAGGGAAAGCATCGTTCTGGGCTTTAACAGTTGCTGATCGAAAAAAAAGCCAAAACCGATCCTTTCCCTCATAGTCCAATAATTTACGGTTATTGGGTAGAAACTTTTGGGCCATATTCCCAAAATTATATGAGGGATCTTCTCATTACACTATGAAGTTACTTTTATAGTAACAGGTGTTTTTGAGACGTGTCAAGGAAAAAATCGAACATTCGATATATCAATAAAGCGAATGTTCGTGTTTTTGAAATCACCAAATGAAAACAACGGCATATGATGAAGGAGCGGAGGAGGAGAGACACGATGGCCAAAGAAAACCCGTTTACGCCGTTTTCCGATTGGACAAAACATTGGCAGCAATTTTTCCAAAATGATTTTTGGGGGAGCATCCAGCCGTTGCTGCCGTCATCGAACAAGCCATCATCCGGTATGAACATCTACAAAAAAGACAACGAACTGCTCGTTGTCATCAGCCTCCCAGGGCTCGAAAAAATCGAAGATGCAGAAGTGTATGTATCATACAAAACGTTGGAAGTGAAAGCAACCATTAATCTAAACTTCAAAGGGTTTGAGCTAGTGGAAGAAGGCATTTTCCAAGGCCAATTCCAAAAAACAATCCCACTGCCGTTCGCCGTCAAGGAGGACCGCATCGAAGCAACATACCATAACGGCCTGTTGTTCATCCATCTGCATCGACTTATCCCTGACGAGCCGAAAAAGAAAATTGTCATCAAAAAAAGCGAATAATCTCCCCACGAGTGCAAAAAAGAAGATACCTGTCTTTCCGAAAAAATAAAAAAAGAGGGTGTCCATGCCGTACAGGACACCCTTACGCGAGTTTCCGTTTCCTATCGCTTTTATGAAAAAGGGGGTCTAGGAAACGATGATCACGCTTTACATTTTGGGGGAGAGGATTGAAAATGGCGTCATTCAAAATGACTCATTTCCCATTAGGCAAAAATAATGAGAGAACCATTCAGCTCCCTCATTTTTTTGCCTGCCTAGCAGCGACCTACTCTTGCAGGGGCGCTGGCCCCAACTACCATCGGCGCTGGAGGGCTTAACTTCCGTGTTCGGGATGGGAACGGGTGTTTCCCCTCCGCCATAGCCACTAGGCAAGCATTTGGATTTTGACATCATTTATTATACTTGAAAAACAAACAATGTCAAGAAGGAAGTTCATTCCTTCAAAACTAGATAACCGTCGGAAGAAGACGCGGCGCTTCCACTTTTCGTACTGTCTAGTTCCGGCCGCCATCGGCTCGCGACGCTTCGGTCCTGCTGCGGCGGCGACACATTGCTTACGCTCCTGTGATACCACCCACGCAGAACCAAGCTTTGCTTGGTTCGAGCCTCCTCGCAGGCCCTCCAGCGCACCTCGCCGATAAGCGGGCGGCCTCCACTTTTCTCACTAGGTTAAG
>NZ_MQMG01000037.1 GCF_001908025.1 Geobacillus proteiniphilus
TTGGCTTTTCGCATTGTCCAGCTTCGGCGCCTAGCTCTCTTCTGCCAAATCACCTTCCCCCTCGGGGGGGAAGCACCCCTGCGGGTGAAGAACATTTGGCTTCGAGATCGCCAGGATGGCGATATTTCGCCGTTGCCCGCAGGACGCGGGCTGCCTTTAGGCGAAATTACGGCGCCTCAGCTTTTCTATTGCGCTTCGTTTCGTTCAGTTTTCAAGGAACGAAATAATCCTATGACTCTTCATGGAGCGGGTGATGGGAATCGAACCCACGACATCAGCTTGGAAGGCTGAGGTTTTACCACTAAACTACACCCGCATAATTTTTGATTAAACACCCACCACACTCTTTCATGCCCCTTCCTCTGCTAGCCGATTCAAAGAAGCTGGATGCGTCGGGGCAACTCGAAGCGTATTCGGCGAAGTGAAGGCTCGTGGCTGAGGTTTTACCACTAAACTACACCCGCATAATATTTAGTTTAACAAAATCGGGAAGACAGGATTTGAACCTGCGACCCCATGGTCCCAAACCATGTGCTCTACCAAGCTGAGCTACTTCCCGATGATGGCGCGCTCGAGAGGATTCGAACCCCTAACCTTCTGATCCGTAGTCAGATGCTCTATCCAATTGAGCTACGAGCGCAATAGATTATTGCACCAAAGAGACGGATTTCATTTTAGCAACTCACTGTGTTGCTGTCAATAGTTTATCTAAAAAATGCGGTCGAGAGGACTTGAACCTCCACGGGGTCGCCCCCACTAGGCCCTCAACCTAGCGCGTCTGCCATTCCGCCACGACCGCATATTGACTAATCAATGCGGGTGGAGGGACTTGAACCCCCACGCCGTGAGGCGCCAGATCCTAAGTCTGGTGCGTCTGCCAATTCCGCCACACCCGCTAATATGGTGAGCCATGGAGGACTCGAACCTCCGACCCTCTGATTAAAAGTCAGATGCTCTACCTACTGAGCTAATGGCTCATGGGTTAGATAACACTCCGAGATAACGATGTCCCTTCCTCTGCCAGCTGATTCGAAGATGCAGGATGCGTCGGGACAACTCGAAGCGGATTCGATGATGCTTCACTCGTTGCTCTACCTACTGAGCTAATGGCTCATAGTTACAATAACACTCTAAGATAACGATGTCCCTTCCTCTACCAGCGATTCGAAGAAGCTGGATGCGTCGGGACAACTCGCAACGAACTCGAAGATGTAGCGCTCGTTACTGAGCTAATGGCTCATGTATGTAACACATAAAAATGGCTGGGCCAGCTGGATTCGAACCAGCGCATCACGGAGTCAAAGTCCGTTGCCTTACCGCTTGGCTATGGCCCAGCGATTTAGTGCAATGGCGGTCCCGACGGGACTCGAACCCGCGATCTCCTGCGTGACAGGCAGGCATGTTAACCACTACACTACGGGACCACAAATCGCGGGGATCACCCCGCGCTATTCAGTGACCCGTACGGGATTCGAACCCGTGTTACCGCCGTGAAAGGGCGGTGTCTTAACCACTTGACCAACGGGCCACGCATATACGTATCGGAGTGGCGGAGAAGGCGGGATTTGAACCCGCGCGCCGTAAAGCCACGACCTAACGGTTTAGCAAACCGTCCCCTTCAGCCACTTGGGTACTTCTCCAAAGAAATGGCTCCGCAAGTAGGATTCGAACCTACGACCTACCGGTTAACAGCCGGTTGCTCTACCGCTGAGCTATTGCGGAATGTTGATGATTACAATACTGTTAGCTCATTACCTCTTCCTCTTCCAGCCAATTCAAAGAAGCTGGATGCGTCGAGGCAACTCGTAGCATATTCGATGATGCCTTTGCTCGTCGCTGAGCTATTGCGGAATGATGTTTGACAATCGACATTGTTTATTATATTGAGCAGCTTGTCGTTTGTCAATACGTTTTCCCACAACTTGCTCTGCTGTTTTCCGCCGTTTGGCGACGGCTTTTATAATTTAGCACACGATCATCTTGATTGTCAACCTGTTTTCGAAAAATGTTTTGTTTGATTATTGGCGTTGACTGGACATTATAGTTTAACATATCCTTGACGAAAAAGTAGCTTGTCTATTTTCTCGACTGACGAACACCAAGGCGTGACGGAAGACCGAACAACCACCCGCTTCACAGACCCATGCATGGGTCTGAAAGCGGCGTTGTTCAGTCGCCCGACAGTCGATCAAATGCCGGGGCTATGTAAAAGCCGCAAATGTTAAAGTTTCAAATTGCATCTACTCTGAAAATACCTGAGCTTCAAAATGTGTAAAACCGCAATATTCGACATAGAGATATTTTCATCCTTCCGATGGCAACCAAATTTTTCTGTCATGGGAGTCTAGGATAGTTTGAGCTTGCTTCGGCAGCGGCCGCAAACATAACGGTCTATGTTGATCCGTCTTTTGCGGCGGTAGGTGAGGCCGCATGACGTGCAAATGTATGTGTAGATCGTTTTCGGCGCTTTTGTATTTCGGATAAGCGGACGGCAGTAGCGAGGCGCCCCCACTTTTTGCAGCAGTTCGCGGAAGTCGCGGTCGCGGTGACGGTAGCCTTTCCCTTCGAGGTGCAAATGGTAATGGCATAGTTCGTGTTTGATGATAGCAATGAGTTCTTCTTCACCGTACATGTCGTAATGTTTTTTATTGAGCTCAATGTTGTGCGTTTGCAACATGTAGCGCCCGCCGGTGGTGCGCAAACGAGGGTTAAAGAAAGCGGTATGGCGGAACGGCTTGCCGAACACGCGAATGGAAATTTGTTCGACAAGGGCTTGCAGCTGCTTTTGGTCCATAGTGGGTCTCTCCTTCATCTTTTGGCACAGGACAATTCACCATTACATACATATATATTACCGTTCCACTGTTAGGGAGGTGACTGATTTTGCCTACATGGCTGAAAAATCAGATGAGACGAGCCTACTATGAGAAAAACCGTGAGCAAATTAAACTGTTGAACCAATGCTGGTTTTTTTATCGGAGAAAACACTGCTCCTGAGGCAGTGCTTTCTCCATTTCACTCTTCCGGCGGCACCATCGACAGCGATATTCTTCCCTTCGCCACATCGACATGCTCGACCCATACTTTGACGACGTCGCCGACCGAAACGACATCGAGTGGATGGCGCACGTATTGTTTGCTTAGTTTGGAAATGTGCACGAGCCCGTCCTGTTTGACCCCAATGTCGACAAAGGCGCCGAAGTCAACGACGTTGCGCACGGTTCCTTCCAGCTCCATGCCTGGCTTCAAATCTTCCATCTTCAACACATCTTTGCGTAATAGCGGCTTTGGCAGCTCGTCGCGCGGGTCGCGCTCTGGGCGGCATAAGGCATCGATGATATCGCGGAGCGTCAGTTCGCCGATGCCAAGCTCGGCTGCCACCGTCTCAATCTCGATGGCTTGCAGCGCCTTGCGCAGTTCATCGCTGCCAATGGCGGCGGTCGTAAATCCTAACTTACGCAACAGCTGCTTCACTTCCGCGTACCGCTCGGGGTGAATCGGCGTGCGGTCGAGCGGTTCGTCGCCATCAACGATGCGCAAAAAGCCGATGCACTGCTCGTACGTTTTCGCTCCGAGCCGAGGAATCGTTTTCAGCTCTTCGCGGCTGCGGAATTTTCCTTGTTCTTCGCGACGCTTGACGATGTTTTCTGCAACGGTTTTCGTGAGCCCGGACACGTACTGAAGCAGGGAGACGGAGGCGGTGTTGACGTTAACGCCGACTTGGTTGACGACCGTCTCGACGACGAAACGGAGCGATTCGGCGAGCTTTTTTTGCGACACATCGTGCTGGTATTGGCCGACGCCGACCGATTTTGGATCGATTTTGACAAGCTCGGCGAGCGGGTCTTGGACGCGGCGGGCGATCGAGACGGCGCTCCGCTCTTCGACTTGCAGGTCGGGAAACTCGGCGCGTGCAAGGTCGGAAGCAGAGTAGACGCTCGCTCCTGCTTCATTGACAATCAAATAAAAGATATCGCGTTGCACATGCTTCAGCGTGTCGGCGACAAACTGTTCGGTTTCCCGAGATGCTGTTCCGTTGCCAATAGCGATCATGTCAACGTGATAGTCATCAAGCAGGCGAAGAAGTTTCGCGCGCGCCTCTTCTTTTCGCTCTTGCGGCGGATGCGGATAGATCACGTCAATGCGAAGCAGTTTCCCCGTTTCGTCGACAACGGCGAGCTTGCACCCGGTCCGATAGGCTGGGTCGATGCCGAGCACCGTTTTTCCTTTGAGCGGCGGCTGGAGAAGCAGTTTGCGCAAGTTTTCAGCGAAAATATGGATGGCCCGCTCCTCCGCTTTTTCCGTCAACTCGTTGCGGATGTCGCGTTCAATGGCAGGCTCCATCAGCCGCTTGTATCCGTCCTCGATCGCTTCTGCCACGATGGGAGCGGCCGGGGACGATTCATCAGCGACTGTTTTTCGCCGCAAATAGCGAATGATGTCCTCAACAGGCGCCTTGATCGAGACGCGCAGCACCTCTTCCTTTTCACCGCGGTTTAACGCCAACACGCGGTGCGGAACGATTTTAGCGAGAGGTTCCTCGTAGTCGTAGTACATTTCGTACACACTCTTTTCGTCCTTTTCCGGCGCTTTGGCAACCGAAGCAATCGTTCCTTTCCGCCGCGTCTCGTCGCGCACCCATTGACGAAGAGCAGCGTCATCGGCCACTTTTTCGGCGATGATGTCTTTCGCCCCTTGCAGCGCCTCATCAACGGTCGAGACTCCTTTTTCCTCGTTGATGAACGCTTTCGCCTTCTCTTTTGGATCCGAGGCGGCAGGGCAGGAAAGCAGCCAATCCGCAAGCGGCTCAAGCCCTTTTTCCCTGGCGATCGTTGCTTTTGTGCGCCGTTTTTGCCGATATGGACGGTATAAATCTTCGACTTGTTGCAGCTTCGTGGCCTCAAGAATGTCGCGCTTTAACTCTTCCGTCAACTTCCCTTGCTCATCAATGAGGCGAATTACTTCCTCTTTCCGTTGCTCTAAATGCTGCAAATACTCCCATCTCTCAAGCACTTCACGAATTTGCACTTCATCGAGCGCCCCAGTCATTTCTTTCCGGTAGCGGGCGATAAACGGGATTGTGTTCCCTTCTCGATGGAGCGCAATGACGTTTTCGACTTGCTTCGCTGCCAGCTGCTGCTCGGCGGCAATTACTTCAATGAGCCGCTGTTCGTTAGCCAAGCGATTCCCTCCTTAATGATATTGGACTTGAACGCTCTCCCACCTACGCTAACGCTTCGAGGTGGGAGATTCCTGGGAACACCCGCCCCACGGCAGGCTGTCCACCAAGCCATCCCCGTGCGTCCCACGGTTGAGCTGTCTTACCCAAACAGCAAACGAAGCCCTTCCTGCAAAATATTTCGGGCGGCGTTATGGTCCCGGTCATGTTCGGCTCCGCAGTTTGGGCACACCCACTCGCGGATGTCGAGCGATTTCACCTCAACTTGCCGGTGCCCGCAGCACGAACACAATTGGCTCGATGGAAACGTGTGGCCGACACGGACCACCGTCCGCCCGTACCATTTCGCTTTATACTCGAGCATGTTGAGAAAGCGCCCCCCACGCGGAATCGGAAATGGATTTGGCCAGCTTGCGATTCTTCTGCATGCTCTTGACGCGCAAGTCCTCCACGCACACCACTTGGTTTTCGCGGATGAGGCGGGTGGACAGTTTGTGCAGGAAATCGTTCCGGCAGTTGGCAATTTTCTCATGAAGCCTAGCCACTTTCAAGCGGGCTTTCTGCCAGTTCGAACCACCCGGCTTCCGGCGGGCCATCACCCGCTGGGAGTACGCCAGCTTCTCTTCGTATCGGCGCCAATACTGGGGGTGTTCGATCTTTTCGCCTGTGGAAAGCACCACTATATGTTTCAATCCCAAATCGATACCCACTTGCTTGTCCGTTGCCGGTAATGGAGGGATTTCCGTTTCTACGAGGATGGAGACAAAATACTTCCCTGTTCGGTTTCGACGAATGGTGGCGGAGAGAATGCGGCCTTCCACCTCACGGCTTTTGGCAAACTTCACCCATCCAAGCTTCGGGAGTTTCAAGCGATGGCCGTCCACTTCGATCGATGGGCGCCCTTTCTTTGGGTAGTTGCACTGGGCGGTGTACGATTGATTCGGGTGTTTTTTGCTTTTAAAGCGGGGAGCGTTCGCCGTTCCATCGAAGAATCGGTCAAACGCCTCGTCCAACTGTTGCAGCGCGTTTTGCAAGGCGGTCGAATCGGGCGCCTTCAGCCACGGAAGAGTCTGCTTTAAGGCGGTCAGCCGCTTGGAACACTCGTGGTAGCCGAGTCCTCTTCCGATGGTTTCATACGCCTGATTCCACTCGGCCAAAAAGTGGTTGTACACAAACCGGCAGCACCCGATCGTTTGGTTGATGAGCTTCGCTTGTGTTGGGGTGGGATACAACCGAAAGCGGTAGGCTTTATGCATGATCTTCCCTCCCACATCAGGGAACGTGCGTTCTATTCTTATCCATTTTACACCTTCTGTTCTGTTGAGGCAAGAGGAAGATCGATGACGAATACCGATTCATCCCCCACTGACGCTCACGCGTGGAAGTGGGGGTCTTCTCGGTTTAGGATGATAAAAAAAGCGCTACCTGTACGCAGCTGCTTTGTGAAACAGTATACATAGATGAAAATGGAGGGACAGATCGTTTCCTGAATCTACCAGAAACTAAAATCGTGGGGTTCTTGCGTACGAAAAGGTTGCTCGTACGCCTGCGTGCAGAACTCCCCCTTGTTCCGCAAGACTTTCATGACAAACACCTCTGATGGTGCTTTGCGCCCTGTGCGCCCGATTCAAGGCGCTTTCCTCGCAAATAGGATGCCATCTTTGACTGCATCAAAAACCGGTTGATCCCATGTCTAAAGACGGTCTACGCCTTGCATGGGCTTTCCCCGATTGCGATTGGTGAGACCGATCTGTCCATCTCCGCCATTGGTGTGAACACTCGATAATCAAGACCGATGCCGCACGTCAACGCCGCTTTCCCCATCCACTCGGCCGCCCGTTGGCAACCGAAAACGCCGTTTTCTCCTGTTCGCTGTTATGCCAAAAGCAAAGGTTTTTCGCTCCTATCAAAAGTCGATCAGTCCTAAGCTAATTTGCAGCGCCTCATCGACTTTATCCATCATTTCATCATCCAAATGAGTGATTTTATCGGTCAGTCGTTGCTTGTCGATCGTGCGGATTTGCTCAAGCAAAATGACCGAATCGCGTTCAAACCCGTAGCGCTTCGCGTCAATCTCGACATGCGTCGGCAGCTTCGCTTTTTGGATTTGCGCCGTAATCGCCGCGACAATCACCGTCGGGCTAAAACGATTGCCGATATCGTTTTGGATCACCAACACGGGGCGCACGCCGCCCTGCTCCGAGCCAACAACCGGGGAAAGGTCCGCAAAATACACGTCGCCACGTTTGACAATCAAAGCATTACCCCCCGCTAACTAAGCGTTCAACGGTGTGGTCGGCCTCGTATTCAGCATGAAACGCTTCAGAAGCGATAGATAAATTGATTTTCGCCATTTCCATGTAGCCTCGTCTCATCGCCTCGCGAATTTGCCGTTTTTTCCGCTCGCGAATGTACATTTTCGTCGCTTGATAAATGAGTTCATTGCGGTTGCCGTTTTCCTGCTTTACGAGCACGTCCAGTTCTGTCAGCAGCGACTGCGGCAAACGAACGACGATTTCCGTTGTTGCGCCAGATTCCGACACAAATATACACCTCCACGAACTGCAGCCATTGATTGCTTCCACTTCATGATACCATTAAACAACGGCGCTGCAAAGTCATTTCTCCATTTTCTATCCTTTGTCTTCCGAAACAGATTATGCATCGCTTCATCCGCGACCAACGGCGTTTCTCACTCCCATTATACGCTTATTTCGGAAAAAAATACGGGGCACCCGGTAGCTGATCGTGCACGGCACTTCATAATTGATTGTGCCCAAATGGCGGGCGACATCATCGATGGAAATGACTTCGTCCCCTTGGCGGCCGATTAATGTCACCTTCGTTCCGACAGGCAGCGGCCCCGGCAGGCGGATCATGCATTGATCCATGCAGATACGGCCGACGATCGGCGCCCGCTGCCCGCCAACAAGCACATGAAAGTGCTGCAGGCGGCGCAGCCAGCCGTCCGCATAACCGATCGGAATCGTGCCGATCCACTCTTCCGTCTGCGCGGTGTACGTCGCACCGTAGCTCACCTTTTCGCCTGGTTGCAGCTTTTTGACGTGTACGAGGCGGCTATGGAGCGAAAACGCCTCTTTCAATTCGTATGGGAGGAGCGGCTTGATGTCCGGCGATGGGGCGAGCCCGTACATCGAAATGCCAAAGCGAACCATGTTGAACGCTCGATCGGAAAAACGAAGGGCCGCCGCGCTGTTGGCGCAATGAACGAGCGGCGGCCGCGACGGCAGCCAGTCAAGCATATGCAAAAAGCGGGCGTATTGATAAGAAAAGTAATCCGTATTCACTTCATCAGCGGTCGCAAAATGCGTATACACCCCTTCAAGCACAAAGGGCGGATGGCGATCGATCAAGGCCGCTATTCGCTTTGTCTCCTCTTCGTCTTTAACCCCAAG
Source organism: Geobacillus proteiniphilus (assembly GCF_001908025.1). Lineage (GTDB taxonomy): Bacteria > Bacillota > Bacilli > Bacillales > Anoxybacillaceae > Geobacillus > Geobacillus proteiniphilus. Next base: position 8,596 of record NZ_MQMG01000037.1, read on the forward strand.
CCGTCCCATTCCTGTGTCCATCTTTAAATGGAAATGAATCGGGGTCGAACCGTTATACAGCGATGACGCCTCCTCGAGCCAATCAGAGCGAAACACGGTTAAGGCGATGCGGTGTTCGGCGGCCAACGCCACATCCTCGGGACGAGACGCCCCAAGCACTAAAATCGGGGCATCGATGCCTTTTTTTCGTAAGGCAAGCGCCTCGTCCAAAAAGGCGACGGCCAAGCGGGAAGCGCCCGCTTCGAGCGCCGTTGCCGCCACTTGGGCATCGCCATGCCCGTAGGCGTTCGCCTTGACAACGGCCATAATTTGCGTGCCCTCCGGCAAAAAGCGGCGCAAATTCGCGACGTTGTCGTAGATGGCATCTAGATCAATTTCCACCCACGTATCGCGGTGAAACTCGTCCATCCTCTCTCGCTGCCTTTCTAGTCATAGCCAGTTTGAAAGCGCTTGAATCGATTGGATTCCTTTTTTAGTTTACCATGTTCCTGGGGAAGAAGGAATAGGATGAGCGGCGGAAAAATGAGAAAAACGGCGGAAAACATTGGAGATAGCAACAATTCGTCCACTGGCATGCCTTCACTGCTTCTGCACAAAAACAAAAAGCAGCTTCTCCGCTTCAACGCGGAGAGCCGCCTGTTTGCAAAACCGCACTGTCATTTTGCCGCTTTTTCTTGCACTGAGCTGGCGACCATCACCATTTCTTCCGGCGTCAAATCGTCCGAGGCGAGCGTAAACTCCGCCCCATTGTACCACCATGTCAACGTTCGGTCGGTGAGGGCGCCAATGGTGAATCCTAAATCAACCGGGTCGCCGTTGACAAGCACTGGCATGCTTGTCGCCGGAAGCACATCCGCTTTTTCTTGCACGAGCGTAAACGATTTTTTGCCGCCAAATGTCATAATGACGCGCGTGCCGTTTTCACCTTTCACTTCTTTTTCCTCAAGCGCTTGAACCCCTTTCGGAAGCTGACTCGGGTACATGACGGCCATCACTTGCTCTTTTCCTTCCGCCATCGTCGGCACCTCAAGGCGCGCTCCAGTCATGTTCTTCTTTGTATCAAACGCATCATCGTCAAACTTTTTGTTAAACTCGACGTTGGAAAACTCGACCGTCAACAGCGCTTTCCGGTCCGTATCCATCACTTTGACCGAGACGGGGGCCAAATCTTTTTTGCGCAGCGTAATCTCTTGGGTGGGAACGACTTCGCTGTTCGGGTAGTTCGTTTTTGTCTCGAACACATAGTAGTCTTTCGTCGCCTTAAACTTCGCCTTCGAATCGCTCAAAATGTCTTTAACGAGCGATTCGTACAAATACGCTTGGCTGCTGTTTTTCGGCCAATCGCTCACAAACTTGAAGCTTTTGTTGAGCGCCGGCGTGAAGACGAACACCCCTTCGTCATTGCGCAAAATCATTTGGCTTTGCCCTTTGTCGGCGTTTTTCAAGCTGACGCGGTAGTAGGACGGCTGCTTGTGCCACACTTCGACATGATACACTTGCGGCTTCTCACCGGTGCGGAACGTCATTTTCGCCTCGGCCTGATAGCCCGTCATCTCATCCATCTTTTCATCAAGCGACTTGAGCACCTCTTCCTGCGATTTCGACCCGCAGCCAGCCAAAGCAAACAGAAAAATGATGCCGACCAATGCCATCAGCACGTTTCTGCCCATCGCTTCAACCCCTTTGCCTCATATATCGATTTCTGCCCATGCACTACAATATATGAGACAACTGTCGGGAATATGCAGACTAGCCATGGCAAGCATCGGTCGGTCCAAGGCGCTCAATGATGACTTGGGCGACGGCGTAATCGCGGCTATGGGAAATGGACAGATGAACCGTCTCGCCATCGCGGCGGGCAGCAATGCTCGGCTTTCCGTGCTCATCGGAAACGATCTCGATGTCTTGAAACGATAGATGCCGCCCGATCCCCGTTCCGAGCGCTTTGGCGTACGCTTCTTTAGCCGCAAATCGTCCGGCGAGAAACTCTGCCTGTCTTGCGGGCGGCAACTCGCCAAACTGCGCTTTTTCGCGCGGCGTCAAAATTCGCTCCGGAAATTTGCGGCTCCGCTCAAGAAGGGAGCGGATCCGTTCCAACTCTACAATATCAATGCCGATGCCGACGATCACTGCTTCCTCACCTATCCTATCCGCCCTGATGGTCGTACAAATTTTTTATGAGAGATCCGCATAAGATGGCTTATAAAAAACGCCCCATTTCCGCGAAGAAGGGAGACCAACCCGTGTTTCAACATGCAAGCGATGTCCGCTCATTTGTCCGCCTTTATCCCGTCGTTGCCGCCTTGTTGTTGGTCCATATCGCCGCATGGCTGTTGTTTTTTCTTCCCTTGACAGCGCTTGAGCCCATTTGGCAATACGCCGTCGGGACGAACGGCGCTATTCGCCATGGAGAGTACTGGCGGCTTGTCAGCCCGCTCGTGCTGCATCGCGATTTCCACCATATGGCCGCCAACAGTTTGTCCTTATGGCTGTTTGGCCCCTGGCTGGAGCGCGCACTTGGGAAAGGAAAGTTTTTGTTTCTGTATATCGGAGGCGGAATCGGCGCCAATGTCGCCACTTTATTCCTTCTGCCGCCGCTGTACACCCATGTCGGGGCGTCAGGCGCCATTTTCGCCTTGTTTGGCATGTACAGCTACCTCGCCCTATTCCGCCGCGACTTAGTCGCCCCCCGCCACGCCCAGCTGTTGCTTTCGGTCATGGCGGTTCATTTGCTGCTTGGCATCATGACACCAGATGGGAATTTATTGGCCCATCTATTTGGCTTCGCCGTCGGCGGCCTGCTTGCCCCCTTTTTGTCCATCCGCCCCAAGCGGCCGTCGTTTTACATGCCTCGGCTATGAAAAAACGGCGCTTAATGCGCCGTAATCCGCCGTTTTTTCGTCCGGCTGCGGGCTGAGCCGTCCGAGCGTCCGCCCCGTTTTTTCTCCCGCTTGACCGCTAAAGGCGGCTCTTCCGTCAACTGCACCGGCGTCGTATCTGGCTCGCGCGTCAACATTTTCAAGCAGGCAGCGACAATCGTTACCGAATCGTGCTCTTCAAGCAATTCTTCCGCTGCCCGTTTGTAAAATGACAGGTTTTCGGTCTCAACGACGTTGAGAAGCTTTTCGATAGCGATGCGCTGTTGGCCTTCGAGCGCCTCATCAAGTGTCGGCGGCTTCATCCGCTCCATTTTCCGCTTCGTCGTCCGCTCAATATGGTGAAGCTGGCCGATCTCCCTTGGAGTGACAAACGTCATCGCCACCCCTGTCTTGCCGGCGCGCCCGGTGCGCCCAATCCGGTGGACATAGCTTTCCGGGTCTTGCGGGATATCAAAGTTGTACACGTGCGTCACGCCAGAAATATCCAAGCCGCGCGCTGCGACATCCGTCGCCACTAAAATTTCAATCGTTCCTTCCTTAAACTTGCGCAGCACCGACAGCCGCTTCGCCTGGCTTAAGTCGCCGTGAATGCCTTCCGCTGCATAGCCGCGCAAGTTGAGCGCCTCCGCCAGCTCATCGACACGCCGCTTCGTGCGGCCGAACACGATCGCGAGCTCCGGCGCCTGAATATCAAGAAGCCGCGTTAAAATGTCAAATTTCTTTTTCTCGTGCACTTCTAAGTAGTACTGTTGAATGTTCGGCACGGTCATTTCCTTTGCCTTCACTTTGACAAGCTCCGGCTCGTTCATGAAGCGCTCGGCAATGCGGCGAATCGGATCCGGCATCGTCGCCGAGAACAGCAACGTCTGCCGCTCGGCCGGCACATGGCTTAAAATCGCCTCAATATCTTCGATAAAGCCCATATTGAGCATTTCATCCGCCTCATCGAGAACGACCGTATGCACATGGTCAAGGCGAAGCGTCCCACGGTTAATATGGTCGATAATGCGGCCCGGCGTGCCGACGATCACATGAGGATGCTTTTTCAAAGCGCGGATTTGCCGGTCGATATCTTGACCGCCGTAAATCGGCAAGACGCGCACGCGCTTGACGGCGCCGATTTTGTATAGCTCTTCTGATACTTGAATGGCGAGCTCACGCGTCGGCGCGACCACAAGCGCCTGAATGGCGCTGTTTTTCACATTCACTTTCTCAACGATCGGAATGCCAAACGCCGCTGTTTTCCCCGTTCCGGTTTGCGCTTGGCCGATTACGTCTTTATTTTGCAGGCTGAGCGGAATCGTCTTCGCTTGAATCGGAGTCGTCTCTTCAAACCCCATCCGCTCGATCGCTTTCATCACTTCTTGGCTTAATCCTAATTCTTGAAATGTCGTCAATGTTATTCAAACTCCTTATAAAAAATCGTCCCTTTATCCGAGAGAAAGGTTTGACAGTTATCATACCATGTTATGCGGTGATTTGCAATGATGGGCGTGGGCAGCGCGCAAAAATGTTTCCACCTCGGCAAACAAAACGTGGCGATCCGTGCTATGGCAGACGTGGTGGTACGAATTCGGCAAAAACAACAGCTTTTTTTCTGACGAACCGATTCGTTCATATAAATAGTAGGCGCTTTTTAGCGGCACGATCCCATCTTTTTCTCCTTGCACAATGAGCGCGGGCGCCGCGACGCGCGGAAGTCGGGGACGCACATCGCGAACGAGTTTGCGAAACTCCCTGACAGCTGAAAACGGGGTCGCCATCATTTTGTTTCGATAGCGGAGAAACAGTGGGTGCTCCCGCGCTCCTTTCCATCCATTGGCAAACATCTCGCGGATGTCGCGCCATAATTGGCGCGGGTTGACATAGTAAAACGCAGCGCTTAGCAGCACGAGTTTGGCGACCGGGTATTTTTCCGCCAAGTAGACGGCGATCACTCCACCCATTGAAAACCCAATGACATACACCACACTGCAACGGCGATGGAGCGCTAAAAACGCTTGTTCCGCCGCCGCGATCCATTGGTCGTATGCAATTCCTTTCAGCCGCAGTTCGCTTCCGTGGCCCGGCAAGGTCGGCGTTTCGATCATCCAATCGGTCCGCTCCCGCAAATAATCGGCCAGCGGCGCCACTTCTTCCGGACTTCCAGTAAACCCGTGAATGCATAAACAGCCGATCATCATCCCCACCTCCGCCCGAGTGAAAAGCGGCGCCCGTGACGCCGCTTTTCGTTTCTCTCGGGTTGCTTGATGTTACACCCAATATCGAAGCAACTCTTCCAATTTCATGCCGCGCGATGCTTTCAATAAGACGATGTCCTCCGGAGACGCGACGGAACGCACGGCCTCGGCCAACGCTGCTTTATCGTCGAACGCCCTCACCCGCCCATCATCAAAAAATGGGGCAGCCGCCGCGGCGATATGGTGCGCCAGCGGCCCGTAAGTGAACACATAGTCCACCATTCCCGGCCGCAACACCTCCCCGATCTCTCGATGAAACGCCACTTCTTCGTCACCAAGCTCTAACATATCGCCCAATACGGCGATTTTTTGCCGGTAGCCGCCCAATTCCCCAAGCAGCGTCAAAGCGGCGCGCATCGATGTCGGACTGGCGTTGTAAGCATCGTTAATGACCGTAAAGCCGCACTTTGTTTTGACGACTTCCGTGCGCATGCGCGTCACTTGCAGGCGGGAGAGGGCCGCATCAATGTCTTCCCAACCGATGCCGAAAAAACGAGCAACCGCGATGGCGGCGAGTGCGTTGTACACATGATGCTTGCCTAATACCGGCATAAACAGCGTCCGGCCGGGGAGCGCATTGATGACAAACGATGTTCCTCCCGCTTCAATGCGCACATCGGTCGGATAGTAATCGTTCTGTTCGCCCGCCCCGAACGTCACGACATGGCGGGGAAGCGGCAACTTCGGCACGCGCTCCGTCAAGAGCGGCTCATCGCCGTGGTAGACGAATAAACCATCATGGTGCAAACCGGCTAAAATTTCAAGCTTCGCCTTTGCGATGCCTTCCCGCGACCCGAGCTCCTGCAAGTGTGCTTCTCCGATATTCGTGATGACCGCTGCGTCCGGACGGGCGATCATGGTCAGCCGCTCGATTTCGCCAAACCCGCTCATCCCCATTTCGACAACGGCCATCTCCGTCCCTTCGTCAAGCGAAAGAAGCGTCAACGGCACACCGATATGGTTGTTGAAGTTCCCTTCTGTTTTTTGCACGCGGTAGTTGGTCGCCAACAACGCGGCAATCATATCTTTCGTCGTCGTTTTGCCGTTGCTGCCGGTGACGCCGACAACTTTCATCCCGAGCTGCTCACGGTAGCGGGCGGCGAGCCGTTGCAACGCCGAAAGCGTATCATCCACAACGACCACTGGCACGCCTTCTGGCGGTGTTCCTTCCCTTTCCGCCCATAGCGCAGCAGCGGCGCCTTTTTGCATCGCCTCTTTCACGAAGGCATGGCCGTTAAATGTCGCTCCAAGCAACGGAACGTACAAGTTGCCAGCTTGGATCGTCCTTGTGTCGGTTGACACACCGCTAACGGCAATATTCTCCCACTCCGGCTTTAGGCACCGCCCGTCAGCCATTTCGGCGATTTGCCGCACCGTCCGTTTGATCATCCACTCTCACCTCTTTTCCTTTTCGAACGTGTACGTGATCGTCTGCTTTTCTTGATGCCGTTCCAATGCGAGCGCGATAAGCCGTTCAATCAGCTCCGGGTACGGCACGCCGCTGTGTTGCCAAAGAAGCGGGAACATGCTGTATGGCGTAAAGCCTGGCATCGTGTTCACTTCGTTGATATAAACCGCGCCATCTTCGGCGAGGAAAAAATCGACGCGCGCGAGTCCAGACAAATCCAGCGCCTGAAACGCCGTAATGGCCATTTGTTTGATCGTCTCATACTGTTCTTTCGTTACGTCCGCCGGGATGATCAATTCGGTTTGCCCGTCTTCGTATTTCGCTTCATAGTCGTAAAATTCCTTTTTGGGCACAATTTCGCCAACGACCGAACAAATCGGCTCGTCATTTCCTATCACGCCGATTTCAATTTCGCGGCCGACGATCGCCTCTTCAATAATAATTTTCCGATCATACTTAAATGCCTCGATAAATGCGGCTTTTAAATCGCCGCGCTGTTTGCATTTGGAAATGCCGACGCTCGAACCCGCGTTGGCTGGCTTGACAAAGCACGGGTAGCCAAGCTCTCGTTCGATCCGGTCATACACCGTCTCGCCGCTTTTTTGCCAATCGTACTTCGTCACGGCGATATATTTTGCTTGGCGCAACCCGGCCTGCGCAAACAAGTTTTTCATAATCACCTTATCCATGCCGACCGCGGAAGCAAGCACCCCGTTGCCGACATACGGAATGTTCAATATCTCAAGCAACCCTTGCACCGTTCCGTCTTCGCCGTTCGGCCCATGCAAAAGCGGGAAAATGACATCGATCGTTTCCTCGTTTCCTTCCGCAGCCGAATCGGCAGCCGGAGCTTGGTTCAAGGAAACCGGAATCAAGGCGGTCGCCGCCGAAGTGAATTGCAGCTGCTTGATTTCCTCGATCGGTCCGGTCAGCTGTTCGCCCTTGATCCATTGACCTTTCGGTGTAATGTAAATCGGAATGACATCGAATTTATGAGGATCAATGGCGTTCATCACCGCCATCGCCGTCGACAACGATACTTGGTGCTCCGGTGATTTGCCGCCGTATAACACGCCAACTCTCGTTTTCATCATCGTTCCTCCTCTTTCCTTGGCCATCGTTCCTATTGTAACACGTTTCGCGCCCAACGGTCTGATATTTTATATGTACGATGCAGGTTGTTTCGCCACCCCCCATAAGCGATAAGGCACAAAAAAGTGAGGCTGTCTCCAAAGGTGGTTCTTCTTTCAACAAAGCACAACATATCGTTTTCCAGCAGTTGTTTTATGCGTATATACAGGAATAAGAAAAGGTGTCCCGACCGTTTTGGGACACCTTCTGTCGCTACGGATGCAACACGCGCCAAACCATGCGTTGCGGCATGGCCGCTACCACTTCGGCGAGCGCTTCTTGCCCCGTTTTTTCCACGCCGGCAAAATAATCGGACACACGGCGGAAAAACCGGTTTTTCTCCACGTCATCCATCAACAAGCGAAGCATGTGCTGCTCGCCGCTTTCTGGCCCGGCCAAATGATAAATGAGACCGTTTTGCTGTAAATATTGCAAATTGATGCGCTCCTGCCCGGGCAAGCAATCGATCGTAAAAATCGGAATGCGCTTATGAAGCAACTCGCTGACCGTCACCCCGCCTGGTTTCGTAATGACGGCATCCGCCTCTTCATACAGCCGATTCATCTCTTCCGGGTCAGCGATGTATGGAAGCGGCCGAATATGAGACAGCCGCCAGCTGGCAATTTCCTCGTACAGCTGGCGATTGGCGCCGCACAGCACCGAATAGCGGAACAACGTTGACGTGCGGGCCGCCCGCAAAAACGCCATCATATTGCCAAGCCCTTGGTTTCCACCGGCGACAAGCACATGAGCAGGCTGCCGCTTGCGTCTCGCTTCCGACCGATTCATAAACACATCGTGCACTGGGATGCCAGTGACGATGATGCGTCCTTTGTCAACCCCGTACTTCGTGATCAGCTCCCATTTCGCCTCTTGATGGGGAACAAAATGATAGTCAATAAACCGTTTCCCCCAGATGCTGTTCATAAAAAAGTCGGTGTAGACATTGACAACTGGAACCGTCAGCACCCGTTTTCGCTTCAGCCGCTGCAAAATGCGCGACGGAAACGAATGGGTGCAGACGATTAAATCCGGCTGTTCTTCTTCCACCATCTTTTTCATTTTGCTTTCAAAATAAGGCAGCCATGGCTCAAACGAAATGAACTCAAACCGGGGCGGCTCTTGGTACATCAGCGTTTTGTACACACGGTGGTACGAAGCAGGATGCGAGCGAATCCAGCGCAAGTAGGCCTCTGACACCATTTTTTCCATCAGTTCATTGCAATAGCTCAAAAAATCGATCTTTTTGCTTTCGACCGCCGGAAACTGGCGGCGCAAAAAATCCATCAACGTATCGGCTACTTTATGGTGTCCCGTATTCATTTGAAACAGCGGCAAAAACAATACTTTCATCATCGATCGCACCCTTTAGCTTTCGAAAGATTTTTTGCGCCTCCGCTGCCCAACCCATGCCGCAAGCAAAAAAAGCAAAAACAACGCCAAACCGGCAAGCGGAAAAGAAATCAGGGGGATATGGATGCGCTGGCCGAGCCAAAGCCCCGCCGCGGTCAACGGAACTGCCCAACCTGCCGTTCCAAGCGCCGACAGCAACAAAAACGGCCCGAACGGAAACCGGCTCACTCCCGCCATATACGGGCAAATTTGCCGCACCCCGGGAGCATAGCAGCCGAACAAAATCCCCCATTTGCCATAGCGGCCAAACCAGCGGCGAGCCCGCTCCCAACGTTCAGCCGTAATTCCGACGCACTTGCCGTACTTTTGCACAAACGGCGCCCCCCACCACCGGCCGGCGCCGTATGCCGTCACCATGCCGGCCATCGCCCCGCCCCAGCATGAAGCGAGCGACGGTCCAAGCAGCAACTGCTCCTTGGCAACCATCACGCCGACAAAAAAGAGCAAGCTTTCCTCCGGCGCCGGAATGCCGACAATGCCGCAAAACAAAAATAAAAACAGCATCACATATCCATATGACTGGACATACGGCAACCATACGCTTGTATCCATAGCTCCCCCACTACATCGCCGAGATTTGTGTATTAGTTTGCACATTTCTCAGTTCCGTAATCGTCACCCAACGCATCTTTTTCGCTGCTTCATCCTTAAACAGCAGCTCGAGCGCTGACAACATTTGCTCTGGCGCGCGTTTGTCAGCACCTAACGCATCCCCATTGTCATGAAGCACAATCACCGCCCCGCCGCGTATGGACGAACGCAAGCGGCGGAACAATTCCATTGTACCAATTTTTTCGTTCCAATCGCCAAGAATATGCGACCATAACACCGTTGTATACCGCTTTTGCACGATCGGCGTCCAAGCGTTAAAATGCCCCCACGGCGGGCGGTAATACACCGGGCGTTGGCCCGTCGCCCGCTCAATCGCCGCGGCGGCGCGGCGCACCCCCCAATCCAACCAAAGCGGCGGCAACAGCCAATTGCTGATGTGGCGGTAATTATGAATCCCAATTTCATGGCCTTCTTCGGCCATCCGCCGCACAATATCCGGATAGCGCTCGACTTTGCGGCCGACAACGAAAAACGTCGCCTTCACGCCATATTTCTTTAATAAATCAAGCAACTTTGGCGTATAATACGGGTCGGGGCCGTCATCAAACGTCAGCGCCAGACAATCGGATGCCGTTCCCTCCCGAAACAAACGCACCCGCTTTTTGCGAATGATGATCGTCGGTACAATCCCATAAATGGCAATTCCCACAATGAAACAAACGAACAGCCAAGCCCACATGGCATTCACCTCTTGATTGTACTTTACCAATATTTCTTCTCTCTGAAAATAGAAAAATGAACTTTCTATATTCGAGATCATCACGCTGTAGATGTTTTATCATATAACAAACAAATGAGAAATCGAAAAGAAAATCATGAAAATTTCATGCAGACCGTCCAGTTTTCTTACTATACGAAAAGCGCCACCGCTTGGTTTCCTCCCGAAGCTAGGTGGAATCTGCTATAATACATAACGATACACGAGCGATTAAAAAAAGACAGGTGATCCGCATTGCGAAAAAAAATCATCTTAACCGGCGGCGGCACAGCCGGCCACGTGATGGTCAACGTCGCCCTCATCCCGAAATTGAAAGAGCTTGGATGGGATATCGTTTACATCGGATCTCATCAAGGGATTGAACGGGAGATTATCGGCCGCATCGACGGCGTCCCATACTATTCGGTTTCGACCGGAAAACTGCGCCGCTATTTTGACTGGAAAAACTTTAAAGATCCGTTTCACGTGTTGAAAGGCGTTTGGCAGGCGTACCGCCTTATCCAAAAAGAAAAACCGGACGTCGTCTTCTCAAAAGGCGGATTCGTCTCCGTTCCCGTCATTCTCGGCGCTTGGCTGAACGGTGTGCCGTCGATTATCCATGAATCTGACTTAACCCCGGGGCTTGCAAACAAAATCGCCATGCCGTTTGCGACAAAAATCTGCCTCACCTTTCCGGAAACGAAGCAATACGTCAACGCCGATAAAGCCGTCTACGTCGGCGCCGTCGTCCGCGAAGAGTTGAAGGATGGCAACGCCGCACAAGGGAGGAAGATGTGCCAGTTCGACGGAAAAAAACCGGTCTTGCTGGCGATGGGCGGCAGCTTAGGCTCGAAAAAAATTAACGACGCCTTGCGCGCCAACCTATCGACGCTTCTTGCCGAATTTGACATCATCCACATTTGCGGCAAAGGGAACATCGACCCAAGCCTCGCAGGCCAAAAAGGATACAAACAGTTCGAATACGTCAACGAAGAGCTGCCCCACTTACTCGCCTTGGCCGACATCGTCGTCTCCCGCGCCGGGGCGAACGCCATTTTCGAACTGTTGGCCTTGCGCAAGCCGATGCTGCTCATCCCGCTCTCGAAAGCGGCAAGCCGCGGCGACCAAATTGCAAACGCTCGTTCGTTTGAAAAAGCAGGCTATGCGGAAGTGCTGATGGAAGAGGATTTAACGAACGAATCGCTGCAAGCCGCCATTCACCGCCTATATGAAAACAAAGACCGCTACCAAAAAAACATGGAGAAAGCCGGCGCAAGCGATCCGCTGCAAACGCTGCTTGCGATCATTCAAGACACCGCCCGTTTGTAAAAACAGGCGATGCCCGATGCGGCCAACCACGGCCGTTTTTCGGCATCGCCTCGTTTTGTTTTCATCACCACACAACGAGCCTTCTCTCCTTTACACCGGCTCAAGCCGATAACGGTTGATACGGAACACATGGTCGCACAAGAGATCGATATCTTCATGATGTTGTACTGGAATTGTGATGCTGGCTCAGTCTTAGCACTCAGCTAGCACTACGGGTTATTTTTATTCAAATTTTTTCTCTTTCCATTTCCTTCCCCAACCAGAAAACCGCCCGGCGGAACAACCCCGCCAGGCGGCACGACTAGAAGTATAAGAAATAAATGACAACGGCCAGCACGATCCGATACACCGCAAACGGCACGAGGCGGATGCGGTTGATGAGCTCAAGGAAAAAGCGGATCGCGAGCAAGGCGAAGACAAAGGCGCTAAAAAAACCGGCGATGAAAAACGGGATATCGGCGGCGGTGACATATTGCCAGTTTTTCAACAGCGACAGCCCGCTCGCCCCAGCCATGATCGGAACAGCCATAATGAACGTGAAATCGGCGGCGGCGCGATGGCTCATGCCGACAAGCACCCCGCCAGAGATCGTCGAGCCGGAGCGGGAAAAGCCGGGCCACAAGGATAAACATTGCATCAAACCAACAAAAAACGCCTGCTTGTACGTAATTTGGTCGACCGTCTGCGTCCGCGCGGCTTTTTTGGCGAATTTGTCGGCGGCGATCATAAGCAACGCGCCGAGCACAAGGCCGATCAGCACCGTTTTTGTCGAAAACAAATGTTCATCGATGTAATCTTCAAACAAGACGCCGAGCACCCCAGCCGGCAGCAGGCCAATGATGACGTGAATGAGCGTCAGCCGCGGATGTCCGCCCGGATGGCGGCCGCGAACGCCAAGCAAGTCGAGAAATCGGTCTTTAAACACGACCACAGCGGCTAAAATCGAGCCGAGCTGAATGACGACTTTAAATGTATTCGCCGCGTACTTGCCTAAAAACTCTGTGGATTTCAGCCAAAGATCGTCGACAATAATCATATGGCCGGTCGAGGAAACAGGGGCGAACTCGGTCAGCCCTTCGACCATTCCCAAAATGATGGCCTTCCACAATTCTATCCAGTGCATTCGTTCCATCCTTTCTGCGCGAGGTCGTCTTTTTTATACATATGGGCCAAGCGAGCGGAATAACACCTCGCTCTTTGGGCCGCGCCTGCTCTATTGTACTACAAATCATTCGTTTCTACTACCCACACTTTTTTGGATGGCCGCTTTGTTTGCACAAAGGACGGTGCGGATCCATCCGAATGGTGTTGATCCCTCAACGGGACGCGGACGGGCCGGACGCTTCCCCTAACTCCCCGCGCCGCTGCAAGTAATGATACAAGGCGCCGAGCAAGTTCGCGTCGTTTTTGAACTGGCACGTCTCCACCACCGGCTGGACTTTGGCAATTGGAACGAGCGACAATAACACCGAAAGCCGCTTGTTGATTTCGTTGACGAAATCGGGGCGGCTGCTAATGGCTCCCCCCAAAATGATTTTTTCCGGGTCGTATGCGTACTGCAAGTTAAAAATCCCTTGGGCCAATGAAAAATAAAACCGGTCAATGGCCTTTCGCGCGGTTTCATCGCCGCTCTCGGCCAACGCAAATACTTTTTCTCCGTCCAGCTCCCTCTCCGGTATCCCCTTTTCCTCAGCCGCCATCCGGATCAGCGCACTTGTCGCCGCCAGTTCGCTCCATGTTTTGCATTCAATGTTTCCGTTTGTGTAACGGACATCCATCAACATATAACCAAATTCTCCGCCGTGCAAATGCGCCCCTTTATGGATGCGCCCGTCTTTCACGATCGCTCCGCCAATACCGGTGCCGACAATGACAAAGGCGATGTCGCGACAGTGCCGCCCCGCTCCTTTCCATAATTCACCGAGCGCCGCGCAGTTCGCGTCATTCTCCAGTTCTACCGGCAGGCCCGTCGCCCCGCCGAATACTTCTTTAAAGTTTGGGCCGTGAATGCACGGCAATGCGCTGCTTCCGCCGATGATGCCAAGATCGCTGTCAACGCTTCCTGCGGAACTGATCGCGATGCCGGAAAGTTCATAGTTCGCCTGCGCCTGGCGGACGACCCGAAGCAGATCTTCCCGAAATATATGGAAATCATGCCGCTCCGAACGGTAACGTCCCTTTTCGATCAAATCGCCGTGTTCGTTCATGACGGCATGTTTGACATATGTGCCGCCAATATCAAAAACGATATAGTAGCGCACCGATGACGCCTCCTTCATTTTTTATCTTTCCTCTCTTCTAGCTCCATTAGGCTTAGCTGTTTCTCCGCTTTTAATGTATTCGCCGCCGGCCCGTCCGCTCCTCCCCGCCGCAATGAAAGAGGCCGCTCCACTTGGCGGGAGCGGCTCGTTTCTGTTATCTTTCATATCCCATCGACAACGCTTTTTGCGCGTTGCGGACGTCGTTGTGAAGGATCTGTCCATGCATATGGATCACGTTCTCCCCTTGTTTTTCATTGGTTCATTTCTATTTACTGTATATGCCTGCCAAAAGGAAACGGTCACCATTGTCCGAGCTTCCTGCACCAGCAAAAAAGGCGTCCCGCGAAAAGCGAAACGCCTTCTTCAGCCACTGTTACAACAGATCCCCGCCGTCAAACCCATCGCCGCCCTCAAACCAATCATCCACGTCCAACCCGTCAGCGACATCATCGATCACATCATCAAGCAACTCTTCCGCCACCATTCCCGCCAGCATCCCAGCCGCAAACCCACCAATGGCACCAGCCAACCCATGTCCACCATGGTGCGAATGATGGACGGGTGGATAATGGCCAACTGGATGGCTATAGATAGGCGAATGCGGCGTTGCCAACGGATGCCCGCTCAGCTGGCCGAACGCCCCGGCCGCCTGCACCGCCTCTTCGATGGCTTCTCGAAGCAGACGGGCTGCCGTCGCCGAATCGCGAAGCTGTTCGCGAGTGATAAACAGCTCCCGTTTCATTTCGCGTTCCCCGCCAAAGCCGTGTCGGACGTCCACCTCCATATACAAACGCACCCCTTCTCCCTCGACGAGGGCAAAAAACTCTACTTCTTGGACGATCCCTTGAAATTCGCTCGTCGGGAAGAACGAAAATTCCTGGCCATGCGGCGTAATGCTTCCGGATGTCGCTTTCTCCCGGAATCCCAGGGCTGCCAAAGCGGAAAACACTTGCTCCAAGGCCGTCGGCGGCAAAATGTGAATGCCGTCTTGGTCATATGCATCCGCCCCATCAGCGATATCCAACCGGGTGACGAACGTATAACGGACCGTTGGGCGGCTGATCGGCAAATGGAGCGGCAACGCGTACGAAAACGGCAGCATTTTCCGCTCGCCGGGCTGAATGGTAAACGAAGAAGCCACCGGGATGACAGCCACAGTGCGGCGGTATGCCTTGCCATCGGCCTGCACTTCAAGTTCGAGCACCACTTCTAGTTTGCGGATCTGCTGGGCCACCGTCCCTCCTTCCAGACAAAATTCCCCTCCCAATGTCTCCCCAAGGCACACAGGGGACGATGCAGTACGAGATCCACTTTCGCAGCTCCAATGCCGAATTTAGACAAAAACTTTTTCCACATCGGACCTCTCTCCTTTTTCATCAACATGTTCCTCACATGAATTACGAACCAGCAGCCAAAATGGTGTCAACGGAATAATTTGATGAACCCTAGGACGATCAACACAACCCCAGGCAGCATTGTCGCTTTTTTCATGATTCCCGTTTTCGACACCATGTACCCCAACGATAAGCCAACTCGGATGAACACGAGATTAAACACGCCAACCAACAGGGCAAACGAAAGCGGAGGAAAATGCAAAAGCGACGAACTGATCCCGGCGCCAAACGCATCCATCGACAGGGCAAGCCCGATCAACACCGCTTCTTTTTGGCTGATCGTGCCTGAACGATCAAGATCCCCAAGTTCAGGCCGTTTCAATACTTGAACAGCGCCGCTGAATCTGTTGGCCTCCCCGGTTCCATCAGATTCCATAGAGGAATCGCTTCCGTCTCCCTTTGGCTTATAGACGTTATAAATCGCCCAACCGCCAAGCGCAATGAGAATGACTGAAGCAAGCCCTCGCTCGACTTGCAACGGCAAAAAAAGCGCCAACAGACGGCCGATGTTCATTGACGCAAACACCACTGCTCCAGACATGAACGCGATGAGCGCCAACGAAAAGCAGGAAAAACGGACGCCCCCCATTCCATAGGTGATCCCTACACTCAAACTATCCACGCTTACGCTGAAAGCCAACAAAATCATGGATACCCATAACCACATCTTCATTCCCCCTCTGCCGTACGATATGCAATTTCGTACGGAGAGGGGACTTTCTTGCCATTCGACACGCATCGATTTCCGGGGAAATGTTTTCCCTTTTCTCGACATTATTCCCGCAAATGATACGGCAACGTCGCAATGACGACATCTTTTTTCATGATCAAGAAAAAGCGCAAGATGATGGCTGTTTGGTTATGCAAAAATGTATGCCACCATTTTTTCACGATAAATTGAGGCAAGAGCACCGTCACCGGCGCGCGGTCTGCTTCTTTTTCCGCTTTCGTGATGTATTCTAACAATGGCGACAAAATGGCTCGGTACGGTGAATAGATGACTTTCAACGGAATGTCCGGATAAAACTTCTCCCACTTTTGCCGCAGCTTTTGTTCGTCTTTTTCGTCGAAAATAATCGACAGTGCCGTAATGTCGTCGGAAATGCTGCGAGCGTACTGAACGGATTGCGCGACCACTTTGCTGACGCCGGAAAATCGATCATGAGCGCCGCCCCAGCCACTAAACTGATTTTCGTCCCCAAATGGTCTCGGGCGACAACATACGCCCCGCCTCCAGACGGAAACGCGTAAATAATTTGCCGATACGACAACGTCACTAACAAGAGCAATACTAAAATCGCCACAGCGATCGGCAGCGAGTAGAAAAAGACGCTGGTCCCTAATAAAGCAAGCACAAGCAAAATTTCTTCCGTCGCGTAAGCCACCGATGACAGGGCATCGGAAGAAAAAAACGGCCAATGCCTTCCATTTGGGCAATTTTTCATGTTTCAACTGTTTCGTTTCCATCGGTTTCCCAATCAACAAACGTTTTAACGAAGCCATGCTTCCGTTTCTCCCAAAAGCATAAGAGTTGACTCATCGACTCAAAAGAAAAAAACTGCTGAGGACGCACTCAACGGCTACAAATGTTCTAAGGCCATACTCGTCCCTCCCCAAAGCGCTTGCGAGGTTAGCTGTCGGGTTCGGGCTTGGAGAGATGCCCTTCCTGATCGGATTCACCCCAAGACAGCAGACGCTGCCAAATCGGATCCCCCGCTCCATGCCAGATTCAGCGCACACCTCTTAAGATTATTACTCCTCGCTATATTTGTTGTAAATGAGGAAAAGGCGAAAAAAATGACGATTTCCCCCGCTTTTTTGCCGTTTTTCACGATGGACAGCCTATATGCTCATCCTCTTTTCTCGCTTTGTTCTATCCGATCATGATCTTCCCTTTCGGATAACGGAACGGATCGGGTTGACGGCGCAGCGTGACCGCATAGGCGATCGTCAGCGGGCCGACGCGGCCGGCAAACATCGTTAGGGCGATGATTACCTTGCCGAGCGGGGACAAGTCCGGGGTCAACCCCATCGATAGTCCAACCGTCCCAAACGCGGATGTCGCTTCAAATAAAATCATTAAAAAGTCTTTTCCGCGCTCGGTAATCGTCAACACCATCGTCACAAACATGACGACAAACAATCCGCTCATCGTCACGGTCAGCGACTTGTATACTGTATCGTAGACGATTCGTTTGCGGAACAAAATGACGTCTTCCTTCCCGCGGATTTGCGACCAAACCGCGCCGAGCAGGGTCGTAAATGTCGTTGTTTTGATTCCTCCGCCCGTCGAACCCGGGGAAGCGCCGACAAACATGAGAAAAACGATCAAAAACAACGTCGGTTGCGTCAAATCCGGGATGTTAAGCGTATTCGAGCCCGCCGTTCTCGGAGTGACCGCTTGGTAAAACGCGGACAAAAACTTGCCTGAGAGCGACAGCGGCCCCATCGTCTTCGGATTGTTCCACTCCAGCAGCAATATCAGCGCCATGCTGGCAAACACCAGCCATGCCGTCGTGATGACCACCACCTTCGTATGAAGAGACAACCGCCGTGTTTGCCGGTACTCATACACTTCATTCATGACAATAAATCCGATCCCGCCCAGTATAATTAAAATCGGCACGACAAGGCTCACGACCGGATCTTCCACATAGCCGGTCAAACTGCGAAACTCGCCCATTAGATCGAAACCGGCGTTGTTAAAGTTGGAAATCGCATGAAAGAACCCAAAGTAAACGGCCTTCCAAAACGGCATATCGAACGAGAAACGAATCGCCAACAGCAATCCGCCGATGCCCTCAATGACGACGGTAAAAACGAGAATGCGTTTCACGAGCCGAACAATCCCTTCGATGCTCAGCTGATTGAGCGCCTCTTGCAGCAACAACCGCTCTTTCAAGGAAATCCGCTTGCCGAGCAAAAAGGCAAACAACGTAGCAAATGTCATAAATCCAAGCCCGCCCACTTGGATCAGCGCTAAAATGACGAGCTGACCGAACAACGTGAACGTCGTCCCCGTATCAACCACAACAAGTCCGGTCACGCACGTAGCAGACGTCGCTGTAAACAAGGCGTCTAAAAACGGAAGTCCTTTCCCGTCAACGGTCGCCATCGGCAGCATCAGCAAGAAAGCTCCAACCAAAATAATCAAGGCAAAGCCGGACACTAATACTTTCGGCGGATCGAAAAATTTACGGTTTGTATTCAAAGCCCCATCCCTTCCCCCTCGCTCACATAATCGCCTCTTTATAGTTGTGGATGATGCATAGAAAAAATATACCAAAAATAAGCTTGTTCGGGTACTCTAAACAATTTTCATCATAAAAATGGATAAAGGGCATGGCCACCGACTTCAAGAATGTGGATGCATTGAAACCTTTTCCGTCTCCGTTCGTCTATATGAATGGCAATCCGACTGGGGACCACAAAGGCATTGAAGCGCGGAAGGGGGCTTGCACCAGTCCCATAAAAACATTCCATTGACTTTTGGCAACAGACGTATTATGCTACTTGACATGGAGACGTTCCGATGTAAAATCATGTAAGAATAAAACGTTTGTTGCTGTGGGCAACGTCTGTTGATATAAACATAGAAGCATCGTTAAGAATACGGGACAAAGGAGGAGAAGAGGACGTGAAGGCAATTGGGGAAAAATGGATGAAGAAATGTCGTTCTCTCCCTAACCAATACATTGGCTTTTTTATTTTTGCCGTGCTCTTGTTTTGGTCAAAGACTTATGCCGCCTATTTGGCGGAATTTAACCTTGGCGTCAGCAACTCCATGCAGGAGTTTTTATTGTTCATCAACCCGATCAGCTCGGCGGTATTCTTCCTTGGGTTGGCGCTGCTGGCCAAGGAAACGCGCGTATACAAATGGCTCATTATTATTAATTTCGTTTTATCGTTCATTCTATACGCCAATATCGTTTATTATCGTTTTTTCAGCGATTTTATTACATTCCCGACGTTGACGCAAACGAAAAACTTCGGCGATCTCGGCAGAAGCATTTGGGAGTTGCTCCGCTGGTATGACGTGTTCTATTTCTTGGATACGATCATTTTGGCGGTGATCGTTTTCTCGAAGCGATTCTCGCTCCCGGAAGTGCAGGCCGGCCGATTCAAAAAAGGCGCCATTTTCGCTTCGGCTATTCTTATGTTCAGCATCAACTTGGCGCTCGCTGAGGTCGACCGTCCGCAGCTCTTGACAAGAACGTTTGACCGCAACTACATCGTGAAATATTTAGGCGTGTACAACTATTTGATTTATGACGCGATCCAAAGCATGAAATCGTCAACGCAGCGGGCGTTCGCGAACAAAAGCGACATCACAACCGTGCTGAACCATGTACAGGCGACATATGCCAAACCGAATCCGAAATATTTCGGCGTGGCGAAAGGGAAAAACGTCATTTACATTCATTTAGAGTCGTTGCAAAACTTTGTGATTAACTATAAGTTGAACGGTGAAGAAGTCACCCCGTTCTTAAACTCGCTCACCCGCGATCCGAATACGTTCTATTTCGATAACTTCTTCCATCAAACAGGACAGGGGAAAACATCGGACGCGGAGTTTATGCTCGAAAACTCGCTGTTTGGTTTGCCGCAAGGCGCTGTCTTTACGACGAAAGGACAAAACACATACCATGCGGCTCCGGCCATTTTGCACCAATACGGCTATACAAGCGCCGTCTTCCACGGCAACTACAAAACGTTCTGGAACCGCGACGAAATTTACAAGTCGTTCGGCTTTGACCATTTCTTTGACGCCAGCTACTATGACATGAACGACGAGGACGTCTTGAACTACGGGCTGAAAGACAAACCGTTCTTCCGGGAGTCGATCCCGCTATTAGAAACATTGAAAGAACCGTTCTATGTGAAATTTATTACACTGTCGAACCACTTCCCGTACCCGATCAGCGAGGAAGATGCGACGATCCCGCCGGCGACGACAGGCGACGGCTCGGTCGACCGTTATTTCCAAACGGCACGCTATTTGGACGAAGCGGTGAAAGAGTTCTTTGACTACTTGAAAAAATCGGGTCTGTACGACCGCTCGGTCATCATTTTGTACGGCGACCATTACGGCATCTCGGAAAACCATAACAAGGCCATGGCGCAAATTTTAGGAAAAGAAATTACGCCGTATGAACATGCGCAATTGCAACGGGTGCCGCTGTTCATCCACGTGCCGGGCGTCAAAGGCGGTGTCATTCACGAGTTTGGCGGCCAAATCGACTTGTTGCCAACCGTGTTGCACTTGCTTGGCATTGATACAAAAAATTACGTCCATTTTGGAACGGATTTGCTGTCACCGGATCATCAAGAAATCATCCCGTTCCGCAACGGCGACTTTGTCACGCCGAAGGTGACAGCGGTCAACGGCAAGTACTATGACACGAAAACAGGCGAACCGCTTGAAGAAACGCCAGAAATCAAGCGCCTTGAACAAATCGTTCGCACGAAGCTCGACCTATCCGATAAAGTCGTTTACGGCGACTTGCTTCGATTCTACACCCCGAAAGGCTTCAAGCCGGTCGATCCGTCGAAATATGATTATAATAACCGCGAAGAGGGAAGCGATCAATGATCGCCTCCCTCTTTTTTCTCTTAGCGTTGCAGGAGCCGCTCAATGGCTCGCTTCGCATTGACATAGCCCGCTCCGTACACGTTCGGGTCGCGCCCTTTCCACAAATCGGCGCCGTCTTTTAACGCCTGCTTGATTTCATCCGGCGTTGCATTCGGTTTTGCCTGAAGCATCAAGGCGACAATGCCAGCACAAATCGGCGTCGCCATCGACGTACCGGACATCGATATATAATGGTCACCGACTCGGCTTTGTTTATTCATCTTATCAAGCAAAGAGCGCGGCGCGCGAAGCGAAATAATGTTGACGCCGGGAACAACGAGATCCGGCTTCACCACCCCATATTCGGTCGGCCCTCGGCTCGAAAAAGACGCCACATCGTCGTCGGCGCGTGTTGCCGACGTATCGCGGTCATCGAGGGCGCCGACGGTAATGATGAGGTCGCTAATGCCCGGGCTTGAAATCGTCCCGTAATTCGGCCCTTCATTCCCTGCCGCCGCACAGACGACAATGCCGCTTTCCCATGCCCGCTCAGCGACTTGCACGAGCGGATCGTCATTTTCCGTTGGGAACGGTTGCGGCTCCCCTCCAAGCGATAAGGAAATAATATGGATTCGCTTGGTCGGGTTTTTCTTATTGTAGTCGATGCACCACTCAATGCCGCGCATGATCGTCTCGAGCGTCCCGCTTCCCGATCGGTCGAGCACCTTGACACCGACAAGGTTCGCTTCATACGCCGGTCCGGCGTACAGCCCGTCCGACATGCGCCCGTTTCCAGCTGCATCACCGGCGCAGTGCGTTCCGTGCCCGTTGTCATCATACGGTGTCGTGCGGCCATTCACAAAGTCGGTAAACGCCACAATTCGTCCCTCTAAATCCGGGTGCGGGTAAATGCCCGTGTCAACGATCGCAATCGTCACCCCTTTGCCGCTCAGCTCCGTCCCGTTGATCATGACGTGTTTTGCATTCGCCGACGGCACCGCATTGTTCAAGAGCGCCTTCACCGTGCGATTGAGATACACTTTTTTCACTTTCGGATGCTCGAGCAGCTGCTCAAGCGCCGACGGCGTCACCCGCGCGCTGTAGAATGGAACATGGCGAAAGCCGTGATGCACTTTCATACGGAAATGATCTCGTTCCGTCTTGGCGACCGCTTCCACTCCTTCGGCATCCTCGATTTCGATCAAAACGGAAATGGTTCGCCATTTCCGCAACCACCGCTCCATCCAGCGATGGAAAATGCACGGTATGCGCGTCATCGGCTGATACATGCCAACAAGCGCATGGCGGAGCGGGCGATCAAGCCGCCCTGCATGGCGGCGAGCTAACTGCACGATCGAATAGCCAAACATGCTCTTCCTCCTCCTTTCGTTTGTCGCTATACTCATATGACGTGCGGACAAAGAAGGAGGCGGCGGTTCCACTAGGACAAACGGACAAAAAAAGCCTGCCCCGCCGAAACGAAGCAAGCTTTTCCTAATCATTCTTCCACCTGTTCAAGCACAATCTGTCTGGCTCTTCCTAAATAATGCTCGACTTGACGAAGCACGTTTTCCCGTTCAGCAAAAGCGCCGACTTGCGTCCCATCGACAATGACGCGCGTCAATGTCGTTTTTCGCTTTTTCTGCAGACCAAGCGCTCGCTCAAGTCCGTTCACATGCCCTCGGGCGACCGTTCGCAAAAAACGGGTATCATTCAGTTTTCTTGCATCCTCTTCTCGGTCAATAAACCCGTTCTCGGTGAGCACGGCCGGCATCGTGGTCTCCCGTAGCACATGAAAATTCGCTTTCTTTTTCCCGCGATCGCGAAATCCCGTGGCTTTGACGACTTCTTCATGAATCACATCGCGAATGCGGGCTGTTGGAGAATCATCATCGAGCCGGTTATAAATGTAATCTTCATATCCGGTGCCACCGCCCGCATTCACGTGGATGGCCACATACAAGTCTGCCCCCCAACGGTTGGCCCGACTCGTCCGCTCGTCAAGTGACACTGTTTCATCTTTTGTCCGGCTCAACTGCACGGAAACTCCTTCATACTCATTTTGCAGCAGACGATTGATTTCGAGAGCGATAAACAACGTAATGTCTTTTTCCAACAACCCGTTGCCGATCGCTCCTGTATCGCTCCCTCCATGGCCTGGATCAATAAAGATTTTCGGCATACTCGCTTTCTTCCCTTCCCTATTCACATTTTATCCCAATACAACATAGAAATCACGTATACACTATACTTTTCCTTATTATAAAATAAGCATCTGAAAGGAAAAGGTGACAGGCCAAGTATCTAAATGGTTAGACGCGTTAGCGGCCATTGTCCCCTCCGTTTATGGTATAATAGGACAATGAAACGAATTCCAAAGGAGGAATGCCGATGTCTCGCGCACAACAATGGGTGCAATATTTCCTTTCGCACCGCCATGTCACGATGGAACTGATCAACAAAATCGACGAAGCGCATTATGATTACAAACCGACGCCGACGTCGATGACAGCGAAGCAGCTGGCGACGCATATGTTGTTCAGCTTTTACAACTTCGCCAACACCGCGAAACACAGCGATCCGTCGCTGTTCCGGCAAAAAATCGATGAACCGGAGACGAATTTGGCTAAGCTGGCGGAAACGTATACGGAAAAAACGAAGCAGCTGCTCGAATCGATGAGCGATGACGACTTCGACCGGATGCTTGATTTAACTGCCATCTTTGGCACGCAAATGTCCGCGGCGCAGTTCCTGCAATTGGCAATGGACCATGAAATCCACCATAAAGGGCAGCTGTTCGTCTATGTTCGGGGCATGGGACATACGGACTTGCCGCTGTTTGTGAAACGCGGTTAATCTTCCCCATTTTTGTTTCATCTAACTAAACGAGAAGCTTCTCCGTGAAAATAACAAAAAAAGCCGGCTAAGAAACCCCTAGCCGGCTTTTCCTTTTTGGTTGAGGCGATTTAGCCGATCGAGCAGCTTCCGTCTGCGCACATTCCGCCTTCACCCGCCAGCGGCCGCAACGGGGAAGCTTGTTGTTCTTCCTCCCATACTTTCTCTAGCGCCCGCCGGAACACGTCAACCGGCTGGGCCCCGGAAATGGCATACTTCCCGTTCAACACGAAAAACGGCACGCCTCGGACGCCAAACCGGGCCGCCGCTGCTTCATCTTCCCTTACTTGTTCGGCGTAGCGGCCGCCATCAAGCACTGCTTCCGCCTCCTTGCGGTCAAGGCCGGCCGCTTCGGCAATCGCAAACAGCACATCGCGGTTGCTAATCCGTTTTGATTCGGTGAAATACGCATAAAACAGCCGCTCGACAACGTCATTGAGCTTCCCTTTCTCCTTGGCATAATGCGCCAAACGGTGGGCATCAAACGTATTCGTCGGCTTCATCGTTTCAAAGCGAAACGTCAAGCCGACTGCTTCCGCCTGTTTTCCGATATCCGCGTTTGCCCGCTTCGCTTCCTCAACCGTAATCCCGTATTTTTGCGCAATGAGTTCATGGATGGTCAACGGCGTCTCTTTTTTCGCATTCGGATCCAACTCAAAGCTGCGAAATACAACCTCAACATCTTCCCGGTGCGGAAACTGTTCAAGCGCTTGTTCCAAGCGGCGTTTGCCGATATAGCAAAACGGGCAGACAAAATCGGACCAAATTTCGATTTTCATGGCCATCCTCCTCTACTTTTGGGCGCTTCCCCTCCATTGTAGCCCATTGCCAGTCAAATGGCTAACGAAAGGAATGGGGATGGAGCGACTCGCATACATTGTACTACTACGCTGTCCGGACAAGGAGGACGGAAATGATGCATTCCCGGGAACTAGGAGCCTTTCTGCTACGGATCGTCACGGATGCATCTTTTTTGCCCATGGCTCGGTGAAATGGCAACGAGGGCTTGAGGCGACTGCGGATTCGTTTGTTGCTATGGGCCTTCCCGGCCTGCTCGCCTACATCGTGACGATCGTAGAGCTTGCTAGGGGCTGGACGATGATGCTTGGCCTCGGCACGCGCCCGATCGCTGCGGCGTTTGCCGTCATTATGATCGGGGCGATCGCCACCGCCAAAGCAGACGCCGGCTTGCTCAGCAACGGCCGGGAAACGGGCTATGAATTCAATCTCGCCTTGCTCGCCATGTCTATTTTATTTATGGCTGAACGACAGCCGGCTTTGGTCGTTAGACACTGTCATCGGGCGGCCACGGGGCTAAACAGTCGACACAAAACGGGTGTCCCACAAGGAGCAGGACACCTTTTTTTCTGCTTATATTAACGATGAGAGAAGGCTGCCCATGGCGTCAAATCTTGTCCTTGCTTGTCGGTACGCTGCTTCATCCTTTTTCCACTGTCAGCTTGACGACGCGTTCACCGATTGCGCGGATGAGTTCAAGCGGCATCGGGAAGCTGACCGCGGCCGGGTCGGATGCCACCGCTGGAATCGTCGCCGCAAACTGTTCTTCCGTCATCGGATAGTCGGCAAAATCCGCGGGCAAACCAATGTCATCACGCAGCTGGCGGATTCGTTCAATGGATTTCGCCAACAGCGCTTCATTGCCTTGACCGTGATCATGAATGCCAAGCGCTTCAGCCAACAGCTTCGCTTTCGGCAAATACAACTCCGGAATCGCTTCCATCACGACCGGCAGAAAGACAGCGTTTGCCAATCCGTGCGGAATGCGGAACATTGCTCCGTACGCGTGGGCGAAATTGTGCACCGGAATGGCGTTTAACGCAAAGCTGAACGCGGTGATGCCAAGCAAGCTCGCCTGCAGCATCTCCAAGCGGGCGCGGATGTTCCCGCCGTCACGAACCGCCGCCGGCAAATAGTCGCGAATCAAGCGAATCGCCTGCAAAGCGCACGCGTCGGTGAGCGCGGTCGCCGTCGGCGAGGCGAGCGCCTCAATGGCATGGGTGAGCGCGTCCATGCCGGTAAACGCCGTCACCTTCGGGGGAAGCCCTACCGTTAAATCCGGATCCAAAACGGCCACATCAGCGTTGATAAACGGATTGATGATGTTCGTTTTCAAGCGCAGCTCTTCATTATAAATGACTGCGATCGGCGACACTTCCGACCCCGTGCCGGCTGTCGTCGGGATGGCGATGTGCGGAATCGGCATGAATTGCGCTTGCGGGAACGACTCGTACCGCAGCCCGCCTGGAATCGCCTCTTTAATATCACGCAACCCTTTAAACAGGGCGTATTTCACCCCTTTGGCCGTATCGAGCACGCTGCCGCCGCCGACCGCCAGTAAGGCGTCAGCTCCGACAGCGCGCGCATAGCGCGCCGCTTCATTGACACATTCACTTTCCGCATCCTGGCGGATATCCAAAAAGATGCCGACAAGCTCTGGTCCGACTCCATGCGTCGTCAAGTCAAAGAGGCTCGCTACTTTTTCGACAACCCCAGCTTGCTCGAGCCCACGGTCAGAAAGCAATAGCACCCGTTTAGCGCCCAGCCCGCGAAACAAATCCGGCACGAGCGCTCGGGTGTTCGACCCGGTGTAAATTGCCGTGCGCAGCCAAAAGTTCGCTAACGTCGTCATCCTCCATCTCCCCCTTTACTTTTTCATAATGGCGTTGAGCCGGGAAAAGAGCACTTGATACCATTTCCGTTTCCCAAGCTCCGGCACCATTGATGTGTGCACATGCTTCAGCTGCGTGTAGGCATCCAGTGAATATTTGCCCATCTCGCGCCCGATGCCGCTTTGTTTGTAGCCGCCAAACGGCGCGTCATTGCGAAGCATATGCCAGTCATTGATCCAGACGACGCCAGCCTGCAGACGCCCAGCGATGGCGTACGCCTTGTTGACGTCGCGCGTCCAGACACCGGCCGCAAGCCCGTAAATCGTGTCGTTTGCCATCGCCATCGCTTCTTCCACGTCATGATAGCGGATGATCGACAACACTGGACCGAAAATCTCTTCTTGGGCGATTTTCATGTCATTCGTGACATTCGAAAAAATCGTCGGCGCGACAAAATGGCCGCCTTCACAGCCGGGCACTTCGACTTCATGACCGCCGCATACAATGGTCGCACCTTCTTGCTTGCCGGCTTCAATATAGGAGAGCACTGTCTCTTTTTGCCGCTTGGAGATAACCGGCCCGACGTCGGTCGCCGGATCGAGCGGATGGCCGATTTGCAGCGTCTTCGTCAGGGCGACAAGCCGCTCGACCACTTCATCATGGAGCCGGTCAGGCACAAACAGCCTTGTTCCCGATTCGCACAACTGACCAGAGTGCAAAAAGACGCCAAACAAACTGCCGGGAACGGCAAGGTCCAAATCGGCATCTTCGAGCAAAATGTTCGGCGACTTGCCGCCAAGCTCAAGCGTAACGTTTTTCACCGTTTCCGCCGCCAACGCCATAATGCGGCGGCCGACTTCCGTCGAACCGGTGAACGCCACCTTGTCAACTTGCGGATGGCGGACAAGCGCCTCCCCGACATCGGCGCCGGGACCAGCCACCACGTTGATGACCCCCGGCGGCACGAAGGACGAAATGATTTCCGCCAGCTTCAGTGTCGACAGCGGTGTGTAGCTCGCCGGTTTCACGACAATCGTATTGCCCGCTGCCAGCGCCGGGGCGATTTTCCACGACGCGATCATGAGCGGCAAGTTCCATGGTGTGATCGCCGCGCAAACCCCGATCGGCTCGCGCCAAACAAAGTTATGCGCCGGTCCGGGAAACGGCGGAATCGGCAGTGTTTCCGAAAAGGCAGTGTTTCCGAAAACGGGTACTCTTGGACGATGTTCGCCATCGTCTGGAACAAATCAACGACTTGCAAGATGTCGATTGAGCTGATGCGCCGGATCGTCCCCCCGCTTGAGATCGCTTCCAAATAGGCAAGCTCTTGGGCGTTGGCGGCAATGGCTTGGGCGATCGCATTCAGCACGCGCGCCCGTTCTTTCGGTTTCATCGCCTTCCAATCCGTCTCATCAAACGCCTTGCGCGCCGCCTTCACCGCGCGGTCAACATCATCCACTGTCGCCTTCACGACGGTCGCAACCACCTCTCCGGTCGCCGGATTGTATACGTTAAACGTTTCCCCGCTGCTTGCCGGCTGCCATTGGCCGTCAATGAAGAGCGGGAAATGATGCACTTGCACGTCAATCGTCATGATGGCATCTCCTTTCTCTTTTTTGTTGCTCGTATAGAACCATCCATCGATTTCCCCTGCCGCCGAACAGCCGGGCATCAGTGCGGGTTGGCGACTGCCTGTCCAACGCACAGAAGGTCGTTCTTCGGCTCAATCTCTCCCTCTCACCCGACACGTTCGCTTTCTTCAAGCCCAAACAGCTCGTCAAACGGTTTCTCCTGCGCTTTTTTCAACACTTCCATCCTCGCTGCCAGTTGGCAGGCGGTGAAATTCATGATGTCGGCATCAATATCAACTGGATTCCACACCCCCAACCGCTTGGCCTTTTGGTAAAGCCGAAACGGAAACGAATCCTCCTGCAGCCCGCAGCTGCCCGTTGTGACCAACGGCTGAGCCCGCCGCACGCTCACCACTCCTTTGCTATTTTTTTGGATGTCGGCTGGATACTGCACGTCTGGATGGATGACCGTGAGGACAATCAATCGATGTAAAGGCTTACAAATATACTGTTGCAACAATAGGCAGGTTACTAGCAAGGAGGCAAGTTGTACAAATGACCAGAATATTATGAATAGTCACTCACCACATCTCATTCTAGCAATCTTCCTTTCTTTCCGTCAACGAAAAGCGAATGACATTTTCCGACAATCATTGCATAAAAACGCCGCCTGCTGTCAGCAGACGGCGTTTGATTACAGATCCGCGAGCGAGAAAGGGGGCTGACCCAAAACGCGAGTGCGTTTTGGATCAGCCCCGCTTTTTTGGCACCAAAATAGAAGAATCGCCCTTTTTCTGGTAGAATAGAGTCATCGAAACCACTACCACCGAAAGAAGGGCGATTCTTTTATGAAACATGATCATATTTCCTTTAAAGAGTATACCATGGACAACCTCTCTTTGCCAAGCAACATCGTGGATCTCATTCCGCGGTACAACATGGCCCACGTGGTTCATGAGATGGTCGAACGCATCCCGATGGAGACGTTTCTGCCTTATGACAAAGGAGGGGGCGCCTCCGCCTATCATCCGAAAATGATGACGAAAATCATCCTTTACGCTTACACCCAAAAAATGTACCACGGCCGGGAAATAGCCCGAGAGTTGGAAGTACACCTTCCCCTCATGTGGCTGAGTGGGTTTCAAAAGCCGGACTTCCGTTCCATCAACCGGTTTCGCTCGGAACGGATGAAAGGCTTGATTGACGACCTGTTCCGGGAAATCATCACCCTGCTTGTCGCGGACGGCTATGTCAAGACGGAAGACTATTTTGTGGATGGAACGAAAATTGAAGCGAATGCCAACCGGTACACCTTCGTTTGGCGCAAATCGGCTGAGAAGTACCAGGAGAAACGGCAAGCGAATGTCGATCGGCTGATTGCCCAGATCGATGCGATCGTGGAGAAAGAAAAGGCGGAAGAATTCGAGGCTTCCCCTGCTTGGACGTCTGAAGAAATCCGCCAGAAAACGAAAGAATGGGAAGAGCGGCTCGAGGCCGAGCCTGACAACCAGGCGTTGAGAAAGGCCGTCAACATGATGAAGGACGATTACTTGCCCCGCAGTGAAAAATACGAGCACCAACTCCATGTATGCCAAGACCGCAACAGCTATTCCAAGACCGATGTGGATGCCACCTTCATGCGATGGAAGGAGGATCACATGCGAAATGGCCAGCTCAAGCCGGTCTATAACGTACAGGTGGGTTCTTCCGACCAATTTATTTTGGGGTATTCTCTTCATCAGAGGCCTGGCGACACTCGTTGTCTTCTCCCTCATTTGGAGACAGTTCGAGAGAAATACGGTGTGGAACCGGAACGTTTGATCGCCGACGCGGCCTATGGTTCGGAAGAGAACTACGTGAAGCTGGAAGGAGAAGCACATATCGGCCTTGATCAAGTACAATACGTACGAGAAGGAGAACACGCGCAAGGTCAAGAAGAACCCGCATCATCAGCAGAATTGGACCTATCTGGAAGAAGAAGACGTTTGGATTTGTGCGAATGGGAAAAAGCTGGTCCGTATGGGGACTTCGAAACAGACCACTGAATCGGGATACACCTCGGTCACCCGACACTACCAATGCCATGAATGCGAAGGATGTCCGTTCCGTTCGGCCTGCACGACTTCCAAGTATGGACGAACCACGCAATGGAACCCAGTCTATCATGAACAAAAACAGAGAGCTCGTGAACGGCTGGAGAGTGAAGAAGGACAAGCCCGATACCGCCAACGCAAAACCGACATTGAGAGTGTGTTTGGGCAAATCAAACAAAATCGCGGGTTTCGTCGATTCGTCCTGCGAGGCCTCCAAAAAGTTTCCATCGAATGGGGGCTGATTTGTGCTGCCCACAATCTTCTCAAAAAAGCCGCTAGGGACAAGCAACCGTCCCTAGTGGCATAAATTAGAGAGCGAACAGAGATGGAATTTCCCTTTATTTAACAAAATGTGTAAAAAACAAAGAGGGCTGACTCC
>NZ_MQMG01000038.1 GCF_001908025.1 Geobacillus proteiniphilus
ACAACTATACACCCTATACACATCGGCCTCGCTATCTATAATTCATCATATGCTCCAAGGCCTCTTCGAAAAACTCGCACGCTGCGACGATTCCCTCTGCAAAAGCCTGTTCCACAACATCTTCTGTTTCCATTTTAGCATATTCGTTCCGCTGATCGGCTATAAAAGCATGTAGAACAAGCAGTTTTACTAGTAATTTATCCATC
This sequence comes from Geobacillus proteiniphilus, assembly GCF_001908025.1. GTDB lineage: Bacteria > Bacillota > Bacilli > Bacillales > Anoxybacillaceae > Geobacillus > Geobacillus proteiniphilus. The sequence continues at coordinate 207 of NZ_MQMG01000038.1, forward strand.
GTGTTTCCCCTCCTCATTGGTCTCGGATTTTCAACCGCGCGCCAGCCACTTTTATGTCGGAGTAGGACGTCTGCGACTGTTGCGGCTGTTTCAACGATCGAAGGAAACTCAAAAAAGATGGTGCTTGGAACACTCGGAAAGGATACTGCCGATTTAGAGCGTACCTTGTATCCGAGAGAATAAGGATATATGGAAAGATCACCTTCCCTGCTGGTTGCCAAGATTCCTCGGCGATCACTCCGCTTTCATATAGCGCTAAATAGCGATTCAACTTTTCTTCAATCACCTTTTCACTGTAAACAGTTCGTTGGCACTCGAGGAAGAACGGTGTGCGTTGGTAGATAAAAAAGGCATCCGGTTCGGCCAGCCCCTTCCGATATTTCGGTTCGACGATAAACTGTTCGACCGGTCCGGCCGAGAGGATCTCTTTATACACCTTTACGATCTCGAGGTAGTGGGGAATTTTTTGTGAGTTCTTTTTCATGTTGCTGTCAGCGCAAAAATACACGTACGGAATAAATGCTGTAGAGCGTTGTATATGTCCGTCTCGAACCAGTCGCAATAGGACATTGTTGGCGCTCTCACACGGCCGCTTCAAGCCTTGAAAATGGATATCAGCGATATCATCCCGGCTCATCACTTGAAACCGTTGTAAATCGGCGATGATCGCTTTATCACGTTTGGTCAGTGGCATCGTCCAACACTCCCAAAATGATTTCCTCACTTACATTTCCCTGAGGACTAGCAGCCTCCAAACCGCCTGGCAAAACATCCTTCTGATCGACAACCTTATATCTCTCAAGGATTTTTTTCGCCCGTTCCAGCGACAAAAAAGGTGCTTGCAGCTCCATTAATCCTTCCCGCTTGAGTAAAAATCGACCGCGCTGTTCAATGCTGATTTTTTCCGCCCCCGGCGTACCAATAATTTTAGCGTTTGATAAATCAGCCGTACGAAAACCCATCCGCACCGTTAAATTGGCCCGTATTTTTGTATCCAGTATGTCGTGGCTCGGCCGTTGCATGGATAAAATCACAATTATATTGAGTGCCCGACCGATCGCTACAAGCTGAACCAACGTGTCCATGATATCTTTTTCATCTTTAACGACGACTAGCTCATCAATGCAGACAAGTATGATAGGAGGACGTTCCGACTCTGGCAAATCATTTATGTGAGCCACTTCCTTCTCATTAAGAAGCTGACTGCGCCGATTCATTTCGATCTGGATAAGCGATAGCATCTTTTTTAATTGACCCGGCGTCGTGCAAACTGCCTTCACTTGCCGGCAGCGTTTGAAAATATGAAATTCTGACATTTTCAAATCGGCACAGTAAATATGGAGCTTGGTGTCGTCGTAATATTGAATGAGCGTAGTGAGGATGGAACGCAGCTGCGTTGACTTCCCGCTTCCGCTCTCGCCAGCGATCAGCAAATGCGGCTCTTGGATCGCATCATAGGCGATATACTGTCCGTATCGATCCATGCCACAAATAATCGGGAGCGCCAACCCTTCAAGATGCGGTTTGATCTTTTCAAAACTATAGGGCAGTTCATTAGGCAATCCGTAACGATAAACAGTCAGCGTAAATCTTTTATAATCGCCATCCAACTGCACGTGTTGGCCAAACACTTGCTGAAACACATATTCTTTCTTAAAAACCTCTTTCGGCTCCATACCATCAATAAGGGTAAATACGTACTCAATCCGACCGTCATCGCTCGTTACGCTATGAATTTTCGGGAAAACCATTAGCTCTCGCTCGCCACTACGATAGGTCACATACAACCCAGCCGCCCGAAACGCCTTCCGTAACTGAGACTTAGCCCGTTGTTTTTGCAGCCATTTCCTCACATCACAGCCCTCCCAGACTGAAAAATAACCACAACACCGCCCCATAAACGACTACCGGAAATACAATACGGCCACAATCGGTGACTTTTTCAGCGACATCGGTCATCCTCATCATGACGAGCCCTCTCTCTATGAACGCTGACAACGTGATTGCCCCGACTCCTGCCATCAGCAAGGCAAAATCGGGATCTTGAACAGGAAATAAATGATGCGGAGTGATAACAGGGAACAACGCTGGAACGACTATTCCTGGCTTCGCCTTCGTCCGTTTTTTAGCCATAAACTCCCCAAACGGGATGATTTCCGTCTGACGTTTAAAAATCATCGTCTCTCACCTCCTGTATTTTTTGATCCCCCCCTCGCGCTCCCCCTCCTTTCGCTCCTTCTAACAAACGCTAGATTTCTTGATACGTGGGGCATTTCACTCGTACAAGTGCACTAGAAGAACAGTGTAGAAAAAGTGATTGAAGTGAAAATAAACAGTTTCGAAATCCTGTCGAGAGAGTGATACTGGGACGCCTAATGAAGTGGAGGGAAAGTTTTGCTACTGTGGGGCTTTTGTGTTATTAGCCTATGTGCTGGTGGTTGTCCGTTTATCTTGTCCATCAAAAAAAATTCCGATACAGCTTATCCTTTTCAGAAGGATCAGAACGGCCTTATAACGAAATGAAAAATCGGAGGGGATTCGATGAGCCAAACAGGATATAAATGCAGATTAAAGGTGATTTTGGCTGAAGAGGGTATTAAACATGGAGAGTTTGCTCGGAGAATTAATATTAGCCCTGGAACGTTAAGTGCGATCGTGAATGATAAACAACTCCCGTCGTTCGATGTAGCTTATGCGATTTGCACAGAACTAAAGAGGCCGGTTGAGGAAATATGGGTAAAAAAGGATGTTACTCTAAGTGAAAGCGAATAAGCCCTTAAACAAGACAATATCCATCGGCCCTCTAAAAGTTGAAATGGAGAGGTGGATATGACAGATATATTAAAAATCATAGTAGAAAAACAGCCTGATTGGTTTTTTAATGTGTCCTCTCTTATATTACTTGCAATACTGATCATAATTGGTGGGTGGGCTTTTATAGGCGCCAAGCGATTAGCCGATTCCGTCCCCAAGATAAAACTTGTCCTCTTCAAGCCCTGTGATCGCTGAAAGGTCTAGGACACTAACTTGATAGCTGATTCTCGGGAAAGCCATTTCTTTGAGCATGTCCTCGGCATATCTCTTCAAGTTGCCAGGCAGGATGAACCGTTCATCTTCGAGGATGTATTCTTTTCTGTATTTTTTGTTGCAGAACTCTGTACTTTCATTTTGCACTAAACATTTATACATCGATAACCGAAAAATTCCTCCTATAAAAACAAAAAAATCCCCTGCCGAGTGGCAAGGGATTACTTTATGCGTATTTTTTGTCCGACACGAATTATATTCGGATTCTTGATGTTGTTGAGTTTCTGTAAAGTGGCTACTGTCGTTTTGTTTTTTGCCGCGAGTCCAGACAGTGTATCTCCAGGTTTCACCGTGTAATATGACACATTGGCTTTAGGTGGACTCATTTTAGCCTTTACTCGTTGTTTGAAGTCTTCAAACGCCTTGGAATCCTTTACCCATGGCGCCGGACAATTTTTATGGGTAATATCGTAATGCCGCACAATGTCTTTAATTGGATCCAACTTAAATGTTTTGCAGAGCTCTACAAATACATCTTCTGTACGAGAGATGGTGTCTGGATGAAACGTGCCGTCTTTTTCCACACACATTTCCACACCGATGGATAGAAAGTTCGCGTTCGGCTTCAGTTCCGGAACGCCGCGATACGTCCCGTCGTTCGCATGATAGGCGACTTCGTCAAGTGGAATGATGTTGATTGCTTCGTTTTTATCCACAAAAATATGCGCCGAGGCGTATCGTTGTGCTTGAATGATGGTTCGATCAAAATACGTGAAATGATTGGCCGCTGATGCACCTGGATTTGCTGTCCAATGCAAGACAAGCTTTTTCACACCTTTGAGTTTTAACCCTGGACGCGAATACTTGTTCACACGAATAAACTTTTCTGTCCATACGCTCATTGTTTATTCTCTCCCTTCTGATTTTCATTTTTTAGTTGCGCAAATACCTTCGAAACCTGTCCTGGAATGGATACACCTAAACGCCCAAGGTTTTCGATGAAACTGATTCCTTCGTTACCAATCAAGAACATAATCATCGTATTGCGCATAAAATCCCCACTGCCCGTTACCGCGTCTAACTGGTTTGCCACGATGACAGCTAAAATCATGGCCACCTTTTTCATGAGTCCTCTAAAGGCGGTTTTTGAAGAAACCTCTTTTGTACCAACAGCGACCATCAGACCCGAAATGTAATCCGCCGCCATCATGATCCCAAGAGCAATGGCAAGATGATCGACTCCGCCAATTAAATAGGCGATAGCTGATGCGCTACCGCCTGTGATCGTGGTATATAGAGTGTTGGTATTATGCTTCATTCGTTTTCCTCGCTTTCTTCACTAAAGTAAAAAGAGCACACCTACATAAAGTGTGCTTATTGCGCAGTATCGTCCAACTATGCGGTAAACTCTTCACCTGTAATTTCTTTATATTCTTCAAGCGTGATAACTCCCCATTCTGCCGCTTCGTGAACGATATCTTTTGTCAAGTATCCCATTTTATAAAACGTATTGTAAAAATCAAAAAATTGACTTTTCATTAGTTGACTCCTCCTTTTAGTTTTGCGATTTCAATGTTTAGGTTTGCTATCGTCTGCGTCAATTGAGTAATCAACAAATCTTTCTTTTTGTTTTCGATGGTCAATTGTGCCAACACAGCTGCCGTGTTTTTTTCAGTGCTTTCTTCTTGTTGTCGTTCTTGTTCGACGATCTCCAAGTCCTTAATGCGGATGCTTTTCACCTCTCGTCACCTCCTTTTACTCGAACGAGAAACCAAAGCCGTCAACGATAATTTGATCGGTTGCGGTTCCTTTCAATATCTCAAATTGAATGTTAATTCCCCACTTTTCAGCTGTTTTTGTTGTGTTTGTGAATGTGTATGCCTGACGATTCAGAAACGCTGTTGTAATGTCCTCCCATGTTGGCGAGGTGTCAAAACCATTATTACAAGCCTTTACACTTAATGTTGCGCCATTCGGAATGGTTACAACGCCGCTCACCACAATTTTCTTTGCCGCAATTGATGTTTCAATCGGATTTTTCAGCGTAAATTTGATGCGGTCGTCGGTTTTGGTGAACGTATATGTCCGTGTTGCTGTGCCACCCTTTCCATCATCGATAGTAATAGTAATGGTGTGCGCGCCGAGCGCAAGGGTGTTCCACACGCTGCTCACATCGAGCGTATAGGTTTGATTTCTCACGGCGTTGTTAATTGTACGGATAACTGTTGTATCTACTTTCTCCGTGATAGTCAATGTATCCGTTGTATCCGTATCGTTGACGATGTAATCGATCGTAAACGGTGCTGACTTGCTCCCTAGATCAGCGTCCGTACCAGATATCGTTGGAGTCTGATTCCAGACGATGATATATGCCCCATCTGCATCTGTTGAATCAGATACCAAGATGTCAGAAGGCAGATTCAAAGCGGGACGAACGCCGTGGGTACCATTGAACGCATTGTCGCTCGTGAGCGCACCAGACGAGTACACGTACCGGGCGTAGTACGCGAAGCCGGCGTGCGGGGTTCTTAACCACCAGTACCAGGGTTGACTGGCATTTAAGGAAGTGTTTGTATATTCGCTATTCGAAACTGCTTCTACTGTTGGATACGCCTGTCTTGCAGCATCGCTGCTAAAAAACGAAAATGGTGTTCCTTCTGCTATTCCGTTTTCATTTCCAAGTCCTACTTCTGTTTCAGACAATAAGAACACTTTGTCCTGGATTGTTTCACTCCCGCCGCCGTCTGTTACTGTGTTTTTGGCAACGCTTAGCGTTGTAACCAAGAGTTTCGATTTCAGTTCGGCAGAAAAGTTGCTCAAGAATCCAGCTTCTGCTTCATACTCATTGTAGTTACTCCATACGTTTGAGTTATTCGGCGGGGCATCATAGCCATGTTGAGCTGCATACCACGGAGAAGTGTCTTTATTCAACCATTGCCGAATATTTGAATGAGCATATCGGTTGTTCCCATAACTTTGTCTATCTGTGTTTGGGTTTGAAGGTTCTTTTGCGTCAAAAGCTTTTAAAGTGATAATTTTTTCGGTTAGCAAAGTTACTGAATTTGCTGGGTATCCCGGATGATTTTTGTCGATAACCTGAAAAATGATTGGTTTACCGTAATATTTCGTGTTCAAATCCTTAACTTTTGCGCCAACCGGAAGGCTACTCAACAGTTGAGGCATTTCTCTCATCTCCTTCAAAAATAGCTTGATATCGCTTATTCATGTTTTGAATCAAATGATAACAGTTACCATGACTCGCATGAGCGACCCAACTTTTATAAGCACGTTCGATTTGTTCCTTCGTGCGTTCTCCTGAAGCATAGAGTTCTTTGAATTTTTTTAGCTTTCGTTTTATACGTTTTTTGCTGTCTCTTCTGATTTTCCGGATAACTTTTCCGGTTTCGGTCAAATACGTGTGAAAACCTAAAAAATCCACTCCGTTGCGGAGTGGAAAGATATGAGATTTGCGGTTTAATTTGAGCTTCAGTGTGTCAAGATACTTAACAATCTCTTGCTTGCAATAACGTAAATACTCTTTGTCAGGATGAATCAGAATAAAGTCGTCCATGTATCGAATATACATCTTAATTTTCAGTTTTTCTTTTATAAAGTGGTCAAAGCTATTCAGAAAGAGGTTAGCGAACCATTGACTTGTTTGGTTTCCGATCGGCAGACCGGGATTGTCTGTGCTGTCGATAATCATATCGAGAAGCCATAAAACATTTTCGTCCGCGATATATTTGCGAATAATCTTCTTTAGTATGTCGTGGTCAATCGAGTCAAAATACTTCTCGATGTCGCACTTTAAAACCCAGCCATCCAACCCGTACTTTCTGTAGTGCCTTCGAAAGAATTCTGCCGTTCGCTTCAATCCGGCATGGACGCCTTTTCCTTTTCTGCAAGCGTAACTGTCATAAATAAGGCTTCTTTCAAATATCGGTTCAAGCACATTGTCGCATAATGATCGCTGGACGACTTTATCCTTAAAAGGAATGGATTTTATGATTCTTTCTTTAGGTTCGTAAACCTTAAAGACGTTATATGCACCAAGCGTATATGTTTTGGTTTTTAGCAAGTGTTGCAGGTAAGCGACATATTCAAGAGCGTTCATTTCAAAACGGTTCGTTGCTCCTTTCCATCGCTTCCCACACCTCGACTTCATGTACGCTTCATACAAGTTATTAAAGTCATATACCAAACGAAATAATTCCTTACCGTTTTCAGCTTCGGTATTCATCACGAAGACCTCCGCATCGGTAATCTTGTGTTTACGCTCTTCGAGCGAAGGATTACAGCTCCCTTGAAGTTTTCAAAGCCCGTTAGAAAAGCCGTAGCCGTTCTAATCGAAAGGACTAACAAGACGGGGCGCCAACCGAAGTTCGTATTGCGGCCGCCCGACGAATTGTAGTTCCAGTACCGAGCCGAGTTGTACCCACGAATCGCGCGGTTGGCGCCCAAACAGCCGTAACCCTAGCAGTTACTATTACGTTAAGCTCTCATCCATCCGCCAAGCAATTTTCCGAGTTCAAGAATTTTCGTTTGAAAATATAAATGTTTCTTTTGCGAAAGATATTTCTGTTTCTTAGCGACACTAAACAAAACAAGAAGAAGTTTTATATATGCATCCGCCTCTTCTTGATACAATCGTCTTTTCGATTTTACATTGTTCGCAAGCATTATATATTTTAAAAGTGAGTAGAATGCTTGTTTAATTTCTTGGCACAAAGCAAACTTCTCCGCTTTTGGGAAGTTTTTTAAAACAGGATAGACTTCATGAAGTAACACTTCTGTCTTTTTATATAAAATTAAGTCTGTTGCAGACTGGCTCAATTAAAGCACCAACCTTTTGTTTGTACTGTCATAAATCCCGTTCATCAAGTTAATATCGTTTAAATTTTGAAAGGTTTCGATAAAAATATTCGCCGTCACACCGTTCAGCGTTGCTCCTTTCAATGTTTCGAGTTCTACAGCCATGTCAATCATATTGACGTTCAAGGATGTGAATTTCGACGCAGTTTCAGCCAAATGTGTAGTAAGCTCGTCATTAACCGCCTTTACCGCACTAGGCGTCGCAGCCTCCGTTGTACTTGTGCTACTTGTAGACGTGTTTAACTTCACGATACCGGCTTGTGTTGTACTTGCGGCCGGAAACGATTGTGCCGGCAATTGTTCTTCTGGAATTTTCCCATCTGGCCCTAGCGTCGCAACTTTACTGTCGATTTTGTCCCAGTTGTCGTTAAGCATCGTCGTTATATTAAACGTATCATTCGCGTCGGCGACCGGATCTTTCTTATAAAGCCCTAAGCGCGGTGTATTACTCGCCATTAGTGAGCACCTCCTGCAAATTTATCGAGCGTTGTCGCTTCCAATTGCGAAATCGTCATTACGTTATGAATATCTTTAATCAACAAATAAGAAAACTCGAAGTTGATCGCCAAGTGTGCCGGAATAATTTCACGCAAAGCATTTTGAATGTCGGCTAAATTCGGCGGAACCCCGAGCTTGCTAACGAACTTGATTTTTACGGTGTAAAGCGAAGGTTGTTCGGTGACTTCGACTTCGCCGTTATAATACGCCTCCGCCACGTTCTTAATAAGGTCGACCGTGACCGTTCCGATACCGCGCAGTTTCGATTTAATGACTGAGCGCCGCTGTTCAATCGGTTTACTTTCGTCAACAGGAATTCCGCAAATGCGTTCCCAATTCGCAAGCCCCCATGTGGCTGTGTCAACACAGAATTGTTTCAAAACTTCATCTATTGTAACATTCAATTGTTCAAATTCTTCGCCCTCTGTCCCAATTAAGGTTTGAAATTCTCGTATATCTTGATAGTAATTAGGGAGATACTGAAATAGATTAGACACTTATTGACACCCCCCCACGAACAGGAACCTCCTCATCTTGCAACGCGACATTAGCCGCGCCCCCATTCACAGTCAGCCCGTTGTAATCAATGACACCTGGCGTGTTCAATAAGAGTGTTCCGATTTTTGCGTAGCTGACATATGTCATTGAAAAAGCGATCTCTCTGAAATATTCATCCAACGACGCTGCGAAAGCATCTTGAACATTTTGCAACGTATATCCCGATGCAAGGATTACGTTCGCCGAAACATTGATCGGTTTGCCTGTCGCTGAAGCTACTGTGACAGACGCTCCGATCGGCCGCACTTGCTCGATATATTCTTGCACTTGACTAACCAATTCTGTTGTGGCCGGTCGCATATCCGTATTAACGATTGTAACTTTGACCGTGCCTGGACCGTTCCAAAGGGGAGTCACTTTTGCCGCGCCTACCCCTGGCACTTCCAACGCCCATTGTCGGTAGTGGGTAAGGTTCCCTGACGTCATAGGTCTACGTATTCTTTCATAATAACGAGCAAGCAGTGATTCATCGCTTTCCTCATCAACTCCATTTTCAAATGCTTGAGGATTTATCACACCTTCCACTCCATCAATGATATCAACTAAAACTGTAATGGTATTGGCCAGGACATTACCTGATGACCCCGCTATCTCGGCTTCCACCAAAACCGACACAGCTCCGTTTTCCGGGATAGTTGCATCATCCGTTGTATAAAAGAAAATCGGGATGCTGTCATCCGTACTAATCCGCGTATTCGCAGGAATCGATGTTCCGGGTAATCCAGTGAATACTACCATGCCGCTTGCTTTTTGTGCCGGTTTAGGTTCGATGCCAAAGTCCCGCACTCGAGCAAGTAGTATATCCCGAGGTACATCTTCGGATAAATATAACCAGTTAGTGACTAAATACAACTGTTGGTAGGCACGTTCCAATTCAAGTGCCGCCGGAGCAAGCATGTCCCATATAACAGACCCCTGCCGCTTATCAAAATCGTCGGGGATCTGTGACAGCATCCGCTGCATAATCACCTCAAATGTCTGATCCTCAAACATTCACGCTCACCCCCTCTAGCATTTTGCCGTTGGTCAAGGTGACAGTAAAGGTGACCTGTATCTGATCACCGCTGCGCTCGATAATAAAGTTTGACGCACTTTCAATCCGATCGTCGTACTCAATCGCTTCCTTAATTAGTCGCGGGATTTCTTCTTCCAAGAGTTCATTGGAGACGTTTTTGCCAATGATATCTTCTATTTCACAGCCATACTCATCGTTGTAAATAAAAAATCGGGAACGAGCTGTCATAATTGCTTTCTGAATAAATTGTAAAATGGCCTCGTCTCCGTCGATGATCCCGCCTAATTCGCCTCTTTCAAAATCGATGCGGTACGTTTTCGACGGGCCGATCACCACGGTCTCATTATTGGCATTCAGCTCGTCAAGGTTGACCGGAGCAAGCGTCATTCAATCATCACCGCCCTATCAATGATGTAAAACACTTGGTCACGGTCGCTGGCTACGATGACGCGATCGCCCGCCTTTAGAGAGTCTTTAAACTCCATTTCACTCTCGGTACCTAAAAAAAGAACCATTCTTTTATGGGGCAATAAATGTTCTGCTACGACAACATCGTCCTTATCCAGTTCGATTTTCATGTTATCAACTTGGATTTTGATATTGGGAGGTGGCGACGTCACCGTGGCCAGCTCAATGGATACGTCTTTGTTATAGCCGTGTTGCCTCATCAGCTGAATGAGCCGAACAGCACCATTCCCTTCCATCCTCACACCTCCTCATAGGCTACCTCCGCCAAATTCGGGCTACTGCTAATGGTTAGCGACATCGTATGCACCCCGTTTTCGTAATGATGGGTGTCCGAATTGACGTAATAGGTGCCGTTAATGCCGGTCATCTTGTTATATACTTGGATCACGGAGCCAGACGTGATTTCATTGATCCCCAATGATTCGAGGCTCATGTCTGTGGTGACTTTGCCCATTTCTTTCAGCAGCTGGTCCGCGAGTTTTTTCAGCTGTGCTTTATTCAGCTTTTCATCCGCACGTTCTACGTGCTGCATAATGCCATATTGCTTTGCTAGACTATCATTTTGTACCGTGACGGTCACAGGTTTTTTGTCTGTACCGCCGATCACCTTTACTTTTGTTTTCATTTCTTCGATACTTTCATTGACGCTAAGGGACAATAAATTCCTTCCACTCTCGATAATCAGTTTAGCACTTGGTATTTTCATTTCCGTAAGCATAAATTTCCCGAGGTTGTTGGATATAAAAAAACGCCTACCGGTATGCTTTCGGGTAGTCGTTAACGCTGTAAATAGCATTTCTGCTAATGGTTTTTCGCGAAAAATATGTTTCGGGATTACATATCCGGTATCAGCAATGGTGCCGACAGGGATTTTATAAAGATTGCAAATGTACTTGGCTATTTCACTCGCCTTTTTCTTCGTGAACTTTATGGTGTCTGCATTTTTAACAAGGTATATATTAGGGTCGTAGCACATTAACAACCCTTCCCCCGCTTCGTTTTTATCAGTAGCGAAAAGGAATCCACGAAAGAGCTCTTTGTCATCGAAAAATCGGACCGGTTTCCCTTTCTGGAACGATAGCAAGGGAGAGGCCCCATCTGTAGTATTGTGCAATGTAATCTTTAGGGTGCGAGCTACTTGCTGCAAGTCGCCGCTCCATTCCACGCTTCTCACTAAACCGGTGATGTCGTAGTTATCGTAAACAACAATCATGGAATCACCAGCTTTTGCCCTGGGAAAATAGTATTCGGATTCTTTCCAATCACTTTTTTATTGGCCTCGTAAATCTTTTTCCACTTGCTTCCGTCGTCGTAAATGCGTTTGGCAATTGCCCACAAACTATCTCCTTTCCGGACTACATACGTTTTTGGCTTCTCCTTTTGCTTCGGTGGCCGTTGCTTATTAGACGGTGGAGACGACTGTGTCCACTTTTTCACTACAGGCATCCTGTATTCTTTCAAGGATATAGAAAACTGTATCTCTCCCGGACTGCCAGGCGGACTGGGCCAGTAGGTGAATTCCGGAATGAGTACCAGCATATTAATGTTCGCTGTCGTGACGATAAAACGGATGGGTTTTTCAGCATCGCGCCACTTTTCAATGATGCTGATGAAATCAGTCGGTGGAATTACTCGATTATGAACGCAGTAAGCAGGGTCATATTTGGCTGGCAAAAACGATTCAAAGCGAAACTCCTTCAACCCTCTATTCTTGGGGATCGTCACCTCCCCTAAGCTATTGACCTCAATAATTTCAATTCCATAAGGGCTCGATACTTCAAATGATGAAGGATTCACAGGCAACTGCAGGCTGTCGCTTCCGTATCGGAACCAAAACTGCATTTTGACGTTCATGCCATGACGCCTCCTTCCTGTTCTATGTACCGAGCCAATTCAAGAGCTATTTTCTTAATGTCGGAGTCGTTGCGAACGATGAACTGGTTGCCTGTAATCGTGACCGACGGGCGCTGGCGTTTGCCGTACTCCATTTGCTTCACTTCTTGCTTCGTCAAGACTTTTTCGCCTTCGTGGAGCAACGCTGGATAGTTATCGCGAGGAATGACGCCACCGATTGCTTTCTTTTGGAACAACCCATTACCGCCGAGGAACTTCGGCAGTCCGATTTTAATATTGCCGATCGATGTGATTTTATCGATAAATCTTGCGACACTGCCGATTAATCCGTCAAACCACTCTTTCACCGGCATAATGAAGTTGGATACTTTTTCTTTTACTACATCCCATACTTCTAGTGATTTCTTTTTCACTTTATCCCAGTTCATGACGAGCGCGACCCCTGCTGCGATTAAGGCCGCGATCCCAACAGCCACCCATGTCATCGGGTTGGCGAGCATTGCGACATTCAAGCCGATCTGTGCCGCCGTCTGAGCCAACGTGCCGGCGCGCCATGCTTTAAACAGGGTGATAATGGTCTGCATCATCGTTAAGCCGGCAAAAGCGATACGGAACGAAATGACCCCGGCTGTTACGGCTGCTAATGCTGTGGCGACCGATTTAATATGCGGGCTCGCCTTAGCAAAGGCATTGACCATTTTCGCTCCCGCATCACCGATGGCTTTGCCGATGTTTTCACTCATCTTAACCAGCTTATCCATCGTTTCCGGCTTGATCCCTTTCAACATGTTATAGCCCGCATCTTGTAGGCCGCTTTTTAGGTTCCCCATAATTGTGCTGGCTTTACCTGCAGTAGATTGGGAAAGCTTTTGCGCCCCACCAGCAAAGAACGGACTCAATTTTTGTGAAGTTAGTGTATTAAATGCCTTCTGTGTCTCGGCTGCAGTCAGGTTATCTTTTTCCTTTTTCCCTACATAGCCCTTAAATTCTTGGGCTGTCACTTTAAATCCGAATTCTTTGAGGCGCTCAAATTCGCCCGTTTTCGCATCAGCAAGGGCCTCAATCGCTTCCGAAAGGGTTTTGCCAGGTGTCAACGCTGCCATGTCTTCTGCGAGTTTTAAAAGTTTCATCGCTTCTTGCGTATTTCCACCAGCGATCCCTAGCGCCCTAACACCGGTTTGGACGACTTCACCCGTTTCAAATGGCGTCTCATTCGCGTTTTTCCGCAAAGCCGTCAAATATTCTTGGGCCGACTTTTGCACTTGTTGCTGGCTCATCCCCTTGTTTTGCACACCGATAAAGTGCTCCATCGAAATCATGTATTTTTCTAAGTCAGCCCCGCTTTTTAATGCGGTTGCTACTCCGGCACCGAGCGCCGTTCCGATCGTCGCTCCTAATAGACGCAATCGCTCCATGGTCAACGCTGCCCGATTTCGGACGCGATCAATAGCATCAGCTAACGTCTCCAGCTTCTCGTTCGCTTTCGCCGTTTCAACCCGCATTTCCCAGCGCTTTTTGGCACTTTCCTGCACCTTATCCATCGTGGCCTTGAGGCGCAGCATTTCATTTTTCAGTTTTTCATTCGATCGAATGACCTTCTCGATACTCTGCGTTGCACTATCCTTGACGGAGATTTCCGCCTCGAGCCGTTGGCCTTTCGCCATATCTCTTCACCTCACCAGAACAGCGCTGGACACGGCATGCCGGATAAAGCTTTTATTTTCTCGTTTTCTTCCTCGACTTCCAGCTCATAAAAAGCACGAATAATCGTCAGCTCCCCATAAGGGATTTGATAAAAAACTGAGGGCCGGATGCCTTTCTTTTTCCAATACCAGTACATCATCTGTACATAACCGTTTTCCTTTACGGCTTTTTTACTTCTTCAACGGCCCCCTCGCCAAACCCGCTTAAATCGCTGATTTCGTTATATAGCCGATCAATTTCACCAGGCGTAAATAGTTTCCGAATCAAATCATATGGCGTCGGGACCTTATAATGCTCTAACAACTCCTTCCGTTTTAACTCTGGAGAAACAACGCCCTTTAAGATCGTTTCTAGTTTGATAGTAAAAACATCGACGTCCGCTTTGTTTGAAATTGGATCAAACTTTGTAGACATATCCTGAATCTCTTCAAACTGTGTCTGTGTCAACGCTCGAATTTCAAAAACGACCGGCTCGCCGGCCAGCTCGCTCAACCGTTTAATTTCCACGAGTTTTTTTGGTAATTCCAGCTTTTCCGCATCCATTTTGAGTAAAATATCAACCACATTGCTCATTGTGTTCCCTCCTCATGACAAAAAGCAGAAGGTTGCCCCTCTGCCTATTCAATATAGTCGATAAATTCAAAATCATTAAAAGTAAACGGCTTCTCTTCTTGAACGATTTTCCCCGATTCCCAGTCCGCGAGAGTCAGATCGTCAAAAGTACAACCTTTCAATACAACACGTTCCGCACCGAATGCCGCTGGATCGGCCAGCTTGCTCACGATCGTCATCGGTTCCAAAACACCACGCTTCACCTGCTCGGCCACCTTGCGTGTCAGTCGGGAGTTCACCTTTGTGATTCGCAACGTCCCTTTGCCTTCCCATCCCATATATTTTTGACCTTGGCCGTTCGGAGCACCACACATTGGCACTTTTTCCTTAATAAAGTCCACCTTTGCCTGCAATCCGTATGCTTCCGCAAATTTTTCGCCGTCGATCCATACTTCTCCATGCGTACCGGAAATGGCGCGTTCAGGAATCATTCGTTCCATTCAGTCACACCTCCCTAAATGAGCACTTTCATGTCAATGTCCTCAATCGCATCGAGAGGACGGATACGAGAAAGGATAAACACCTTATCTCTCGTGTTTGCTTCCTTGATCTCCTGCTCTTTCATCGCATCCACATCGACGCCGACCGAGCGTAAATAGACCCGTTGCTGTTCTAAATCAATTTCCGCTCTATTTTTCCCAACATCGAGCAGCCCGTCAATCTCCAACTGCTCATAGTACGCATTAATTGCTTGAATGAGCAGCACTTTATTGTCATAGCTGTTGGCGTATTTACCGATATATCTGTCCTCGATCGTCTTGCGAATGTCCATATACATAAGATCGAGGATATCGACGATTTTAATTTTCTTGAAATCATCCCCCTTATCTTGCGTAGTTGTGACGAGTGACGTCACCCCACGACCGACTTTCACTTTTTCGCCGTCATGGTAAATCACAAATTCGCCGTTATCGATGGCTTGGTTGAGTTGATCTTTCGTATAGGTTTGGACGCTGTCTACCTCCGGCAACGGCTGAAAAGTCGTTGAAATCGTCAACGGCGTTCCGGCAATCAACCCAGCGATGCGGGAGCAATATTGGGCTGCCGTATACGTCGTATCACCGACGACAATGTTTTCCGTCGTGAAGTTAATAATGTACTCTTTATCAGCCGCATGATGGGGCAATACAGCTTTCACCATCTTGCCGTTGGCACGTTGCAAGCCGATCCATGTCGTAATTTTCGTTTTGTCTGCTTCCTCGATCTCTGGAAAAACGAAATAATCAAATTTCACCGTCTCTAAATAGTTCAGCGCGACATCTAGAGGTGTTCCGTTCGTCACCGTGGTATTTGGATCATAGACGTATACCACCACTCGATTCGGCGTCCGCTCGCCGCCAATGAATGCGAGCTCGATTTGTTTTTTGTTCGCCTCCGACAGACCAATCGGAATATCGGTGATGTTTGTTAAAACATGCGCACCGAGAGCCGCCGTATCTTTTAACAGCAGCGCAACGATCCCTCGCTCGCCGCGTTGGATCGCCGTGGCCCCTAGCGTTTTGAATACAATATTGACTTGAGGCAGACCCATTACAATACCTCCCTGTTATGATTGATTTCCTGCATGAGGTCATGCTGCTCTGCATCGCTCAACATGACGATAAAGTCAAGATCGAGGAAAAAGTGGAGAATATCGTCAACAATTTCGAATCTCCGCTCTACAATGTTTACCTTCATCCCGTCAAAAGCAATGCTTCGGAACAAGTCGTTCAACGAATCAGCCATTTCAACGTTTTTGGCGTTCGTTTCTTCCTCGGATAAATACTGAATATCGATGGTGATTTCTCTTTGTTGCATTGACTTGTTCAGCTCAATCACATCGCCAGGCAAAATGGTAATAAAAAAACAAGGCTTTTTTAGGCCTTGTTCCACTTTTTCGCCGTATATTTTATGGTCCGGAAAGGCTGTTTTGAGCTTGCCGATCACCGCATTTCGAATAGCTGTCATCATAATGAATTCAGCACCTTGTCAAAATGTTTTTTCAACCGGCGCGGGATTTGGCGTTTGATACGCTTTATCGATACTGTCAACATATAAAATCCCGGAGCGTGCCCAACTGTTTTTTTATTAATCACTACTTTATGGCCGTATTCCACAAAACGGGCATAGAATTCCTTATTGTAGACGACCATAACCAAATTATCGCCTTCCCGTTTCAACTCGCCAATTTCCCAACCGCTCCGCAGCCTCCCCTCGTCTTTCGGCGTCCTTACTTTCACTAGACGCAACAATCCTTTAGCCACGTCCAGTAAATAGTTTTCTAGCTCCTCAGGGAGATTTTCCTTGAGGAAAATAAACTGCTCTTCGTATTTTTTGAAATTGTTTATTTTGAGCTGGAACATTACGCTTCACCTTCCATTTCTATGATCACCTCTTGGAAGGTATGGTATTTAAAGCACTCCTTAACCGTAAATCGAAGCGTTTCTCCTCTATGAGCGACCTCAAGTTTGTCGCCGATTTTAATATTTCGGTGCGTTTCTATATGAATTTTATAGAACAAGCGAATATTGTGTGTTGTATCGGTTTGCAATGCGTCACCGGAGTCGATTTTCACTAATTCACATGGGATTTGTTCCATCACAACAACGGGCTGATGGACCGTTTCTCCGCTCGCCAACTCCATTTCTTGCAACCGTGACACTGTACAGCGATCATTGAGGCTATGAACGTAGCCGAGTGTGCAATCCAGTATAAAATAGCCCGGTTCACCCTCATCCACGGCCATAATGTCGTACCATTTCCCCTGGCAAAGAGCTTTCATTAACGGCTTTACCGCCTTATTCGCCCGAATAATGATCTGATACGATTTTTCAGGCTGTTGGTCAGTGAATTTATTCTTTTTGAATTTCACTTGACCCCAGAGCTTACAGCGCTCGACAAGTTGCTCTTCGCCATTATCAAAAATAACCTCATAAAATGTTAGGCGATCCTTCAGTTGTCCGGGGTTCATGTCCCCTCACCTTTATATTTCACCATCAAATTCCCCGCATCCGACACCGTCACCTCGTATTTATGCCCCGATGGGGACACCAAAACAAGGCTTTTCAGTTCCTTTTCAGCACGCTTTTCGGTCTTCTCGCTCATGGATGCTTCCCCTTTCTATGTCGTGCTATCGTAGCAATGAGTCAGCTGGGCGACGATACTTTCGACCGTATGCCGCACTTTCTCGCTCGTCTTGCCGATCATGTCACGATTTTCGTACCAATCGGCGACTAGAACGTAGCAGAGCAGCTTGGCCAACTCATTCGTACTGTCAAATGTATTTCCTGTCGCATTAACCAAGTACTTTTCCGCTGCACTAATCAGCGTATTAATTAAACTATCCTCGTCATTATGGTCAACGCGCAGCCATTGCTTCGCTTCATCAAGCGTAATAATCAAAACAATCACCCCCAATAAAAGGGGACGGGGATAACCCCCGTCATTAGCTCAGTGTCAATTGGCCATATACAGCCGCGCCGGTATCCCAGAATTTAATATCATCGCGCATAATCGTACGTAAATCCGTCGTATCACGTTTAAATGCATCGCCGCCTTCTTTCGTTGCCGCCAACTCAAAGAATCGCCGCGAGAACAACACGATAAGCTCTTCAAGATTCCCAATGAAAATGGGAGCCTTGTTCGTCGTTCCGGTGATCGACGGCAAATAGCGATTGGAACATACGACGACCGGACGGCCAAACAACAGCTTCCGTCCTGGCTGTGTAATGTCATCCTGAAGCAAGAAACGACCGTTCGTATCCTGCTGGCTATCGAGCCAGTTATATCCGTCTTGGTTTGTTAAAACAATCGAGCTCAAGCTAATAGCCGGATCCAAGTCAACGTTAAATACTTTTTTCACCACTTTAAGATCAGCTAAATCTTTCGGAGTCATAGTCAGCAGAAGATCCGTAATCAACTTATTGCGTGTAACCACAGCCTTTTTACCAATCCAGCGCGTGATGTAATTAATAATATTCTGATCGCTGTCAGCCAAAAGCTCGTTAGTAATAGGCAAAATGCCGCCACGTTTTTTCACAGAGTACGAGACAGCCACGAATTTGGGATTATCCGTTTCCGGAAGCACGCCGTATTCATCAATCAACGCAAACGGTGTCATCGTTTCGTCTTTCTCCAGCACACGCGAGCCCGATAAGGTGGTCACTTCCTCGACGCGCACATATTGAGACAGATCGTTTTGCGCTCTCATGATCTCGTTAATGCGCGTCTGAATGTCCTTTGGAACGATTAAAGACGAATCCCCATCCGTGATAGCCGGGTTAGTCCCACCTTCGTTCATGACAGCGCGCTTCTCGTATTCTGCAATAATGCTTCGCTCATCCGAAGAAACCGGGCGCCGGCGAATCGCCTTCATGAAGATTTGTCGATACTCCTGTTCCAATTCGGCATCTTCCTTCGTGACAGCGCGTGTTTCATTGCTGGCTGAATACGCACCGCCCAGGCCCAATCCGCCACGCTCCTCTTCCTCTAATTGCCGCTGTACTTCAATTTTCTTTTGCAGCGCTCGTACTTCTTCCATACGTTTTTCGGCTTCATCGACTTTATCCTCTGCTAAGAGAGTGCGGACTTCCGCTTTCATCTGCTCCAGTTTTTGCAACATCTCACGCAGTTCTTTACCCATACTTTTTCAACCTCCTATAGTCAAAATAAAAAGAGCCGATTTATATCAGCTCTAACTCGATGGCTAGTTTTCGTTTTTTGTATTCATTCGAAGCACGTTTTTGCTGCTCCCGGTACTCGTCGAGCGATCGAACAGATACTTCATTGGCCGGATAAGCCGGGAAAGCCACCGGGGAAATTTCATACAGTTCCGCATCCAAAATGGACCGCTTATAAATCTTCTTCCCGTCGCGATCGACTTGCGACCATTTGTCTTTTGTGACCCGCATGCCAAACGATACACCATCGACATCTCCCCGCTTGATCATCTCCCAGGCATCGTTGCCGGCTGTGGTGTTCGGCAAGTCCAACTCGAAGCGCAACTCTTTTTCCGTACTCTCCAGGCGCAACGTCCCACTTTTCGTGCTTCCAAGCACTTTAGACGTGTCATGCGACCAGAGACCGACGACACCGCGTGTTTTTAGGCTTTCATCAAACGCGCCGGCCGCGATTTCCTCAACGAATGTGTCGCCCCACCAGTCCCGCATCTCCGCGCTTTCCGTGTTGTACTTGATCGATCCGGAGATGGTGCGCCTTTCTTCTTCTCCGCTTGACTGACGGACTTCAATTTTCACTGGCAGCGCCCGGATTTCCTTTGTTTCCTTCGTCGCCTGATTGCCCACTGTCACCACCTCCTTTCATGTATTGCTGACCTACCATTGTTAGCGGGATGTAATTCCCATTGACAATGAGCTGATTGCCTCCAGGTCGAGGTGGCAAATCTTCCTTAGCCCTTGCTTCGTCCGGTTCAAGAAACCCATTCTGTATGCCGATCGCATAGGCTTCATATCTCGTTTTAATGTCAGCGCGCAAAATACTATCGACATTAAACTTCACATAATAGCCAGCATCTAATTCGCTGTCGAGGAATAACTTGTACGTCATTTCCTGCTCGTACATCGTTAGAATTGGGAGCAGTGTATCTACGTAGAATTGTCGTTGTTGCTCCGCCACGTTTGTGTGGGTCGCCCGGCTTAAATCGTTGAGTTGGTGCATTTTGATACCAAAAGCCGTTGCAATTTGCCTGATTGTTAGCTCCGTATTTTCAAGAAACTGCGCATCGGACATCGTCAAACTGATCGGCTTAAATTCATATCCAATCGGCATGAGCGCGATGCGGTGACTGTTTTTCAGTCCCGATGACATTTCCTCAAACTTTTCCCGGAATTTCTTTTGTGCCTCCGGGTTCAAATCGCCGACATACTGGACAATTCCCTTTACTTGCAACCCTTGCTTGTAAAAATTATTGATAAACCTGCCGGCCGCCGCCGCATTTTCCACCGTCGCTCGCAAATAATCAAGAGGAGGAACGCCGACAATACCGTCGAGCGTGACGCCACTTTTAAAGTGCAATAGCTCATTAGGCATGAGCTTCCGCCGCTCGGTTCCGACATCGACTTCATACCAGATGTGATTTTTGCTGCTGAAAAGGCCGATATCGTCGATCCAAATACGCACTTTACCTGCGTCGATCGGCCAAAGCCCCACAATCCGACCCTTTTCATCTGTCTCGATGTTGACGTACGCATTTCCATATATGTTCCGTTGTGTCTCATTGCATTTGGCGAAGTCAGACGCTGACATATACGGGTTGGGACGAAGCTTTAGCAACTTATATAAATAGTGCTTCACTGCCTTATTGACGCCGTTTTCGTCTTCACGATACGTCTTCAATGGGAGCTTGGACAGCGATTCCGCTAAAATCTTGATACAAGCGTAAACGGTTGCCTCTTTCAGCGCGTTTTTTCCGTAAACATTGACCTCACTAGGAGAAATGCCGAGAAAATCTAAAAGCGCTGGATCATTTAGGCTGTATTCCGTGTAATCGGTACTTCTTCGCTCCAAAGCACGCCGGAAAAACATTCAGTTTTCACCTCCCTCACGGCGGATAACGCTTCGGTGGATGCAGCGCCGTAAAAATACCGATAGCTAAACAAGAAAAACCAAGCATATACAGCCCTGCCGTCACGCTTAACCGGAACGTCGCAACGTTAATAAGTGTCAGTCCGATGAAAATAAAAAAATCTTCCGCGTAATCACGAAAGATTTTCTGTAATTTTTTCACTTTATCAACCCCACAGTCTGTCTAAAAAGTCATCGGTCGCAAATTCCGATACATCAACCGACTCGGCATTCGCAAACATCGCCCGGGCATGAGCGTTAATCAATGCTGCTAGTGGGTCGATCCGGTCCGTGCTCTTCGATTTATCGAGCATAATGTTCTCCTGGGCGTCTTTTCGTGTCACCGCGTTACCGACTGCCCATGTTAAAACAGGGTTTTGATTGTGAATGATCTTCTTTTCAAGCACTTTTGTCCGGAAATTTTTCGTTGGCTCTGTCAAATAGCGAATCCCCTGCGGAATTTCTACTGTTGTGAAGCCGTCCGCCTCAAGCTCTTGCATTAAATGCCGCGCATTGTACTTATCGTAGCAAATTTCCTTCACCAAAACCCCGTATGTCGGCTCAATTGACTTGATATATTCGCGCACAAACGCATAATCGACGACCGCTCCCGGCGTGGCTGTGATCCATCCTTGTCGAACCCATTGATCGAACGGCATTTTATCGGTTTTAACCCGCTCATCGAGCTTTTCTTCCGGTATGAACGAGTGGGATAAGACGATAAATTTGCCGTCATCTAACGGAATTTCGATGGAAACACTCGTTAAGTCAGTCGTGGCCGACAAGTCCACGCCTACATACGCATCCAATCCGCTGATATCCGGCAGGTTTTCGGCGCCGCAGGCCGCCCAGCGTTCGGCCGAGATATAGGCTTGCTCCCGCTTATTGATCCAGACATTCATGTTTTTCGTTAAAAAATCATCCATTTTGTCCGGTTTTTCGAGCGCTTCTTTGAGCTTGGCGCGAATATTTTCCACCCCTTCCGGATAGGAAGCCGCAATCGGGTTCGCTTTCAGCCATGCTTTTTCGTCCTTAATGTCATCAATCAGGTTTCCGTCCTCGTCTTTATCCAGTTCGTTGACCATTGCAAAGTATTGATCGTTCTCTACTGGGCTGTTTGGGTCTAACAGCTTTGAAACGTATTGATACTCGCTTCGATAACACGGATTGTTTAAGTTGGCGCCGGCCGTCGTAATAATCATCAGCAACGGTTGCGCCCTGGCAATCATGCCGGAATCAAGAATGTTGTAAATCTCATCTGTTTCATGGGCATGATACTCGTCAATAATGCCACATTGCGGATTTAAACCATCACCGGTCTTCCGATCCTCTTTGGAAAGAGGACGGATAATGGATCGGCTTTTCGGGTGATGGATGGCCCCATACTTCACTTCATATTTCCCTTTTAGTTCCGGGCAGCCGGCCAGCATGGCTTCGGTTTCCTTCCAGACAATTCTCGCTTGTTCCGTTTTCGTTGCACCGATGTACACCTCTGACATGCTTTCTCCGAACGCCATCGCCTCATAGGATGCTACACAAGCCAGGCTTTGCGACTTGGCGTTTTTCCTTCCTACCTGCCAATACCCTTTCTTAAAACGCCGGTAATCCGTATCCTTGTGCACCCAGCCATAAATATTGCCGAACACAAACACCTGAATTTCATGTGGTCGAATATGCTGTCCCTTGAGTACGCCTTTTGTATGCTTAAAGAGCGTCATCCACTTGAGGAAGCGCATCGCTTTCGTTTCGTCAAAGATATAGGGAAAGGCATCGGTTCCCTCACGTTCAATATCCCGTAAAAAACGCAGGCACGCCCATTTATGTTTCTGGCATGCGATCACACGGCCGTCGATGACATCGTGGGAATAGTCAATGAGCCATTGCTTTAGGCTCATACATCACCAAACTCCTGTTCAAACGGCGTCGGCTGCTTTGGCTCCTCTTTTGGTAAGGCCAATTTTGCCCGAGAGCTTGGCGTCAAGCCAAATTCGACGGCCAGAGATTTCATTTGCTCGTGCAGTTGTTTTTTCTTCGTGAGTAGAGGATGAGGAACCTTATTCGTCTCCGCCGCTTTATTAGTGTATTCGACCATGAGCCCCTCTTCCTCGATGATCTGCGAACACTTAACGTAGTTAGCATAGGCGTCACAATACAAGGCAAGAGCATTCACATCGACGTTCGTGACCAACCCAATCTCTTTCAGCTCCTTCACGATCCGCTTGAACTCCTTTTTGGCCACATCGTCGAGCCAGCTTGGGGGTCTCACCTTGTCATCATTCGGCCGGAGCTTTGCCTCGGCCTCCTTTCGGGCGTCGATTTCCTTTTTCGTCAAATGCTTTGTCCCCTGAATTAAAATCAAGTCAACCGGCTTCGCACGCCGGCCCATGTTCAACACCACCTTTCGCTTGGAATTTCCCTAAAAACTGTTAACCCCCTTTTACGCCAAAAAGGGAACTTTGTGCACGCTGAGGGGGGCGCGCGGTCCAGAGCCGCCCGGCGAAAAATTTTTACCCCGCCCCTCCCCATATATCCTCTTGTCTTCAGCTGTTTTTCTGTTGTGGCACGGGTTGCAAAGCGACTGTAGGTTGCCTAACGATAGGCGTAATGACCAATCAACCCGCACCGGCACAATATGGTCCACCACGTCAGCCGGTGTGATGCGTTGCTTAGCAAGACAATGCTGGCAAAGATAGTGATCGCGGACCAACGCCGCACGTCGAACACGCTGCCATTCTTTGCTGTGATAGAAGTCGCGGGTGGTTTGATCGCGGAAATGTTCGTCGTAGTATCGATGGCGATGGGATTTGTCTTGCTGCTCTTTATGCTGGTGATCTTGGCAGTATCGACTTTGTGTGAGGTTTGGGCAGCCGGGAACAGCGCATGGTTTCTTTGGTCGGTTTGGCATGAATATCACTCCAATAAAAAGGAGCCGTAAAGGCTCATTCGATAATAATCTTTCTATACTCTGATTTATCTCTTATTCTATTAATTTGAAAAACGTTATCTTTATCTCTTTCAAATACTTGGTCAAAATTCATGAAATCAATAATTTCTCTTGTAAAGTTTACTAACTTACCATGAATATCCTTCAATAAGTCAACTGTTTCATCGATATCAACTACTATAGGCTGAATCCAATCTGTAGTAAAATATATTGAACCATCTGCGTTAAAAAACTCAGTTCCTATCAATCTACGTCTCTCTAAACCTAAAAATTGCAAATTTGCTCTGTGTTTTATGTTATTAGCTAAATTATCCCTCATATACTTGACTTGTGGATCAAATCGATAATCTTTTATCATGTCTAATAAATCATTCGCCTCTTTAGTCCCAACTTGCTCTAAAGATTGTTTTACATTAGGATAGGTACAATCCCTCAAAACACTTTCATACCAATCTGGGGAATAGGTCTTTCTTCTGTGAAGCTCGAAACCGAACCAAAGTACTTGATAAATATAATCTTCACAAGAGTTGTACCAAACAATAGAGTTTTTCAAATACTGTGATCTTAACCAAAGATGGGCTTTATAGGGATTGTTAAAAGCAAGAATGTTACTCTCGAAATACTTTTGATACGCATTAATTAAAGCAAATCTAGCACTTGCAATTAACTCATAAATCTCATAAGTCTTGTCCATTGCAATTGAGTAACCTATATCATGAGCTGCCACCATATCACTTATTAACAGCCCTTCTGTAATATCATCAGGCAGTTCAAGACTGTCTACAAATTGATTATATTCATTCCTCCACTCATCCCACGAATATTCTTTATCCTTATAAACAAATTTGAGCATTATTACCACTCCTTCTGCCTACTTCATTCGACAGAATAAGAAAATTTCCTACATGAATACTTCGTCAAATTCCGACAAGGAATAGGTATTTGTACTCAGTATGTTGAATAAATACACACAGGGAGAGAAATCGGGAATTAAGGAGTTGGTAAACTTGGCAAAGAACACTGGGGACGGTTATAGAAAGGGAGCAGTAAGAGACCGCTCCCAAGTATATAATCCCAAAATCGATTCTTGGATTAAACGCGGTGAAGATGGACGTTTTATGGACGTTAAAACATCCGATAACAAACCATTTAAAGGCGTACGAAAAGAAAAATAACCATTAAGGTCACTTTCCCGATTTCTCTCCTTGAAACAGAAACGCCACTCCGGTCAGAGTGGCGCTGCATAAAAAAGTGAAGGGAAATTTAAGCTTTATTCAACCCGCCCTATACTACCATCATATCACCTCCACGACCAAACAGTATGCCAAAAATCTGCCGTTTTTCTGCCACTATTATGTCAACTCCAATCACCAATACTGACTCCCTCGTTTCCTGTTTTTCGTAAATAGCCGCTTAGCCAGCTCGTGCATTTCGTCTTTCGGTTTGCTGCGAATAATGTTCGACACGTCCACTGTCGTGAGCTTCCGCTTCCCGATCCGGTATCCCTTTTTATTTAGCTCCTGCACCACTTTCGTGACGCTTTCCAGCTGCACATATAAATAGACCGCTTCCTCTTCCATCGTGGCGGGCGTGTAGTTTTCGATCTTCCGAATGTATTCTTGCAAGTATTCGATTTGCTTTTTAGCTTCCTCGACTAACACTTGCTCTCCCCCCCCAATGAGTTCACTTCAATTTACAGACTGATGCACTCGCCGAATGGCTCAACCCCTTGATAGTTCTAGCCTCAAGACCTTTTCTTTTATGAGTGCACCACACGCTTTTTTATGATGTACTACAGGGTAAAAAATTAAATTTTATACTTCAGCATCGCCTTATCCATCGCATCTTGGTTGACGCCAATGTACTTCAGCGTAATGTGAGGGCTGGAATGATTAAAAAGCTCCTGCAGCATGGCCACGTCTTTCGTTTGCTGGTAAAAATGGTAGCCAAACGTTTTTCGGAGTGTATGCGTTCCCACCTCATCCAGTGACACGTATTCAGCCGCCTCCCGCAAAATGCGATAGGCCGTCGAACGATCAATGGGCCGGTTGCCGCCCTGCCGACTTCGAAAGGCATATTCGCCATCCTTGAGCGTTTTGGCGTATTCAATCAGCTCCTTTCGAATGGACGGCGGGATCCGGATCCGCTTCTCCTTTCTCGTCTTCTTTTCCCGCAGTTTCAAATGCGTCTGCAGCAAATCTTCCTTCTTCAATTGCAATAGGTCTGATATTCTCAGTCCTGTGTTGATACCGAGGACAAATAGGATGTAGTTGCGTTTGTTTCGCTGCAGCAAATATTTCTTCATGGCTGCAATCTTCTCCGGATCGCGAATCGGCTGTACAAAGTTCACGATAGAGTCACCTCGCTTTTTTCCTCGCGATACACTTCGATTTTTAAAGCAAAGGCGAGCTTGTAAAATGCTCTCGATTTCAGCCGGTAATACTTCCGTTCACTCATGCCAAGCTCAGGATACACTTCATAGTCGTAGACATCCTCCCATGACATATATCGTCGGACAATAATGGCACGCTCCCATTTGCTTAGACGATTCACCGCACTTGTAATCCGCCGGATGTACTCGTCTCGCTCCCGCTCATAATCGACGTTACGGATTGCGATGCTTTCTGTTGAGGAGCGAAACTGATTGGACGGTGCCGGAACAAGCGAATAACACTGCGTGACTCTCGGCATTTCATCTAGACGAAGCGTCAGCAAGTAGACGCGGTATTTCTCCAATGCCGCCTCCACCGCCCTTTTAGTAGCCGCGCGATCAATCTCTGGCAACATGAACTCTCTCAACGTTCTCCCTCCTATCGCTGGCGGAATGCGCCGCCTTTGCCGCGCCGATACACCGGACGACAGACGCCCATCAGCTCCTTAATCTCCCGCTCCGTTAGCCGTTCCTTGTTCCTCTTCCGTTCTTTTCGGTTCCGCTCCGGATGATAGGTCATGTTATTGGCCTTGATCCATTTTCGCATTTGGTCTTGGATGGTGCGCATCTGTTTTCCCTCCCTTTGATTGCAAAAGAAAAGAGGACACCAATCATACAGGGATCTCCCTGCATCATCAGTGTCCTCACGCTCTCGGTCTTGGACATATTTGGTTTTGATTCCATTATATCAAAACAGCTGCCTTTTGTAGCAAGATTCGGAACGTTTCTCGTCCCTTCGGCGTCACAAGCGTTTGAACATCAGCTCGTCCATTTCGTTCCCATTCCTTCAATTCAAAGAGAGACGGCACGTATTGAGCATACGGCTTCAACTTTCCTTTTTGGTCTCGATATATATACTTTTTCTCCAGCAGCCAATCGATAAAGGCTTTTGGTTTGATTTTCAGTTCCTTGGCCGTATCTCGGAAGTTTGTCAACAACCGCCGATCAACAAGTGCATCAAAGTAGTCAGCTTTCGGTTGCATCGCCGCGATCTGTTCGTTTTGTTTTCGGACCGTTTCCAACGTGGCACGGAATAACAGTTTCGTCTGTTCGTCCGCGTGTTTTAGATAGGTTTCGACGAATAAGTCGTCATTCGCTACGTAGCCGCCGGTTTTTCTGATTGTCGGAATGACTTCGTGTGTGATCCATCGCTTAAACTGTTTAGCCTCTGATTTGCGACTTCCTAAAATGAGCGTGTATAAACCAGGCTCATTCACAATGAATGTTTCTTGTTTTCTTCCCAGCGAATCGGTGACCGGAATTAAACTCCGCTCATCTTCATCGAGTCTTTGGACTGCTTTTCTTGCATCAGCAATATCTAGAATTTCACAAACATCTTTTGCCACAAACCAAACTTCATCATCCTTTATAATTGTTCGTACTTGACTGCCGCTGTAAGTAAACACCTTTTGTAATTGATTCATCGAAAATTCCCTCCCCATAAACTAGACCACTATCGGTTCAAGCTATAGTGGATTCGTCTTTCTCAAAAATGGGGTAAAATTTACTTACCCCATAATCTATTTATCTCTATCGCATCATCTTCGGAATATACATTAAGCTGGTTCGATATATACAACAATAGCTTTTTTCCATTCAAGTTGATCAATCCGTTTTCTAGCTTGTTGATTTACCCAGTCATTTTGTTCATCTGATAAAGGAAAATCGCTAAAATGCTGACTAGCAATTTCTTCAGCTATATGGTCAAATAACCCGTCTTGATTATCAACTCGAAACCAAACTGTATCATCTACGATAGTGTATTCATCGAGTATAATCCTTTTTGGCTGTCCCAATGTGTAGTAATGATCAGAACTTTCCTCTGGATACATAAAAATGAGTTCTCGGTCAGGGTGATCTTGCAATAGCTGAAGTAACTCTTTTGTTTTGTTGCTCATTAAATTCACTCCTTCGCAGTTTGTGTCGAATGCGTATTAAAACGGCAAATCATCCTCATACGGCCATTTACTGCATGCACCCCAGCTTTGTGGATCGTTGCGCCAGCGCTCAGCTTCGATTTCTCGACATTTTTTATACAGAAAGTCAATAAACTCGCGCAACGTTTGGCTTTCAGGCTGTCCAAAGACACTTTCTCCACAGCTGATGTAGACTTGCAACTCTAACGCATCATCTTCTGAGATTGGCGGTAATGTAATTTGCAACATCATCACCCCAGAAACTCGAAAATATTTGTTTTCCCTACTGGAACGACAAGTAATTGCTGTTTCCGTTGTATGTGCAATTCTCCAGTCGATACTTCTTGCAACGCCTTATCACTTCCACAAACAGGACATTGCACAAGGTGCTGTTCCTCGAAGTCTTGCGACACTGCGAAAAGCACCTCACAGCTTTCACATTCATACACATGAACGGCAATTTTCACTTCAAAACAACTCACTTTCCTCGAATTTGATTCGCGCCGTTTTTCCCTTCGCTGTTTCGATAATCGTATATCCATGCTCAACTGCTTCTGCTACTTTCGCCTTCCCTTGCACCCCATCAACGACAATCACAATCACTTTGCCAGGTACAACGGGATGTGAAACCGTCATGTTATCTATATCAATCTGCAATTCTTGTGCTCTTCTCACTTGGATCCCTCCGCTGTGGTATAATGATATTAAGGTGGTCGGGAGGGATCCCGGCTTTTTTTATTTCATCCAATTACCCTCCATCCACGCCGAATTCGGCTTATCAATTCATGCTTGCGTAACGGCTCATATACATAAACGGCATCGCGATGTTCCCTGCGATATAACAAATACCACCTAGCTTTCCGCTTCCGATGTTTCATTTAACGTTCACTCTCTCGCATAGCAGAATTTAACTTTTCCAATGTCATTAATTGCGCATATTTAAACTTCAATACTTCGCAATAGACGATGGCATCCATCATTTCCTGCTGCAAGTGTTCCAGCCATTCAATGAATGTGTAATGTGACGGGACGACAGTCGTTCCATATTTCTGAATCCCTTTTTCAGTCTGTGTCTCGAGCAGCTTTTGCACATTACGGAGGATTTGGTTTTTGTTGAGCTCATCCAGCCAGTGCTGAGCATCCACTGTAGTCACCACCTCTCAATATCCGCATTCCTGGCGGTGATGGTTGATTGCGTTTTTACGGAGATATTCAGCCTCAATTTGATCAAATGTGAAACCAAGCTGTTTTCCTAATCCAAATAACTTTTCAAGCAGGTCAATGTACAAAATATCTGTATCCACAAGCATTCCCATTGAGTGGCGATCTAACAGTTCTGCCGCTATTGCATTGAGTTCAATAAATGTGTATATAATGTCTGAGTCTGTATTTGGCATAACAAACGTAAGATCATCATTGCCTGTATCGATACCGATCGATAATGCAAAGTGAAGGCAGTCCACGTACTCCTCAAGCAGTGGGTTATACCATTCTTGATCCTCAGGCATCATCACCGCTGGATTGCGGAGTGATGCAGTTCTTGGTCGAGGATCTCCCTTCCAATACTTGAACATCTGCCACTCGTTCGCCAGCTCGCCAAGTTCCACTTGCAGAGCTAAAACCTTGTTTGGCAACAAATCCTGCCCGCTAAGTCCTTTCTCTTTCACAATGCGTTCGTCTAACTCCCTCTGCAGCTTGAATAGTCTTTTCAGTTTCATCGCCGTGTCCCCCTTGATCTCGGCCAGCGCCAGTCAATGATTCGGCGGTTGTCGTCATCGTAGTATTTACGCGGACGGTTTCGGTATGCTTCCAGTTCTTCCGGCGTGAGATAGCTGATTTTCACTGGTCCATGCAGTGATTGACGTTGTTTTTTCATGGTCTCTTCCCCCTAATCGTTGTTTCATTTCTTGCCACGCCCGATGCTTATATATTTCCGGGCACTCTTCAAAGCGAATGATGGTCACCAGTTGCTGTACGGTCGCCTTGGACCAATCCATGTGATTGATCACCTCTCACCCGTTCGTATTCACGTTGAATCTCTTCTGTGGTCAGTTTTGAGAGCGCCCGGCCATCGCTAGCAGAAAAGATGCCTTTCCGGCGCAAGTGCTGAATGAGTGCGTATTTCAGCAACATCAAACCGATCCCCTCCCACTCGTTTGGAGCTTTGTAAATAGCGCATCCAGGCGTGAAACAGGGTAGTCTTTGTCATTGATTTGCACCGTCAGCAAACTCGTTCTTGTCACGCCGCACCGCGCGAGAATGTCGAGAAAATCCGCCTCCGAACATACGCTGGCCGTCAATCCGATCACTGCTCCAACCCCATTCCGGTACTCTAAACGGATCCATAACGGGTAGCCCATAAGTATCACCCATCGGGATTTTCCTGGTATTTTTTTAGACGTTCCTGAAGCTCTCGGCGCGCTTGTTCGACGTCAAAGTCATCATCCTCTGGCTGGCCATAGTCCATGTTCAGCCAGTCCGGCACGATCTCGGTGCGAACGGGCTTCCGTATCTTTCGACTGCTGTCAGAAGCCGGAGCATGGCGCTTTTTCAGCTGCTGTTCTCGAAATGCCAGTTGTGCAGCACGCACCTGGGCGACGGTTCGATAGCCTTTTTCGAACCAGTCACGCAAAATGGTTTCGACGTATTTCCACGTCTTGGCCCCGTTCTCCACCGCGATTTTCAATGCCTCTAAGACCAATTCCTCGGACGTATCATCGACCCAAGAAACGATCTTTTCCCCTATGTAGCTGCCAACGGTGCCAAAGCCGTTCTGTTCAACGAATCGGATAATCTCTCGGAAGGAATGCGCGCGCGCGTCTTCTTCTACTTCTTCTTTTTTCTCTGTAGTAATCTCTGTAGTATTCTCTGGTATTGGTCTGTTCAAATTGAGCGCTTCGTCTGTCCAATTTGAACAGATGGACTGTTCATTTTGACCGGATGGACTGTCGATTTCGTCAGTCGTCTGCTCATTTTGAACAGTCGAAACGTCATTTTGATCAGTCGTCTGTTCATCTTGATTAGACGACGTGAATTCAGCCAATTTGTCGTAATCGATCCGATACCATTTTGTTTTATCGATCCTCGAGCGATTGAAATTCGCCGAGACGATGATCCCGATCTTCTCCAGCTTGGTGATGATCCGACGAATGGTGCTTTCTGACCAGAAGGGAAATTGCTCCCTCCAGTCCTCGTACGTGTTATAGATCCATTTATAGCCGTCATGGACGTTTTCGCTTTTCTCGAGCCAGTAATGCAGCTGCTGAACAACGATGCTTTCGTTCAGTCCGATCGCCACGGCGAGTTGTGGCAAAATAACCAACGGCTGATCATCTAAAAGCAAGGTTGCCATGTCATCCCCTCCCCTTGAAAAAGCTGTTTTGCTATGGCATGATAAAAACTAGAGTTCTGAAATAAAAAACTGAATCCCGTCAACTTCGAACTCGGAGGCCATTTCATCGGCGATCCGCCGGCACTCGGTTACAGTGAGCGCGTAGACGAGTGCTGTTTGGATCGTCTCGAAATGGCCGTTTTCCTTCACGACAAATTCCACTTCAAATAGCATATTCTTCGCCTTGGAAGCATATCGTAGAATGGGAGCTTCCGGCCCTCCTTTCTCAACCAGCATCAGAAATGCCGCCTTTTTGCAACAGTTGTTTCAACTTCTCATAGACGGCTTTTGGTTCTCGATTGAGCCGATTTGCGAGCTCATCAATCGTCAATACCTTGCGATGATACCAAAGATAGAACACTTCCTCTGCCGACCACCGTCCCTTTCGCTTTGGTGTGTTCTGCGTCTGTTCCACAACCGGTTCTCTAGGTTGGGGATCGGCCGGAGAATCACCCTCAAGAAGGGCGGCCAGTTGCCGCATCTCCTGGCTGACCGGGCAAACTTGCAAACATACGGCGCTTCGATATTTGATCCGTTCCGGGCACGTGCGGCAATGCGAATCAAGAAGTTCGCAGATTTGCAGCCGGATGTGCCTTTTTTCATGTTTATCAAGCTTATTCACACATTCCGCTCCTCTCCCAGCTTCACAAAATCAATTTGAATGCCGCGTCGTTGCATATCTCGTATAATGCTCAACAACTGCTGACGCCGGGCTTCTTTTCGTTCAAGTTCTTGCAGCTGTCTGACTAAATACTGCAACTCGGATATTTCAATCGCCATCGTTTCATAGTCGCGGTTTTGCAGCGCTTCCTGTATGTACTCGATGCATCTTGATGCCTTTTGCCGCAAATCCGCCTCTTGGTAAACGATCATATGGATCACCGCCATTCCTCCTTCGTTATGATCTCCAGGCGTCGTCGCAATGACCATACATGTATTGTGGCGCGGCTCCCCTTTCGGATCGTCGCCCGCTCTCGCTCGGCCTGGCCGGCGCTCATGCGCACCGACTGAAGCACAAGCGCTTGCGGGCTGGGGGCACACCCGCCGCCTGCGCTCCAGTCGGCAAGCATGAGCTTGCCTTTTGGTTTGCAACATGATATGTTTGGGATAGGGCTGGTTTTTCATGAAGCAGTGAGCGTTTGGCTTGCTGCTTTTTTCATGTTGACAAGCTTTGCTTTGGCTTCTTGCTCAATGGCTTCGATCAACTCCGGATGATTACGCAACTCAGCGCACACCTCCCGAACTTCCCGGGCTGTCATCAATGAACTGGCTACCCATACCACGTGCATTACCACCACTCCTTTCTCGATTGTTCCAGGCGTTCATTCATTTGCTTCTTCCACTCGAGCAGCGCTTTCCCATATTCACTGTCGAGCTTTCTTTCACGAGAAAGCCGCAAAAACTCGCTTGTATACCAGTGGACAGCTTCCAGGTCCGTCATTTCCGCTAAATTTGGCAGTTGAAACATTGGTTTCTCCCCCTTTGTCATTGTCGAATAAACCCCTTCGCTTGCAGTTTCACACGATGCTTTTGCCACATTTTCCACCAGGAAAAGCCGTAATCCATGCAGATAACCGCTACGTATTGGGTCAGCGCCACGATCGCGTCGATCGCCTGCATCATTGCCTCTTCCAAGCGCTGCTTGTCAAACTCTCGAATCGACCGCGGATGGTTCGCCACGCAGACACTTTCAATCGCCTCGAGGGCTTCTGTGAGCTCCTCACGCGTTTTCATCGTCACGCTCGCCCGGTGAAGGTCAACCGCATCCCCATCGAGCTTCACCGGCCCCCATCCGGTGTACTCCGCCGCCGCCTCGAGGGCCACCCACGGGTTATTGTGCTTTTCGGCGAAATATTTCGATATGTTCGGCTGCACTCGGTACCGCCCATTTTCCTGGTGCGATACGGATTCACGAGATTCATAGATTTCAAACGAAAGCTGTTGCTGGGTCATCCCCGTCGCCTGCCGCGCTGCTTTCACCGCATCGGCCGCTCTACCGCGTTTCATCCTCCCTGCTCCCCTTTCTACCATCATCCTTGAGACTTTGTGGTACAGTATCCATAGATCGGTAGCAATCCAGCACCGCCTCGGCGATTTGCCGCAGGATCGGATTACCTTTTTGCCATTCTTGCTCAAACCATTGCTTTCGCTCCTCTGGGCTCATGAGTACCAATGGGGAGTGAACGATCACCGTCGTGTTGCCGTATTTGAATTCCTTCATGCCCGCATTCCCCCTTTGTTCATGTTTATGCGGAGCATGAGGGGCATTTGATGACATTCGCTTCACCTCGCATACTGTCTAACCATTGTTTGATAATCGACGGCCGGCGCTGTTTCGTTCAGCCAATCGAGCACCTTGGCGATCTCCAGCGCCGCGTCGTCTTTCGTAAATGCCGGGTCATCCTTCAGTTGCATGATGATCACCAGCAGCCGATGCTTCAGCTCGGCCATAGCCCATTGATCCTGAATGGTGTTCATGCTGTCACCTGCCTTGAAGGATTTTCCTTCCCTCCTGTCGAATGATGGCAACGGGAAGGGGGTGATAACATGTACTCTGTTCAGCAATTTTACCCTTTATTTACTTAGGGAACGAAAAACTTAAATTAGTTTCTCTTATTCGGATTGCCGAAGAATAAGTTTCCAGTACCATCTGATGCGATCGTAAATCGCTTCTTCTTTTTCGATCTCTGATTTGTTTTCGTCAGCAAGGATTTGAGAAATCTGCTCTTTCAAGTGAAAGAGTGGATTTCTCGCCACTTTTCTTTTAGGGATTTCGATCGCTGCTCTTTCGATCCAGCTGGTGAATTCGTGTTCATCCATCTTTTCGATCTCTTCAGGGGTCGGTAAAAACTTGCCTAACTGAATGTTTTTCCTGAGCAACTCAATGAACGTTTGCTCTTGATCCGTCATCCGTCTCACCTCCTTTGCAGGTAATGGGGAACAGTGCTGAAAAAACTTTCTGTGTTACTTTTGTTCACCAACAGTTAACTTACTGTCCAAAAAAATATCATCTGGATGAGCATTAAAGACCTGTGCGATTTTTACGGCTAAATCATAAGTAAGTCTTCGTTTCCCATTTTCAATCATCCAGTAATATTCCTTGGAGATACCTACTGATTCTGCGACTTGTTTGCAAGTAAGCCCGTGTTTTTTACGTATAGCTTCTAACCTTTCGAGTTTCACACCTCCCACCTCCTTTTGTCGTTAACCTGCTGTTAACTAAATTATAATTAACTTAAGGTTAACTTTCAAGGGTTTTTTTCAAAAAAATTTCTATTTAGTTAACAAAGCGATTGAGGCCTTTTGGTTATCTATTTGTTAACTTATAATTATTTATAGTACAAGCGAAGAGGTGTTTTATGTGTTAGGTGACCGTCTAAGAAAGCTAAGACAAGAAAAAAAGCTCACCCAAGAGGAACTTGGAAAGAAAATCAATGTTACAAAAGTTTCTATCTCTGGATACGAAAACGGCAATCGAACACCTGATACAGAAACACTTCAAAAACTCGCCGATTTTTTCAATGTCACCACGGACTATCTCCTCGGCCGGACTGACCATCCGAATCCACCGGATCAGGATGACATTCCAGAAGAGCTCAAGGATCCCGAGCTGGGGCTGTTCTTTAAAGAACTGGCTGAGGCGCCGGAGGAACGGCGGGAGCAATTACTCAAAATATGGGAGATCCTCAAGAGTGAGGGGGATCGGAAGCCAAAGGGGAAATAAAGCTTAGTTCCTTATGATCTTTAGGGGAGAGGAAAATGGGGATTTTACAACGCTTTCTCGGGAAAATAACCAAAAGGGATAAAGATGTTGATGCTCCAGTTAACAAAGAAGATCTCGCGAACAGTAGTGACACAAAGTCTCATCTTAAAGATCACAAAGACATAGAAATTCCACCCATAACGGTGACTGTCGAATATAGTTCTTCATCTCGCACAAACAAGAAGACAGAGTCGTCTTCAAGCAGTCATTATACTTATCAAAAAGCTACATTCACTCCTGACGACTATGTGGTTTTAGATTTTGAAACAACAGGATTAAGCCCAGAGAAAGACGCTATTATCCAAATTGGAGCAATCCGTTTTCGCAACCATCATCCGATCGAGGAATTTGTTTCGTTCGTTAACCCCAGAAGGCCAATCCCACCTAAAATAACGGACATTACTGGGATAACGAACGAAGATGTGAAAAATGCTCCTACAACCGAAGAAATCTTACCAGACTTTATCCAATTTCTGAAGGATGATGTACTAATCGCTCACAATGCTCCTTTTGACATGAAGTTTTTACTAAGCAATGTTCAACGGCTAGGAATAGAAAAACCAAAAAATCTAGTCATCGACACCCTAAGCCTGGCGAGAAAATACATAGCCGAAACACCAAATCATCAGCTGGAAACCTTGAAACAATGGTTACAATTAGATTTAAGTTCGCATCATGCGCTAGACGATTGTTGGGCTTGCGCTGCTGTTTATCAAACATGCCAAAAAAGGAGGAAAGAAAAGTTTCATCTTTCGGATGACGAAAAACAAGCTTACGATACTGTAATCCGCATATTAAACGACCATAACCGGGACACTAGCCTTGTCCGTTATTCTCGAACATCGACTTACTTGGACATACAAGCATTTTACTCGTTTGCCCGAATTAAATTAACAGGCAGGAAGAAATACTTGCTCTCCAAACGATTAGAACAAGAAATCATCGAGCTGTGTCCTGGCGTTGTTTGTGAGCCAGCTTCCAAAAATGAAACGGGACAAACGCGTATTTTGATTCAAACCCCTGATGACTTATTGCTAGTGTCTCCGCTGATTGTTAAAGAGTTTGATAAGGCTTTAAGGTCGATGGAAGACTATCGAAAGTACGTTGGCAAAGCTGAAAAAGTCATCGAGGATTATTTGAGTCTATAAACGACACGGATATGCAGCAAGAAAGGACATCACCGCCATGTGGCTGGATGTCTTTTTTATTCTTGTATGAAATGGGGGAGAGAAAATGAGCAAGTTCAAAGAAATTGAAGACTATCGCAAGTTCACCTCAAAAGCCGAATTGCACAAGTCCATCAACTCTCTGATCGGAATTATCCATGGGATCCGTTCCGATGACATCACTAACAAAGAGGAGATTGCTGAACTCATCCATTGGTGCAACCTACATAGACGACTTGCAAAAAAAGCGCCTTTTAACGAAATTATCCCATTAATTGACCAAGCTTTGCTGGATAACAAATTGGAAGAAGAGGAGATTGAAGATATTATGTGGCTTTGTAACAATATCGTTAATGATAACGATTTTAACAGTTACTATGACATCATCACATCATCCATACAGCAATTACATGGGATTCTCCATGGCATTATGGCGGATAATGTTTTAAATGACATGGAAATTGAGCAACTGTCCAACTGGATTGATGACCATGACTTCTTGAGGGGAACATATCCCTTTGACGAGATCCATAGCTTGCTTGTCAGTGTGAAACAGGACGGGATTATCAACGAGGACGAGAAAAACTTGCTGAAGGCCTTTTTTGCCAATTTCATTGATACAAGAATATCCCACAACATTCATGAGTTCGATATAAAATCGCTACAAAGCCAGTACTCAATCAGTGGCATATGCGCTGTAAATCCAGAAATCATATTCGAAAATAAAGTGTTTTCCTTCACCGGTGCCTCTCACAGGGCTACACGCAACGAGATTGCCCGCATCATTCAAGAGATGGGCGGAATATTCAACGACAATGTCACTAAGAGTACCAACTACCTCATCGTGGGAGGCAACGGCAATCCTTGCTGGGCGTTCGCTTGCTATGGGCGGAAAGTTGAGAAAGCGATTGAATTAAGGAAAAAAGGCACGCCAATCGTTATCGTACACGAAAATGATTTTTGGGATGAAGTAGTGATTTAAAGTGCTGTAGTTATAGATTAACCACATTTATCCTGACATCATATACTTTCGACACTAATTCGTATCCCAAATGTCATTGTAACACTAAAAAATGTAACAGAGGTAGAAACGCATGAAAGAGATTATCTATCTAAATACTGAAATCATGAATTCCTTGATCGCCCAACTCGATAAGGGAGTTACAACGCATTATTCATTGGAACAGACAATACAGGAAACCAATACAGAAATGTCACAAACAACAAGAGGAAAAGCAGCTGGCTTCAATGGAACTGTCCAATCGGGTACAGGTAGCCTATTATCCAATGTGAGTTTAAGTTTCGGCGCTAATATTTCTGGAAATGGAAATGAAACCAATGGTAGCTCCAGAGCTTTATTAGAAGGGCAACGGGATTTATTAAACAAAGCATTTCATGACTATGCTTTAAACATATTGCTACAACTCCTAAAAGAGAACGAGAAATTAAAAACAAACTCCTTTTCCCTTACAGAGGGTGACATTTGTCTATGGGAGACCGATTGGAAGTATTACGATTTTGAGTTTATCAGCAGGATTGCTGACCTTGACGATGTTTTAGAAACATTAGGGATATATGTATCGGCAGATGAATATAGGAAAGCAGAAACGATTGCGCAAAAAGCTAGAAAATACCCTAAAAATCCCGAGCTTGTCAGAGCCCAACATATTATTAATCAACATCAGTCTACAATGCTTCAAAGGAACATTCTAAAACAAATACAAGTA
>NZ_MQMG01000039.1 GCF_001908025.1 Geobacillus proteiniphilus
AACACATTCGAGCCCCCAGCATTTTATCAGAACGACAAGACCACTCTAAGGGAACACGATTGGGAGGCGGCCATCTTTTTTCGCTCGATCCTCCGGCTTTTTCGAGGCGCGGAGCGGTCCAAGACGTTTTTCTTTCCCATCCATCCGCGCCCCTTCTTTTACGCATTGCCGTTTTCATCCGTCGGCTGCCGCTTGCCGATTTCCGCCGGGGTGCGCAAATCGTAGCCTTCGTCGTGTTTGCTTGTGTGGATGATGTCTTCGTTCGCTCCCATTTTGCTTGTCCGCTTCAGCTCCTCATCCGGCACGAATCGATCCATTGACAAGACCTCCTTTCACGCTCCTCGCCGCGTTGTCCGCATGAAGCGCTCGAGGAGTCGTTTTTCTTATCATCCCCCCAAGCCGCTTTATCATCCGCCGAAAAAAGAGGATTGACAGCCTAGCGGTTGTTCGGTACGATTTTGTTAACGAACAAAAAAAGGAGGTTTACATATGGGACGACGGACTTCGCTTCGACCGATTGACATGACGCTCGCCGCCATGTTCGTCGCCTTAATGGCAATCGGGGCGAACATTACGTCGTGGGCGCCGTTTCTTGTCGTCGGCGGTGTTCCCATTACGCTGCAAACGTTTTTCTGCGTCCTTGCCGGCGCGGTGTTAGGGCGGCGGCTCGGTGCGGTGGCCATGATTGTGTATATGCTCGTCGGCCTCGCCGGCGTGCCGGTGTTTGCCAAATTCGAAGGCGGACTGTCGATGATTTTCCAACCGACATTTGGCTTCATTCTTTCCTTTATCGTTGCCGCTTATGCGACCGGATGGGTCATCAACCGCGGCCCGCAGCCGGCGTCCAAGGCTCGTTTCGTCACCGCCGCCTTGGTCGGCATGGTCATCAACTATGTCATCGGCACGAACTGGATGTACATGGCGTACAAACTATGGGCAGAGGCGCCGGAAGGACTTTCGTACGGTATGGTGTGGGGCTGGATGCTTGCCCCGCTGCCCAAAGACATCCTCTTATCGATCGTCGCCGGCTTGATCGCCCCAAGGATTTGCCGGGCGATTCAACGCTCCTCAGCTGCCGGCCGCCCGGCCGCCTAAACGCGAAAAGCGCGCCTGTTGCCAAAAACAGGCGCGCTTTTTGTTTGGAAACCCTGGATCATGGATTAGAAGAATAAACGAAGGATCTGGTACACAAACCCAGCAATCAACGCTGACACTGGCAAGGTGATGATCCATGTCATCACAATGCGGCGAGCGACGCCCCATTTGACGCCTTTCACCCGTTGGGCGGCGCCAACCCCCATGATGGCGGAGGAAATGACGTGCGTCGTGCTGACCGGCAAGTGGAACATCGTCGCCGAAAGAATGACGAGTGCGGACGACAAATCGGCCGCCGCCCCGTTGATCGGGCGGATTTTCATAATTTTTCCACCCACCGTTTTAATGATCTTCCACCCGCCGACAGCCGTTCCCAACCCCATGGCCAAAGCGGCAGAGATGCGCACCCATTCAGGAATGTCGGTCGTCGCGTGGTATCCGCCGGCGATTAACGCCATCGTAATGATCCCCATCGCTTTTTGAGCGTCGTTTGTTCCGTGCGTATACGCCTGAAACGCCGCCGTCACAATTTGAAACATCCGAAAGCCCCTCGTCGTGCTGTATAAGTTGGCGTTTTTAAAGATAAAGCGAAAAATGCTCATAATGATAAAGCCGACCCCTAACGCCAAAAACGGGGAAAGAATCAGCGATTGTAAAATTTTCAAAAACCCGCCATAATTCAAAATCCCAACCCCAGCCGCGGAAATCGCCGCCCCGGCGACCGAACCGATGATCGCGTGCGAAGAGCTGCTCGGAATGCCGTAATACCACGTGATCAAGTTCCAGGCAATTGCTGATGTCAACGCTGCTAAAATAATGAGCGGTCCATTTTCTAGCGCAAACGGATCGACAATGTCTTTCGTAATCGTTTTCGCGACGCCGGTAAAGGTGAGCGCACCGATAAAGTTCATCGTCGCAGCCAAAATAATGGCTTGACGCGGCGTAAGCGCCCTTGTCGACACCGATGTGGCAATGGCGTTGGCCGTATCGTGGAAGCCGTTGATAAAGTCAAACGCCAATGCGAAAATGACGATGCAGATCGTTAAAATCAGGATCGTATCCATAAAAATAACGTCCCCTTTTTATGCGTTGCGCATGATAATCGTCTCTAACGTATTGGCGACATCTTCACAACTGTCGGCAATCTCTTCCAACATTTCGTAAAGCTCTTTGTATTG
This sequence comes from Geobacillus proteiniphilus, assembly GCF_001908025.1. Taxonomy (GTDB): domain Bacteria; phylum Bacillota; class Bacilli; order Bacillales; family Anoxybacillaceae; genus Geobacillus; species Geobacillus proteiniphilus. The sequence goes on from NZ_MQMG01000039.1 coordinate 2,274, forward strand.
AATGATTTTAATCGGGTCTTTTTGCGTCACAAACAAGTTTTTGATCGACGCGCGCAAAATTTCGTCGCACTTCGTTTCATAGTCCTTGATTTTAATGGCATGCTGGCGCATATCGAGCAATTTTTTGTTCGCAAGCAGCTCGAGGGCGTGAACAATTTCGATCGTGCTTTGATAAATATAGTCAAAAAATTTCACCATATGTTCATCGATGGCCGTGAACGAAAACATTTCAAACCGCGCCGAACATTGCTCAAACCCATCAAGCACATCGTCCATTTTCATCGCCAACTGGTGGATGTCTTCCCGCTCGATCGGCGTAATGAACGTTTTGTTCAATTGGACGACCAGTTCATGGATGAATGAATCGCCCTTTCGTTCATACTCTTTCATTACGCGGGCAAATTCTTTTAAGTCGCTGACGCTTTGAATTTTATACTCGACAAAATATTGTGCCGCTTCTTTGACGTTTTCCGAAATGGTGAACAGCATATCAAAAAAAACGTCTTTTTTCGGCGAAAAAATCATATCGGACACCCTCCATTTGCGGAATCAAAATCACCGCTACTTATTGTAACAATTTAAAATCCATTTACAATACAAAAAGAGAAAATTTACAATAGATTTACACTAACTTTACATTTTGTTCGCTTTTCCTGTTATGTACTATGTAGCGTGCCAAAAGAAAGCCAAAGCTATGCACGTTCGCTTCGGCTCGTTCGCTGCCGGCATACCGCCTTCACACTGGGCGCCTCTGCGCCAAGGCAGCGCCTGTCGATCGGCCTGCCGGCGTTCGTTTTATTCAAACCGTTCGACAAACGCGGTGAGCGTGCGCACCATCACGCCCGTCGCCCCAGCCGGACCGAGGTCGCCGTCTTTCTTTGTGGCGGCCGTGCCGGCGATATCCAAATGCACCCACGGCGTATCTTCCGCAAATTCGCCAATGAACGCCCCACCCATAATGGCGTGTCCTTCCCGCCCCGGAGAATTGTTCAAGTCGGCGATTTTGCTGCTTCGCACTCGCTCGCGGTCGTTTTCTGTAATTGGCAGCCGCCAAATGAACTCCCCGGTTTCCATCGACGCTTCAAGCAATTGCTCAAACAGCTCCTCATTGTTCGTCATCGCGCCCGTTTTGTCCGTGCCCAAGGCGACGGATCACTCCGCCCGTTAACGTAGCGACATCGATGATATAGCTGGCGCCGTGCTGTTTCGCATAGGTTACCGCATCGGCCAAAATGAGCCGTCCTTCCGCATCAGTGTTTTTCACTTCAATCGTTTTTCCGGACAGCGACGTAATGACATCGTCCGGCTTGAACGCCTCGCCGCTGATCATATTGTCGGTCGCCGGAATGACGGCGAGCACGTTTTGTTCCGGCCGCAGTTCGCCGATGGCTTCCATCGCCCCGAGCACCGCTGCCGCGCCGGCCATATCGGTTTTCATGTCAACCATGCTGTCGCGCGGCTTCAAACAATAGCCGCCCGTATCAAACGTCACCCCTTTGCCGACGAGAGCGATCACGTTTTCCCATTGCTCTTTTCCTTGATATTTTAAGACGATCAGTTTGGGCGGCTGTTTCGATCCTTGGTTGACGGCCAAAAGCGCTCCCATGCCGAGCCGCTCCATATCTTCTTTCTCCAAAATTTCATAGTCAAAATCGTACCGGTTCGCGAGCTTCACGGCATAATCAGCCAAATCCGACGCCGTCAGCAAATTCCCCGGCGTATTGACGAGCGTGCGCGCCGAATTCGTCGCCTTCCCGTATACCGAGCCGACAAACAAGCTCGCCTCAATTTCCGCCGCTTCGGCCGCCGTGTAGACGATGAGCGATTCGAGCTGGTAATCCGGTTCTGACTTTTTCTGCTTATACCCAGGGAATTCATACGTCGCCAAATGATACGCTTCCGCCAAGGCGTGCGCCGCTTCGTTTCCATCGACGGCCTCGGTCGTAAACGTGTCCAGCGCGACCGCCGCTTTCGTCCGCTTCGCCTGCTTCAACGTGCGAAACAGCTTGCCGAACACCTCGCGCAGCCGCTCAAACGTCAACTCTTCTTTTTTGCCAAGGCCGACGAAGTAGAGCCGCTTCGCCCCCGTCGGCAAAAATGGATGAACGCTGGCGATGCGCCCCCGCTTCGCGGAAATATCGCCTTCTTTCTGCAGTTCCGACAGCCGTCCGCCAAGACGGGCATCGTATTCGCCGGCAAGGCCGCTCCATGAATTCGCCCCTTCAAACAAACCGATGACAAGCGCTTCATCCCGTTCCTCCACCGACGGCAAAGGTTTTACCGTAAACATCGTCTCATCCCTTTCCATGGTGATTCATTCCCACCTTCATTATAGCGAAGCAAAGCCATTCTTTCGACTATCTAACTTTCTCTCCTTGCGTTCACTCAAAAAAATCAGCCGAATCAGACAGGAAATCACGCGGGGCAAGGCGAATCCGTAATCATCACGATGATTTAGAAAGGACCGACGCTGATGAGAATCGTTTCCTTTTGTCCAAGCAACACCGAACTGCTCGCCTATCTCGGCCGCCTTGACGATGTCGTCGCCGTCGACGATTCGTCCGACTGGCCGCCGGAAGTGAAGCGGCTGCCGAAAGTCGGGCCGGATCTGCGCATTGATATGGATCAAGTCGAGGCGCTCAAACCGGATCTCGTCGTCGCATCCCTAAGCGTGCCCGGCATGGAGCGCAACGTCGAGGAGCTCAAACGGCGCGGGCTCCCGCATCTCGTGCTGGCGCCCCATTCGCTCGATGACATTGCCAACGACCTTCTTCAGCTTGGCGAGGCGCTTGGCGAAACGAAAAAAGCGGCTGAACTTGTCCGCCGCTATCATGACGTGCTTGATTGGCATCGCGAGCGGGCCGCATCGGCTGAACCGGCCCGCCTTTATTGGGAATGGTGGCCGCGGCCGATCTTCACACCGGGCGGCGCCAACTGGCTGAGCGAACTAAGTGAGCTCGCCGGCGGGCGCAACATTTTCTCCGACGTCCCGCAAGCGAGCGTTCAAACGGAATGGGACGACGTTCTCGCCCGCAATCCGTCGCACATCTTGCTCGTTTGGGTCGGCGTGCAGACAAAAAAAATGAGCCCGAAAGCCGTCACGGCGCGCCCGCACGCCCAACAGGCCGAGGCGGTCCGCACCGGGAACATCCACATTTTAGAAGAATCGCTCTATTGCCGTCCGTCTCCGCGCCTCTTGGTCGGATTAAAAAAATTGGCGCCGCTTTTGCATCCGGCTCTGTTCCCTCCCGCTGACGACAGCGATCCGCTCCTTTGTGGCTGACGGGCGGGAGCCCTCTTTCAACTTTTCGATTCCAAATATTGTTGACGAAACACTTGCATCGTTTCATCTTCGTTCAGCCGCTTCAACTCTTCCTCTGACAGCGTGCCATCGCCTTTTTGCACGATATAGACGTTGACTTTTCGTTTTCCCCAATATTTATATACATCTTCGACGGTTTCATAGTATAAGTCAATGCGATGGCCTTTGATCGCCCCGCCTTTGTCGGCGACGACGCCGAACCCGTATCCGGGGATGAACAAAATCGTGCCGATCGGAAACACGGTTAAATCCGCCGCAATCGTCGAATAAAGATCGCGTTTGACGCGGACGCCGGAGTACGTGATGCCATACTCAGGGTGATCGGGCGTTTTTCCAGTCGATTCAATGCCGGCCGTATAGCCGGTGGCGACCACTTCAACGGATGGATATTTTGACCAGTCAAAATGATCCTCAAGCCGCAAAACGGAGCGGCCCCCGTTTTTCGCGAGCTCTTTCATTCCCCAAATGGGCTGATGATCCATCGATAAAGCGCTCGGAAAGGGATGGAGAACCGTCTTCGCGTCAACCCCGGAAACGGACTCGAATGTCGCAAAGAGCGCCGCCAAAAACAGCAGCGTCATCGCGGTTCGGCGCACGAACTGCCTAAACCCATTCAATGCTCTCAACTCCTCTCACACCTCTATTTATCTCCATCCAAAATCGAAATATTCATTGCGAATGAGACAAAAAAACGAAAAAACCGTTGGCTCAAAACCGTCCATGAACGGCCTCATTGTGAAAACCGAGCGTAAAGCTTGTGCGTTTTGCCAAAAACATCCGCGAACCGACGTTGTGATCCGCTCGGGCGCTCATCAGCGCTGTTCACAAAAAAAAACGCCTCTGCCCAAGGCAGAGACGCTCTAAAACATTTGATATCCTTTGGCCCGCAGCGTGCGGATCGCCCATCCGGCGCAAAGAGCGCCGGCAAAGCCGCTTGACAAAATCAACAGATCCGCCGCCGCCAGCGAAGTGATTTTCCGGCCGAGCGCGGCGAACGCCTCGGACGGTGCGGTGAAATAGCGCGTTAACGGCACATCATCAATAATGAAAACCGCAATCAATGGAAAGCAGATCGCCGTAATCCATGTCATACGCAACAACATATTCACCAAAAACGCAATGCCAAAAAACAACACAAAAAATAAAACCATCGAAATCAAAACAACCGGCAAACTCATTTGCATCCGCCCTTCACCTCCCGTACACCCGTTTTCAGTGTACTGGATCGGGCGGATGACCGTCAATGTTCGTTCTCTTCTTTCATGATCGCCTGATTGGTTCCAAACGATGTTTCATGTCCTCAGACGAACGTCAATGGTCGTCATCCTCTTCGTGATCGCTTCCCGTTCCTTGGCAGCCGTAGCACGTTTCCGATCCGCCCAAGAGCAGCTGAACGTATCCGTGCCCCTCGCAGTACGGGCAGTCGTTCATTGTCAATGTTTTTGTCATCGATGTTCCCCTCCGTTTCTTTTTTTGTTAATATATCAAAATTTTCTGTAAAAACAAACAGCGATTCTTCCCTATTTTCGTTCATGTAAGCGAATACATCGACGACTTGCTTTGATTTTCTCGACTATTCTTTTCATTTCGATGATTCAAAGTAAAGGCGGTATTTCGTGTAGCCGAACGGGTCGCCGGGATTGAGTCCGTCATGCAGAGAAAGGGAGACAGGCGGCTCGAGCGCCAACAAATAGCGAAGCAAGCCTGATGTGTTCGGATCATTCTGGAGCGCCGTTTTGCTTAAAAACGCGGCGGCATACAGCTCATCCGTCTGCACGACGATCTCGCGCGAGAGCGGGCGCAAAAGAAAAATCGCCATATTGTCGCTGATCTCCCCAGCGATGACGCCGGTGCGCAAGCCAAGAAGCGCGACCGGTTCGGCATCGATCCCCGTTTCCTCCTTCACTTCCCGAACGGCCGCTTCATCGAGCATTTCCCCCGGCTGGACGAACCCGGCCGGCAGCGACCATTTGCCCTTTAGCCCGCTGTATTTTTTCTTGACAACGAGCCATTCCCCATTCTCGTTTATGACCAGTCCGGCCGCCGCAATCCAAACGTTTCCTCGTTTGTTGTCCATCGTCCTCATCCTTTTCTCCCTATCGTTATGCACCGTTTGTATTTCGACAATCGAGCGGCCGATCCCTGTTTGGCGGAAAGGGAAAAGCGATATCGCCGAACAGCTTGACTGACCGAAGCGCCAAGACGATAAGAGGATGCCTCATCCTCGGCCGCCGCCCCGCTTGCCGACAAGAAAAGGCGCCCCATTGCGTTTCGGGCGCCTGCTTCCATTAGAAAAATTTGAATTTGCCTTTTTTCATCACAAGCGACGAACCGCCGATCAAATACAAGGCGCGGTTGTCGATCACTTTTTTCATGAAGCTCGCTTTGGCGCCCCACAGCTTTTTGCCGAACACGACGCCGATGGCATCATCATGGCCGAGCGAGCAAACCGTCCCTTTAATATCCGGCTTAAACGGCTCCAGCTCCCCTTGTCCACGGATGAGCACCGCCAAGTTTTTCGCGCACAGCTGGCCTTCTTGCATGGCGATTTGCGCCGTCGGCGGATACGGGCGGTTCGTTTCTTCATCAATCACGAGCGAACAGTCGCCGACGACGAAAATGTCTTCATGCCCCGGGACACGCAAGTACGGGTCCACTTTAATGCGCGCCCGCGCCGCTTCAAATCCAGATTCCTCGATGACGCGGCTGCCGCGCACGCCAGCCGCCCAAATGACTGTGCCGGCTTTAATTTCCTCGACATCATCACCTTTGGCGACAATGATGCCATCCGGCGTGCATTCCTTAATCGCCGTGCCGATTCGAAACTCGACTCCTTTGCGCTCAAGCAGGCTGACCGCGTACTCGACGAGCTCCGGATCGAAGCCCGGCAACGCCGTGGGCGCCGCCTCCACGCAAATGATGCGCACTTTGTGCGGGTCGATGTCATACTCGCGGCACAGCTCCGGCATCCGGTTGGCGAGCTCGCCTAAAAATTCAATGCCAGTAAATCCCGCCCCGCCGACGACGATCGTCAATCGCTCCTCTTTCTTTTCCTCTTCCGCGTTGTACGTCGCAAACTGGTATTCGATATGTTCGCGGATTTGCCGTGCGGCGTCGACGTTCGCGATCGAAAACGCGTATTCTTTCAAGCCTTTGATGCCGAACGTCTCCGACTCAAACCCGAGGGCGATGACAAGGTAATCGTACGTCAGCTCGCCATTTTCAAGCAACACTTTCTTTTCGCTCGGAACGATTTTCGTCACCGTATCTTGGATGAACTTCACTTTGTTCCGGTCGATGACATCGCTGATCGGATAGCGGACGCGGTCATGGTGCAGCGTCCCAGCCGATGCCTCATGAAGCCATGTCGTCTCATAATGGTAATCGTGCTTGTTTACAAGCGTAATGTTCGCTTCGTTCACGCCGATGAGCTTTTGCAGGCGAACGGTCGTCATGAGCCCGCCATAGCCAGCGCCTAAAATGACAACGTTTGGTTTTCTCACCTGAATCACTTCCACCCTTTTTCATTTTTTCTCATTCATTTGTTATAGCTTTTGCTGCGGTCCCCGTTTTTATTGAGCGAAGTTTGTGAAACAATTCACGTTAACCGCCAAAAAAATGTCGAGGGATTGTCACAAAAAATTAACAATCTCTCCATCCACCATATTAGCCCTTTTTCTTTCCCATTTCAAGCTTTTTTTCGCTGATTCCTAATAGAAAATTCCCCGTTATAACTGCACCCGTTTATGGTAAGATAAACTTGTAATGCCATAAGTTTAGCACGGGGAGGTATATCGGTGAAAGAAGACCGCAACATCTATGATGTCACCATTATCGGCGGCGGGCCGACCGGGATGTTTGCCGCGTTTTACGGCGGCTTGCGGCAAATGAAAGTCAAAATTATCGAAAGCCTTCCGCAGCTTGGAGGGCAGCTGGCTGCGTTATATCCGGAAAAATACATATATGATGTCGCCGGATTTCCGAAAGTGCGCGCCCAAGAGCTTGTCAACCAGCTGAAAGAGCAGATGGACCTATTTTCGCCGACCGTCTGCCTGAACGAGTCGGTCGACACGCTCGAAAAGCAGGAGGACGGAACGTTTAAACTCGTCACCAATCAACAAATCCATTATTCGAAAACGGTCATCATCACCGCCGGAAACGGCGCCTTTCAGCCGCGTCGGCTCGAAATCGAAAGCGCTTCCCGCTATGAAGGAAAAAACTTGCATTACTTCATCAACGACTTGGGGCAGTTTTCCGGAAAGCGCGTGCTCGTCTGCGGCGGCGGCGACTCGGCCGTTGACTGGTCGCTCATGCTCGAACCGATCGCCGCGAGCGTCACGATTGTGCATCGCCGCGACAAATTCCGCGCCCATGAACATAGCGTCGAGCAGCTCAAGAAGTCGAGCGTGCAAGTGAAAACGCCGTTTGTCCCCGTTGAACTCGTCGGTGATGAACACGCCATCCGCCAAGTCATCCTTGAGCATGTGAAAGAAGGAACGAAAGAAACGATCGATGTCGACGCCGTCATTGTCAACTACGGCTTTATTTCTTCGCTTGGCCCCATCAAAAACTGGGGGCTTGACATCGAAAAAAATGCGATCAAAGTCAACTCGCGGATGGAAACGAACATCCCCGGCGTGTATGCGGCGGGCGACATTTGCACGTACGACGGGAAAATTAAGCTGATCGCCTGCGGCTTTGGCGAAGCGCCGATCGCCATCAGCAGCGCCAAAACGTACATCGACCCGACGGCGCGGATGCAGCCGGCGCACTCGACATCGCTGTTTTAATGGCGCTCCGTCGGGAAAACAAGCGGAAGCGAAGGGGCGCTCGGCATTTCGCCTTAACGCCGCATCCCGACTGATTGGAGCCATTCGTATAGCCCGCCCCGTCCACACCCGTTTTTCAAGCAAAAGGCGCCCCCTCTTTGTTGGGGGCGCCATGCTCGTGCCTCATCCCTCTCGCTCCAGCGAAACCGACTCGCCATCATTATTCCCAGCCTTGTTTTTCGTCCATTCCTCCCGCTCTCTCTCGAGCAGCTTCACCTGCCGGCGCAGGCTGAACAAACGCACCCATCCGAGCATGCCGACGACAAGGCCGCCAAGGACGGCCGAACCTAAAATGACGATAATGAGCGGCAAGCGGGTTTCGCCGACTAAATAATGGATCGTCACCTGCTCGACATTCGCCACCGCCAGCAGCGCAACAATGAGCGCCAAGACAAGCGCCAAGATGACATTGATTTGTCCTTTCATCGTTTCTCCTCCTTTGGCGCTCCCGAAAAGGCCGATGTTGGAGCGCGGCCGTTTTCCCCAATTTCGTGAGGGAAAGACCACCCTTCCAACATTCGCCAGTCGGTACACGCCCGCGTTTTCAACCGGCCGTGCGGCGAAAACCGGCCTTCTCAAGAGCCCGACGATCACGGCAAGGCAGGCCGTTTGCCTCTGCCGGGCGGATGGACGTCACCCCGCCCGCTTAGCATTGCTCCGGCGTGCCGGCATTGGTCGCTGTGCGGAACGAGGAGCCGCAGCCGCATGTCGCAATGGCGTTCGGATTGTTGATCGTAAACCCGCCGCCAAGCAGCGACTGTTTATAATCGATGACCGTTCCGCGCAAAATCGGCGCGCTGTCGCGGTCCACCAAAATTTTGATGCCGTGTTGCTCAAATTCGATGTCATCATCACGCCGCTCATGGTCAAAGCCCATGCCGTACGACAACCCGCTGCAGCCGCCGCCATGGACGCCGACGCGCAAGTACGCGCCCTCTTCTTCCTGCTCTTTCATCATATCTTTGATTTGAAACGCTGCCGCTTCTGTCAGCGTAATGACTGCCTCTGCCATCCATCATCCCTCCTTTAACGGTTGACACTGGCCAAACAACTTGGCCGTTTTTCGACAGGTTCGCCCGCTTTCACCCGACGGCTCGGATGGGGCGAATCCCCTTGAATGGTTCCCATCTTACTTAATAGTATACCGCCTTCGCCTTTCGATGCTCAACCGTTCCGCCCGCCTCGGTAGTAATAAACGCCGGTGCACACGGTCTCCGCCGGACCGGTCATGCGCACGCGCCCGTCATGCCCCCATACGATTGTTAAATCGCCGCCGGCCAAATGGACGACCGTTTCCTCCCCGCGCGCCGTTTTGCCGTTTAACACCGAAGCGACGACCGCCGCGCACGCTCCGGTCCCGCACGCCTGCGTCACACCGGAGCCGCGCTCCCAGACGCGGAAATGAAGCTCACGCTCGTTCACCACCTCGACAAACTCGACGTTCACCCCTTCCGGAAAGCGCGGGTCCTTTTCCACGAGCGGGCCAAGCGTCGTCACCGGCGCTTTTTGGATGTCATCGACGTAAAAGATCACATGCGGGTTGCCCATGGACACCGCCGTAATTTCATATTCGCCCCCAGCGATGGCAAACGGCTCGGCGACGACTCGCTCCGCTTTTGGTCCAACCATCGGAATGGCGCTCCGCTTAAGGCGCGGCTCGCCCATATCGACCGTCACGCTTGTCACTTCGCCATCTGCCACTGCCACACGGGCTTCGACAAGCCCGGAGAGCGTTTCAATCAAAAAGGTGCGGTCGCGGACGATGCCGTACTCGTACGCGTATTTCGCCACGCAGCGCAAGCCGTTGCCGCAGTTTTTCCCTTCCGAGCCGTCGCTGTTAAAAATGCGCATTTTGACTGGCGCTTTCTCCGATGGACAAATGAGAATCAAGCCATCGGAGCCGATGCCTGTGTGGACATCGGCGACGCTGCGGGCGATCGCCGGCAGCTCCTCCTCGGGCAATGTTTCCCGGAACAGATCAACGTATATGTAGCTATTACCCAATCCATGCATTTTCGTAAACGAAAAAGAACGCACATGACTCCCTCCTGAACATTTTTTGCGCTTCGCATGTATAATGGCGGCATCTCCTGGGCACAATGGGAATATCCCCCGTTTTTTCATTATACATTGAAGAGGATGCCGCATCGCGGGCATCCTCCTTTTTTCGTTAAAACATTGGGTTTTCCTCGAGATGCCGATAAATATTTTCCACGAGCTGCTCGGGCGTTTCGCCGCTGACAAACTCGCCGTTGACGAGCGCAAACAGCGTTTCCGCGCAGCGTGTGCAATAGCTTAAGCAGCTGTATTCAATGATGTCCAAGTTCGGATCCTTTTCCAACATTTCCATTGCTTTGTACGACCCGCTGGCTAAGTTGCTGATGCAAAATTCGATGATTGGCAGCATCATGCGCATGTTCACCTTCCTGCTTCCCATCGTAGCGGTTTTCCGGCGCGGCGTCAATGAACATGCTCGTTCGATCGAGGAAGCGGAAAAATTATTGTTCTTTTGTCACAATTTCGTTATACTTTTCTATGGCATTGTCGGCTTTAGAAACTCGACAAAAGGGGATTTTTCACGATGAGACAACTTGTATTGCTTGGCGGAGGATACGGCAATATGCGCATTTTGCAGCGCCTCCTTCCGGACGGATTGCCAAACGACATTCATATTATCCTCATCGACCGCGTTCCGTACCATTGTTTAAAAACGGAATATTACGCCTTGGCCGCGGGGACGGTCAGCGACCATCATATTCGCGTCCCGTTTCCGGAACATCCGCAGCTTGTGTACCAATTCGGCGAAGTCGTCTCGATTGATCTCGACCAGCAACTCGTCCATTTAAAGGATGGGAGCAGCGTCCGCTACGATGATGTCGTGATCGGATTGGGCTGCGAAGACAAATACCACGGGGTGCCGGGCGCCGAGGCGCATACGTACAGCATCCAGTCGATCGATAAGGCGCGCGCCGCCTATGAAGCGCTGAACAATTTGCCGCCGAAAGCGACGGTCGGCATCGTCGGCGCGGGATTGAGCGGCGTCGAGCTAGCCAGCGAACTGGCGGAGAGCCGTCCGGACTTGCACATCAAGCTGTTTGACCGCGGTGAGCGCATTTTGCCGATGTTTCCGAAACGGTTGAGCGATTATGTGGAAGGATGGTTCGTTGAACACAAGGTGGAAATCGTCCGCAACTCCAACGTCACGAAAGTCGAACCTGGCGTCTTGTACAACCACGACGAGCCGGTGGAATGCGACGTCATCGTCTGGACGGCCGGCATTCAGCCCAACCGCGTCGTCCGCGAGCTGAAGGTCGAAAAAGATAAGCAAGGACGTATCGTCCTGACGAAACGGCACCACATCCCCGGCTATGAAAACGCCTACGTCGTCGGCGACTGTGCGAGCCTGCCGCATTCCCCGAGCGCCCAGCTCGCTGAAGCGCAAGCCGAGCAAATCGTCCAAGTGCTGCAAAAGCGATGGAACGGCGAAGAACCGCCGAGCGAATTCCCGCCGATCAAATTAAAAGGCATTCTCGGCTCGCTCGGCAAAAAACACGGCTTCGGCCTGCTCGCCGACCGCCCGCTCACCGGCCGGGTGCCGCGTTTGCTGAAATCAGGCATTTTGTGGATGTACAAGCACCACCACGGGTACTGAATCAAGACAGCGCAACACAGCCTCAGCCTTTTCGATCGATCGACGTTTGCGGAAAGGCAGACATTGAGCGCATAAAAGGCGGAGCTTATTCCGCCTTTTTCCCTTCATGCGCCGATGGCCGGTACCCGAATTTTTCCATTTCTGCATAAATCACCTTCAGCCGCGGGTTCCCTTCAGCGACGACGTTCCCTTCCACCACAACAACCGGATACACCCAGTCTTCTTCGACGATCGTCTGCGCAAGCTTCCGCTTCGCCTCATCATCGGCCGGCGGCGCGAAAATATCGACGTACGTCATCACAAACGGCTGATCGGGATATTTGCGGCGCAACGCGGCCTCGAGCCATTCGTACGTCTCTTTCGACGACGGGAGCTGCACGCACGACGGGCAAATGATGTCAGCCCCATATACACAAATTTCGATCGGTTTGAATGTCATCTGTGTCACCCTTTAGGAAAGCAAAATTTATCATTAGATTTTTTTCCTCACCATGATTATAATAAAAAGTAAAGAAAGGAGTCGATGGAAATGACGGATCAAGAAATTAAAGAACAAGTGCAAGAAGTTTTAGATAAACTCCGCCCGTTTCTGCTTCGCGACGGCGGCGACTGCGAACTCGTCGATGTGGAAGACGGCGTCGTGAAACTTCGCCTCCTCGGCGCATGCGGCAGCTGCCCGAGCTCGACGATCACGCTCAAAGCCGGAATTGAGCGCGCGTTGTTTGAAGAAGTGCCGGGCGTCGTCGAAGTGGAACAAGTGTTTTAATATAAAAAATCCGAACAGCGGCCGCTGTTCGGATTTTTTTACGCCTCAAGCGCCAGCTTGTAGACGCGGCTGCCGCGCGGCTCGACGGAAAGACGCGCGATTTCGCACGCTGGAAAATGCGGGCGCAGCCGCCGCGCGAGCCGCTCTCCTTGGCCCGGTTCGGCAAAGACGAGCACCGTCGGCCCCGCTCCGCTCAGCGCCGCACCGATCGCTTCGTATTCAAGAGCGAGCGCCTCCGCCCGCTCGAGTTCCGGAACGAGCTGTCTCCGATACGGCTGATGGAACAAATCGGCGGCCATCATCCGGCCGGCAAGCTTCCAGTTTTTCGTGAGCAACGCGGCGACGAGAACGTTGCTGACGGCGCTCGCCTCGACCGCCCGCTCTCTCGTCCATTGCTCCGGCAGCTGTCCGCGCGCTTTTTTCGTTTCCAATTCGTACTCCGGAATAATGGCGACAAGCTCTACATCCAATTGCGGAATATGGACGACATCCACGCCCGCCTCGCGGCAGCAGCCGATGACAAGCCCCCCGTACAACGAGGCGCCGACATTGTCCGGATGTCCTTCGTATCGGGTCGCCAACTCCATCTTTTGCTCGCGCGGCAACTGAAGCCCAAGCAGCGCGTCAGCGAGCTCAATGCCGGCGACGACCGCCGCCGCGCTGCTCCCGAGCCCGCGCGTAAACGGAATGTCGCTGTACACATCGACCGCACAGCTTGGCAGCCGGTGGCCGTAAACGTCCGCCGTCTCCGCCGCCACTCGGTACACCAAATTGTCCGTCCCACGCGGAATGCCGCTCACTTCCGCCGTCTTTGGCGCAAACGACCACGCATCCGCCAAGCGGACGTCAAGCGTCAAATAGCGATTGACCGCGAGCCCGACCGAGTCAAATCCGGGCCCTAGGTTCGCCGTGCTTCCCGGAACGACGATCTTCAACATCTCGTCTTCCTTCATGTACGGACAACCCCTTGCAAATGTTCGAGCACCGCTTGCTCATCATTCGGCAGCACGATCGGCTCGATCGCCGCAGTCTCCAAGGCGATGGCCGGATCTTTCAGACCGTTGCCAGTGAGAACCGCGACGACGAGGCTGCCGCGTTCGATTTCGTTCCGTTCGAGCTGCTTGATCACCCCGGCGATCGCCGCGCATGACGCCGGTTCGGCAAAAATGCCTTCCGTCCGGGCGAGCCGCTTGTAGGCGGCCAAAATTTCTGCGTCGCTCACCTCATCAATTTTCCCGCGCGACTCGCTCGCCGCCTCGACCGCTTTGTCCCAGCTCGCCGGATTGCCGATGCGGATCGCCGTCGCGACCGTCTCCGGCTGTTCAATCACCCGGTTGCGGACGATCGCCGCCGCTCCTTCCGCTTCAAAGCCGCGCATTTGCGGCAAGCCCGTTCCTTTCGCTGCATGATACTCCTTAAACCCTTTCCAATAGGCGGTGATGTTGCCGGCGTTGCCGACTGGAATGGCGAGCACGTCCGGGGCGCGCCCAAGCTGGTCGCACACTTCAAACGCCGCCGTTTTTTGCCCTTCGATCCGGTACGGGTTGACCGAGTTGACGAGCGTAATCGGCGCCGTTTCGCTCAACCGGCGCACCATTTTGAGCGCTTCGTCAAAGTTGCCGTCAATCGCAAAAATTTCCGCGCCGTACATGGCGGCTTGCGCCAACTTGCCGAGGGCGATTTTCCCGTTCGGCACGACGACGATACAGCGCATGCCGGCGCGCGCCGCGTAGGCGGCCGCTGAAGCCGATGTATTGCCGGTTGAGGCGCAGATGATCGTATGGCTTCCTTCCTCTTTCGCCTTGGCCACCGCCATCACCATGCCGCGGTCTTTAAACGAACCGGTCGGGTTCGCCCCTTCGACCTTGACATAGAGCGCAATGCCGAGCTCCTCCGACAAGCGCGGCAGCGGGATGAGCGGCGTATTCCCTTCGCAAAGCGACAGCCTCGGCGTCGCCGCAGAGAGCGGCAAAAAATCGCCGTAGGCGTCAAGCAGCCCTTTCCATGTCATGACCGTTTCTCTCCTTCCACTCGATATGAACTTTGCACCCGCTCAACAATTTCCAAATCGCCGAGCTGCTGCAAAATGTCTTCGTAGTCTTGCTGAGAGGCGTCATGCGTGACGATGACGATTTCCGCTAGGCCATCCTCTTTCAGCGGCAATTGCAAAATTTTCTCAAAGCTCACCCCGCGCTGCGAAAACAGCGTCGTAATTTTGGCAAACGCGCCGACCTGGTCTTTGACGTGAATGCGCAAAAAGTATTTCGAGAAAATTTCCGCCGGCGTCTTCAACTGCTTTTCATATTGCGGCGCGACGGCATAGCGGCCGTTGACGCCAAGGCGCATATTTTTCATCACCGCGACCAAGTCGGAGACAACCGCCGTCGCCGTCGGCAAGCTCCCGGCCCCCGGCCCGTAAAACATCGTCTCTCCGACCGCTTCGCCGTATACGTACACCGCATTGTATTCGTTGTGCACGGACGCCAACGGATGCGAATCCGGCAAAAACGTCGGCTGGACGCTCACCTCGACCTTCTGCCCGTCGCGCTGGGCGATGCCGATCAATTTCATCGTGTAGCCGAGCCGCTTCCCGTAGTTCAAGTCTTCCTCCGTCACTTGGGTGATGCCTTTCACTTGCACATCGTCCAAGTCGATGTCCATTGAAAAGCCAAGGCGGGCCAAAATCGCCATTTTCCGCGCCGCATCCAGCCCTTCGACGTCTGACGTCGGATCGGCTTCCGCAAACCCGAGCGCCTGCGCTTCGGCGAGCACGTCCTCATAGGAAGCGCCGTTTTGCGACATTTTCGTCAAAATGTAGTTCGTCGTCCCGTTCACAATGCCCATGAGCTTCGTAATCCGGTCCGACGCCAAGCCGTCAACCAAGCTGCGCAAAATCGGAATGCCGCCGGCGACGCTCGCTTCATAAAACAAATCGCAGCGGTATTCCGCCGCCACCCGAAGCAGCTCCGACCCGTAGACGGCCATTAAGTCTTTATTGGCGGTCACGACATGCTTCCCTTGGCGCAGCGCCCGCAATAGCAGCTCTTTTGTCTCCTCAATGCCGCCCATCACTTCGATGATGACATCAATGTCCGGATCGTCAATCACCTCAGCCGCGCTCGTCGTCAGCAATGCCGGATCGACCGCGACGCCGCGCGGTTTCTGTACATCGCGGACGAGGATTTTTTTCACCGTGACCGGGCAGCCGACTTGGTGCATCAACTTTTCCTGATGGTTTTCAATAATTTTGACCACACCGCTCCCGACTGTTCCTAATCCTAACAACCCAACAAAAATTGGCTTTTCCATCCTTCCCGCCCCTTCTGTTTACGTACAGTAGACATTTGTATTTTTATAGTAGACATTATAAAAGACAATCGGCCATTTAGCAATGAAAATTTTTACGAGATCCGGTTCACCGGCGTCAGCGGCGGCCGTCCTTCGAGCACGGCGATGATGTTGTCGCGCGCCAATGTCATCATGGTGCGCCGCGTTTCGTACGTGGCGCTGCCGATATGCGGCAAGGCGACGACGTTCGGAAGCGAAACGAGCGGATGATCGGCCGCGACCGGCTCGTTTTCAAATACATCCAGCCCCGCCGCGGCGATCTCCCCATGAACGAGCGCCTCATACAACGCCTGTTCATCGACGACCGCTCCGCGCGCCGCGTTAATGAAAATCGCGGACTTCTTCATTTGCTGGAACGCCTCGCGGTTGAACAAATGGCGCGTCTCGGAGGTGAGCGGCGTCAAGCAGACGACAAAATCGCTCTCAGCAAGCAAGTCGGCGAACGGACGGTAGATGGCGCCAAGCTTCTCTTCCGCCTCCGGACGGCGGGAGCGGTTGTAATACAGAATGTTCATGTCAAACCCCTTCGCCCGTTTCGCCACGGCTTGACCGATGTTCCCCATGCCGACGATGCCGATCGTTTTATGATGGACATCGGCGCCCGCGAGCAAAAACGGGCTCCAGCTTTTCCATTTCCCTTCCTTCAAAAATTCAGCCGCTTCCACGAGGCGGCGGGCGGTGGCCAATAAAAGCGCAAACGTCAAATCGGCCGTCGTATCGGTCAATACATCGGGCGTATTGCAAACGAGAATGCCGCGATGGGTCGCTGCCGCTACATCAATGTTATCGTAGCCGACGCCCATATTGGCGACGACTTGGAGCGCCGAACCAGCGGACAAGACGTCTTCATCGATCGGATCAGACACCATCGGCAAGATGGCCGTCGCCCGTTTCGCCTTTTCCACGAGCACATCGTGCGGCACGGCCATATCTTCATGGGGCCACATCTCTACTTCAGCGATGGCCAAAAGCGGCGCGATCACGTCCTCGGGCAATTTCCGCGTAATGAATACATACGGCTTCGTCATGGTGCAGCCTCCCGCATCGTTTTTTCTAAATCTTATCACAACTTTGGCCGAAAAAAAAACAGGAAGTTGTCCTTAGGGTTTAACGGCAGGGAAGCGGTCGTTTTTTCGTTTGGGCCAAAAAAAAGCGGGAAGCTGTCTTCCCTGCGTTACGCCGGCGGCAGCCACTCGACTGCCGGCAGGCGGATGCGCCCCGAGATGCCCACGATCTTGGCAAACGAAGCCAAAAACCGTTCATATTCATGCGATCGCTCCAGCAAGCGCCGCAACGCGTCCTCATGCCTCGCTTGTTCGTTCTCATCCGAAGCGGTATAATACGCTTCCACGCATTCAAAATACGGAAGAGGAAACAAAAGGCGCGCGTAAATGAGCCGCCAGGCAAACGGCGAAAGCGCCGTCAAATGGCCGTAATCTTGGAAAAATTGGCGGACCGCCCGTCGGCATCGCATCCCGTGCCGCTGATACAAATGGCGCACCCATTCCGCCAAATCGCGGGCGCAATGGTCATACACCCAGTCGGTCGGCAGCTTCGCCTCCATTCCATCCACCCAACCTGCTTCCGGAAGCCGCTCGTGGCAAAACGCCGCGCAATCGACGCCCACCGGTTCTTCATCCAGCTCCGTGTCCGCCACGTATTGCACCGCATTTTCCGCCATCCCTAAATAGTACGGAAACGACTCGATAAACAGCCGATCAAACGGCGACGACGGCCCGGAAGCGAGCTTGCTCGACCAAAACGCCTCCATTTGATCGATCCGCTTCGCCCACAGCTCCCGCCATTGGCCGATGCGCCGGCATGCGACGATCGGCCATGGACATGTTCTTCCGCATTCATGCATCACCGCCAATTCCCGGCCGAGCGAACGAAAGCGAGCCGCCGGAAGCGGAGCGCGAACGAGCGCCAACGGCTGTCCATTATAGGGGGCGATATACGTTCCGGACGTCGTTTTGACCAGTTCTCCGACGCCGTCCACTCCTTTTGCCCGCAAATAGCGGCTCATTTGCTGGCGCTCTTCCATCTCCGCTTCGCTCCGCCCATCAGCGGGAATGATGAGGAAACGCTCCTGTTTATGCCAAAACGCGGTATGCATCCCTCTTCGTTCCAAGCGTTCGATGCGCATGCTGTACTGTTCACGCACCCAAGCTTCCATCGCCGCGCCTCCTTTTTCCTTTGTGCCGAAACCATTCATTCCGCTCGTTCCGCACTTTCATCTCATCGCGCCCCATCGCTGAGCCGATTCCGCCTCCGCTCCAGCATGAAACGGGCCCATTCACGCGCCCATGCTGATCAGCCGGCGCATGGCCGCGAAAAAAGAGAGAGCTACTTTTTATATATGACAGCGGGCGCCAAAAAAGCCGATGAGCATTTTTCTTTATATGACGGACTTATTTATGACATGATACATATATATAGAAAACGACTTTCTAAAAGAAACAGGTGAAGTTCATGAGCGAATTCATTATGAACAATCTGGAACAAACGGCTCGGCGCTGGCTTGAGGAACGGGGGGTGACCGTGGAAAAAATTGCGGAGCTCGTTTATTACTTGCAATCAAAATATCATCCCGATTTAACGATGGAGGAGTGCATCGAAAACGTCAACCGCGTCATTTCCAAGCGCGAAGTGCAAAACGCGATTTTAACCGGCATCCAATTGGATAAACTTGCGGAAGACGGCCGGCTCGATGAACCGCTGCAGTCGATCATTCGCCGCGATGAAGGGCTGTATGGCGTCGACGAAATTTTGGCGCTGTCGATCGTCAACGTGTACGGGTCGATCGGGTTTACGAACTACGGATATATCGATAAGCAAAAACCGGGCATTTTGCAATATTTAAATGATAAATCGACCGGCAAATGCAACACGTTTTTGGACGACATTGTCGGCGCCATCGCCGCGGCGGCATCGAGCCGCTTAGCGCACCGGGCCGCCAATGCGGAGTAACGCCGGCGCCGCCCATGCGCGCCCTCCATCCGCGCCGAGCAACATGAAACGCCGCCTTGCCTTTTTTGGCAAAGCGGCGTTGTTTACAAGCGGTCAAGCCATTCCAAAAGCGAATCGGCCGTATACGTCGGCATCCGTTCATAGCGGGCGAGCATTTCTTTTGTCGTAACGCCCGTATGGACTAAAAGCGTATCGATGCCAGCGTTCATGCCGGCTAAAATGTCGGTTTCATAATAGTCGCCGATCATCAGCACGTCCTCCTTCGGGACGCCGAGCACTTTGAGCGCCTGCTCCATAATGATTTTTTCCGGCTTGCCGATAAATGTCGGCTTCACCTGCGTCGAGACGGCGACGACCGACGTCAGCGCCCCGTTGCCCGGAAGCAGCCCCCGCTCCGTCGGCAAGGCGATGTCGCCGTTGGTTGAGATGAACATCGCTCCATTTCGGACAGCGAGACAAGCGACGGCGAACTTTTCGTATGTAATTTGCCGGTCAATGCCGATGACGACGACATCCGCCTCTTCCCCGGCAAAACGAAATCCTCTCGCCGCCAAGGCGGTTTGGAGCCCTTCTTCACCGATCACATACACGGAAGCATCCGGTTTTTTTTCAAAAATGTAATTCGCCGTCGCCTGGCTTGTCGTAAACACATGCTTCTCCTCGGCCGGCACGCCGAACGAACGCAATTTTTCCGCCACTTGCGCCGGTGTGCGCGACGAATTGTTCGTGACAAACAAATACGGAATGCCGCGGCGGTGCAGCTCGTTGACAAACGTGCGCGCCTCAGCGATGCATTCGGTGCCGCGGTACATCGTCCCGTCCAAATCGATGAGGTAGCCGTTGTATCGTTTCAATGCATTCGCTCTCCTTTCCCGCCATCAATTGCGAAACGCCGACACCGGGCCGAGCTCGTTTTCAAGGTAAGCGCGCACCGCCTTCGGATACGCCTCAAGCGCCGGCAAATGTTCGTTCAGATCGGCGAGCAATTTCGCGTGATCGACGCGCGCATATTCGTGCACAAGCATTTTCCGATGGGCAATGAACGCTTTCAATCGGTCGGCATCCGCCGGCGAGATCACCTGTTCGTCAGCCAAAATGTCGATGATGTCGTTATAGCTGCCCGGGTCGCGCATAATAAACCCGTCGATCATGGCGTTGCCGACGTCCAACACCGCCTCGATGACGACATGGGCGATCCGTTCGAGCGCCAATTGCCGAAGCGGCTCGTCCCATCGCTCCTCGGCCTTGTAACGGTCCAGCATTTGTTCCATGTAGCTGAGCGTTTCTTCCAGTTTTTTGCGATCGACAAAATACATCTGTCATCCCTCCTCGTTCCTTTGTGCGATTTGCTGTCTCCCGTTTTCGCCGCCTGTCTGCTATGATGGACATAGACGAAAAAACAGGAGGGGCTCAAATTATGGGCGAACGGTTTTATTTATACGACGACACCGTCGAAGCGGCCGTCCGCTTCGTCAGCTTTGTCGGCGAGCGGCAGCGGTTTGATTTGGCGCTCATCGAAACGGATCGTTTTTACGGGAAGTGGCTCGTGCTCGACTTGCAAAGCAACCGCTTTGCCATTCTCGGGCGCGACGATTTGGAGGAGCCGGGCTATATCGAGCACGCTTACCAGCTTCATGAACAAGATGCCAACGATTTGCGCGCCTTTTTGGAGGAGTATCTCTCATAACCTTCCTCGGTTTCGGGCATCTTATGAAACACCAAAGCAGCAAGGAAGGTGAGACGAATGGCGGAACGGGAAACATACGCCGATTTTTCCGTCGTTGAGAAACAGCGCAATTTCTTGACCGCTGAAGAGTTCCCAGAAGGGCCGTACGGCTCGCCGCGCCGCGACGACGCGCCGGTCGAAAACAAAAGCACGCCTTGGCAAGAAGGCCAGCGGCATTACAGCGCCTTCAACTACGAGTTTAAATCGTTCCACCAAAACATTCCGAGGCGCGACCCAGCCGCCCACCCGCCGCATGATGACCCGCGCAACAGTGAACAGTTTCCGTACAATGAAACGGAAGAACAGGCTTGACATTCAGCGAAACAACGAAAGAAACGGGGCAGCCGCCAGCCTATGGCGGCTGCCGCCTTTGCCGTTTCGCCATGCGGCAGCGATGAGAATGGCGTAGCGCCGTCTTTTTGTCTGTCCGCGAGCCGTCTTCCCGCCTGCGAGCATTTCGCCGCGCAACGGTTTCTTGAGCCCGCCTCTTCTTCCGGCACCGCCGCACCACAGTCCGCTGGCGCGGTTACCGTTTCACCTTGCGCAGCACAAAATACGCGCAGCCGAAGTTGCAATATTCATACAAATATTCGGACAACGTGCTGATTTTCGTATCGTACGTCGCTTTTTGGTTATGGTCGTCAAAAAACCCGCGCAACCGGAGCTGGTTGTACCCCCAATCCCCGACAATGTAGTCGTACTTCGCCAAAATGTCCGCATATCGGGCGCGAAAGGCTTCTTCATTAAAGGCGTTTTTCACATTTTCCACCAGTTCGTAACAATGATTGTTAATGCAAATCACTGTTCTCACCTCGCCTTTCCACTTCCATCATAAACGATGCATCGCCCCCAATCAATTACTGTCATCAAACCATCATCCGTGTGCCATCCTAAAAGCGAAGGGGGTGCTGACGATGAGACGACCATGGTTGGCCGTTGCGTTCGGAGCGGCCGTCGCCCTAGCCGGCTGCGCGCAGACGGCCGAGGACGAAAACACCGACATTTACAAGCGGAGCGGCAACACGATCAATGTCACCGACCGCAACGAGCTGTACAATGAAAACGGGGTGCCCAACGGCGATGACACGCCGATGAACAACTTCGGCTACGTCCGCCATCAAAAAAGCCCGATCCTCGGCGATGCAAACGGCTATAACGACATGCCGTCCTTCAACCGCGAGAAAGCGGCTGATTTAATCAGCAAATTGTGCACCCAGCTGCCGGGCGTCAAAGACGTCGCCACGCTCGTCACCGATGAAGAGGTGCTCGTCGTGTATGACGCGGACACGAACAACCGGCAGCAAACGGCCGATCAAGTGAAAAAAACGGCGCTTTCCGTCGTTCCCCGCTACTACCATGTGTATGTCGCCGACAATCCGCAGCTGATGAAGGACATCGAGCGCTTCGGACGCCTTGATTCGAACACGCGCAACATCGACCAAATTCTCGATGCGACGATTCAGCGGATGTTGAAATATCCGCAAGGAAAAAAACTGAGCGACGGGGAAAATGAAAACGGCGAAATGATCAACGAAACAAACGATGAATTAGACCGCGATTTCCGCGACGGCACGCCGCGGGCGACGAAAGCGGAACGCTAAGGGCAAAGAAACGGTCTGCCTTCTTTATGAAAGGCATGACCGTTTCTTCGCGTTCATCCGGCCGGGATGATGCTTTCAGCCGCTGAAACAACGCTTGCTTGCTTTCGCGCCGTTCGTTGGATGTTACGCTTTCAACTGCCGCGCTTTCGCCGCCTCGCTCACCTGCTCATCGGCATGGTACGACGAGCGGACGAGCGGGCCGGCTTCACAATGGCTGAACCCTTTGCTCAGCGCGATTTCTTTCAGCTCTTGAAACTCGTCCGGATGGTAATATTTTACGACCTTCAAATGTTTTTTCGTCGGCTGCAAATACTGGCCGATCGTCAAAATATCAACATGGTTGGCGCGCAAGTCATCCATCGCTTCGATGATTTCCTCTTTCGTTTCCCCAAGCCCGACCATGATGCTCGATTTCGTCGGAATGTCCGGCTGCAATTCTTTCGCGCGCCGCAAAAACTCAAGCGAACGTTCGTACGTCGCGCGGGCGCGCACCCTTGGAGTCAAGCGGCGCACCGTTTCGATGTTATGGTTTAAAATGTCAGGGCGGGCATCCATCAAAATTTTTAAGTTTTCATACACCCCGCCCATATCCGATGGCAGCACCTCGATCGTCGTAAACGGGTTTTTCCGGCGGATGGCGCGCACCGTTTCGGCGAATACCGCCGCCCCGCCGTCTTTCAAGTCATCGCGGGCGACGGCGGTGACGACGACGTGTTTCAAGTTCATAATGCGCACTGATTCCGCGACGCGTTCGGGCTCCTGCCAATCGAGCTCGGTCGGCAGCCCGGTTTTGACGGCGCAGAAGCGGCAGGCGCGCGTGCAAACGCTGCCTAAAATCATAAACGTCGCCGTCCGCCGAACCGCCCAACACTCGTGAATATTCGGGCATTTCGCCTCTTCGCACACGGTATGTAAACGGTTTTCCCGCATGAGCTTCTTCAACCCGACATAATGCTCATTCGTGTTCAGCTTAATTTTCAACCAGTCCGGCTTGCGGACATGTTCTTCCTTTGTCGCCATCGTTCTCACTCCACTTGTCGAGGATTGTTCATTTTTCATTATAAATGAAAAGCGCGGAAAAACAAAAAGAAATCGCCCATCAAGCGAGTTTCCTCCTTTTTACATTTATGAAACGCCTGTTTCTCTCCAAACTAAACAGTAGGAAACGGGCGGAAAGGGGGAATACGCGTGCATCGATGGCTTGCCGCCATATCAGCGGCAGCGATGCTGTGGATCGCCGCCGGCGCGGCTTCCGCGGCGGAACAGGAAGAAGCGGTGTATGAAAAGCGAATGGAGCTGTACAAAAAGGCCGAGGCCGTTTCCTTGATCCCGTGGTATTACTTTGCGGCCATTGACCAGTATGAGCGAAACGTCCGGCAAGTGCGCCGCGACCTGCCCAAGCCAGCCGGCGTTCTCGGCATTTATATGAAGCCGGAAATATGGGCCGGGCCGCTGAACAAAAACCCGCACGATACAGACCCGTTCACCATCTCCCAGTTTAGCGGCCTTGGCGTGGACGGTGACGGCGACGGCTATGCGCGGGCGGATGACGATGACGATGTGATCATGGCCATGGCCCGCTATTTGCAGACGTACGGCATCGATCACCGCCATATCAAAATCGCGCTTTGGAACTATTACCAACGCGCCAAAACCGTCGACTTGATTTTAGGAAAGGCGAGAATTTATAAAAAGTATCAGACGTTGAAATTGGACAACCACGTGTTTCCGCTTCCGCTAGGGGCCAATTACAGCTACCGCGATACATGGGGCGATGCGCGCGGCTGGGGCGGACGCCGCATCCACGAAGGAACCGATATTTTCGCCGGCTACGGCGTTCCGGTGCGCTCGACGTGCTACGGCATCGTCGAGCTGAAAGGGTGGAACAAATACGGCGGCTGGCGCGTCGGCATCCGCGACATTAACAACACGTACCATTACTTTGCCCATTTGAACGGCTTCGCCGCCGATCTTCGAGAGGGGCAAATCGTCGAGCCAGGGACGATCATCGGCTCGGTCGGCAGCTCTGGCTACGGTCCGCCCGGCACGGCGGGGAAATTTCCTCCCCATCTTCACTACGGCATGTACAAAGACAACGGCTATACCGAATGGGCGTTTGACCCGTACCCGCACCTAAAAGCGTGGGAGCGGTCCGAGCGGCAACAACGGCGCCGCTAGCCGCGCGGAGGCTGGCGCGACGGGGTTCTCTCCGCCAACGCCAGACGCCCAAATAAGCGGCATGTTTTTTCAAGAGCAGAGACGTCCCGGACGCCGATGTTTCCCGTCCGTCCATCCCAGCCGGCGTTCGCCGGCCGAAACGGTAATGACGGAAAAAGGCTGATCTCCAAGTTGGAATCAGCCTTTTTTCCACGGCGGCACAACCGTCCGAAACGGCTTTCCGCTGACGTTCTTCCGCCTATCGCTTCTCAATGCCCGCCCAAATACGCCTGCTTCACCTGCTCGCTCGCCTGCAGCTCGCTCGCCGTTCCCGACAAGACGACGCGCCCCGATTCAAGGACATAGGCGCGATGGGCGATGGAGAGCGCCATATGGGCGTTTTGTTCGACAAGCAAAATCGTCGTCCCCGACTCGTTGATTTCCTGAATGATGCGGAAAATCGTTTTGACCAAAAGCGGCGCGAGCCCCATTGACGGTTCGTCAAGCAAGAGCAGCTTTGGACGGGCCATGAGCGCGCGGCCGATGGCGAGCATTTGCTGCTCGCCGCCCGAAAGCGTTCCAGCCAGCTGCTTGCGCCGCTCTTCAAGGCGCGGGAACAGCTGAAAGACTTTGGCAAAGTCTTGTTGAATGCCTTCTTTGTCTTTGCGCAAAAACGCGCCGAGCTCCAAGTTTTCCTCCACCGTCATATTGGCGAAGACGCGCCGCCCTTCCGGCACGTGGGAAATGCCTTGCTTGACGATCGTCTGCGCCGCCTTGCCGGCGATCGAGGCCCCCTCATACACAATGTCGCCGTTTTTCGGCCTAAGCAGCCCGGAAATGGTTTTCAGAAGCGTCGTTTTCCCCGCGCCGTTCGCGCCGATCAAGGTAACGATTTCGCCGCTGTTTACTTCAAGCGATACGCCTTTTAACGCATGAATATTGCCGTAAAACACGTCAATTTGATCGACTTTCAGCATCGTTCACGACACCTCCTCGCCAAGGTAAGCCTCGATCACTTTCGGGTTGCTGCGCACTTGTTCCGGCGTGCCTTCGGCGATCAGCTGGCCGTGATCCAACACGTAAATGCGCTCGCATATGCCCATCACAAGCGACATGTCATGCTCAATCAACAAAATCGTCAAAGCAAACCGTTCGCGAATGAACGCAATCAACTTCATCAATTCTTTCGTTTCTTGCGGGTTCATGCCGGCGGCCGGCTCGTCAAGCAAAAGCACTTTTGGCTGCGCCGCCAGCGCCCGAGCGATCTCAAGCCGGCGCTGCTGGCCGTACGGCAAGTTTTTCGCCTTCTCGTGCATGACGCCGTCAAGCTGAAAAATTTTCAAAAACTCGATCGCCTTTTCTTCCATTTCCTTTTCACCGCGGAAATGGGACGGGAGGCGGAGAATGGAGCTCAGCATCGAATGGCGGGCGTGCGCATGGTAGGCGACTTTCACGTTGTCGAGCACCGACAGCTCGCCGAACAGGCGAATGTTTTGAAACGTCCGGCTGATCCCTTTGCGCGTAATTTTATACGGCGGCAGGCCGTTCAACGTCTCGCCGTCAA
This sequence comes from Geobacillus proteiniphilus, assembly GCF_001908025.1. Classification (GTDB taxonomy): domain Bacteria; phylum Bacillota; class Bacilli; order Bacillales; family Anoxybacillaceae; genus Geobacillus; species Geobacillus proteiniphilus. The sequence goes on from NZ_MQMG01000039.1 coordinate 28,209, forward strand.
GCATAATCCGCCCGTCAGTCGGCACATACACGCCCGTCAATAAGTTAAACAGCGTCGTTTTCCCCGCGCCGTTCGGGCCGATGAGCCCGACAAGCTCCCCTTGATACAGCTCCATCGTCACGCCGGAGAGCGCCTTCAGCCCGCCAAACTGGATGCCGACATTTTCTGCCTTAAGCAACGGTGTTTTTGCCGCCATGATTCATTCCTCCCTGCGCTGCCTTCCGCCATTTGAAGAGCGAAGATAGTTCTTTCGTCCCCATCAGCCCGGTTGGACGGTACAGCATCACCAAAATCAAGACGATGCTGTAAATGATCATCCGCGTTTCCGGATAGTTTTGCAAGAACGTCGAAACGATCGTCAGCAGCACCGCCGCCACCACCGCGCCGGATAGGCTGCCGAGCCCGCCGAGCACGACGAAAATCAAAATGTCAAACGATTTTAAAAAGCCGAAGTTCGACGGCTGAATGATGTAAAAGTGATGGGCGTACAGCGCCCCGGCGATGCCGGCGAAAAACGAACCAATCGCAAACGCCGCCACTTTGTAATACGTCGTATTGATCCCCATGGCATCGGCGGCGATTTCATCCTCGCGAATCGAAATGCACGCCCGTCCGTGCGTCGAGTTCGTGAAGTTGGCGATCACAAGAATCGTTACAAACAGGCAGGCGAACACCCACGGCCATGTCGTCATATGCGTCACCGTCATGCCGCTCGCCCCGCCGACGTAATCGATGTTCAATAGCGCGATGCGGACAATTTCGCCAAACCCAAGCGTGGCGATCGCCAAGTAATCGCCTTTTAAACGCAAGCTCGGCACGCCGATGATGAGGCCGGCGAGCATCGCCGCGATCCCGGCGGTCAATACGCCAACCGCAAACGGTAGCTGCAGCTTCATTGTCATGACGGCTGAAGCGTAAGCACCGACGGCAAAAAAGCCAGCGTGTCCAATCGAAAACTGTCCGGTGATGCCGATGATCAAGTGAAGGCTCGCAGCCAGCATGACGTTGATCGCCATGAAAAAGAGCGTGTTGACGTAAAACACATTGAGCGTCCCGCTTGCAATCAGCCACTCGACAACAGCGAAAAAGGCGAAGGCCAGTATGACGGAAACCCAAAATCCACGCGTCCGCTTCCAAGTTGCCATTGTCCCCTACCATCCTTTACACTTTTTCTCGTACGTTCTTGCCAAACAATCCGGCCGGCCGGAAAATGAGGATGAGAATTAAAATGACAAACGCCACTCCGTCGCGCCAAAGCGAGTAGCCGAGCCCGCTGACGAGCGATTCGATGACGCCAAGCAAAAGCCCCCCGACCATCGCCCCCGGAATGATGCCGATTCCGCCCAACACGGCGGCGACAAACGCTTTCAAGCCGGGAAGAATGCCCATCAGCGGTTCGATTTTCGTATAATAAATGCCGAAAATGACGCCTGCCGCCCCAGCGAGCGCCGAACCAATGGCGAACGTCGCCGAAATCGTATTGTCGACGTTAATCCCCATCAACCGGGCCGCTTCCGCATCATGGGAAACAGCGCGCATCGCCTTCCCGATTTTTGTCCGGTGAACGATGAATTGAAGAAGGACCATCAAAACGAGGGACGTGCCGAGGATGAACAGCGACTGGCTGCTGATGACAACCCCAAACAGCTCCAAATTCCGGTCTGGCAACAGCGTGCTCGGATACGCTTCCGGCTGGGCCCCGCGCAAATAGATCGTCACATACTCAATAAGCAGCGAGACGCCGATCGCCGTAATGAGCACCGCAATGCGCGCCGCATTGCGCAACGGCTTGTAGGCAATCCGCTCGATGATCATCCCAAGCACGGCGCAAGATGCCATCGCCAACAAAAGCGCCGGGAAAAAGCCGACACCAAGCATCGTTACGGCGTAAAAACCGACGAATGAACCGACCATAAAGACGTCGCCATGGGCGAAGTTAATGAGCCGAACGATGCCGTACACCATCGTATAGCCAAGAGCGATGAGCGCATAAATGCTGCCTAGCGAAATGCCGTTGACCAGCTGTTGAATGAGTTCCATGATTGCACGCTCCTTAACGAAAACTCGTCGTTGACCAAAAGAAATGCCGGACAGGAGGGCGCCCCCTTAGGGGCCTCCCCCGTCCATGCATCCATCCAGCCTTTCATTACGGATTCACTTTTGTTTTGAACTGTTGCTGCCCGTCTTTGTATTCCAAAATGGCCGCCGATTTGACCGGGTCATGGTTTTCATTGAGCGTCAGCGTCCCCGAGACGAGCTGCAAATCTTTCGTTTGCGCCAGCGCGTCTTTAATTTTCACCGGATCGGCGCTGCCGGCCCGCTTAATGGCGTCGGCCAGGAAGTATGCCGTATCATAGCCAAGAGCGTTGAAGGCATCTGGCGCTTTGTTGTATTTCGCTTTAAATGCTTTGACAAACTCTTGAATTTTCGGGTCCGGATCGCCCGACGAATAATGGTTTGTGATGTACGTGTTGTTCAACGCGTCTTTGCCCGCAATTTCAACAAGCTTCGGCGAATCCCAGCCGTCGCCGCCCATGATCGGCACGTTCAAGCCAAGCTCGCGCGCTTGTTTGACGATGAGGCCGACTTCTTCATAATAGCCCGGCAAGAACAAAAATTCCGGATTGGCCGATTTGATGCGCGTCAATGTAGCGCGGAAGTCGGTGTCTTTCGCAACGTACGCCTCTTCAGCGACGATTTTGCCGCCGCCTTGGGTGAACGCCTCTTTAAACGAAGCGGCCAGCCCTTTCGAATAATCGCTTGAGCTGTCAATCAACACCGCCGCGTTTTTCACTTTCAAGTCGTTTAGCGCGAATTTCGCCGCCACCGTTCCTTGGAACGGGTCGATAAAGCACGTCCGGAAGACGAACTCGTTCACTTTGCCGTCTTTGTTTGTGATCGTCGGGTTCGTGCCCGTCGGCGTAATGAGCGGCACTTTATTGTCGTTGGCGACTTGCACTTGGGCGAGCGTGTTCGTGCTCGTCGCCGAGCCGATGATGGCGACGACTTTGTCTTGGCTGATCAACTTGATCGCGCCGTTGGTCGCCTCCGCCGCTTCCGATTTGTTGTCGACTTTCACCAACTCCAGCTTTTTGCCGTTGATTCCTTCTTTGTTGATTTCCTCTAACGCCAAGTCCAGCCCTTCCGCAATCGACTGGCCGTACGAAGCGACCCCGCCGGACAGCTCGAGGTTGGCGCCGATTTTAATCACATCGCCGCCCCCGCCTCCGCCGCCGTTTCCGCCTGAAGAACTGCCGCCTTGCTGGTTGCCGCCGCAACCGGCCAAAAGACCCGCCGTCAGCATCAATGAGAAAAAGACACCTGCTGCTCTTTTTTTCTTCATTTCTTGTTCCCCCCATTGTTCAAAATGTTCTGTCACCAGAGCGCACGCCTTTCTCTGCATACTATATCGATAGAGTCCGTCTGCCTTGTGCGCTCGTCCGCCGCGCCGGATGGCGCCGCAAACTGATGCATGCCTTCCGATGCCGGCCGTTCATTCCCCCTCTCAAACCGCTATGTAAATAATAAAACTATTTTCAATTTAATATAATATTACAAAATTCGAACCAACTCGTCTAGTTGTTTTCTATTTGAAAAACAAAAAAAGCTGTTTCCTCTTGACAAACGCCAGAGAAACAGCCAAAGCCCCTTCGCCGGGAAGAACACTTTTTTTGCATAACATTTCCATGTTTCTGTCAAAACCATTCCCGACGGCTAACGCGGGCATCCGTTAACCTAACGGAACTAGCGGGCGAACGCCGGCCGCAAAATAAGCTCTGCTCTAGAGAATCGGTGATTGTATGAAAAATGAGGCTCAACTTGAGAACCCTTATAAACTCCACTCTTCTCTCTAATCGAGAACGATCGATTTAGGAAGATGACGGTCGCCGGCCTTTTAGAGGCGCGCATTGAGAGCCTTTCCCGCTACCGCTTCGGGAGCTGGATGGACGGGCCAACTTGACCGCCGTTTTTGTTGTAAAATTGCGGCACTTCTCCCGGAATGAAGCGCATCACAACTGGAATATCCGTTGTCACATTGGAAATTTTCGATGCAAAAGGAATGACGACTTGGATGTCGACCGATACATGAATGTCAATTTCAATAAAAAAACTGTTAATATCATAGGCTCTAATTTCTTTTGTCACTTCCGAGTCAACATTGCCAACGATCTGAAACTGCACCGGAATGCGCGGGCCAAGATTGGCTAAAAGCGCATTGTTCGTCACTTGCCCGAGCGGAATGTAATAAATGATGCCGCGGCTGTTTCCAGTGCCGGACTCGACCTCGGGAAGCACCATTCGTTCAAGCCGTCCTTCTGTCGCCGCCTTTAAGCTTTCCATCACATGATCGTCCGTCTCCGATAAGATGCGGTTGATCACCGCGGTGTCAAAATCGACCGACACAATTTTGCCGCTTTCGTCCTTTTGAACCGTGACCAGCTGGCGAAATTCAGGGTTGTCTTTTTGAAACTGCTGCTCAATGGCGTTATTGATCACCAAGTTGGCAATCCGCTTCGTTTCCGTTTCGGCGATTTCCATCAGCACCGGCTTAATGCCTTTATTGACAATCCAAAGGCTTGCCGCCGTCGAGAACATAAAAAAAACGAACGTCAATAAAAACACATAGCGGAACGGGAGCGGCCCTCTCCGCACCAATCGGGGGCGCAACAAAATGAAAATCCCTCCTTTACAAGCTATATGTATGCTTGCAAGGAGGGAGAATTTCACCGCATTTTCAACAGAGCCTCTCTTCCTTTCATTCCCTTTTCAATGCCGAGCTCCAAAGCGGCGACTGTCACCGATTCCAGCGGCGCTTCGAGCAGCTGTTCAATCGTGCGCACCCCGACCGCCCGCCCGGCGATAATGCCGCGATCGCGCAATTTCTCATTCAACAGCGCCACATCGAGCGCCCCGCACATAATGTATCCTTTCTCGCTTGCCACCGCCAACAAGTTCGTTTTCGGCAGCTGGACGGACACAGCGATAAACGGATGTCCGTCAATGATGATCGGCTTCACTTCGACCATCGCCGCAGTCACTCTCCTTTCCATACTCCAATGTATGAAGCATGAAAAAAGAGGTGCCTGCCTATTGGGCCAATTTCCAAGCGAGAAGATCGCGCAAAAACTCCGGCATGTAATACGTTTTTTCCGCCGCCCGCTGAATTTGCGGATAAAAGTGGCCGATCGCAAACATATCGGTCGTCGCCACCTCATACGTGCGCTCGGGATCGAGCGGCTCGCCGTTGATCATAATGCGGCGGATATGCCATTGACCGTCCTCCTCGAGCCCGGCCTCGATGTCCACGCCGTCGTACACCATTTCCCCCATCACTTCGCCGCGGAAGCCAAACCCTTTAAACTGCAAATGCTTCATCCGTTCCGTGTTGGCCTCAAGGATAATCTCTTTGAGCTCCGCGCCGCGCAGCTTCACCTTGCACGGGTTGAGCGGATGCGGGCAAATGCGATGCAAATCTTTTTTCGTCACCGGCCCTTTCGCAAGCGGCGCAAGCAGCACGCCGGCGTTGACCATGCCGATGTCCGCTTGGCACCACTCACGCAAAGCGGAAGCAAGCAAATTCGCGAGCGGCGACGGGGCGAACCAGTCAAGCGGCAAGTCATCATGGAGCACGGCGACTTGTTCCGCTTCAAGCCGCGCCAAACTTTCCTGCTCGAGGGAGCGAAGATGGTGCGCCACCTCTTCCGAAAACGGCAACGTGCCGGCATCGACCACTTTCGCAGACGCTCGCATAAGACGCCGCCCTTCCACTTCCAGCTTAACGACGCCGACATATTGTCCGTATTTCCCAGCCGCGCAAAGAAGCGCACCGTTCACTTGCTTCCCTTCCGGAAACAGATGATGAGTATGGCCGCCTAAAATCAAATCGATCCCCGGAATCTCAGCGGCTAGTTTTTCATCTTCATTCACCCCAAGATGGGACAGAACAACGACGCAATCGGCCTTTTGCTTCACTTCCTCCACCGCCGCTTGCAACATTTCCAACGGCGGCGCGATCGTCCATCCGAGCAACTCGTAAAAGTGAGAAAACGGAGCGGTGGCGCCAACCACCCCAATGCGAAACGTCTCCGTCGCCGGGATGACGACATACGGCAACGCCCAATGCGGCCGCACGCCGTCGCGGCGAAACAAATTGGCGACAACGACCGGAAACCGAGCCTGTTCGTACAGCGTATCCAATTCATCATGATCAAGGGTGATCCCTTCGTTGTTGCCAATGGTCACCGCATCATAGTGAAGATCGTTCAATAAGTCCACATTCGCTTTTCCGCGCGTCGCCTCGGTAATCGGGTGCACGCGGTCGAGAAAATCGCCGACATCAAACAAAAGCATCGCCTCGTTGCGCGCACGATGCTCTTGCCGCCGTTCCGACAAAAAGCGGGCGATTTGCGGCCAATGTTCAAAATGGCTGTGCACGTCGTTCGTATGATAAATATAGACGGTTTGCTTCAATGCGCAAGCCTCCTTGGTTACGAAAAACTTTCGATCACAAGCCGAAGGCCAAGCAAAACGAGCACAATCCGAAGCACGACAACAAGTGTCCGGCTTGGCATCCGCTTATTGATCCACGCCCCGGTTTTCGCGCCGATCCATACGCCGGGAATGAGGGCAAGGGCAAACGACCATTGCACATTTCCCATCGCGACATGGGTGAGAGAGCCGACGAGCGAGGACAAAAAAATCATCAACATCGACGTGGCGACCGCCACATGGGGCGGAAAGCGAAACAGCACGATCATCGCCGGCACCATGAGCGAGCCGCCGCCAATGCCAAACAACCCGCCGAAAAAGCCGACCACAAACGCGATGGCGATCGCGGCGAGCGGATAATAGCCGTACACGAACGTCTCCCCGTTCCGCTCCGTGTACGTGCGCATGACTTTCCGCGCCCACCACGATGCCGGTTTCAAGCGGGTTTCCGCTTTCGTCTCGGATCGGGATGACTCCCGTTCATTCTCCGTCGCCGCCGCCGTCTCGTCAGCCGAGCGCTTCGTTTTCTTCCGGCTCAGCGACAAAAACAGCGACATGGCGATTAAAAACAGCCCAAAATACAACGAAAAATGAGCGGCGCTCAGCGTATTGTTCACCCAAGCGCCGATGACCGCCCCGGGAACGCTGCCGATGCAAAACAGCAGACCGCTTTGATAGTCGACCATTTTGTCTTTCATATACGACAATGTGGACGATAATCCATTAAAAATAATGACGACAAGCGACGTGCCGACCGCCACTTGCGGCGTCACCGCCGAGAGCCAGCCGAGCGCGCCGAAAAACAACAACGACGGCACGATGATCACCCCGCCGCCAAGGCCGGCCAAACTGCCGACCGTCCCCGCGATAAAGCCGATCAAGACAAGCAACGCATACGCCATCCTCCATCCCCCTCTTCCCCGCTTCAAAACAAACCAAGCTGCCGCGGCGCAAGGCCCGTGTACTCAATGCCAAGCAAATCGATCAATTGTTTGGCGTTGTCGGCGGCATCGCCGCCGGAGTTGTTGTTAAACAGCACGTAAATTTGTTTCGTTTTTTTCTTTAATGCCTCTATATGGCTCGCCCACTCGCGCAGCTCGCGCTCGTTGTATCGATACAAGTAGCGGACGGCGCGCCAGTTCTCGCCGGCCGTCGCCTTGTTCCACCCGTGGACATTCCGTCCGTGCAGGCGGATGAGCGTCTTTTCCCGATCGGTCGGATGCAAAACGGTCGGCACCGACCCTTCCCCCGCCTGCGGCTCGTCGCAAATGCTGTGAATCCACCCTTCCTCTTCCATAAAGCGAAGCGTTTTTTCATAAAAGCGCGGCGAAAACCATGATTGGTGCCGAAATTCGAGCGCCGCCGGCACTTCCCCCATCCGCGCTTTCGTCCAGCGCAAGTACGCCACATGCTCGCGCCGGCAGTCAAACCACGGCGGAAACTGAAACAGCACCATCGCCAATTTTCCCGCCGCTTGAAACGGCGCGATCGATTCCAAAAACGCGGCAAACATCGCTTCCTTGCTTTCATACGGAATCGGGCCGCGCTCATGCCCGGTCATTCCTTGGTATGCCTTCACGATAAATTGAAACGACGGCGGCGTCTCGCGAATCCACTTTTCCACGTTCGAACGCGGCTGAATGGCGTAAAAGTACGAATCGACCTCGACCGTCGGAAAATGGGCCGCGTATTCCAGCAACTTGTCTTTCGCCGCAAGGCCGGGCGGATAGAGGCTGTCATGATCGCCCCAGCCGGTCAGTCCGATGTAAATCATCACGATCACCAATTCGTTCAATTTCCAGCTACCTTAACTATACCATAAGCGGCCCGGCCATGAAATCAAAACGCCTGCCGGCGGCGCCTTCACGCAACCGACACTTGCGGGCGAGGCCTTGGAGTTTGCCCAACCGCGCAAGGAGAAAAAACCATGATTGAAATGAATACAAAACTGCTCTACAATGGTATTCGCAAAAAATTCTAACGATATCATAACTGGAAAGGCGGCGATCGCCATTGATCCATCTCTATTCATTCATGATGTTGTCTATTTTTTTGATTGTGCTGCCGGGGCCCGATACGGCGATTGTTACAAAAAACACTATTTTGGTCGGGAAAATGGGCGGATTGAAAACCGCTTTTGGAGTTTGTTGCGCCCTTTTTCTCCATACCGCTGCGGCGGCTTTAGGGATTTCAGCCGTCATTATGCAATCTGCCCTGCTGTTTTCGATCCTGAAGTATGTGGGTGCTGTGTACTTAACGTATTTAGGCGTTAAGGCATTATATGGGGTCATGAAAAAAGGCGAAGCCCCCGGTGTGGAAACGGACATCAGAGGTGGAGGACAACATACCGCCTGCTTCAAGCAAGGGTTTCTGACCGATTTCTTAAATCCAAAAGTGGCGGCCTTTTTCTTAACCTTTTTGCCGCAATTCGTAGCACCGGGCTCGCACTCCTTTGTTCCGTTTCTCATGATGGGGGCGGCTTATACGGCGATGACCGCTATATGGTTTTTGTTTTACATTTCCTTCATCCATTATATTAGCGATTTCATGAAGCGGCCGAAAACGAAGAAATGGATCGAAGGAATCACGGGCGCGGTGATGATCGGGTTTGGCATCAAATTGGCGCTTGAAAAAGTCCAGCGCTAAACAGGAAGACTGAGCGCGGCTGAACAGAGCTGCCTGGCATGTGAAATGAAAGACAGGGGAGCGTTCAAAAAAAGAGCGCTCCCCCTAAAAAACATGAATCCCCCTTATTGAAGGGGTGAAATGGCCTGCGACGCGGCAGGCAACTTATGATTATGTTATGGGTTCCCTGGCGATAATATGCAAAGAGAGAGGCCAATCGGACCTCTCTGTTGCAAAAAACAAACGAATCCACGTTTTTCAACGTGTGAAAATGGTCTGTGACGAGACAGACAACTTATTTTGTACTCTAAGTATAGAAAAAAATTAAGGAAATGTCAATGCGCCGTTCATACGTTATCGATGCCGGTAAAAATACGTTACAGGTCAAATACCCATTTTACTCTGTTCATAATCTTATATCTTTACTATTCTGATACGCCCTCATAAGTGTAGGAGTGCATGATTGCACTTTGATACAACTGTATACGCTATACACATGTTCCGATGAATAGTGGTGTGGCTCCTTTCTGCAGAGCCACCATTATGAGTTGTACTTAGAGCATCGAACTCAAAGTGGATGCCAATCCACATCACCTGCTTCAATAATAATAATGTTCACTCCATCCGTTGCTATTTTCACTTTTTCAAACAGTTGATTTGAGGAAACAAGCACCACTTCCAATATTTCATCAGCATCAAAGTCTTTAACGCAATCTGTTTCAAAATATGTTACATCTTCAAAAACAATGAATCCCTCAATCATTTCAGGATCTTTTGTTTCATCATAATCAAATTGCAGCCATTTACATAACTCAGTTTCAAGAGATACTCTTTTTGTAGTGGAATCATATTCCACATTATTAATTAAACTCCCATGTAAATGATATCTTTTAAGGAAATCAGATATTCTCATCATTTTTCCCCATCCCATTAAAGGATATGTTTTCGTTGCATCTATCCTGAAAA
>NZ_MQMG01000040.1 GCF_001908025.1 Geobacillus proteiniphilus
TTTTTCAACGGTTCGGTATACGTCGGCACAAGCACGGTCGTGTCGTTTAAGCCGAGCGCCTCGGCAAGCCAATCGTTCAGACCGCCATCGGCCACATCCAAATTCGTATGGGCGGCGTACACCGCAATGTCATGCTTGACGCACGCGGCGATCATCCGCCCGTGCCCATCATCAGTCAGCAGCTGCTTCAGCGGGCGGTACAGCGGCGGGTGGTGGGCGATGATTAAATCCACTTGCTGATCGATCGCTTCGACAACGACATCTTCGAGCACATCAAGAGCGATCATCACTTTTTTGACCGGCTTGTTTAGCGTCCCGATTTGCAGACCGATCCGATCCCCTTCCATCGCCAACTGTTTCGGAGCAAGCTGCTCAAGAAGCTGAATGATTTCATAACCGTACGGAACGCGGCTCATAGCAACACCTCCTCCACCAATCGAACTTTTCTCTCCAGCTCGCGCTTTTTCCGCTCGGCCGCTTCGCTTTGCCCTTTGGCCGTCAAATCAGCGATGATCCGCCTCCAATTTTCAATCTCGCGCCGCCATTTTTCGCGGAACACCACGCTGTTTTCCCGGCGCAAAAACGGTCCGAGGAGCAGCTCCGCCTCGAGATGGCGATACGGCCGTCGGGGGTCGCCGGGCTCGGCGACGAGCACTTCGTAAATTTGCCCATCTTCTTTCAAAATGCGCTCAGCCACGAGCTCCCATCCATGATCAAGAAGCCAACGGCGAACAAGTTCTGCGCCGATGTTCGGTTGCAAAATGAGCCGTTTGACACCGGCAAGCTTTTCCTTTCCGTCGCCCAAAATGCGGGCGATAAGCGCCCCACCCATGCCGGCGATCGTGATGCAGTCCGCCTCCCCTGGGGCAAGGACCGAAAGCCCGTCCCCTTTGCGCACGGAAATGAGATGGGAAAGCCCGGACTTCTCGACTTGCTGCTGCGCTGAGCGGAGCGGCCCGTCAGCGACCTCGCCGGCGATGGCTTTTGATGCGTAGCCGTGCAAACAGGCATAGCAAGGCAAATACGCATGATCCGACCCGATATCGGCGAGCACTGCTCCTTTCGGGATGAAGGAAGCGACTGTTTCCAACCGTTTTGATAGGCGAAATTCGTTCATGACTCCTTTGGTGCACCCCACCTTCTTTCCGCCGCAGGGCGAAGGCGGTCCGCTCCTGCCTCCTTTCCTGTTCTCAAGGTCGCGCGCCTCTATTGTACTAAACAAAACATCCCTCTGCCAAAAGCAAAGGGATGTTGCTTGCCGTTATTTAAGGCTGGACAGCCATTTCGCCATCGCGTCGAGGTTTTCGGCTGGCACCAGCCCGCCCGGCATGCCGCCGCGGCCGTTTTGGAGAACGTCTTTAATTTGATCCGCCGATAACCGTCCGCCGACTCCTTTTAACGACGGGCCGACCCCGCCTTCATAGTTTTGGCCGTGGCAACTTACACACGTTTGTTGATAAAACTGCTCTGGATTGAATTCCGCGGCTTGTTCTGTTTTTTCGCCGCCTTTTTTCTCTTCGGCCATTTCCTTCGCATCGCCTAGCCCTTTAAACGACAAGACGAACGTCAGCACAATCCCGAATGCCATGATGATGAAAAACGGGATGAGCGGATTGCGGTTCATCTCTTTTACCTCCCTTATGTATGATGAAGAACGCTGCAAACAATTTTATTTTACTGTAAATAATGGACAAGGAAAAGCCCTAAGTTGCCAAAATGAAAACAACACGCCTCAGCGCCACAAGGCGACGGCGGCTACAAGCAGCGCCCCGCTGACGGCGGCGAGCGAAAAGTAACGAAGGCGAAGCAGGTGGCCGACAACAAACCAGAGGACGCAGTTTCCGAGCACCACAGCCGCCAGCGCACCCGTTTGCCCGGGAAAATACTGCTCGCTTCCGGCAATTGCCGCTACAAGCAAAATCCAGGCGCTCCCGATGAGCGGAAAGTGAAGGAGCTCTCGCTCGTTCCGCCACCGCCAACAAAAGAACAAACAGACAGCCAAAAAAAGGGCGAAAAGGAGCGTTTGCAAAACGAATGACAATTCAGTAAAATAAATGACAAGAGCAACGGCTGGAAGCAATAAACAGAGGCCAGCGGCGAGCGGGCTGCGCCACCGTCGGCCGCGCGAACGGGCACCGCCTTCCGTGTACAGCGCGAGCAAATAGTCGCAATAATGTTCCGGCAGAAGGCGCGAACGTTTCCAATATTTGATTTCTTGGATGATCGTTTCCCGTCGTTGCCGATTCATAGATAGACCACCTTTCACAAAAGAAAGAAAAAATAGTTTACTTCCGAAGAAGTAAACTATTGAACAAAACGGTCACTCTAAAAAGTCTTTCAGCCGTTTGCTGCGGCTTGGATGGCGCAGCTTGCGCAACGCTTTGGCTTCAATTTGACGGATGCGTTCGCGCGTCACGCCGAACACTTTGCCAACTTCTTCGAGCGTCCGCGTCCGTCCGTCGTCAAGCCCGAAGCGGAGACGCAGCACATTTTCCTCGCGATCCGTCAGCGTATCAAGCACATCTTCGAGCTGCTCTTTCAACAGCTCGTAAGCAGCGTGCTCGGATGGCGATGTCGCGTCTTGGTCTTCGATGAAATCGCCAAGATGCGAGTCATCTTCCTCGCCGATCGGCGTCTCGAGCGACACCGGTTCTTGGGCGATTTTCAAAATTTCCCGCACTTTTTCCGGCGTCAAATCCATTTCCTCGGCGATTTCTTCCGGCGTTGGTTCGCGCCCGAGGTCTTGGAGCAATTGCCGTTGGACGCGGATCAGTTTATTGATCGTTTCGACCATATGAACCGGGATGCGGATCGTCCGCGCCTGATCGGCGATCGCCCTTGTGATGGCTTGGCGGATCCACCACGTCGCGTACGTGCTGAACTTGTAGCCTTTCCGATAGTCAAACTTTTCGACCGCCTTGATCAGCCCCATGTTCCCTTCTTGAATCAAGTCGAGAAAGAGCATGCCGCGGCCGACATACCGTTTGGCGATGCTGACGACAAGGCGGAGGTTCGCTTCCGTCAGCCGGCGTTTCGCTTCTTCATCGCCTTGCTCGATCCGTTTCGCCAGCTCGATTTCTTCTTCCGCCGACAACAGCGGAACGCGGCCGATCTCCTTTAAGTACATGCGCACCGGGTCATTGATTTTGACGCCGGGAGGAACGGACAAGTCGTTTAAGTCGAATTCTTCCTCTTTGGCCAAGTCGTCGATGTCCGGATCGGCCTCAAGGTCGGATTCGCTGATCACTTCAATGCCCTGCTCAGCGAGGTATTCATAATACTCATCCATCTGGTCGGAGTCCAAATCAAAGCCGGACAACCGCTCAGCGATTTCCTCGTAGGTGAGAATCCCCCGCTTTTTGCCGAGCTCAGCGAGCTGCTCTTTCACCTGTTCAAGCGATTCGCCGGCAGCTTCAGCCTGCTTTGATTGGGCTGGTTTTTCAGCCATTTCATTACCTCCTTTAAAAACTCATACCACCATGTTATGAAGAAGATAACATTTTTTTCATCTCAATCATCTCTTTCGCGATGCGGGCAGCCGTCAAAAAGTCTTTTCTTCGCTCCGCTTCCGTCTTTTCTTGCTCTTTTTCCTTTAGCATTAACCATTTCGGGCGATTCAACACATGCCGAATGCAATCGGCAAGCTCCCGCTCGGAAACGTCGTCGGCGACCAACAAAAGCGACAGCTCGCTCGCCAGCGTCCGCAACTCGTCGGGAAGCCGAGACATGAGCGCGCTGGGGTCGGCTTCATGCCCCTCTTCGTAAAAGGCGTAAATGTAAGCAGCCAACGCCCGATGCTCTTCGATATTAAATCGGCCGCCGACCTGCTCCTGAACAAAGAGCGCCACCTCGCGGCTCCGCATCATATGGGCAAGCAGCAACCGCTCAGCATTTTGAAAGGCCGGAAGCAATTTTTTCGTCAATGCCGGCTGGGCCGGTTTTCCGCCGTCGTTCACCTGCGGTTTTGGCTGTTCCGGCTTGGAGCGGGACAACTGTTCGTAAAGCGCGGAGAGCGACAGCGAAAACTCATCCGCAAGCTGGCGCATATAATAATCTTTTTCCACCGGGCTCGACAGCTTGCTGATTTCTCGGAGCGCTTCCTCGATATAACGGAGCCGGTCGCCTTCTTCCTGCAAATTTTTTCTCCGCCGCAAATAGTCCATTTTAAACGCCATGAGCGGCCGGGCGGCGGCGATCTCTTCAGCAAAACGGCCGGCGCCGCCAGTGCGTATATATTCATCTGGATCCAGCCCGTCCGGGAGCGACGCTACCTTCACGCGGCACCCGAACGCGCTCAATTGTTCGGCGGCGCGCCAGGCGGCTTCCGTTCCGGCGCTGTCGCCGTCATAGCAAATCGTGACCGTTTCAGCATGGCGGCGCAAAATGCGTGCCTGCTCCTCGGTCAGCGACGTTCCCATCGTTGCCACCACATAGTCAACGCCGGCCTGCACGGCAGAGATGACGTCGGCAAACCCTTCAACGAGCAGCGCCTCTTGACGTTTGCGGATCGGCACGCGCGCCTCATGAAAGAAATATAAAAGCGTGCCTTTGCGGAAAATCGGCGTTTCTGGGCTGTTCATGTACTTTGGTTGCCCGTCGCCGAGCAGACGGCCGGAAAAACCAACCGTCTCGCCGCGATGATCATGGATCGGAAACATAATCCGATTCCGGAAGCGGTCGACGTATCGCCCGTCTTCTTTTTTCACCAACAAGCCCGCCTTTTCCATCAACACCAACGGAAACGAACGGCTCTCCAGCAGCTTGACGGCGGCATCAGGAACATCCGGCGCATAGCCGATTTCAAATCGGTCGATCGTTTCTTTTGTCCACCCGCGCGCCTGCAAATAATCGAGCGCGGCTTGTCCTTCTTTTGTATGGACAAGCAAATGATGGTAAAATCGTTTCAACAACGTGTGTGCTTCGACCATCGCCTTCGCCTCGTCGGCTCGGCTGCCATCACTCCCGCGGCTGTCCAGCTCATAGGCGGACAAGTCGATCCCTGCTTTGGCCGCAAGACGTTTCGCCGCTTCCACAAACGGAATGCCTTCGATATCCATTAAAAACGTAAAGGCATTCCCCCCTGCCCCGCAGCCGAAGCAGTGGAAAATTTGCTTTTCTGGGGAAACGGAAAACGATGGCGTCTTTTCTCCATGAAACGGGCATAAGCCAAAATAGTTGCGGCCTTGCTTTTTCAACTGAACGTATTCGCCAATGACGTCAACGATGTCAACGCCGCGGCGGATGGCTTCAATCGTTTCCTCGGGAATGCGATGTCCCATACGAACAACCCCGTATCGTATTTATTCTCGGCAGCAAGCCGATTTTCCTTTCCATTTCGACAAATTTTTTCAAAACGTTCGTTTCGCCCCCTTGCCCGTAAAGTCGGCTGGCTCGATCATCCGCTTCCCGCCCTCAGCCCGCCGTCTGGACAAAGATTCATCAGAGCGGTGCATCTCGAAGATGCGCTTCGGTATATTATATTTCAGCAAGAAAAAGAAAATTTCACTTTTTTCTTGACGATCTTGTGCAGCAGATGACCGTGCTCTTAAAGCAAGGGCTGCCTTACACCCCCTATTATTCTACACCATCGCAAAAAAATCCTGCTTTTTTGCCGAATGATTAACAACTTTGTCGAAAATCTTTTTTTCGTTCTCCTTGACAAGCGGCTATAAATAGTTTACTCGTCTCATGGCCGCTCTAAACCTATATAGGGCATTTTTCTCACAATTTTTTATTATAATATAAGTCGCGGCAGTATGCCATAAGAAAACGCACGACTCCTATCAAGAAATCGTGCGGATGAGGCGATGCTAGCGCTTCAACTTTTTCATAATGATGCTCGCCGTCTCTTCGACCGCCTTGTTCGTCACATCGATGACGTCGCAGCCGATTTTTTTGACGACTTCATCAAAATAAGCGAGCTCCTCTTTGATTCGATCCATATTGGCGTAAATCGCCTGGTCGTTCAGGCCGAGCGATTTCAGCCGCTCACGGCGGATCGAAAGCAGTTTATCCGGACTGATTTTCAAACCGAAGCATTTGCCCGGACCGACTTGAAACAGCTGCTCGGGCGGCTCAACCTCCGGAACGATCGGCACATTCGCCACCTTCAGCCGCTTATGCGCCAAATATTGCGATAGCGGCGTTTTCGATGTGCGCGATACACCGATGAGCACGATATCGGCGCGCAAGATGCCGCGCGGGTCGCGTCCGTCATCGTATTTGACGGCAAATTCGATCGCTTCGATCTTTTTGAAGTAATCTTCGTCAAGCACGCGCACTTGGCCCGGCTCATACCTTGGCGTCAGCTGGAATAAATCGCTCATCTTTTCAATGAGCGGACCGATGATATCGTAAGCGACGACCCCTTCGCGCGCCGCTTCGGCGAGCAAAAATTCCCGCATTTCCGGAACAACGAGCGTAAACGCGATAATGGCGCGGTTCATTTTCGCTAAGGCGACGACTTCAGCCAATGTCGTTTTATCTTCCACATACGGAACGCGTTTCACTTGAATCGGCGAGGCGTGAAACTGGCTGGCCGCCGCTTTGACGACAAGCTCGGCCGTTTCCCCGCCGGAATCGGATACGACGTAAACAAGGCGCTGGTTCATTCTTCTCCTCCTTTGTTTGGATTAGTCCTCTTTGGCTAGCGACACGAATGCTTTCGTTATATTCGTTTTCGTAATACGGCCGATCACTTCATATCCTTTCTCCGTTTTGCGCACGACCGGCATGGCATCGATCTGTTTTTCAATCAGCTGTTCAGCCACGTCAATGAGCGGGTCGTCCTTATAGCAAACGGCGATGTTCGGCATCCGCGTCATAATAATATTGACCGGGATCGCCGTCAGTTCCTGCTTGCCAAGGCTTGCGCGCAACAAATCTTTGCGCGACAGCACGCCGACAAGCAGCGACTCGTCATCGACGACAAACAGCGTGCCGACGTCCTCTAGAAACATCGTGACGATCGCATCATAGACGCTCACATTCTCATTGACGACGACCGGAATCGATTGGTAATCCTCGACTTTCATCTTTTTCATTTTATCGGCGAACAGCT
Source organism: Geobacillus proteiniphilus (assembly GCF_001908025.1). Classification (GTDB taxonomy): domain Bacteria; phylum Bacillota; class Bacilli; order Bacillales; family Anoxybacillaceae; genus Geobacillus; species Geobacillus proteiniphilus. Next base: position 7,061 of record NZ_MQMG01000040.1, read on the forward strand.
GCTTGCCGGTTTTTCCCGTATAGAAATAGCCGACGCGCGGTCGCGCTTCCAAGTAGCCAGCCATCGTCAAGATGGCCAAATCCGGCCGCAGCGTCGCCCTCGTCAAGTTCAGTTTCTCAGCGATGCTTTCTCCGGTGATCGGCCCGTAGTCTTTCACAATTTGCAAAATCTGCTCTTGGCGTTTATTTAGTTCGATTGTCGTTCACCACCTTGCCAAAAAAGGTCCCACACGCTATCACTCTCATTTATATTATACTACACGCCCCATTCACAATGAAAATGATGCTCCCTGCCCCTCGTCGGGGCTGAGCTTGTCTTTCAGTTCACCGATTTGCTGCAAAAAACGCTTCGTCTTCAGCGACAGGCCGGCATATTCATCATAATAGGCGGACAATACGGCGCCCAGCTCCATCTTTGTACTTTCTTTCACCGATATGGACCCAAGCCGAGCGAGATCCATATGAAAAAAGAGGCGCAACAGCCGGGCGGTAGCCGGAGAGAGCGGGAACCGATGCGGATCGGACGCCTCGCAGCGATGGCAAAGGAAGCCCGCCTCCTTGACGGAAAACGAGAAGCGCCCTTCCGTCGCCCCGCAGCGGGCGCAACGGTCCAGTACCGGCGGAATGCCAAGCACTGCAAGCATTTTCATTTCGTAAATGAACGTCAAAATCTCTAAATCGCGGCCTTCGCTCATATATTGTAATGTCTGCAAAAGAAGCTCAAACAAGTACGGATTGCGCTTTTGCTCTTCCGTGCTTTTGTCGGTGAGCTCAACAATATACGCCGCATAGGCGGCGACAAACAAATCTTCGCGCAGCGCCCGCATCGAGTCGATGAGCTCTCCTTGGTGAAGAACGCCGACGCCGCGGCTGCGGCGGATGACATAATGGCCGTATGAGAGCGGCTGCGTAACAGCAGAAAGGCGGCTGCTTGGCTTTTTCGCTCCCCTTGCCATCGCAGCCACCTTTCCCCATTCTCGGGTAAACAATGTGACAATTTTATTTGTTTCGCCATAATCGACCGTCCGCATGACGATCGCTTCGCACGTTTCGAACATCCCATCACCACCTCTTCTACCAACAACGATGCTACGAGATCGGCTGGTCGATTTCTTTCTGTTCAGCGTTTTGCTCTTCACCGCCAAACTGTTGCTCTCGTTCCAACTCTTTAAATAGGAGGTACGTGTCGATATTGCCTGTTTGGCTAAACAACTTCCACGTAAACTCAAGCATGGAATGACACCTCTTTCCGCCTGCAGGCATTGCGTATTGGTGGTCTACCTATAGCTTGGCTCAGACAAAAACGGTTTATGTCGCGTAAAATTTTCTAACCGTCAATACTCGTCTTCACGGAACCCGAAATCACGCAGCTGCGAAAGGCGGTTGCGCCAGTCTTTTTGCACTTTGACCCACAGTTCCAAAAACACTCTTGACCCAAGTAGCGCTTCGATGTCAGCGCGCGCCCGCTGTCCGATTTCCTTCAGCATCCGGCCTTGCTTGCCGATGATGATTCCTTTTTGCGAATCGCGCTCCACAACGATCACCGCGCTAATGTACACCGTTGGCGACCCTTCGCGCCGCTCGATGCGTTCGACGACGACAGCAATCGAGTGCGGAACTTCCTCGCGCGTTAAGTGAAGCGCTTTCTCGCGAATGAGCTCGGCGATGATAAACTGCTCCGGATGGTCAGTGATCTGGTCCGGCGGATAATATTGCGGCCCTTCCGGCAGCCGCTCTTTAATTTGCTCAAGCAGGCGGTCGACATTGTTCCCTTCAAGCGCCGAAATCGGCACGATTTCAGCAAACGGGTGCAAATCTTTGTATCGGTCAATGAGCGGCAACAATTCATCCGGATGGACGCGGTCGATCTTATTGATGACTAAAAACACTGGGGTGTCCACTTCTTTCAGCCGTTCGATGATGAACGCCTCACCGCGCCCAAATCCTTCCTCGGCATTGACCATAAACAAAATCAAATCGACTTCGCGAAGCGCATTGAGCGCCACTTTCATCATAAAGTCGCCGAGCTTATGCTTCGGTTTGTGCACCCCAGGGGTGTCGATAAAGATGATTTGCGCGTCATCGTCCGTGTACACGCCTTGAATCTTATTGCGCGTCGTTTGCGGTTTATCGCTCATAATAGCGATTTTTTGCCCGATGACGCGGTTTAAAAACGTCGACTTTCCTACGTTCGGTCTTCCGATAATGGCAACAAATCCTGATTTGTATCCTTCTTTACGCATGCAAATCCTCCGCTGAAAAAGCTTCTGGCAGCAATTCGCTGACTGTCATGACTTTCACATCGCCTTTGAGGTTGGCTAAAATGACTTTCATATCGCCGGGGCAAAGTTCGGCGATCACTTGGCGGCATGCGCCGCACGGCGGCACCGGGCGGGGAGTGTCGGCGATGACCGCAAGAGCAGTGAATTCCCTCTCCCCTTCCGAATATGCCTTAAACAACGCGGTCCGCTCCGCACAATTGCACACGCTGTAGGCGGCGTTTTCAATGTTGCAGCCGCGGTACACACTGCCGCCTTTCGTCAACAGCGCGGCGCCGACTGGAAACTTCGAGTACGGCACGTAGGCGAGTTCGCGCGCTTTTTTCGCTTCGGCAATGAGCTGCTCAATCTCCACGAGTGACTCTTCCTTTCCTGCAAGCAAACGCTGCTTTCTTTTATTTTAACAAAAAAACGCCATCCATTTCATCATTTGAAATAAAAATGTAACAGAAAAATTAGAATTTTCTCTCTCGTTCGTTTAGCGAAGATGCGGCCAAAACAGCAAAATGCCGATCACAACCGCAAATCCGGCCGCCGCGAGCACGGCCGCGGCGGCGATGTCTTTCGCCGCTTTCGCCAATGGATGAAACTCGCCCGTCGCCAAATCGACGGCGCGCTCAATAGCCGTGTTGACGAGCTCAAGCGCAATGACCGCACCGGCTGCCATGAGCAGCACGATCCACTCCCAGCGCGACAGCCCAACGACCCACCCGGCGGCAAAGACGACAACAGCGGCCGCCAAGTGGAAGCGCAAATGAGCTTCCTCTTTCACCGCCGCCTTCATTCCCGCCCACGCCCAAGCAAACCGGTCTCGCTCTCGTTTGCCGCGCATTATCTTGTCAACCCGAACCTCGCCAAGATGTCTTCCTGCTTGGCGAACATGACGCGCTCTTCCTCTTCTGTCCCATGATCGTAACCAAGCAGGTGCAAAAAACCGTGCACAGCCAAAAACCCGAGCTCGCGCATAAACGAATGGCCATAGGCCGCCGCCTGCTCTTTCGCCTTCGGAATCGAAATGACGATATCGCCGAGCACCGGCGGCATATCAGCGCCGACGATGTGAACCTCTTCTTCCCCTTCCTCCTCAAGAGCAAACGAAAGCACATCGGTCGGCGCATCTTTGCCACGATAGTCTCGATTCATCGCGCGGATGCGTTCGTTGTCCACAAACGTGACGCTCACCTCCGCCCCGTCCGGCACATTTTCAAGGGCCGCCGCCTCGGCGAGCAGCCGCTCGATCGTCTCGATTTGCTCAGCGGTCACCTCGTTCGTTTCATCTAGAAAATCAATGTGAATGGTCATGCATGCTTCACCTTTTCCTTTCGTACTTCTGGGTATTCGATGCGCGAATGAAAGACGCCGTTTAAGGTCTCGCAAAGTGAACGGGCGACGAGTTCCAACTCCTTCAGCGTAATGTCGCACTCATTCAGCTGGTTGTCCTGCAAGCGATCAGCGATGATCGACCGGACGATCTTCTCAATTTTTTCCTGCGACGGGTTGGATAGCGAGCGAACAGCCGCTTCGACGCTGTCGGCGATATTGATGACCGCCGCTTCTTTCGTCTGCGGCTTCGGCCCGGGATAACGAAACTCCGCTTCCGAGACAAACTCGGTTTGCTCGCGCGCCTTATGATAAAAATACTTGAGCAGCGTCGTGCCGTGGTGCTGTTCGGCGATGTCGATGATCTCCTTCGGCAGCCGGTGCTTGCGGAGCAAAGCGACGCCGTCGGCGACATGGGCGATAATAATATTTTTGCTCAACTGCGGCGACAAATGGTCATGCGGATTGCCGCCCATTTGATTTTCGATGAAATAGCGCGGCCGCTTCGTCTTGCCGATGTCATGGTAGTAGCAGGCGACGCGCGCCAGCAAGCCGTCGGCGCCGATCGCCTCGCACGCCGCTTCGGCCAAATTGGCGACCATAATGCTATGATGGTACGTCCCCGGTGCTTCAGTGAGCAACTTGCGCAAGAGCGGATGGTTCGGATTGGACAGTTCAATGAGCCGAAGCGGCGACAAAATGCCAAACGCCGCCTCCAAAACCGGCAAGAGACCGATCGTCAAAATGGCAGAAAAAACGCCTGAGGCCGCCGCCATCAGCACCAACAAGCCGATTTCCGTCGGCGAATAGCGGCCGCTTTTTAACAGCAACAGCGAAAAAAGCGAAACGACATTAACCACGGCGACAAACACGCCGGCCCGCCAAATGTTCGCTTTCGCCAGCTCCTTTGGCAGACAAAACGTCCCAGCCAAGCCGCCGGCAAGAAAGTAAACAACCAACGACACCGACACCGCGCCGGCCGTTCCAATTTCCTCATTGAACAGCAAACTGCCGCACACTGCTCCGATGATGGTCGTCATCATCGCGAGCCGCTCTCCGAGCAAAATGCGGACGAGCATCGGCCCGAACGCTGCCGGCACAAGGTAACCGATGGAAACAGCGCCGCTAGATGGCAGAAGGCGAATGAGCGCCATTGTCGTCATCATCAACGTAAAAATGGCTGTATAAAGCGATAGCTTTTCATTCGTCGTTTCCGTCCGAAAATAGTAAATGAGCGGAGCAAGCAGCAACAAAACGAACACCAAAAGCCCAGCGGCGGTCCAAGACGGACGCCCGCTCTCAAGCAAGCCGACCAACTCGAGCCGGCGGTAAACATCATTCGTAATAAACTGTCCTTCCTCGACGATCACTTGCCCTTGCAAAATTTTCACCGGCTTCACTTCATCCATCGCCTGCCGCCGTTTTTCTTCCGTCGCCGCCCGATCGTAGACGACGTTCGGAATGACCGCCTGTCGGCAAAGCTTCGCGACCGCCTCGCGAAGCGGCGGCGACAGCGCAGCGTATTCAAGCTCTTTGGCCGCTTCCGCCCGCGCCGTGTCAAGTTCAGCTTGGGAAATGCGCTCGCTCATGACGGCATGCACCGCGGTCAAGGCGGCTTCCTTCGCCGTCTTGAGCTCCTCCGGCGAGGCGGCAAGCAGCCGTTGCCATTCAGCGGCAGACAAATAGGCAAGCCATTCCGGCGGCAGCCGTTCCTCAAGTTTGGCGATCATATCGCCGAGCGGGCGGTCCGGCTCCGCCTCGTGCTGCACGCTTTCAATCGCGGCAAACAGCGAGGAAAGAAGGTCGACCCGGTTTTCGGCATATTCTTTTTTTAACGTATAGACATCCGCTACTTTCGCCGCCGCCTCTTCTTTCAGCTTGGCGGTCGCCTCTTTGTCCTCGACCGTCACCGGCGAACGGATCGTTTCCTTAGCGACGTCAAACAGGCGCAGCTCATACTGGCGCGGCTTCACTTGCCAATACAAAACGGCAAACAACAGAACAGCCAAAAGCAAAAACAGCCAAAAGCGGACAAAGCGGACTGTTTTTGTCCGCTCAAGAAAAAAACGAAACCTTCCCACCGGTTTTCCCCTCGCTTTGCAAGAAAAGACCGATCCCCGTCGCTCTCGTTCTATAAGCCTGCCTCATCATAGGCGTCAATAATTTTCGCGACGAGCGGATGGCGAACGACATCCGACTGTTCCAAAAACACAAAGGCGATGCCGCCAATGGAGGCCAAAATGCGCTTGGCGACCGAAAGCCCCGATTCGACGCCTTTCGGCAAGTCGACTTGGGAAATATCGCCGGTAATGACCATCTTCGAGCCGAAGCCGAGCCGGGTCAAAAACATTTTCATTTGCGCTGGCGTCGTATTTTGCGCCTCGTCAAGGATGACGAACGCATCCTCCAGCGTCCGGCCGCGCATGTAGGCGAGTGGGGCGATTTCAATCGTGCCGCGCTCAATCAACCGCTGCGTATACTCCGCTCCCAACACATCGTTTAAGGCATCATACAGCGGGCGCAAATACGGGTCAACCTTCTCTTTTAAGTCGCCTGGCAAAAAGCCGAGGCTTTCTCCGGCCTCAACGGCCGGACGAGTCAAAATGATGCGCTTGACGCTGCCGTTTTTTAACGCCTTGACCGCCATGACGACCGCCAAATACGTTTTTCCGGTGCCGGCTGGGCCGATGCCGAACGTCAAGTCGTACTGTTCAATTGCCGCAACATAATAGCGCTGGCCCAACGTTTTGACGCGGATCGGCTTCCCTTTGGCGTTTTTTGTAATCTCCTCGTCGTACAGCTGAACAAGGCCGTCAAGCGCTCCTTTTTTTGCAAGCTGAATGGCGTAAAGAACGTCGCGCTCGCTGACCGCCGCCCCTTTGCGAATGACGATCAATAAATGGCGAAGCAATTCATCAACGAGCTGAACTTGCTGCGGCGTGCCGGAGACGTTGACCGTTTCCCCGCGCGTCACAATCGACACGCCGAGCTCTTCCTCGATCCGCTTTAAATGGATGTCATGGACGCCAAAGAGCGCCGCCGCTTCCTGCGGGTTTCGCACATGTTGGCTGATCGTAACGAACTGCTCTGACATTCTCAATCTCCTTGGACGATGGGTTGTGGTACAGCAATATTTTCGATGACTTCGTAATGCAATTCTACCCTTACTTTACCATTCTCTTTCGCCTGATGCAAAACTTTTTCGCCGCGAATGGCCGCCTCCTCCGGCAATTTCGCCCGCAGCTCGCGGCGGGCGATCTCTTTCGCTTCCGCGAACGCTTCTTCCCACGTGTAGCGCCGCTTCACTTCTTCCGCCTCGCGGATCGTGATGCGCTCGTAATAGAGCGGCAAGTCCCATTTCCAAAAACGAAACGGCCGTTTTTCTGTCTCAACGATAGTATGGGCAAACACCGGCTTCTTCCATCCCCAAACGGGAATCAAAAGGCGCCCGATTCCGACATAATGCCGTTCGGTGAACTTGCCGGTCAACACATGAAACGTCGTCTCGAGCGGCAGGACGACCGTAGACTTGTACCACGTTTCGCCAAACACTTTCCCTGACGCCGGCACAAACTTCGTCCTCCCTTCAGCACCGATAATGCCAGAAACAAGCAGCTGGCCTTTTTGCACATAGTCGTTGACGGAAACGAGCGGTTGTCCCTCTTCAACGAACAAATCAGCGATGACCGCCTCTTTTTTTGCCACGAGATGACGCGGCGGAATCGGTTTTTTCGGCTCCGGAATCTCTTTTTCAACGACGCGGAAGTGAAGCGACGTCCCTTTCCACTCAACGCCGACCCACGTGATGTCCGGAACGCGTTCCGTCAGCTTTTTTTGCAGCGTCTCCGGGTCATCAAGCAGAAACTGAAATGCGCCGCGCTCGACTCCCATTCGCTTCAACTCGCGGGCGATTTGATGCTCCGTCTCCGGAGCCGCCCCTTTGATTTCGATCTTCCAAACGATGTTCGAAAGCAAAAACACAATCGCTATAAAAAGGAGCAAGCCGAGCCAAAACCCGCTGTTCCGCCAGGCCCGCCGCCAAAAAAACGGCAGCCCGGTTCTCCCGACAAACGAAAGTTTGCATTCGCTTTGCCGGGCGACATGGCGCAGCCGTTTCACGTCGCTGAGCTTAATGAAAAACGTCGCGGTATCCGCGCTATGCTTTTTCACGTTCCAGACGGCAATCCCTTGGCGGACGCAGGCGTTGATCAACCGTTCGATCCCTTTCCCTCTCGCTTTGACCCGCACGCTGCCGGCGAGCGTGTCGACCCATTCGTTTTTCATCTCCGTTCCTCCTCGCTATTCATCTATATAAACGACTTGGCTGATTTTTCCTTCCAACAAAATTTCTTCCGGCAAAATCGTTTTAATCACAAACTGTTCGCCGCGGACAACGAGCTGTCCGTTCCGCAGCAAAAGGCGGAGCTCTTTATCGCTGAACGCGAGCAGCCCGCGATGGTTTTCAATGTAAATATGTATGTGCCCAACCATCGTAATGCGGGGCAGATCCATCATAATGTCGGCGGGAAGTTCAAGCTGTTCCGCCATCCACCGCTTCATCTGCTGGCGCCATTTTTTCACCATCAAAAAGAACCCCCTTTCATCTCATATGTATGAGACAAAAGGGGGTTCTAGCACCGCTTTTCAAAAACAACGGGCCCGCCTGCCGGCAAGGCCCATTGCATTTATGACAGCTGTTGTTGGACAAGCTTGTTGACGAGCGAACCATCCGCTCTTCCTTTCACTTTCGGCATGATCGCGCCCATCACTTTTCCCATATCCGCTTTCGAAGAGGCGCCGACTTCCTTGATCGTCTGCTCGATCAATTCGCGCAGCTCGTCCTCTGTCAGCGGCGTTGGCATATACGATTGAACAATTTCAATTTCGGTTTTCACTTTTTCGACAAGATCTGAACGGCCAGCGTTTTCAAATTCTTGGAGGGAGTCTTTACGCTGTTTCAGTTCGCGAGAAAGAACCGTCAGCTCTTCGTCTTCCGAGAGCGGGCTTTTGCCGAGCTTGATCGCTTCGTTTTGCAGCGCCGCTTTCAGCATCCGGAGAACAGACAGTTTTTCTTTCTCCTTGTTTTTCATCGCCTGCTTCATATCGTCATTCAAACGATCGAGAAGACTCACCGATTATACACCCTCTTTAATGCATGCTCTTAGTGCTTGCGCTTTCTAGCCGCCTCAGATTTTTTCTTCCGTCTGACGCTTGGCTTTTCATAAAATTCGCGCTTTCTCACTTCTTGCAAAGTGCCCGTTTTCGAAACGGCACGCTTAAAGCGACGAAGAGCGTCGTCGATCGACTCATTTTTGCGAACGATCGTTTTGGACATCCTGCTTCCCTCCCTCCGAACAACAACCATTGCATATTGTACTTGTCAATTATAATACATGCTGACAGAAAAGGTCAATAAAAAAAGCAACGGCGTCCTGCTGGCCGCCTCTTCCCCGCGCTGAAAAAACGGTCATCACCCGCGGACAAGGCCCATACATATAGGGTGAAAGGGGAGTCGCCCATGGGGCCGTTTCTGATGCTGTTTGCCATTTACACCGCTTTGTTTCTTCTTGGCATGTTTATGATGAAAGCTGGGCTTTACACGTTGTCCGGCCATCGGTTAAAACGGTGGCTCATGCGCTTTACCGCCACGCCGCTGCAAGGATTTGCCGCCGGTTTGGCGACGACCGCTCTCCTGCAAAGCAGCTCAGCGGTGATGGTGATGACGGTCGGCCTTGTCGCCGCCGGCTACTTGTCGTTCCGCCAATCAATCGGCATCATTTTAGGCAGCAACATCGGCTCGACGGTCACGACCGAGCTGATGACGCTTGATATCGGCGATGGCGCCATCCCACTTCTTGTCAGCGGCGCGCTGCTTGTTTTTTTCGGCCGCCATCGCCTTGTTCTCGGCATCGGCATGACCGCTGTCGGCCTCGCCGCTGTGCTATTTGCCATGGACGGCTTTGGCAGCCTCGCTAAACCGCTTGCCGCCTATCCGTTCGTTGATGCATGGCTTAAAGAAACGAACCGATCCATCGCTGTCGGCCTTCTTGTCGGCATCGTCCTCACCGCTCTCGTTCATTCGAGCGCGGCAACGATCGGCATCGCCATGGGATTTTTAAACGAACAGCTGTTGACGCTGCCCGCGGCGATTGCTCTGTTGCTTGGCGCCAACATCGGTACGTGCATCACCGGGCTTTTGGCTTCGATCGGCTCCGGCAAAGAGGCCCAGCTGACCGCCTACACCCATCTATGGCTGAACGTCGTCGGCGCCGCTTTGTTCGCCTTTTGGACCGAGCCGCTCGCCAGTTTTGCCGCCAGGCTCAGCCCAGCGCCTGATGTGCAGCTCGCTCATGTGAGCGTCTTGTTCAACGTCATTTGCTCAGTGGCTGCTCTGCCATTTGTCGGCGCCATCGAAAGGGCCATTCTGTTTTTGCATGACCGAAACCGGGCTTAGTAGTCAGCGCGGCCCGTCCCGCCGGTGACGATCGCCACCCCAGAGCTTGTGCCGATGCGCGTCGCGCCGGCGTTGATCATCGCCTCAGCGGTTTTCCAGTCACGGACGCCGCCTGATGCTTTGACGCCTGCTCTGTCGCCGACCGTTTTCCGCATCAGCGCCACATCCTCCACCGTCGCACCTCCACCGGAAAACCCGGTCGACGTTTTCACATAATCAGCACCGGCTTTCACTGCGAGCTGGCAGGCGCGCACTTTTTCCTCATCGGTCAAAAGCGCCGTTTCAATGATCACTTTGACAAGCGCCCTGCCAGCCGCCGCTTCGACAACCGCACGAATGTCGCGCTCGACAAGCTCGTCTTGCCCGCTTTTTAACGCGCCGATGTTGATCACCATGTCGACTTCGCGAGCGCCGTTTTCGATGGCGTTCGTTGTTTCAAACGCCTTTGTTTCCGGCGTCGTTGCCCCAAGTGGAAAGCCGATGACCGTGCAGACGCGGACATCCGTGCCGGAAAGCTCGCGCGCCGCCGTTTTCACCCACGTTGGGTTGACGCACACGGAAGCAAAGCCGTATTGCTTTGCTTCCGTGCACAGTTGCACGATTTGTTGTTCCGTCGCTTCCGGTTTGAGCAGCGTATGATCGATCATTTTCGCGATATTCATCGTCATTCGGAGAAACCCCTTTCTGCCATTTCCGTCAAGATGGAAGGTCTGACGTCTACCATCATACCATGCTCCCTCGACAAAAACTAGCCATCCGTATTGTCTCCGGAAAAAGACAGAAAAAACCCAGCAACTAGGCTGGGTTATGAGCTCCATTTGACCGAACGGGCCATTTCATCCGGCACAACGCGGACGAACTCTCCTTCATTGTACGGATAGCCGGCTTTCGTAATCTTCACTTTGACAAGTTCACCAACCATTTCCTCGGTTGCCGGGAAGCGGACTTTCAAATAGTTGTCTGTATAGCCGACGTACAAATCCGGCCGCTCTTTATCGCGCTCTTCCGGAATGACTTCGAGCACTTGCCCTTCAAACCGGGAGGCGTACTCTTTCGCCAATTGATCGGAAAGGGCGATCAAGCGGCGGACGCGGTCATGCTTCGTTTCTTCATCGATTTGGTTCGGCATGCGCGCCGCCGGCGTGCCGGTCCGCTTCGAATAAGGAAAGACATGCAGCTCGGAAAACCGTTGTTCACGAATAAAGTTGTACGTCTCCATAAATTCGTCTTCCGTCTCGCCTGGGAAGCCGACGATGACGTCAGAAGTCACCGCCAGCTCTGGAAACACTTCGCGCAACCGGGCGAGCCGCTCCGCGTAAAATTCCACCGTATATTTGCGGCGCATCCGCTTGAGCACCGTATTCGACCCAGACTGAAGCGGAATGTGCAAATGGCGGACGATTTTCTCCGACCGCTTCAGCACGTCAATCACTTCATCGGTAATTTGGCTCGCCTCAATCGACGAAATGCGAAGCCGCTTCAGCCCCGGCACTTGCTCGTCCAAATCGCGCAACAAGGACGCAAAGTTATAGTCTTTCAGATCGGTGCCATAGCCGCCTGTATGAATGCCGGTCAGAACGATTTCTTTATAGCCGGCGGCGACGAGCTGGCGCGCCTGGCGGATGATTTCCTGCGGATCGCGCGAGCGCATTAAGCCGCGCGCCCACGGGATGATGCAAAACGTGCAGAAGTTGTTGCACCCTTCTTGGATCTTAAGCGACGCCCGCGTCCGATCCGTGAATTCCGGCACATCCATCTCCTCAAAGACGCGCGTTTTCATAATGTTGTGAACAGCGTTGATCGGCTGGCGCTCGCGCTGGAACTGCTCGATGTAATCCAAAATTTTATGCCGGTCTTGCGTGCCGATGACAATATCAACGCCCGGAATGGCCATGACCTCAGCCGGCGATGTTTGCGCATAGCAGCCGGTCACGCAGACGACGGCGTCCGGATTGCGGCGCACCGCACGACGGATGACTTGACGGCTCTTTTTATCGCCGGTGTTCGTCACCGTGCACGTGTTGATCACATACACATCCGCACGGCTTTCAAACTCTTTTCGCTCGTAGCCGGCTTTTTTAAACAGCTGCCAAATCGCTTCGGTTTCGTAATGATTGACTTTGCAGCCTAGTGTATGAAAAGCCACTGTCGGCATCTTGTTCACCTCACTCTGCCCCCCGCTTAGGGATCAGCGGGACCGAACTTTTATAAGAAACAGCCAATGTTGCTCACTAAGCGCGCTCCGCTTCGCCGCTCGGCGCGCGCAGCTCCCATTCATAAGAGGCGGCGGAAAGCAAATAGAGCGGAGCTGTTTCGGTCCGCAAAATGCGCGGCCCAAGGCTGCACGGCGAAAAGCCGTGCTGCCGAAGCTGTTCTGCTTCTTCCGGGCTGAACCCGCCTTCCGGCCCGAAGACAGCCAGCAACGCGCCGCCCGGACGGAGGCGGGAAAGAAGCGCTGGAAGCGCGGCATGCCGGGCGTTTCGCGCCTCTTTTTCGTAGGCAAACAGCCGAACATCGACCGTTTGGCCGAAGGCGAGGAGCTCGACAAACGAAAGCGGCGCCCGCACGTCCGGCACCACCGTTCGTTCAGCCTGCTCAGCCGCTTCTTTCGCGATTTTTCTCCATCGCTCGACTTTTTTCTCCGCCTTTTTCGCGTCCCATTTCACGACCGACCGGGCGGCTTCGAACGGAAGAAAGCCGGCGGCGCCGAGCTCTGTTCCTTTTTGGATGACGAGCTCCCACTTTTCGCCTTTCGGCAGCCCTTGGGCGATGTAAATGCGCACCGGCAGCTCGCTTCGCTCCTTTTTCCATTGTACAATACGGGCTTGCACATGCTCATTGGCAATTTGTTCAATTTCACACACCGCCGTGCGCCCGTCTGGAAAGACGCAAATGATCCCGTCCCCCGGCTTCATGCGCATGACGCGGGCGATATGATGGGCATCATCGCCGCTGATCGCGACGATCCCGCCTTGTTGCGCCTGGCCGGAAACGAAATAGCGCTGCACAGCCATCCCTTCTTTGCTTACGGTTTCATGGCGACAACCGCCACCCAGTCTTCCATCACGTTGATTTCCTCAATGGCAAAGCCGGCGGCAAGCAACCCGTCTTTGACGTCCTGCTTTTTCGCCTGAATGATGCCAGACGTGATGAAGCGGCCGCCTGGCTTTAACAACCGGTAGGCGTCACCGGTAAAGCGCAAAATGATTTCCGCTAAAATGTTGGCGACGATCACATCAGCCGGTTCCTCGATATGGTCGAGCAAATTGTTTTGTGAGACCGTTACGATATGCTGCACCTTATTGAGCTTCACGTTCAGCCGTGCGCTGTCGACCGCCACCGGGTCCAAATCGAGCGCCCGCACTGACCGGGCGCCAAGCATCGCCGCGGCGATGCTTAAAATGCCGGAGCCGGTGCCGACGTCAATGACATGATCGCCGGGGCGCACGTACTTTTCGAGCGCCTGCAGACACATGACCGTCGTCGGGTGCGTGCCGGTCCCAAACGCCATGCCCGGATCCATTTCGATGATCAGCTCATCACTAGACGCCGGCTCGTACGTTTCCCACGTCGGCACGATCGTAAACTTTTCGGACACTTTCACCGGGTGATAATGCTTTTTCCACGCCGTTGCCCATTCCTCTTCGTTTACTTCGCTCAATGTAATTTTATTTTTGCCAAGGTCGATATCATACAGCCATAAATTGTTAATCGCCTGCTTAATTTGTTCGACCGTTTCGCCAAGAAAACTGTTGACCGGCAAATATGCCTTAATGATCACCCCTTCTTCCGGATAGTCGTCCGGGTTGAGCTCGACGATCTCGCCGTACCAGTCGTCCCGTTCTTTGACCAAATCGTATGGGTCTTCGATGACGACGCCGCCGGCGCCCGCTTCATGCAAAATGTTCGAAATCGCCTCGACCGCCTCATGCGTCGTATGAATGCTGATTTCTGACCATTTCATCGCGCTTACGCTTCTCCTTTAAACGCCTTTTTGACTTTCTCAAAAAAACGGCCGTGCGGCCCGTCGTGCATCGTGTCTCCGCCGAGCCGATCAAACTCGCGCAACAGCTGCTTTTGTTTTTCGGTCAGCTTCGTCGGCGTCACAACGCGGACGATGACGTGCTGATCGCCTTGGCCGTAGCCGCGCACGTTCGGCACCCCTTTTCCCTTCAAGCGGAAGCGCGTGCCCGTTTGCGTGCCGGCCGGAATTTTCAGCTTCACATGGCCATGGAGCGTCGGCACTTCGATCTCATCGCCGAGCGCCGCCTGGGCGAACGACAGCGGCACTTCGCAATAAATATCGTCGCCGTCGCGTTTGAAAAACTCATGTGGTTCGACGCGGAAGATGATGTACAAATCGCCCGGCGGCCCGCCATTGACCCCTGGCTCCCCTTGGCCGGCGACGCGCAGCTGCTGGCCGTCGTCGACGCCGGCTGGAATTTTGACGTGAATTTTTTTCCGCCGTTTGACGCGTCCCGTGCCGCCGCACGTTGGGCATTTCTCCGGAATGTACCGGCCCGTGCCGCCGCAGACGGGACATGTCCGGCGGTTGACGATGCGGCCAAACGGCGTCGCCTGTTCGCTTGTCACTTGCCCGCTGCCGTGGCAATGCGGACAAGACGTCGGGCTTGTGCCCGGTTTCGCTCCGCTGCCTTGGCACGTGTCGCACGTCTCTTCCCGCGGAATTTCAATTTCCGTTTCTTTTCCGAACGCCGCTTCTTCAAACGTAAGCGTCATCATATACTCGACATCCGCGCCTTTGCGCGGACCGCTCGCCCGTCGACGCGGACCGGCGCCGAAAAACGTTTCAAAAATATCTTCAAAACCGCCAAAGCCGCTAAAGCCGCCGAAATCAAACCCTCCGCCTTGGAATCCGCCGCCGTCAAACGTTTCGTTCGGGTCGGCATGGCCGAAGCGGTCGTAGCGGGCCCGCTTTTCATCATCGCTTAACACTTCGTATGCCTCTTTAATTTCCTTAAACTTCTCCGCGGCGTCCGGGGCTTTGTTCACATCTGGATGATACTGCTTCGAAAGCTTTCGATACGCTTTTTTGATCTCGTCTTTCGTCGCGTTTTTGCTGACGCCGAGAATCTCGTAATAATCGCGCTTCGCCATCGTTGATCATCCACTCCCGATTCACTCACATAAATTTGATTTTATCATTTCCCTCTGCGGCAAGGCAATATGTCAATGCTAGAAAAAAAGTCAAAGCCAAGGCAGGCCTGACTTTGACTTTCGGTTGCATTATTTATCGTCGTTCACTTCTTCAAACTCGGCGTCCACCACGTTGTCTTTATTATTGGCAGCGCCGCCTTGCGATCCTGCGCTTTGCGCCTGTTTCGCCGCTTGTTCATACAGCTTGATCGACAGCTGCTGCACCGCTTCTTGCAGCGCGTCTTTTTTCTTGCGGATGTCCTCGAGGTCGTTTTTCTCGAGCGCCGCTTTCAACGCGTCTTTCGCCTCTTGCGCCTTCTTGATGTCATCGGCGCTGACTTTTCCTTCGACCTCTTTGATCGTTTTTTCAGTCATGAAAATGAGCTGGTCGGCTTCGTTGCGCAACTCGGCGGCTTCTTTCCGCTTCCGGTCGGCTTCGGCATTTTCTTCCGCCTCTTTAATCATGCGCTGAATTTCTTCTTCCGACAGGCCGGACGACGATTTGATCGTAATCGACTGCTCTTTGTTCGTTCCTAAATCTTTGGCGCGCACGTGAACGATGCCGTTGGCGTCAATATCAAACGTCACTTCAATCTGCGGCACGCCGCGCGGCGCCGGCGGAATGCCGGTCAGCTGGAAGCGGCCGAGCGATTTGTTGTCCGCCGCCATCGGGCGCTCTCCTTGCAAGACGTGAATGTCGACCGTCGTTTGATTGTCAGCCGCCGTTGTGAACACTTGCGATTTGCTTGTCGGGATCGTCGTGTTCCGTTCGATCAGTTTCGTAAATACGCCGCCCATCGTTTCAATGCCAAGCGAAAGCGGGGTCACGTCAAGCAGGACGACATCTTTCACTTCGCCGGCGATCACCCCGCCCTGGATCGCCGCACCGATGGCAACGACTTCGTCCGGGTTGACACCTTTGTGCGGCTCTTTGCCAAGCTCGCGCTTGATCGCTTCTTGGACAGCTGGAATGCGCGTCGAACCGCCGACCAAAATGACTTTATCAATATTCGCTGGCGTCAAGCCGGCGTCTTGAAGCGCCTGGCGGACCGGCCCCATCGTCCGCTCGACGAGATGAGCGGACAGCTCTTCAAATTTCGCTCTTGTCAACGTCATTTCCAAATGGAGCGGACCGTTTTCATTGGCGCTGATAAACGGAAGCGAAATTTGCGTCTGCGTGACGCCGGACAGCTCTTTTTTCGCTTTTTCCGCCGCATCTTTCAAGCGTTGGAGCGCCATTTTGTCTTTCGACAAATCGATGCCGTGCTCTTGCTTGAACTGATTGACCAAATAATCGATGATCACTTGGTCGAAGTCGTCGCCGCCCAAATGGTTGTCGCCGGCCGTCGCCTTCACTTCAAACACGCCGTCGCCAAGCTCCAAAATCGAGACGTCAAACGTCCCGCCGCCTAAGTCATAGACGAGAATCGTTTGGTCTTCTTCTTTATCAAGGCCGTAAGCAAGCGCCGCGGCCGTCGGCTCGTTGATGATGCGCTCGACTTCGAGGCCGGCGATGCGGCCGGCGTCTTTCGTCGCTTGGCGCTGGGCGTCGTTGAAATACGCCGGCACCGTGATGACCGCACGCGTCACCGGCTCGCCCAAATAGTCTTCGGCGTACGACTTCAAGTATTGCAAAATGATCGCCGAAATTTCTTGCGGCGTATATTGCTTCCCTTCGATTTCGACTTTGTAATCCGTCCCCATATGGCGCTTGATCGAGATGATCGTGTTCGGGTTCGTGATCGCTTGCCGTTTGGCGACTTCGCCGACTAGGCGTTCGCCGTTTTTAAACGCGACGACCGACGGGGTCGTGCGGTTTCCTTCCGGATTCGGAATGACTTTCACTTCGCCGCCTTCTAACACGGCGACGCAGGAATTCGTCGTTCCTAAGTCGATGCCGATAATTTTGCTCATCGCTTATCACCCTCCGTTTCCGTTTATTGGCTTACTTTGACCATGGCGGGCCGCAGCACGCGGTCTTTCAGCTTATAACCTTTTTGCAGCTCCTCAACAACCGTGTTCGGCTCATAGCCTTCCGCTTCCGCCTGCATGACGGCTTGGTGCAAATAAGGGTCAAACGGCTTCCCGACCGCCTCGATCGCCTCGACGCCTTCTTTCTTCAAGGCATCAACAAGCGACCGGTACACCATTTCCATCCCTTGCAAAATCGATTTCGCCTGTTCGTTGTCCGTCTCTATTTTCAATGCGCGTTCAAAGTTGTCAAGCACCGGAAGCAAATCGCTCGCCAAGCTTTGGGCGCGGTATTTTTCAGCCGCTTCCATCTCCTGGCGCGTCCGGCGGCGGAAGTTTTCAAAATCGGCGTACAGGCGGAGATACCGGTGTTCCATCTCTGAAAGCTTCGCTTCCAATTCGGCGATCTGCGCCTTGGCCGCCGCCAACTCCTCGGCCGTTGGCGCTTTTTCCGCCAGCTCCGCCGCTTCCTCCCCACCGGCCTCTTCAAGCGGAACGCCGCCTGATTCCCCCTCGGACTGCGGGGCGGCTTCTTCCTCGATCGGTTGCTCCCGCTCCGGCTCATCGTATGTAGCTTGTTCCATCACTTGTTTTTCTCCTTGTTCCATCGCTTTCACCTCCCTGCCGGGGCTCTTCCCTTTTATGTATCAATGGCCACAAGGAAAGGATGGATGCGCGATCCATCCGTTACCCAATATGGCCATTCTTATTGACTTTGATACCATTTCGTCAACGCGGCCGACAAATCGGAAGCGACGCGGTTTAAGACAGTGATGACGCGCGAGTATTCCATGCGCGTTGGACCAAGAATCGCGATCGCCCCGAGCGGCTCATCGCCGACCGAATACGTCGCTGTAATCAAGCTGCAGTTTTCCATGCCGCGCAGTTCGTTTTCATGCCCGATCGAAACCCGCACTCCTTTTTGGTTTTGCTTGCGGAGCAGGCGATAAATGTCTTTTTCCTGCTCAATGATGTTTAGAAGTGGGCGCACTTTTTGGATGTCACTGAACTCCGGCTGGTTGAGCATATTCGCCTTGCCGGCGAAAAACACTTTTTCTTCTTCAGGGGCATCGAGCGTCTCAATGAGCGTATTAAGCACGCTGTCGTAGTTGCGGATGTGCCGGCGCAATACGTCGGCCACTTCCGTCTCCATTTTTTCTTTCAAATCAATGAGCGGAACGCCGTTCAACCGCTCGTTGAAAATGTTGACCATTTTTTCAAGGTCGCCGGCGTCCATCGATGACGGGATCGTCACGACCCGGTTTTCGACATGGCCGGTGTCCGTCACGACGATGGCGACGGCTGTCTGTTCGTTGAGCGGAACGATTTGCATCCGCTTCAGCTTGCTTTCTTTAAACGCTGGCCCGAGCGCGATGGATGTATAGTTCGTCAGCTCGGATAAAATTTGCGCCGACTTTTGCATCAATTTTTCCAGCTCATAGATGCGCTCGGCAAACACGGAGCGGATTTTTTGAATGTCCGCCCTTGTCAGCCGCTGCGGCGGCAGCAAATGGTCGACGTAGTAGCGGTATCCTTTTTCCGACGGCACGCGGCCGGAAGAAATGTGCGTTTTTTCAATATAGCCGAGCTCCTCCAAATCCGCCATCTCATTGCGGATCGTCGCCGAGCTGAACGCGATTTGATGCTTTTTCGATAACGTCCGCGAACCGACCGGCTGCCCAGAACGAATGAAATCGTCGATAATCACCTGCAAAATCAGCAGTTGGCGGTCCGTTAGCACGTGTCTCACCTCTGTTAGCACTCGAACAATTCGAGTGCTAAATCTACTATTAGGGTAGCAAATCGCCCGGCAAATGTCAATGTTTACATTCCGCCGAGGAACGCGGCGAACACTTCATTGCCGAGCAGCTTGCCCCGTTTTGTCAAGCGGATGTGGGTCGCCGTTTCCTCGAGGCGTCCGTTTTCGATTTCCCGGCGGATCGCCTCGCCAAATATGTCGTGGAGGTCGCGGCCGAACTTTTGCCGGAAGCAGGCTTTGGACACCCCTTCCGTTTTGCGCAGCCCTAAAAACATTTCCTCTTCCATTTGCTCGCGGGCGGTCAAGCGGTGTACGTCTCGGTGCGGCCATTCGCCGCGTTCGATCGCGCTGATGTAATGCCGGATGGGACCGATATTAGCCCGACGCACTCCGTCGATATAGCTGTGCGCCCCAGCGCCGATGCCGTAGTACTCCTCGTTGTTCCAGTACGTCAAGTTGTGCCGGCTTTCAAATCCCGACAAAGCATAGTTGCTGATTTCATATTGCCAGTAGCCGCAGGCTGCCGTCTGCTCCATCGCCGCTTCGTACATCGCTGCTTCCGCTTCTTCGCCCGGAAGGCGGAGGCGACCCTTCCGCCATTCGTTGTAAAAGATCGTTTTCGGCTCAAGGATCAGCGAATAGGCGGAAAGATGCGGCACATGAAGCGAAAACGCCGCTTCCAAATCGGCCGTAAACTGCTCAAGCGTCTGCCCCGGCAAACCGTACATTAAATCAATGCTGATGTTCTGAAACCCGACTTCTCTGGCCAACGCTACAGCCCGTATGACGTCGCCTCGCCGGTGCGTGCGGCCGATCGTTTGCAGAAGCTGATCGTCAAATGTCTGCACCCCGAGGCTCAGCCGATTCACTCCGGCATCGCGCAAAATAGCGAGCTTTTCTTTCGTCAAGCCGTCCGGGTTGGCTTCGACGGTAAATTCGGCCGTTTGCGGGTCAAACTGAAAATGGCGGCGGATGCTCTCAAGCAAACGGCCGAGCTGCGCCGGCCCAAGCACCGTCGGCGTGCCGCCGCCGATAAAAAGCGTCTTGAGCTGGCTGCCAAATTCCGCCGCCGTCCACGCCATTTCTTTGTCCATCGCCCGCAAATAGTCGTCAATCGGCTGGCCGGCGGCGAATACTTTGTTAAAATCGCAATAATGGCAAATATGGGCGCAAAATGGAATATGAAAATACGCTGAAACGGCCATCGGTCCTCCTCCTTTCAGCCGGCCGGCGCCGCAGGAAACAAACAAGGCTATCCCCAACGGAGACAGCCTTGCTCGTTATTTTTTCTGGTCGTCGATTTTCAAGACGGCCATAAACGCTTCTTGCGGCACTTCGACCGACCCGATTTGTTTCATCCGCTTCTTTCCTTCTTTTTGCTTCTCAAGCAGCTTCCGCTTCCGCGACACGTCGCCGCCGTAACATTTTGCGAGCACGTTTTTGCGCAACGCTTTGATTGTCGAACGGGCGATGACCTTGTTGCCGATCGCCGCCTGCACCGGCACTTCAAATTGCTGGCGCGGAATCAAATCTTTCAGCTTTTCAACGATCGCTTTGCCGCGCTCGTACGCAGAGTCGCGATGGACGATAAACGATAAGGCATCAATTTTTTCACCGTTTAGCAAAATATCCATCTTGACGAGATTGGACGGCCGGTAGCCGATCAATTCGTAGTCGAATGACGCGTACCCTTTCGTGTTCGACTTTAAAGCGTCGAAAAAGTCGTAGACGATTTCGGAGAGCGGAATATCGTAAATGAGCATGACGCGCTTTTCATCCAAATATTGCATATCGACAAACGTGCCGCGCTTTCCTTGACACAGCTCCATCACCGGACCGACATAGTCGTTTGGCACCATGATCGTCGCTTTCACATACGGCTCTTCAATTCGGTCGATTTTTTGCGGGTCGGGCATGTTCGTCGGGTTGTCGACGTCAACTTCCGTTCCATCGGTCAAATGCACCTTGTAAACGACGCTCGGCGCGGTCGTGATCAAATCGATATGAAATTCGCGCTCGAGCCGCTCTTGGATGATTTCCATATGAAGCAAGCCGAGAAATCCACAGCGGAAGCCGAACCCAAGCGCCTGCGACGTTTCCGGCTCAAAGTGGAGCGCCGCATCGTTCAATTGCAGCTTCTCGAGCGCCTCGCGCAAATCGTTGTAGCGCGCCGTATCGATCGGATACATGCCGCAAAACACCATCGGATTGAGCTTCCGATAGCCCGGGAGCGGCTCAGCTGCCGGCCGTTCGGCATCGGTGATCGTATCGCCGACGCGCGTATCTTTCACGTTTTTAATCGAGGCGGTCAAATAGCCGACATCACCGACCGTCAATTCGTCGACAACTTTTTGCTTCGGCGTGAACACGCCGACTTCCGTCACTTCAAACTCTTTGCCGGTCGACATCATTTTAATGCGCTGCCCTGGCTTCACCGTTCCGTCGACGACGCGGACATAGGCGACGACGCCGCGGTACGGGTCATAAAGGGAATCAAAAATGAGCGCCTTCAGCGGCGCATCCGGATCACCCGAGGGAGCCGGAATTTTTTCGACGATTTTTTCCAAAATTTCTTCGATGCCGATGCCGACTTTAGCCGAAGCAAGCACCGCGTCAGAGGCGTCCAAACCGATGACATCCTCAATTTCTTGACGCACCCGCTCCGGTTCGGCGCTTGGCAAATCGATTTTGTTAATGACTGGCAAAATTTCTAAATTGTTGTCGATCGCCAAATACACGTTGGCGAGCGTCTGCGCTTCAATGCCTTGCGCCGCATCGACGACCAAAATCGCCCCTTCGCAAGCGGCCAAGCTGCGCGACACTTCGTACGTAAAGTCGACGTGGCCCGGCGTGTCGATCAAATGGAAAATATACTCTTCGCCATTTTTCGCTTTATATGTCAACTGAACCGCATTCAATTTAATCGTGATGCCGCGCTCGCGCTCAAGCTCCATCGTATCGAGCGTCTGCTCGCGCAATTCACGCTCCGACAGCGCCCCCGTTTTTTCCAAAATGCGGTCCGCCAGCGTCGATTTTCCGTGGTCAATGTGAGCAATAATCGAAAAATTGCGGATCCGTTCCTGCCGTTTCAACCGTTCTTCCCGGTTCATCGTCTCTCACTCCTGCTTCTTCGCAAAACTACACTAGCTTTGATTATAGCAACAGCGCGAAGAAGATTCAATGATGAACGAAAAGCCAAGCCGCCGTTCGGGCTTTCCGGAAAGACGCGAAACGGCCAGAGCCGCGCCAAGAAAACAACCGACAATATGGAAAGTGCAGCACTTTGTGCTCCAGCCGGCGGACGGCGTCCAAAAGAAAAAGCCGCCATTGTGACGGCACGTCCCTGTTTCGTCCGCACATGATCGGGCTAGTCCAACGCCCGGCCGACGAGCGAAAACAGCATTTCCATGAGCGCGGTGACGGCATCGGCAAAAAGTTGGCCGAGCCTAGAGAACAAGTTGAACGTTTTCAGCTCGTGAATCGTTTCTTGCTTTTCTCCTAAATCTCCAGCAACGACCGGCCGGCCGAACACCGCCGCTTCCACCTCACCATTTTCCCTTTTTTTCATATCGATGACGGACGGAAACGACGGATCGGCATAGCCGCGCATCCGTTCAATGCCGCGATGCGCCTCTTGCATGCCAAACAACACACCGAAAAAAAGAAGAAAGATCGCTAGAGTAAAGCGGATGAACCATCTTGCCATAGTGACGCTCCTTTACTTTTTCTCCGCCGGAGCCGGCGCTTCGACTTTTTCCGCCTGCCAATAATAGTCGCTGAACACCTCAGCGAGCGCCGACACGGACCGGAACAGCTCAGTAAACGTATTGTCGACACCGCCGACTTCAATTAAAATCGCGTTTTCCGATAAATCTTGATTAAACTTGCCGTTCGTCCCGGCTCCTTTTTTCTCGATCACCCCGCGGCTCAGCCCTGGATATTTCTTTTGCAGCAACTGATGCAACGCGGTAGCCAGCTGCAAGTTTTTCTCGTATGTCGCGTTTTCTCCGCCAATAATGAATGCGACACGCGCATAGTCAACGCCGTTGATCGTAACGGTCGTATATTTTCGCCGCCGCGAATCGCGATGGATATCGATGAAATAGTGCAAGTCACGGTTTTGCTTCATTGCCGCAACCACTGTTTGCCGGGACATATCATACGATTGGGAGTATTTCATCCCTTTCTTTAACAATTCGCTGACAATGTCGATTTTGCTCACTTCAGCCCCGATGCCGCGCTTTTCCAGTTCTTCCGCTAACTTTTCCCCCACTTTTGTTATGTTGACCGTCGGATGAAACGCCAAATCCGGGTCGGCCACCCCTTTGAGCGCTGGCAAAAACGACTCATGCGTATGGGTATTGTAAATGTAGACCACTTTTTTTCCTCCCGTCGTCTGCGATGGCGGGGGAACCGGTTTTTCATCTTCGCTCTTGTTTGCTTGTTCGAGCTCCTCCACCGAGGCTTGCCGCTCAGCAAGCATCACCCTAAGCGGCGGCGCTGATTCGTATGGCATGTTCGTATAATCCGTTCCTTCACCAGCGATGAGAATTTTGCTGTCATAAAGGGCAAAGCCCGGCAGCTCGCTGCCAAGCAGGCTGCGCGGGTCATCGGGATTGATGCTCGTCGCCAGGCGGAACAATAGCGATGAGTAATTCGTCTGCCGCCGATCTTTCGGCAGCAGCTGCGCAAAATATCGATTTTCCAAGGCGAACAGACGAATGAACGTCTCTTCCGGAAAATGGGCCGCCATATCGTTCAGCGATGATGACGACGGACGGTATTCCGGCCGCAGCGATGTGAGCGCTCCGACAAGCATAAACATCATCATGCAACCAAGAATGATGAGCATCAACAGTTTCTTTAGACTAGCTCCTGGAATCGCGATCATGACGTTTGGGGAGCGCCATCGTTTCATATTCCCACCCTTTCCCGGCTTGTCTCCTCAGTTTAACGTATGGCCAAGCGGGAAAAGATAGAACCGTTTTTTTGTCTAATGGGTGTAGGAGCCAACATTGCCTTGATCGACTTGCCGATGCAGCGCCGCATTCAAACCGCCGGCTAATAAGTTGGCCATATCGCCGATAAACGAATCGATTTCTTTCGGGGTCACCATCAAATTATGCCCAAGCGGCGCGAGCACTTCATAGATGAGGCGCCGCTTTTCTTCATCGCCAAGCGTGCCGACCATGCCAAGAAACGTCGACCGTTCTTGCGGCGACGGCATGTCTTGTTCCGTCAATTTTCGTTTGCGCCCAAACGTCCAGCCCGCCGGAGCGAGCGCGCTTGATGGCCGTTTCCCTTCGCGCATTTCGCGGCCGAAGTGCTTCAAAATGAAATCGATCGTGTCGCTCGTGATCGAAACGGCGTCGACGACCGTCGGAACGCCGATCGAAATGACCGGAATGCCAAGCGTTTCATAGCTTAACTCTTTCCGCTTGTTGCCGACCCCGGAGCCGGGATGGATGCCGGTGTCAGAAATTTGAATCGTCGCGTTGACCCGTTCGATCGAGCGGGCGGCCAAGGCGTCAATCACAATGACAAAATCCGGCTTTGTTTTCCGGACGACGCCGTCGATAATGTCGCTCGTTTCAATCCCGGTCGTCCCCATCACCCCCGGAGCGAGGGCGCTCACCGGCCGGAAGCCTTCCTCGACGCTTTCCGGCTGCAGCTGGAACAAATGACGGGTGACAAGCACGTTTTCCACCGTGAGCGGCCCGAGCGCGTCCGGAGTGACGTTTTGGTTGCCAAGCCCGACGATCAAGCAGCTCGCTTGATCGGGAATGCGGAGCCGCTTGAAAAAGGCGCTGAGCTGCTCGGAAAAAATGCGCTGCACTTTTTGCTGCAGCTCGGTGTTTTGTTCGCGGATGCCTTGCGCTTCAATCGTCACGTAGTGGCCCGGCTTTTTGCCGATCGAGGCCGCTCCTTGTTCCGTGACATGCACATGCGACAGCTTGACGCCGTCGATCTCCTCGTCACGGATCATGACTCCCTCAATCGGCGCGGCGCTTTCTTGTTTTTGCTGCAAACGCTCCTCGAGTGCGATCTCATGCGCTTCGATCGCTAAATCCGTGCGCACCGAGTACTGGCGTAAATCGAGCGGCTGTTCCATGTCGTTTCTCCCCATTTCTGCCGTTTTCTTTTATTGTCGCCGCAATCGGGCCCGGTCATTCATGTTTCGTAAAGGATTTTCGCTTGAACACTCTTGCATAATCAAAACACGTTTGATAGAATAACACTTGTTCTTCCTGTTGTTCACAACAGAAATAGGAACGATAACGGAGGTGAACGAACGTGGCTAACATCAAATCAGCGATCAAACGCGCGAAAACGAGCGAAAAGCGCCGGGCTCACAACGCCTCGATGAAATCGGCCATGCGTACGGCGATCAAAAAATTTGAAGCGCTTGTTGAATTGAAAGACGTGGAAAAAGCGCGCGAGGCGTTCATTATTGCGTCGAAAAAATTAGACAAAGCCGCAAGCAAAGGCCTTATCCATAAAAACGCCGCCAGCCGGCAAAAATCGCGCTTAGCGAAAAAATTGAACAGCATCCAAGCTTCCTAATCAAAAACGACCTGGCGCCAGGTCGTTTTTTTGTTTTTCTTTTGTTCACGGCCAAACGGCCGGGCGATCGCTTCATCGCCGGCCGTGACGCCCCGCTTGCGCCGGGCGGGTGCCCCACCGCATCAGAAGCAGCTCAACGGCCAACCGGCGATCGACCGCCCCGCTTTTCACTTCGTAATCGGCGTCAGCGAGCTCGTTGATCGCCTCAGCAAGCTCTCCGTCAGCGAAGCGGGCCGCTTGAGCAAGAGCGAGCTTGACGCGGAACGGGTGCACCTTGAGTGCGGCAGCAATTTGCGCCTGTCCGTAGCCTAAGGAGGCAAGCCATTTCACTTGCGAAAGCAAGCGGAAATGGGCGGCGAGCAGCGCCAAAATTTTGATCGGCTCTTCATTGTTTTCAAGCAGATCATAAAACGTCTGCAACGCCGCTGGAATGTCGCGCTTCGCCACTTGCTCGACAAGCACAAATACGTTTTCTTCCGGCGTGCGGGCGACAAGCCGTTCAACCGCCGCCGCCTCGATGGTTCCGCCCGATCCGGCAAACAGAGCCAATTTATCGATTTCATTCGCCAAGGCGGAAAGCTGCGTCCCGGCCCGCCGCAACAGGACATCAATCGCCTCGTCGCTTGCTTGCGCCCCTTGGCTCTCGATGCGGCGCCGCACCCAGGCACGCAGCTCCGCTTCGGCGAGCGGGGCGGCGATGACGACTTCGCTTTGCTCTTTGGCAAGCTTCGTAACTTTTTTTTCGCTCATCAAGCTTCTCGTACGGCGCGAAAAAGACGACGATCGAAAACGGCGACGGCGCCTTCAAGTACGCCTCCAGCTTCGCCAAATCATGTTCGATCTCCTTCTCTTTTTCAGATGTAAAAAAATATGGATGCTTGATGAGAATGACACGCCGCTCGCCGAAAAACGGCACCGTCTCGGCCTCCTCAAGCGCCGCCTCGACCGGCGTTTCCTCGCAGTCGTACACAGCCAAGTTCCACTCCCGCTCCTCGGGGCCAAGTGCTGCGTTCACCAATCGCTCATACGTTTCCGTTAATAAAAACGGCTCATTGCCGTATAATAAATAAAGGGGAGAAAACCGCCGTTTTTCAATGTTTCCCCATACGCGTTCCAGCATGTTCCCGTCTCCATTCCCTAGCAAACGTCTCTGCTAGAAAAGATACACCGTTTTTCGTCATTTTACAAGGGAACCGGCTGCCGAAAAAACCGGTTCCCCTTTATATAAACGCTGGCCTATAAGTCCTAGGACCTTATCGGCCAGCGGGTTATTTTTATGTTTTCCCGGCTGTTTGAAAGTATTTGTGTCAACTGTTGTCAAGGAAGGAAAAGAAGCGAGCGGCGGTAGATTTTTCACGCGTTTTCGTCTATACTAAAAATGATTGAACGAGGAGGGGGAAAACGATGAACGTATTTGAAAAGGAAGTGCAAAGCCAACGAAATGACGCCGTCGATTCCGCCGTCGGATTCATCGTGTCGTTCGGCTTTTTCGCTACCATGTTCATCATCGCAACGTTGATCGAATTTTTCGGTCGATAAGGATTGCTTACATAAGCAATCCTTATTTTTTGTTTCTGCTGAAACGTTCCGTTTTTTGTGCACTACATCTTATGGTTTCATCACCTGAAAGGTTCCACCGTTTTCGTCATACACATAGCGAATGGCCCCGTTTTCATCCGTCCGCCAAATGATCGCCTGTTGTTGCTTTAGCCGCATGAGCACCTCGGGGGACGGATGCCCGTAGCGATTGTAGCGGCCGACGGAAATGATGGCCGCTCGCGGCTTGACCGTCCGCAAAAACGGCTCTGTTGTCGACGTTTTGCTGCCGTGGTGCGCGACTTTCAATACATCGGCGCGCAGCTCTGGATAGGCGCGGATGAGCGCCTGTTCCGCCTCTTCCTCGATATCCGCAGCAAACAGCCATGTCAAGCGGCCGAGGCGGGCGAGCAATACAAGCGAGCCGTTATTATCCTCATTGTTTCCTGCCTCCGGGTGCAATACGGAAAACGCGGCATCGCCCACCTTCCACCGATCCCCCCGCACGATGGCGGCCATCGGCACGGAAAACGGGCGCGCCATCGCCTTGACGGCCGGCAGCGCTCCTGGGCTTGTGACAATTTCTCTGACGCGCACGGCTTTGAGCACCTCGGGAGCAGACCCGATATGGTCGGCGTCATCGTGCGTCAAAATCAGTTGATCAAGCGTCCTCACCCCTTGGGCTTTTAAAAACGGCACGACAACGTCCCGACCGACCGCAAACGGCCGCGACCGCTTGCGCCATGGTTCCTTCGCCCATTCCGGCGTCCCACCGGTGTCAATGAGATAGACCGCTTTTCGATAAGGAAGCTCAATATAAATACAGTCCCCTTGCCCAACATCCAATACCGTCACTTCCCCTTTCGGATCCACATACGGGGCGGCCAGCTGAAGCGCCGTCGCCGCCGCCACCGCTGTCAATCCGCGGAGCAGGCGGCCGCGTTCCCAATCCAAAAACGCCGCCGCAATGGCCGTCAGATAGCCAGCTAAGCACCACGGCCCCGGACGGCCGAGCACAAGCATAAACGAGTAATCGACCGAGAAAAAACGGACAACCGCGTCCGTCAGCTCAATGAGGCGGCTAAACAGCCAAATGAGCGGAGAAAAGGAAAAAACTGCGGATAGAAAAGCAATGGGCAAAATGACAAATGAATACCAAGGGACAAAGAAAACATTCAGCCCTACGCTCCAAACAGAAATTTCATAAAAATGGTAAAGCAAAATCGGCAGCGCGGCGAGCTGTGCAACGAGCGCGGTCTGAAACAAGTTTTGGAGCATCGAACGAGCAGAGGTGAGCACCGACACATGGGCGAGAAGGGCAAACGTGACAAGAAATGATAGTTGAAAACCGACATCCCAAACCATATATGGATCAAAGACGAGCAGCGCAAGCGCTGTCCAACTCAACGCATCCAGCGGATGGATCGTTCCTTTTTTCCACTGGACGGCCAATACAATCATTCCTGTCGCACAGGCGCGCAGCACCGACGGCGAAGCGCCGGCGAGCACCGCATACATAGGCAAGAAAACGAGCAAAGCAAGCACGGCCGCTTCGCGCGTCACAAACCGAATGGCAGCGGCCAACGCAGCGCCGACAAGCAAGGTGACATGGCCGCCGGAAATCGCCAACAAATGGATGAGCCCGAGCCGCTGGTAACCGCTAAGCACCTCCTCATCCAACGAGCGGCGTTCGCCATAAATGAGCGCAGCGGCGATGCCGGCCGCTTCCGGCGGAAACCGGGCTTCAATGCGGCGGACGCCAGCCTCGCGAATCGCCTCAAGCCGTTCGATGATGGTGGGACGGACGCGCACGCAAGCGGAAAGATCGATCGCCTCAGGGAGAAAGAGCCAATGAATGCGGTGGCGGCGCAAATAACGGCGGTAATCAAATGCATACGGATTGCTGGCTGGCATGGGGCGCTCGAGCGTTCCGCTCAGCCGGCACACGACCCCGGGCATAAGACGCGCACGCAGCGCTTCTTTTTCCGCAGCCGTCCGAATGGTGTAACGGAGCTGCACCCGCTCCTTACCAGCTTGCACAGCCGCATGCAATCGATCGCCGTCGATCGCCGGCGCGGCGGAAAAACGAACGGAAAGCAAATGACGGCCGCCGGAAAGGGAAGTTTTGTTATGATGGTCAACGATGAGAAAATAGACAAAAAAGAAAAGAGCTGCAACGAGAGCAGGAAGGAAACAGTGCGGCCGGCGGATGAAAAGAAGAAGGAGATAAATGATAAGGAGAAGACATGTGGTTTTGGACGGCGAGGCCGCCGCCACGGCAAAGAGCGCCGCCGCGGCGGGATAGACGGCTTGTCCTTTCATACTTCACCTCCGCCGCCGGAAAGCAAGGCGAACACATCCGTTTTCAGCGGCACTTGCACGAGCCGGACGCCGGCTTGGGCAAACAGCTCCAAGGCGTACGGGTGGTTTTTGTAGTCTTGGGCGTAATAGACAGCGCGAATGCCGCTTTGAATGATCGCCTTGCAACAATGCAAGCACGGAAAATGGGTGACATACATCTCCGCCCCCTCGGTCGGGACGCCGAACTTGGCGCATTGCAAAATGGCATTCATTTCCGCATGGATCGTCCGTACACAATGGCCGTCAATAACGTAGCACCCTTCATCGGTGCAATGGGCGCCCCCGGCGATCGACCCGTTGTACCCGCCGGCGATGATGCGCTTATCGCGCACAATCGTCGCTCCGACCGCCAGCCTTGTGCACGTGCTGCGCAGCGCCAACAGATGGCTTTGCGCCATAAAGTATTGATCCCACGTGATTCGTTCCATTCTACGTCCCTCCGCTTGTTTCCATACTTTTAGTCTACCCGCCGCCGCCTGCCCCCGTCAACGCCGAAAAACGTCCGCAGCAGCCCTGATCCGCCCATAAACGAGAAGCATTGCGCTCCCCCGCCTCGTTTACGGCACAAGCAAATACGGTTTCAATTTCTCCAGCGTTTTTTCGCCAATTCCGGTTACATTCAACAAATCTTCCACCCGCTGAAACGGCCCGTGTTCTTCGCGATAGGCGATGATCGCTTTTGCCTTCGCCGGTCCGATGCCCGGAAGCTGCATCAATTCCTCTTCCGTCGCCGTATTGACTGCCACTTGCGGCCCGTCCCGAGCTCCATCGCTTGGAGACTTGCCGACGGCATCTGGTGCCGGTGCGGCCTCGCCTTTTGCCGGCACGTAAATCATCATCTCATCGCGCACTTTTGCCGCCAGATTGACCTTCGTTTCATCCGCCTCGTTCGTCAATCCGCCGGCTAGGGCGATAACATCGCGAACGCGGGCGTCTGCCGCCACCTCGTACACCCCTGGCTTCGCGACCGCCCCTTTCACATCCACCACAGCGGTTTTTGGCGCTTCGTCCTTTTTTTCTTCCGGCCGGGCGGCATCCGTTTCAGCCGCCGTCGGCAAGACGACTTGCCCCTTTTCATCCGTCGGATGACGAAACACCCATAACCCCGCCGCAGCGGCAAACAACAAGAGCACCCCCGCTTTCCCATAACGTTTT
>NZ_MQMG01000041.1 GCF_001908025.1 Geobacillus proteiniphilus
TTTTCAGGATAGAATAATGGAAATTATGAAATTCGTAGAATGGTCAAAAACAACCAAAGTCGATGCAGGTCAACTTGACTATCGTTTTTGGCTCGAACATAAAAAACGAAGGACAGGCTATTCAATTACAACATTTGGTTTAAAAAGAATAACACGATTATCTTTGATAAAAAACAGGGAAATATGGTTTCGTTCCTTCAAAGTATGAAACGGAATTGAAGAGTTTGCTCAATGAGTAGGCAATGCTTAACAAGACGGATTGTTTGAACGCCAAGCGGGATCCAAAGGCCAAATGCACGAAAGAAGGGATAATCGGCAGTATTTTGTTTGCAAAGGAAACAAGAATCCCCCACTTCCACCGGCATTAGCCGATAAGTGGAGGCAGTCCCATCTTTTTTTTGTACAGGGGGATGATTGAATATTAATGTGTTCCTAAAAACCCGTACATATATAGAAAAACAAAGAGAAAGGTTAATACGGCTCCTATCATTGTTTGATTAAGTGTGTTTTCATCACTGTTCAAATTTTTTAAAAAGCTTGCTAAATTCAAAAACCACAAAACACCTATTATCGGTAAAATAAGTAAGTATATATATTCCATTCAAAAAACTCCTTTTACTGTAAAGTTTGAACCACTCCCACTTAGCTAACGCTTAAAGTGGAGGATTTCTGGGTAATCCTCCCTATATACATGTAACATGAAGAGTTAGCTTCTCAGTCATCCTCCACACCCTAAGCGCTGCAGCACTTCCTCCGGACGTTCGTGGATGCAGTGGACAAACGGAGCGATGCTTGCATGATATCGTTGCGATCCTTGCGACATATATGGGCGATCGCCGCACCTTTCAGCCATTTCCATAAGCGTTCAATCGGGTTCAGCTGTGGCAAATAGGGAGGAAGGGGAAATAACGGGAAAATACGGCCCTTCTTCCCGCCAAAACGTCTTGACCATTTTGGCATGGTGAATGCAGGCGTGTTCCAACACCAAGACCATGAGACGATCCGGATCGCGCTCTTTGAGCATTCTCAAGAAACCCAAGAACGCCGCGGCATGGGCAGCGGTCGTTTGATGAAGCACCGTTTCGCCATCGTGGAGGTTGACCGCGCCAAACAGAGATGCGTGGGCATGACATAAGAGAGGCTTGAAATCATTAATAACTTAGTGTTAAAGCGTAAGAAGCAGTATCTACCGACTTAGATGGAGTTATTGATAATCCTGCTGGAAATACTGATACACTAGGTTCGCCAATATATAATTGGTGTCCATATTCAATTTTAATGTTAATTGTACCATTATTTTTTGTTGGTACATAAACATATTGTCCCATATATCCTTTGTGTAAAGTAAATTCTGTAGAGCTTCTTAAGTCAAATTCACCAGCAACTCCAGCATTTGGTTCCCAATCACTAGGTAAGTAATCAATTGCATAATCTATCCAGTTTCCATTACCTTGTGGATCTTGACTATATCTATGTTGATGTTGTGTTACTTTTCCATTACTAGTTGGAAGAAAAAATCCTGCACTTGAAGGAAAACCGAAAGTCATTTTATCTACAAGTTCGTAAAAAGGAGATTTTAGCCATTGAAAATTACCATAAATATAAAATTTATCGTAATTTGTTCGATCAGAGGTTACTTTATAAACTGTACCCCATAATTTCATCGTTGAGGACGAAATTGTACCCATCG
Source organism: Geobacillus proteiniphilus (assembly GCF_001908025.1). Taxonomy (GTDB): domain Bacteria; phylum Bacillota; class Bacilli; order Bacillales; family Anoxybacillaceae; genus Geobacillus; species Geobacillus proteiniphilus. The sequence continues at coordinate 1,691 of NZ_MQMG01000041.1, forward strand.
TTGTAAAATCACCAGAATTATTTACTCCATTTTCGAACGAAAATATTTCAGTTTTTGAATCTTGGATGACAGCTTTATCTTTAATGAGTTGCTTTGCAACTTCTAAAGGCAACATATCTATTTCTTCTTCAGTATGTCCTGTTACATCTTTTAAATATTTTCTTTCTTGCTTTGTTAATTTTTCACTTTTTGAGGTATTATCCACTTCTTTTGCAGAGCTGAAATCATTGAAGAAAAATAATGAAAAAAGGAGCACTAAACTAAATAAATGAAATTTTAATTTTTTCAAATTAATTCCCTCCTTTTAGATAGCTTTGAATTTTATTATAAAATTTATAGTATTTATTGTAAATAAAAATATTTATTGTAAATAAAAAAATTAAAAGGATTTTCATTTCAAATTACACTTGACAAAAAAAGAGGATTGTGATAAGTAAAACCAAAATAGTATTTCTTCCTTTTTATTCCATGCTTCTCTTTGGGCAACATTGCTGTCATGTTTGCCTTTAAAAGTCAAGTACATCTTTTGGTGAAGAACTTTTTTGTTTGGTTGTCAATTTATGTTAGTGAATTTGCTCATCTACAGTAGGTATTTTGTTTGCTTATCCATTGTAAAATATAGGTAAAGGACTCGCACGTCATGTGCTTGGAATCGCCTTGGGCCAGCGCGGTTTTTACGGTCCGCAACAACAAAAGGCTTCCGGTGATCAAAAAGGCGTTGGCGGCTTTCGTCTGCGCCCTTGTGTCTTTCGTCATAGCGGCGGAATCTGCCACGTCAATCCATTCGTCTTCGATCTTGGCTTGCTTCAGCTGCTCATGGACACGAGAGCGCTTTGATGCTTGCGATCAACTTAACCGCATCGCTGGTTCGGGTTTGGCATTGGGGATCCACAGAAACCGTCCGGTCAGAAACAAGTTTGAAATCGCGCCACGCAAAAACCCCCACCGCCAACCGATGGCGATGGGGGAATCGTTAATAAATCGGCGTGTTGTCTTTGTTCATATTTTCCAAAATCTCTTTGACGCGGGCGAGGAAGCGGCCGCAAATGAGGCCGTCCAAGACGCGGTGGTCGAGCGACAAACATAAGTTGACCATGTCGCGGATGGCGATCATGCCATCTTTGACGACCGGACGTTTGACGATCGTTTCCACTTGCAAAATGGCCGCTTGCGGATAGTTGATAATGCCCATCGACTGCACCGAGCCGAACGCGCCGGTGTTGTTGACGGTGAACGTGCCGCCCTGCATGTCTTCCGGGCGCAGTTTGCCGGCGCGCGTTTTCGCCGCCAGTTCAGCGATTTCGCGGGCGATGCCTTTGATCGTTTTTTCATCGGCGTGCTTGATGACGGGCACGAACAAGGCATCTTCCGTCGAGACAGCGATGGAGATGTTGATGTCCTTGCGCTGAATGATCTTATCGCCCGCCCACACTGAGTTCAACTGCGGGAATTCTTTCAGCGCTTGGGCGACCGCCTTGACGAAGAAGGCGAAATACGTCAAATTGAAGCCTTCACGCCGCTTGAACTCGTCTTTGATGGCATCGCGGTACGCGACAAGATCGGTGACGTCGACTTCGACCATCGTCCACGCGTGCGGCGCTTCGTGTTTGCTGCGGAGCATGTTCGCCGCAATCGCCTTGCGCACCGGGGTGACCGGAATTTCGATGTCGCCCGCTCCGGCTTCGACGTTCGGGGCCGCTGGTTTGATCGGCGCTGCCTGCGGCGCGGTTGGCGCGGCAGCGCCAGCCGGTTGAACCGCCGCGGCGGCCGGGGCCGGTTGTTCCGTTCTCGGTTCCGCTTTTGGCGCCGCTTGTTCCGCCGCCGGTGCCGCTCCCGCTTTCGGAATTTGTCCAGACTCAATGAGCTTCAGCAAATCTTTGCGCGTCACCCGCCCGCCAAGGCCGGTGCCTTTCACTTGTTCAAGGTCAATGCCGTGTTCTTGGGCAAGGCGGAGAACGGCCGGCGAATAGCGGCCGTTGTTTGCCCGGCCGGCCTTTTTCGGAGCCGCTGGCTTCGCGTTGTCTTCTGCTTTCGGCGCTTCATCCGCCGGCTTCGCTTCCGGAGCCGGTGCAGCGCCTTCGACTTCGATCGTGCAAATCGGCGCGCCGACCGGGAGCGTCTCCCCTTCTTTGGCGATCAGCTCGCGAATGACGCCGGCAAACGACGACGGAATTTCCGCGCTCACTTTATCGGTGATGACTTCGGCGACCGGATCGTATTTGTTCACTTTGTCGCCCGGGGAGACGAGCCATTTGCTGATCGTGCCTTCAGTGACGCTCTCCCCGAGCTGAGGCATCGTCAATTGTTCGATGGCCACATCGATACCCTCCTATCTCTGCTGCAATGTCTTCACCTTAAAACGCCGCCAGTTCGCGCATCGCTTTTTCGACTTTTTCCGGATTGATCATAAAGAACTTCTCCATCGTCGGCGCATACGGCATGGCTGGGACGTCCGGGCCGGCCAAGCGCATAATCGGCGCGTCAAGGTCAAACAGGCAATGCTCGGCAATGATGGCCGCGACTTCGCTCATGACACTTCCTTCTTTATTGTCTTCCGTAATGAGCAGCACTTTCCCCGTTTTGCTCGCCGCTTCGATGATCGCTTCTTTGTCGAGCGGATAGACGGTGCGCAAATCCAACAGGTGAACGGAAATGCCATCTTGGGCGACGCGCTCGGCCGCCTGCAAGGCAAAATGGACGCAAAGCCCGTATGTGATGACTGTGATGTCATCGCCTTCACGCTTGACGTCCGCCTTGCCGATCGGAAGCACGTAGTCGTCCTCCGGCACTTCCCCTTTAATGAGGCGGTAGGCGCGTTTATGCTCGAAAAAGAGAACCGGATCTTCGTCGCGAATCGCCGCTTTCAGCAGCCCTTTCACATCGTACGGCGTCGACGGCATGACGATTTTTAACCCTGGCTGGTTGGCGAAAATCGCTTCCACCGATTGCGAGTGGTACAGGGCGCCATGCACCCCGCCGCCGTACGGGGCGCGGATGACGATCGGGCAGTTCCAGTCGTTGTTCGAACGGTAGCGGATGCGCGCCGCTTCGGAAATAATTTGGTTGACCGCCGGCATGATAAAATCGGCAAACTGAATCTCGGCAATCGGGCGCAGGCCGTACATCGCTGCGCCGATGCCGACGCCGACGATCGCCGACTCGGAAAGCGGCGTGTCGATGACGCGCTCTTCCCCGAACTGCTCGTACAATCCTTGTGTGGCTTTAAACACCCCGCCTTTCCGCCCCACGTCTTCCCCTAAGACAAACACGCGCGGGTCGCGTTCCATCTCTTCGCGAATCGCCATCGTGACGGCATCAATATACGAAATGACAGGCATCGTCGATTCCCCCTTACTCCTCGGCATACACGTAGCGAAGCGCATGCTCCGGCTCGGCGTACGGAGCCTTCTCCGCATAGTCGGTCGCTTCGTTCACTTCCTTCATGACGCGCGCTTGAATGTCCTCGTCAAGCTGGTCGGTCAAGACGCCGGTTTCTTTCAAATAGTTGGCAAACGACACGATCGGGTCTTTGGCGCGCGCTTCGGCGAGCTCTTCTTCCGTCCGGTAGACGCGGTGGTCGTCGTCCGACGAGTGCGACGTCAGGCGGTATGTCACGGCCTCGATGAGCGTCGGCCCTTCGCCGCGGCGGGCGCGGTCGGCCGCTTCTTTCACGACGCGGTACACTTCAAGCGGATCGGTGCCGTCGACCGTATAGCCCGGCATGCCATAGCCGATGGCACGGTCGGACACCTTTTCGCACGCGAGTTGTTTCGAAATCGGCACGGAAATGGCGTACTTGTTGTTTTCGCACATAAAGATGACTGGGAGTTTATGAACGCCGGCGAAGTTCGCCCCTTCATGGAAGTCGCCTTGGTTCGACGACCCTTCGCCGAACGTGACGAAGGCGACAAAATCTTTCTTTTCCATTTTCGCCGCCAAGGCGAAGCCGACCGCGTGCGGCACTTGTGTCGTCACAGGCGATGAACCGGTGACGATCCGGTTTTTCTTTTTCCCGAAATGCCCGGGCATTTGCCGGCCGCCGGAGTTCGGATCTTCCGCTTTGGCAAACGCCGCCAACATCAATTCTCTCGGCGTCATGCCAAACGTCAGGACAACGCCCACATCGCGGTAATACGGCAGAACATAGTCTTTCGTCCGGTCGAGGGCGAACGCCGCGCCGACTTGCGCCGCCTCCTGTCCTTGGCATGAGATGACGAACGGAATTTTCCCCGCGCGGTTTAACAGCCACATCCGTTCATCGAGCTTGCGAGCAAGAAGCATCGTTTCATACATTTCCAACACCGTGTCATCGCTTAATCCAAGCGCCTGATGACGATTTTGCGCCATCGAAACAAACCTCCCTTAATCGTAAGCGTTAAAAGTGAATCGCCCGGCCATCGACAGCAAGCGCCGCTTCCGCCATGGCCTCTGACAGCGTCGGATGCGGATGGATCGCATGCGCCACTTCCCAAGGAGCCGCATCGAGCACACGGGCGAGCCCGGCTTCGGAAATCAAATCGGTCACGTGCGGCCCGACCATATGAACGCCAAGCAGATCATCCGTGTTCCGGTCGGCGATGAGTTTCACAAACCCTTCCGCCTCACCGAATACAAGCGCCTTGCCAATGGCTTTAAACGGAAATTTACCGACTTTCACGTCATAGCCTTTCGCTTTCGCCTCTTGCTCGGTTAAGCCGACCGCTGCCGCTTCGGGACGGGTGTAAATGCAGCGGGGCACCATCGTATAGTCAATCGGAGCTGGATTGTGCCCGGCCAAATGCTCAATGGCCACAATCCCTTCATGGGCGGCGACATGGGCAAGCTGCAGGCCGCCGATGACATCGCCGATCGCGTAAATGTGCGATTCTTTCGTTTGGCCGAACTCGTTCGTTTGAATATATCCCTTCTCCACGACAATCTCGGTGTTTTCCAGGCCGATCCCCTCAATGTTCGCCTGACGTCCGACGGAAACAAGCATCTTGTCGGCCGCAAACGTTTTCCGCTCGCCTTGATGCTCCGCTTGAATGACAACGCCGTTTCCTTTCTCGAGCGTTTCCGGCAGCACCCGCGCTCCAGTGACGATGTTGACGCCGCGGCGGCGGAGCAGTTTTTCCATTTCTTTTGACACGTCTTCATCTTCTGTTGGCAAAATGCGATCGGCATACTCAAGCACGGTGACATCCACGCCGAAATCGTTCAGCATCGACGCCCATTCCATGCCGATCACGCCGCCGCCGACGATCAAGATGGACGATGGGAGCGTCTCCATTTGCAGCGCCTCATCGGACGTCATCACGAATTCGCCGTCCGGCTCGAGCCCCGGCAGCGTGCGCGGGCGCGAACCGGTGGCGATGACGACGAATTTCGGGACGAGCATTTCGTTTTCGCTGCCGTCGTTCATTTCGACCGACACCGTCCCCGGCAGCGGGGAAAAGATCGACGGGCCGAGCAGGCGGCCGGTGCCGGCGTATACATCGATCTTCCCTTTTTTCATCAAATGCTGCACGCCTTTGTGGAGCTGCTCAACAATCGCCGCTTTGCGCGCCTGCACTTTGGCAAAATCAAGGCGCACGCCGTCGGCGATGACGCCAAACGCCTCGCCGTTTTTCGTTTGTGCGTACACTTCGGCACTGCGAAGCAGCGCTTTGGACGGAATGCAGCCAGCGTGCAGGCACGTGCCGCCGAGCTTCCCTTTTTCCACAACGGCCGTTTTCAACCCGAGCTGCGAGGCGCGAATGGCGGCCACATAGCCACCCGTTCCTCCGCCGAGAATGACGACATCGTATTCTTTTGCCATCTTGCCTTCTCCTTTCTGTCCGTTGCCGCATCAGCGCCGGGCTGGAACCGGCGAAACGGCCTTGCCTGGATACACTTTTTCCTCTTCTTCGCCGCGCAGGACGCGAAGCGCGCCTTCAGCGAGCGCCTGCAGTTCGTTTTCGCCCGGATGGACGATGACATCGGCGATCCATTGCACGCGGCGAGTGATCTGTTCGACAAACGATTTGCCATACGCCAGTCCGCCGGTCAAAATGATGGCGTCGACTTTGCCGGAAAGCACGGCGCTTGCCGCACCGATTTCTTTCGCCACTTGGTACGCCATCGCCTCATACACGAGCTTGGCCTTTTCATCGCCGGCTTCGATCATTTTCTCGACTTTCACCGCATCATTCGTGCCAAGATAACCGACAAGGCCGCCGCCGCCGACGAGCATGTTCATGATCTCTTCGCGGTAATATTCACCAGAGAAGCATAAAGCAACCAAATCGCCCGCTGGCACCGTCCCGGCGCGCTCCGGGCTGAACGGGCCTTCGCCGTCAAGGCCGTTGTTGACATCGACGACCCTTCCTTGCTTGTGGGCGCCGACCGTGATGCCGCCGCCCATATGGGCGACGATCAAGTTCAGTTCGTCATACCGTTTCCCAAGCTGCTTGGCGACGCGGCGCGCGACCGCCTTTTGGTTTAAAGCATGGAAAATGCTGCGCCGCTCAATGAGCGGAAATCCGCTGATCCGGGCAATTGGATCGAGTTCGTCGACAACGACCGGATCGACGATAAACGCCGGGATGTTTAAGGCCGAGGCGATCTCATGCGCCAAAATGCCGCCGAGGTTGGACGCGTGCTGGCCGGAATATCCGCGCCGCAAATCTTCAAGCATCGCCTCATTGACGCGATACGTTCCGCCTTCGATCGGACGGAGAAGCCCTCCGCGGCCGCAGACGGCGCTCAACTTCGATAAATTGATTCCTTCTTCATCCAGTGCTTGCAAAATCGTTTGCTTGCGGAACTCATACTGGTCCGCGATCGTTTTATATTGCCGAAGCACGTCCGCCTCATGGCGGATCGTTTTTTCGAGCAATGGCCGTTCGTTTTCAAAGACGCCGATCTTCGTTGAAGTCGAGCCTGGATTGATCGTTAAAATGCGAAACTTCTGCTCTTCCATCGTTGCTGTCCCTCCATCATCCGCCGGCGGGGCGGAAGGCCGCCCCTCGCCACTATTAGCGGGCGCGGCGGCGGCTTAAAATATGATGGCCGTTTTGCAAAAATTGGCTGCGCGCTTTGCGCATCGTTTCAATTCGTTCTTCGGCCATCCGGTCAGCGGCCACATACGTTGGAATGTTGTCACGCTTGGCGATGGCAAACACTTTTTCGATGTTGTCATAAATTTGCTCGATTTTTTTCATCGCCCGTTCACGGTTGTAGCCGTACAGCTCATCGGCGACGTTGATGACGCCGCCGGCGTTGATCACATAATCTGGTGCATAGACGATGCCCATTTCATGGATCATGTCGCCATGGCGCGGCTCTTTCAGCTGGTTGTTCGCCGAGCCGGCGATCACTTTCGCTTTCAGCTGCGGAATCGTTTGGTCGTTGATGATGCCGCCGAGCGCGCATGGAGCAAAAATGTCGCACTCCACGCCGTAAATGTCGTTCGGGTCGACCGCTTTCGCCCCAAATTCCTCGACCGCGCGCGCCACCGCTTCCTTGTTGATGTCGGTAACGATGAGTTTCGCTCCTTCTTCGTGCAAATGGCGGCATAAATGGTAGGCGACATTGCCAACCCCTTGGACGGCGACAACTTTTCCTTCAAGCGAATCGCTGCCAAACGCTTCCTTCGCCGCCGCTTTCATCCCGCGATATACGCCGTAAGCCGTGGCCGGCGACGGGTTGCCGGATGAGCCGAATTCCGGCGAAATCCCGGTGACATAGTCCGTTTCCTGATAGATGATGTCCATATCGGCAACGGTCGTGCCGACGTCTTCCGCCGTGATGTAGCGGCCGTTCAGCCCTTGAATGAACCGGCCGAACGCGCGGAACATCGCCTCGTTTTTATCTTTGCGCGGATCGCCGATGATGACCGTCTTGCCCCCGCCTAAATTAAGGCCGGCGGCCGCGTTTTTGTACGTCATGCCGCGGGCGAGGCGCAGGGCGTCTTCAAGCGCCTCTTCTTCCGAATTGTACATCCACATGCGCGTCCCGCCGAGCGCCGGGCCGAGCGTCGTGTCATGAATGACAATGATCGCCTTCAATCCGGATTCTTTGTCTTGGCAAAACAACACTTGCTCATAATCATATTTTTCCATATATTGAAACAGTTCCATCACTGATGGCCTCCTTCATCTATTTCATTTTGCTGCCGAACAAATAGCAAGCGCCAACGAATACAGTTTGCTTTCCGCCGAGTCGGCGCGCGACGTCAACACGATCGGCGCCTTCGCCCCAGCGATGACTGCGCCGACGCGTGCGTTCGCAAAATAGACGAGCGACTTATACAGCATGTTGCCGGATTCAATGTCCGGCACAAGCAAAATATCAGCCTGTCCAGCCACTTCGCTTTCAATCCGCTTATGCTTCGCCGCCGCCAGCGACACCGCGTTGTCCAACGCAAGCGGTCCGTCAACAAGGCAATGTTCGATTTGCCCCCGCTTTTGCATCATTGCGAGCGCCGCTGCATCAAGTGTTGCCGGCATGGCCGGATTGACCGTCTCCACCGCCGCCAGCGCCGCGACTTTCGGGCGCTCGATGCCGATGGAGCGCGCGATGCTGACGGCGTTGTTGACAATTTGCACCTTTTGCTCCAAATCCGGAGCGATGTTCATCGCCGCGTCGGTGACGATGACAAATCGTTCAAACTCCGGCACCTCAAAAACAGCGACATGGGACAACACCTTCCCAGCGCGCAACCCATACTCCTTGTTCAAGACCGCTTTCAGCAGCGTTGCCGTCGGCACATGCCCTTTCATCAACGCATCCGCCTCGTTCAAATGGACGGCGCGCACGGCAAGCTCTGCGGCTTGCCCGATCGAATTCGCATGAACGACATCGACGTCGGAAAAGCGGGCGCATCCTTTTTCCTTCAACAGCCGTCCGAGCCGCTCCCGATCGCCATAAAGCACAAAGCGTCCGAGACGGTGTTCGAGCGCCATCGCCACCGCTTCAATCACTTCTTCATCTTCCGCCGCCGCCACGGCCACCGTCCGGTCCTGGCATTGTCTTGCTTCTTGCACTAACGATTCAAGCTTCATCATCTGCACCAACCTTTTCTGCAAATCGTGCGGCACAGTCTTTTTATGCAAAAACTGTGCCAACCAAAAATGACTGAAAGCGCTTTAAAACACACTACCTTCGCAAACAGATATGTGCAATATTCTTCACTCCGCGCAAATTATTGCATGATATTTTTGTCAAGCCCGTATTTCTCCAGCTTGTAATATAAATTGCGCACCGAAATGCCAAGCGCCCGGGCCGCCGCTGTTTTATTGCCGCGATGGCGGCGAAGCGCCTGCTCAATCAAGCTCGCTTCGTATCGGCTCACCATTTCCTCAAGCGGCCGAATCTCCTCTTCCGTTTCCACTCGATGAGCCGGCACTGACGAAGGCGAAGCGAGCGGCGGCAAATGCGTCGCATCGATCATCACTTCATGAAATTTCATGAAAATCATCGCCCGCCCGAGCACATTTTCGAGCTCGCGGACATTTCCCGGCCAATCATAGGCAAGAAGCTTCGCCATCGCTTCATCCGTGACACCTTCGACGTTGCGCCCGTAATCTTGGTTCAGTTTCTGGATCAAACGCCGGCAAAGAGCTGGAATGTCTTCCTTGCGGGCACGCAGCGGCGGAATATAAATCGGCATCCGATTGAGCCGATAGTATAAGTCTTCGCGAAAGGCGCCTTCGGCAATCGCTTTTTCAAGGTTGACGTTCGTGGCGGCGATGACGCGGACGTTGATCGGGATCGGCTTCGTCCCGCCGACGCGGACGATCTCCCGCTCCTGCAAGACGCGGAGCAGCTTCGCCTGCGTGCTGGCCGACAGTTCGCCGATTTCGTCAAGGAAAATGCTTCCGTTGTTTGCTTCTTCAAACAGCCCTCGCTTGCCTCCGCGCCGCGCGCCGGAAAACGCTCCTTCCTCATAGCCAAACAGTTCGCTTTCCAATAATGTTTCCGGAATGGCCGCGCAGTTGACGCGGATAAACTTGTTATACTTTCGGTCGCTCGCGTTGTGAATGGCGTGGGCGAACAGCTCCTTGCCCGTCCCCGATTCCCCCCGCAGCAAAATCGTCGCCGGCGTTTTCGCCGCCAGCTTCGCCTGCTCGATGGCAACCTTCATCTCTTCCGACTCGCCGACGATGTCGGCAAACGAATATTTCGCCTCCAGCGTGCGGATGATTTGCCGCGCCCGATTGAGTTCAGCCGTCAGCCGCTGAATTTCTGACACGTCATGAATGACGCCGACGCTCCCTTTCAATACGCCATCAACAATAATCGGAGCGACATTGACGATGACATCCCGGTTTTTCGGTCCGACTTTCATGCGCACCCCGCGCACCGGGCGGCGCGTTTTCAATACTTGCATATGCATGCTTTCCCCTTCGGCGATGTCCGCGGTCGCCGGTTTGCCGATGACGTCTTCCTCTGTCAAACCGGTGAGCCGTGTATACGCCGGGTTGATCAAAATGCCGTTCCCATTTTCATCGACGACGGAAATCGCCTCTTCCGACGAATGGATGATCGCTTCGAGCATCATGCGGACTTCTTTTAAGTCGGTGATTTCTTCCGCCAAAGCGACAAGCTCGGTGATGTCCTTGAATACCGCGAGCGCCCCAAACAGTTTGCCATTGTCATCGATGATCGGGATGCGGGTGGTGATCAATTTTTTTCCATTGGCCAGCTCCACTTCTTGGTGAAACTCCGTCTGCCTCGTTTCGAGCACGCGCGGCAAGCCGCTTGACGGCAGAACGGTCAAAATATGCTTGCCGATCACTTTGTCTTTATCGACTTCAAGAAGCTCCGCCGCGCTTTGATTCATATCGGTAATGTAAGCATATTCATCAACGACAATCATGCCATCGTGGGACGAATGAAAGATGAGCGCGCGCCGGGCCGCTTCGCTTTTCAATTTGGCGATGAGCGCTTCTTTTTCTTCAACGAGCTCGGCCATCATCTGCGCGACTGCACTTGGGACAATATTCGCCCCCTCTGGCGCCAATCGACGGATTTCCTCAAGGACATCCGCCTTACCCGTCGTTTCAATGACCAAATCAAGCGGCTCGGCCATCCATGGACGCCAGTCGCTCGCAGCAGCGATGCCCCATTTTTGCGCCAGTTGCACCCCCGGAGCTTGTTCATCGACGTCAACAACCGCCACAACGTCAAATCCCGACGCCCCGTGAAGCAGCTTCAAAAGCGACATTCCGCGCGAGTCAGCCCCAATGATCATCACTTTTTTCATGTCCATCCACCACACTTTATAGTATGCCAATTTTTGCAGACACTTTTATCATACTTGATTTGCTCTTTCCTTGACAAACGCCCAATAACCGCTATGATAGTCGATAAGGTCACTCTTTTCGGAAAGGAACGCGATCGCGATGGGGCGAATGATTGCGCTGTTGATTTTAGTCATTCCCGGGCTTGGAGCGGCGCTTGGCATCAAATGGATGCGCGATGCGTTGTTTGGCATCAACGGGCCGCTGTTTTCTGCCTTATGGCTCCAATTTCTCGCCGGGCTCGCGCTGTTTGCCGCCGGGCTGGCGTTTCTCGGCGGTTTTTTGCTGCACCGCGACCGGAAGCGAAACAAAGTGCAGGCGCGTTTTCAACGAAAACGAAAAACGCCTTGACCCGGAACGTTTGATGCCTATTGCACTGGGAAAACATCCATTTCAAGGCAAACAAAAAACGCCTTAACGTCTCTCGTTAAGGCGTTTTCTCTTTCCATTGCTTCGCTTGGCGCGGGTAGTCGGTGAAGACGGCGTCAACGCTATAAGCAAACATCGTTTTCATCACATTTCGCTTATTTACCGTAAACGGGCGGACCGCCACCCCGCGCCGCCGCGCTTCGGCGGCAAATTCCGCCGTCACCGTCCGATAGTGCGGATGCACCCCGTCGGCGTTCATGGCGCGCACATACGTCCATGGGTCATACAGCGGCTCGATGTACAAGAGCGCCGTCTCGATTTCCGGTGCAAGCGTTCGGCAAAGGCGCATGCTATGATGATTGAACGATGACAAAATCGTCCGCTTCTCAAGCCCATAGCGGCGCACGAGGGAGATCGTTTTTTGCTCAAGCGTTTCGTAGGCGATGAGGCTGTTTTTCAGCTCGATGTTGACCGCCATCCGTGTTGATGACAGCCAAGCAAGCACTTCCTCAAGATGCGGAATCGGACAATGGCCGTGCTTGCCGTCCCACATGGCCGCCGCGTTCAATCGGCGCAGTTCGCGGTACGTGATGTCTTTCACCCAGCCGCTTCCATCCGTCGTCCGGTCGACCGTTTCGTCATGAATGACGACCACTTCGCCGTCTTTTGTGAGCTGCACATCCAATTCAATGCCGTCCGCTCCCGCTTTTTCCGCCTCGATAAACGCCGCCATCGTATTTTCCGGGTGCGTCCCCGCCGCCCCGCGGTGGGCAAAAATCAATGTCATTTTGCCTTCTTCCTTTCGCATTCATTCGCCGTTCAGCCAACGAGCTGGCCGAAACCGGCGGTCGTTCGTTATACTAAAAGCAATACTATGAACAAATGAGGTGAGATGATGCAGCCGTTGAAAATTTCGCTGGAAACGGCGCAAAAGCTGGCCAAAGCGCTCGGCGTGCCGATCGAGCAGGTCATGCATATGCCGCCGCACATTCTAGTGAACAAGCTGCTGGAATTGGAGAAGAAAGAAAAGGAAAACAGTTCATCTTAACTTTGCGCAACATCAACCGTAAAGAGTTTGTCGCCTGCAAGAAAAGACGCCCCATCCGCGGGGCGCCTTGCCGATGCATCACCGTTTTCTCATGGCCACTTACGACGCTTTATGCTCGAGCCGCAGCTTATCCGCCACCATCGCGATGAATTCGGAATTGGTCGGCTTCGCCTTCGAAACGCTCACTGTGTAGCCAAACAGCGAGGAAATCGATTCGAGGTTGCCGCGGCTCCAAGCGACTTCAATCGCATGGCGAATGGCGCGCTCGACGCGGCTGGCGGTCGTATTGTATTTTTTTGCGATGTCTGGATACAACACTTTCGTAATGGAGCCGAGCAGTTCGATGTCGTGGTACACCATCGCGATCGCTTCGCGCAAGTACAAATAGCCTTTAATATGCGCCGGGACGCCGATTTCATGGATGATGCTCGTAATGCTCGCATCCAAATTTTTCGGTTTGTTGTCGCGCGCCTGATAGGCAGAGCCGGTTTTTCTGACCATCGGCGCCGTTTTGCCGTGAATTTGCCGAATGTGATGGACCAAATTCTCCATGTCGAACGGTTTTAAAATGAAGTAGGAAGCGCCGAGTTCCACCGCCTTTTTCGTGACATCCTCCTGGCCGAACGCCGTCAACATAATGACGCTCGGCTGATGCTCACAACCAGCGCGGACTTTCTCAAGCACGGCCAACCCATCCAAGTGCGGCATAATGATGTCCAGAAGCAAAATATCAGGCCGCTTTTCCTCGAGCATATGAAGGCAGTCTTGGCCGTTATACGCCGTGCCAATCACTTCCATGTCCGGCTGGCTGGAAATATATTCGTCAAGCAATGTCACCAATTCGCGGTTATCATCAGCAATGCACACCTTAATGCTCAAAACGATCGTCCTCCCCCACTTTTTCTTGCTATGTAACATTCCGTTAACGTACATTCGACAGCAGCGGCAAAAAATCCTTTTATTTTTCAAAAAATAAAAATTATAACAAAAAATGAGTTTATTAGACAATATTCGTTTTCACCAGCGATGCGTTTGTCGAAAAATCTTTACACATTTCATTTTAACGGATGTTTCACCAAATATCTATGCCAAACCGGCAAAATTTTTGCCGCCTTTTTTGAAAAATTTTTAGTGGCAGCCTAAACAATATTGCGGAATCAATCAAGCCGCTCACAGCATTTCGAATCATTGGCCTTTGGATGATCATGAAGAGACGAACGGTGATCAAATGATCGTTCGTCATTTCACCAAATATACGCAAGAATCGAATGTTGGCTGCCGGGAAAAAGCGAGCCGACGTGGTCAGCTCGCTTTCTTTCGGTTGCCATATAGATCAATTCCTGCTTCTTGCAGCATCCATTCGATATGGACGCCGTATCCTGACGTTGGGTCGTTGACAAACACATGTGTCACTGCACCGACGAGTTTTCCGTCCTGGATGATCGGACTGCCGCTCATCCCTTGGACAATGCCCCCTGTTTTCTTTAACAGGCGCGGGTCGGTCACGCGAATGACAAGCCCTTTTGTCGCCGGAAATTTTTGCGGAATGGTGCTGACAATTTCCACATCAAACTGCTCGACTTTGTCGTTTTCCACCACTGTCAGCATTTTCGCCGGCCCTTCTTTCACTTGGCTGGCCAAAGCGACGGGAAGCGGCTTTGTGAACGGACCGTCCGGCAGCGGTTTCGTCAGCTTGCCGAAAATGCCAAACGGGCTGTTGGTGGTGATCGTGCCGATCACTTCTTCGCCGTCGGAAAAGCGGGCTAATTTTTCACCTGGATTGCCGCTCGTCCCTTTTTCGATCGATGTGACAGTCGAGCGCATAATTTGTCCGTTTTGCACGACAATCGGCTTTTTCGTATCCATATCGGAGATGACATGACCGAGCGCGCCGTACGTTTTCGATTTCGGATCGTAAAATGTCATTGTCCCGATGCCGGCGGCCGAGTCGCGGATGTACAGACCGATGCGGTACACGTCGTCATGCTTGTCTCTCAGCGGAACGAGCTTCACCGTCATGGAGTGCTGATCGCGCAGAATTTTTAGATGAAGCGGCTTTCCGGTTTTTCCGGCTTCCTCAATGAAAGGGGAGAGGTCGCTCATGTTTTCGATTTTTTGGCCGTTAATGCCGGTAATAATGTCGCCGACTTGAATGCCGGCTGCCTCTCCCGGCGATTTTTTCCCGTTTTCGGTTTCGACAAGGTGGTAACCGACGACAAGAACGCCGACGGTATTGAGCTTGACGCCGATCGATTGCCCGCCGGGAATGACTTTGAGCGTCGGCAGCACGTTGACATCCACTTGCTTGATCGGCATTCCGGCGACGTGCAACACCATCGTTTCATGTCCGCGGCGTTTCGCCTTTACAGACAGAGAACCGTTTTTTCGCTCAATGTTGAGCGTTTCGGGAGCGTTTCGGTCATTGACAGCCGCTTGCACGGGAAGGGAAGCGGCAGGAAATTCAACTGCGTCGCCTTCAAACAAGACAAGCTGCTTCGGAATTTGCCAATATTCCTTCATCGGTTTGGAAAAAGCGATGGCCGTCAACATGCCAAGGAGAAGCGCTCCTGCGATTTTTCGCGCCGTTTCTTTATTCAATGTCGTCCACTCTCCTCGCTCCCGCCTACACCATGCAAAAACGGTTACAGTTTTAATTTTGCCTGAACCGGGGAAAATATAATCGCCATGCCGATAAAAAAGCTGCCCGGAATTGGATGGACTTGCATCCGGACAGCCGCGCGGCTTTTTGCTTATCTTTATGAAACGCCGTAGTTCTCTTAAGGAAAGCGGGCGCCAAGACAGAACAGGCAGGCGGCATCGGCCCTCTTTGAGAGGGATGCGCCTCCCCTCGACGAACAGAGGAAACAGGAATCAATGTTTCATTTTCGCCGCCAGTTCCAACAGCTCTTTGGCATGCCGTTTCGTCAGCTCCGTCATCTCGACGCCGGAAATCATCCGCCCGATTTCTTTCACTTTCTCCTCCTCATTGAGCTTCCTCACGACTGTTTTCGTCCGTTCCCCATCCGTCTCTTTGGCGATCAACAAGTGCGTGTCCGCCATCGCGGCGACTTGCGGCAGATGGGAAATGCAAAGCACTTGCGACTGGCTGGCGATGCGGTAAATTTTTTCCGCCATCGCCTGGGCGACGCGTCCGCTGACGCCGGTGTCGACCTCATCAAAAACAATCGACGTCACTCCTTGATGTTTGGAAAAAATCGTTTTCAACGCCAGCATAATGCGCGACAGCTCGCCGCCGGAAGCGACTTTGACGAGCGGTTTTAACGGCTCGCCGACGTTCGTCGAAATGTAAAACTCGACGACATCGATGCCATCTTCTTGGAACCTAACCGGCACGCCGTCAACCAAGGGGGCGTCAAGCGATGCTTCGCGCTTGGCAAATACGATGTCAAATTTCGTTTTGTCCATGTATAAGTCTTTCAGTTCTTGATGAATGCGCTCAATCAGGCGCCGGGCATACGTTTGCCGAACAGCGGTGACGTTTTTCGCCTCCGTGAGCAACTCGTCCGTCACCGCAGCGAGCTGCTGCTTAAGCTCATGCACATGCGTTTCACGATTTTCGATTGTCTCGATTTCCTCGGCGATCGTCTCGGCATAGTGCAAAATATCGGCGATCGTCGCTCCGTATTTTCGTTTGAGCTGCCCGATTTCCGCGAGGCGGCTTTCAATGGCATCGAGCCGCGCTGGGTCGTACTCCATCTCCTCAATTTGATCGCGCAGCTTGTACATCACTTCCTCGAGCAAATAGTAGCAGTTCGCCGTCGTTTCGTGCGCTTCTTTGAGCGCCGCATCCATGGCGGCGACGTCATCGAGATGGCGCATCGCCTCCCCGATCGAATCAAGCCCGCGCCCCTCGCCGGCCAGCGCCTCATAGCTTTTCTGCAACGCGGTATAAATTTTTTGAAAATTGACGATGCGCACCTTTTCTTCCATCAGCCGCTCGTCCTCGCCCGGCTCGAGCGCCGCCTGTTCGATTTCGCGCAGCTGAAACGTCAGCAAATCGAGCCGATGCGCCATTTGCTGCTCATTTTCGCTCAGCTTTTTCAATTTGTTTCCGAGCGCCTCATACCGCTCATAGACGGCACGGTAGCGGGCAAGCGCCTCTGCCGCCTCTAGGCCGCCGAACTCGTCTAAAAGCGGCAGATGGCGGGATGGATCCATCAGCTCTTGATGTTCATGCTGGCCGTGAATATCAACAAGCGTCGCCCCAATGTCGCGCAGCACCGCCGTGGTGACGAGCTTGCCGTTAATGCGGCAGACGCTTTTGCCGTTGGCCAAAATGTCGCGGCGCAACACGATCATGCCGTCGCTGGCGTCGATGCCAACGTCCGCGCATTTTTGCCAACACGGATGGCGGTCATCATCAAGCAAAAACAGCCCTTCGATTTCCGCCTTTTCTGCTCCGAAGCGGACAAATTCAGCGGAGCCGCGCCCGCCGATCAACAAATGAATCGCGTCGATGATGATCGATTTGCCGGCTCCCGTTTCGCCGGTTAACACCGTCAGCCCTTTGTCGAACGACAGCGAGAGCGACTCGATAATGGCGAAATTTTTAATCGACAGCTCGGCGAGCATTCCACCACTCCTTGCCTGTCCGATTGATTCTCCTTTCTGATTATAGCACATATGTTCGAATTCGCAAGCGAGGACCGCCCCCGTCGTTCCGTCCTTGAACGCAGAGCGGAAGCTGGTCCGGCCCTCGACTAGAGCATGGACAATAGCTGGTCGGACACTTTTTTCGCATCTTTCGGCGTCCGGCAGATGATTAGTCACGTATCGTCGCCGCAAATCGTGCCGACGATTTCGCTCCAATCCAAATTGTCGAGCAAAACGCCGACGGCATGGGCGTTGCCCGGCAGCGTCCGCAAGACGAGCAAGTTGCCCGTTCCGTCAAGCTTCACAAACACATCAACAAGCGCCCGCTTCAGCTTTTGCAACGGATTGAAGCGCTGGTCGGACGGAAGGCTGTACTTATAGCGGCCATTGGCCATCGGCACTTTGACGAGCTGCATCTCTTTAATGTCGCGCGAGACGGTCGCCTGGGTGACGTTAAAGCCCGCTTCTCTCAGCCGGTCGACGAGCTCGTCTTGCGTTTCAATGTCATGGTTCATAATGATTTCGCGAATTTTAATATGCCTTTGCCCTTTGTTCACATTGCACCACCTCCCCGCTTTTCAAAATGCAGAGCCGCTTGTCCGTCCCGCCGACGCTACTTGCCGCTTGGATCCGCGTTCCTCGCCCGCAAGCGGGCGTGCGCCTCGCTGACAACGTCGGCGACCGATGCTGGCAGTCGGTTTTCTCCTTCCCGGTTCTCTCCAGGATAGACAGCATGAAGCAAAAATTCAATATTGCCGTCACCACCGGTAATCGGCGAATACGACAAATGAAGGACATCGAACCCTTCCGCGCAGGCGAATCGAACGATCGATTCGAGTACTTCCTCGTGAATGTCGGGATCGCGGATGATCCCTTTTTTGCCGACCTTTTCCTTGCCGGCTTCAAACTGCGGCTTGACGAGAGCAATCACATCGCCGCCCGGCACAATGACCGTCTTGACGACCGGCAAAATGAGCCGCAGCGAAATAAACGAGACATCGATGACGGCTACTTCCGGCAGCCCTTTCGTAAACTGATCCGGCGTCACGTAGCGGAAGTTCGTCCGCTCCATCACAACGACGCGCTCGTCTTGACGCAGCTTCCAGGCAAGCTGGTTGTAGCCGACATCGACGGCATACGACAGCTTCGCCCCGTGTTGCAAGGCACAGTCGGTGAAACCGCCGGTCGACGCGCCGATGTCAAGAACAATTTTATTTTCCACGCGAATGTGAAACTCGCGCAACGCTTTTTCCAGTTTCAACCCACCGCGGCTGACGTACGGCAGCGGGTTGCCTTTCACCTCAAGCGGAATGTCAACCGGCACTTTTTCCCCGGGCTTATCGAGTCGAACGTCGTTTGAATAGACAAGCCCGGCCATGATCGCCCGCTTCGCCTTTTCCCGCGTTTCCGCCAGCCCGCGTTCGACAAGCAACACATCGAGCCGTTCTTTTTTTCCTTTCATGTCTCAAGCCCTTTTCTGTTTTCTTGGCACCATCGTTTTGATGCGGTCGATGATATGGGTCGACGTCAGCCCGATTTCATGGAGCAGCTCACTGACGCTTCCATGTTCGATAAAGCGGTCCGGGATGCCCATCCGTTCGATGACCGCTCCGTGATAACCATGATCATGAGCAAACTCCAACACAGCACTGCCAAAGCCGCCTTGCAGCACCGCCTCTTCGACCGTTAAGATCGGCAGGCGGCTCTCAAGCAGTTCGTGAAGCATCGCTTCATCCATCGGTTTCAAAAAGCGAGCGTTGACAACTTTCACCGATACGCCGTCTTTCGCCAGCTCGTCGGCCGCCTTAAGCGCCATCGAAATCGTCGTGCCAAACGTCAAAATCGCCGCATCGCAGCCGTCGCGCAACACTTCCCACGTGCCGATTGGGATTTCTTTCAGCTCCTCATCAAGCGGTACGCCAAGCCCGTTGCCGCGCGGGAAACGCATGGCGATCGGCCCGTCGTCGTAGCGGATGGCGGTGTACACCATGTGCTGTCCTTCGTTTTCGTCTTTTGGCATCATCAACACCAAGTTCGGCACATGGCGCAAAAAGGCGATGTCAAACACCCCTTGGTGCGTTTCGCCGTCCGCCCCGACCAACCCAGCGCGGTCAATGGCGAAAAAGACATTTAAGTTTTGCCGGCATACATCATGGACGACTTGGTCATAGGCGCGCTGCAAAAACGTCGAATAAATGGCCAAAAACGGTTTCATCCCTTGCGTCGCCAATCCAGCCGCAAGCGTTGTCGCGTGCTGCTCGGCGATGCCAACATCAAACATCCGATCGGGGAACTCGCTTGCGAACCCTTCCAGCTTCGAGCCGACCGGCATCGCCGGCGTAATCGCGACGATGCGCGGGTCGGTGCGGGCGAGCCGGCGCACCGTTTCGCTGACAAGCGCGCTCCATGACGGACCGGCCTCTTTCGTTTTGACAAAAGCGCCGGTTTCGATTTTGTACGGCCCTGTGCCGTGCCATGTGCCGACTTTGTCGTTTTCCGCCGGACTGTATCCTTTCCCTTTCTTCGTGATGACATGCACAAGCACCGGACCTTTCATCTTCTTCGCGTAGCGCAAGTTCTCAAGCAAATCCTCAAAATCGTGGCCGTCGACCGGGCCTAAATACGTAAACCCAAGCTCTTCAAAAAAGACGCCGGAGACAAGCAAATATTTCAAGCTGTCTTTCAGCCGCTCGGCGGTCGCCGCCAACTTGCCGCCGACCGCCGGGATGCGCTTGAGCAGCAGCTCCAGTTCGTCTTTCACCCACTGGTATTTGCCGGCGGTGCGCAACCGGCCGAGGATGTTGTGCAACGCGCCGACGTTCGGGGCGATCGACATTTCATTGTCGTTTAAGATGACAATCATATCCGTTTTTTCATGCCCGATATGGTTGAGCGCCTCAAGCGCCATGCCGCCGGTGAGCGCCCCGTCGCCGATAATCGGCACGATGTATTCATCCGTCCCTTTCAAATCACGGGCGATCGCCATTCCCATCGCTGCCGACAGCGACGTCGAGCTATGGCCCGTTTCCCACACGTCATGCTCGCTTTCGCTCCGTTTCGGGAACCCGGACAGCCCCTTGTATTGGCGGAGCGTGTCGAATTCGGCGGCGCGGCCGGTCAAAATTTTATGCACGTATGACTGATGTCCGACATCCCAAATGAGCTTGTCTTTTGGGCTGTCGAACTCGCGGTGGAGGGCGATCGTCAGCTCGACGACCCCTAAATTCGGACCGATATGCCCGCCGGTTTTCGACAGCTTCTCAATTAAAAACCGCCGGATCTCGGCGCTTAACTGTTTCAGCTCAAGGATGGACATGTTTTTGACAACGCGTGGATGGTCAATTTTCGTCAAGTCCAACGAAGATCACTCGCTTTCATTTCGTCGTTTTCCGAGCCGGTTCTCCTCCATCACAGGTAGTATTATTATACATGATCCGGCGCGAAAAATCGACTTTCCCCGCCAACGCAGCCCGTCACCACTAGGACGCGGCTTGTGATGGATATAGAACTTGCGGCGGCCGCCCGCGGAAAACAACCAAAAAAACAAGGCCGCCTCCGCCCCGAAGGAAAGCGAACAACGGGAACAAGAGGCCGCCGCCCCGCATCAATGGTCGCGGACCGCGACAAGCTCGCAAATGTAGGCAAGCGCAGCGCCATCCACCCCAGCCTGCTGCAAATGGCGCTTCGCAGCATCAATATGAAACGTCAGCTTCTCTTTGGCGCCATCAAGCGACAGCAGCGCCGGATACGTCGCTTTCTTGTTGTCGTGGTCGCTGCCGACTCGCTTGCCGATTTTCTCTTCCGTCCCTTCAATGTCCAAAATATCGTCGCGAATTTGAAAGGCGAGGCCTAAATGTGCAGCGAACTCATCAAGCTCGCGCATCCGCCAGTCGTCGGCGCCGCCGAGCAGGGCGCCGGCGTGCACGCTGTATTGCAGCATTTTCCCCGTCTTATGGCGGTGGATGTATTCCAGTTCCGCAAGCGCCAGCGTTTTTCCTTCCGCCTCCATATCAGCCGCCTGTCCAGCGACCATGCCTTCCGGGCCGGCCGCCTTCGCGAGCTGCTCAATGAGCTGCAGCCGGACGGAAGGCGGCACGCAGTCGTCATCAACCTCGGCGATCAATTGAAACGCATACGTAAGCAAGGCGTCCCCGGCCAAAATGGCCATCGCCTCGCCGAACACTTTATGGTTCGTCGGTTTGCCGCGCCGCAAATCATCGTTGTCCATGCTCGGCAAATCATCATGAATGAGCGAGTACGTATGGATCATTTCAATGGCGCAAGCGACCGGCAGGCCAATCGCCGGGTCTTTGCCGAGCGCTTGAATCGTCGCCAACAACAAAAGCGGGCGAATACGTTTGCCGCCGGCCTCAAGCGAGTAGGCCATCGCCTTTTTCAGCGTCTCCGGCCCACGAAGCCGCGCCATATAGGAGGAAAGCGCCGCCTCGACGGCCCGTTTTTGTTCGTTGAGAAACTGTTCAACCGAAAGCTGCGCCACCCGTCACTCCTCCTCCGGCGAAAAAGGGACAAGCTCGCCGTCTTCGCGCAGCATGTACTCCAACTGTTTCTCCACATGCTGCAATTTATCATGGCAAAGCTTGGACAGTTTCATGCCTTCTTGAAAAAAGGCGATCGCCTCCTCAAGCGGCACGTTCCCTTCCTCGAGCTTTTCGACGATTTCCTCCAGTTTTTTCATCGCTTCTTCAAACGTCATCTCTTTTTCTTCGCTCATACGTGTTTTTCCTCCACTCCCGTCACTTGACAATCGACTCGTCCGTCTTGAACTTGAATGAAAAGATGCTCGCCGATTCGAAGCTGGTTCGTTCGTTTCACGAGCTCGCCCTGTTCATTGTACACCAAGCTGTAGCCGCGCTCCATGATGCGAAGCGGACTGAGCGCCTCAAGCCGGGCGAGGTTGGAGCGAAAGCGGAACCGATGGCGCTCCACCGCGGTGCGCATCGCTTTTTCCAGCGCATTGGCGGCCGCCTTTTGCCGTTCTTTCATCCGCTCGAGCTCTGCAGCCGGATGATGCCGCCATAGTCTCATGTCAAGCTCATGCAGCCGCTGGCGATGTTTGTCGACGAGCCGTTCGCGTTGGCGGCCAAGCCGCTCAAGCAACGCATCAAGCTGCTGTTCTTGTTGTTCATAGAGCCGCTTGGGATAGCGGAATGCGTAGGATCCTTGCAGCCGGCGAAGCTGCTCTTTATCAGCGGCAAGCCGCTCTTTCATGGCGCGGATGAGCCGCCATTTCCGCTCGGCGAGCCGCTCAGCCAACTCCCCAACATGCGGCGCCGCCATCTCAGCTGCTGCCGTCGGCGTCGGCGCCCGCAAATCGGCGACAAAGTCGGCGATCGTAAAATCCGTTTCATGGCCGACAGCAGAAATAATTGGAATTTTTGAGGCGAAGATGGCGCGAGCGACGATTTCTTCATTGAACGCCCACAGTTCTTCGATCGAGCCGCCGCCGCGGCCGACAATAAGCACATCAACCCCGCCGAACGCATTCGCCCGCTCGATGGCGCGCACGATCGACAGCGCCGCCCCGTCCCCTTGAACGAGCGCTGGAAACAAAATGACTTTGGCGAGCGGATAGCGGCGGCGAATCGTCGTCATAATATCGCGCACCGCCGCTCCAGTCGGCGATGTGACAACGCCGATGCAGCGAGGGAAGGCCGGAAGCGGCTTTTTATGGACCGGAGAAAACAGCCCTTCCGCCTCGAGCCGCTGCTTCAGCTGTTCGTAGGCTAAATACAGGCTTCCGACGCCTTCCGGCTGCATTTCTTTGACATAAAGCTGATAGTTGCCGTTCGGTTCATAGACGGAAATTTCCCCGCGCGCGAGCACGTTCATCCCATCTTCAGGACGGAACGGCAAATGCTGGTTGTAGCCGGCGAACATGACGGCGGCAATGCGTCCTTGGCTGTCTTTCAACGTAAAATACATATGGCCGCGCGAATGCTGCTTAAAGTTCGAAATCTCGCCCTTCACCCATAGATCGCGCAAATGCGGGTCGACATCGAACTTGCGTTTGATGTACTTCGTCAACGCCCCGACCGTCACATATTTGACTTCCACTGATCCTGCCCTCACTTTGCGGCCAGCTGCCGGGCCGCTTCAATCGTGTTGTGCAAGAGCATCGTAATCGTCATCGGCCCGACTCCGCCCGGCACCGGCGTAATATAGCCAGCCACTTCTTTCACAGCGTCAAAATCGACATCGCCGCACAATTTGCCGTTCTCAAGCCGGTTGACGCCGACGTCGATGACGACCGCCCCGGGCTTGATGTGTTCCGGGCCGATGAGGCGCGCCTTGCCGACAGCGACGATCAAAATGTCAGCCTGTCGAGTGATGGCGGCCAAATCCGGCGTTTTCGAGTGGGTGTAGGTGACCGTGGCATGTTCGCGCAAAAACAGCTGGCCAACCGGCTTGCCGACGATGTTGCTGCGGCCGACGACGACGACGTGCTTGCCGGCGATGTCAATGCCGGCCGATTGCACCATCACTAAAATGCCATGCGGAGTGCACGGGAGAAACGCCCGTTGGCCGATCATCATTTTTCCGACATTGATCGGGTGAAACCCATCGACATCTTTTTCCGGTGCAATCGTTTCAATGACCGACCATTCGCGAATGTGATCCGGCAGCGGCAGCTGCACTAAAATGCCGTGCACCGCCGGATCGGCGTTTAACTCGCGGATTTTCGCAAGCAGCGTCTCCTCCTCGGTCGCCGCCGGAAACGTGTAAAGAAAGGAGCGAATGCCGACTTCAGCGCACGCCTTTTGTTTCCCTTTTACATACGAATGCGACGCCGGATCGTCGCCGACTAGAATGACGGCCAGCCCCGGCTCAACGCCGTCCGCTTTCAACTGTGCGGCTTCATCCGCCAATGCGGTGCGAATGGTTCTCGCCATCTCCGTTCCGCTAATGATTTGTGCTGTCATCGTGTTTCGTTCCCCTCTCCTCGTTCATCGTTCGATATCAGCCCGCGATGCAGCCGGTTTTATTTTTGCAGCGCCGCTTTCACTTTCGAAAGCACGCCGTTTATAAAACTTCCGGATTTCCAATCGCCGAATTTTTTCGCCAGCTCGACCGCCTCATCGAGGCTGACGCTCACCGGCACATCATCGGCGTATTTCATCTCGTACGTCGCCATGCGCAAAATGGCGCGGTCAACGTTGGCGACGCGTTCAAGCGTCCATTTTTCCAAATTGGCGCGCAACAGCTCGTCAATCTCCTCCTGGTGCTCAACGACGCCAAAGACGAGCCGGCGCAAAAACGGGTCGATGTCGCCGCCGCCCGTGACATTGTGGAGCGCCTCGTCTGGAGGAATGCGTCCGACATCGATTTGAAACAGCGCCTGCAATGCCTTTTCCCGTGCTTCATGCCGCTTCATGGCGGTCCCCCTTTCCAAAAAACGAACATTCACAATGAAATCATATCATATTTTTCGGAAAAAACCAGCCTTTTCCCACAAATCATTCGCGCTGGCGTTGGCTGCGCCAACGGCCTCGTTCATTACAATAACAAACTTTGGCCAAAAAAACAAAAAGGCCGCTGCCGAAAAAGCAGCTGCCTTGCGAGATCACTGTTCGACCACGCCTTGTTCCTGCTTGCCGCCCTCAAACTGGATGCCGACGATATGAACGTTCACTTCGCTCGCCTCGAGGCCGGTCATGTTCCAAAGCGCCTGGCGCACGTTTTCCTGCACCTTTTTCGCTACGTTGGGAATCGATGCGCCAAACTGGACGAGGCAATAAAGATCGATGACGACGCCGTCGTCGCGCAAATCAACCTTGACGCCTTTGCCATGGTGTTTCTTTCCAAACCGTTCGGCGACTCCGGCGGCGAAATTGCCGCGCATTTGCGCGATGCCGTCGACTTCCGACGCCGCGATGCCAGCGATCACCTCAATCACTTCCGGTGCAATTTCCACCCTGCCGAGCGCCGGGTACGCTTGCTCTGTTTCAAAGACATGCTCAGACATAAGGCACCTCCTATTCTGCCTTCATAATATCATATAACTCCAAAAACTTCGTATTAAACTCGCCGCTTTGAAATTTCTCATGCTCCATTAATTTTATGTGGAACGGAATCGTCGTATGAATGCCTTCGATGATAAACTCCGAAAGCGCCCGTCTCATGCGGGCGATCGCTTCCGCACGCGTCGGTGCATGGACGATCAATTTGGCGATCATCGAATCATAATACGGCGGAATCGTATAGCCTGGATAGGCGGCGGAATCCACCCGAACGCCCGGGCCGCCCGGCGGCAGGTACATGGCGATTTTCCCCGGTGACGGCATAAAGTTTTTCGCTGGATTTTCGGCGTTGATCCGGCACTCGATCGCCCAGCCGTTAAACGTGACGTCATCTTGGGTGATCGACAGCTTTTCGCCGGCGGCGATGCGGATTTGCTCCTTGACCAAATCGACGCCGGTGATCAGTTCGGTGACCGGATGCTCGACCTGAATGCGCGTATTCATCTCCATGAAGTAAAATTGCTTGTTCCGGTGGTCATAAATAAATTCAACCGTGCCGGCGCCGGTGTAGTTGACCGCTTTCGCCGCCTTGACCGCCGCCTCGCCCATCTTCCGGCGCATCTCGTCGTCAAGCGCCGGCGACGGCGCTTCCTCGACCAGTTTTTGCAGCCGGCGCTGGATCGAGCAGTCGCGCTCGCCCAAATGGATCGTATTGCCGTATGAATCGGCGAGCACTTGAATTTCAACATGGCGGAAATCTTCGATATATTTTTCAATATAGACGCCCGGGTTGCCAAACGCCGTCGCCGCTTCCTGCTGGGTGATGTTGATGCCTTTGATCAACTCTTGTTCGTCGCGGGCGACGCGGATCCCTTTCCCGCCGCCGCCGGCCGTCGCTTTAATGATGACCGGATAGCCGATCTCTTCGGCAATCGCCCGCGCCTCATCAAGGCTTTCGATGACCCCGCGCGACCCGGGCACGATCGGCACCCCCGCCTCGCGCATCGTCTCGCGGGCGATGTCTTTAATGCCCATTTTTGCAATCGCTTCCGGACTTGGGCCGATAAATGTTACGTTGCATTCGCGGCACAGCTCGGCGAACGCTTCATTCTCCGCTAAAAACCCGTAACCAGGGTGGATGGCGTCACAGCCGGTCAGCGTGGCGACGCTCATAATGTTTGTGAAATTTAAATAGCTGTCTTTCGAAGCGGTCGGCCCGATGCAGTACGCCTCATCAGCCAGCTGCACGTGCAAAGCGTCGCGGTCGGCTTGCGAAAAGACAGCGACCGTCTCAATCCCAAGCTCGCGGCAGGCGCGGATGATGCGGACGGCGATTTCCCCGCGGTTCGCCACCAACACTTTTTTGATCATCGTCCGTTCTCTCCCTTATTCAGGCTTGACTAAAAACAACGGCTGGCCATATTCGACGAGCTGGCCGTTTTGCACCAGCACCTCGACAATTTCGCCATCGACTTCCGCTTCAATTTCATTAAACAGCTTCATCGCCTCGATGATGCAAACGACCGTATCTTTTTTCACTTTGTCGCCTGGCTTCACATACGGCGGCTTGTCCGGCGCCGGCGCTGCGTAGAACGTGCCGACCATCGGCGAAGTAATTTGATGCAAGTTGCCTTCAACAGCCGGCTTCGCTTCTTTGGCCGCCGGCGTTTCCGCCTTCGGCGCCGGCGCTTCCGAGGCCGCCGCTTGAACAGGGGCAGTTGCCGGAGCCGGTTCGACCGCTGCCGGAGCGGCAGGCGCCGGCTGTACGACCGCCGTCTGTGCGGCCGCGGCCGACGCAACGGCAACAGCAGCCGTTCCTTTTTTCATATGTACTTTTGTTTCGCCTTGTTCGTACACGAATTCGTCGATCGAGGACTGGTCGACCAAGCGGATCAATTCACGGATTTCTTGAATTTTCATCGATCTCACACCTTTCTCCAAGTATCGTGGCCCGTTCCTAGCAGGCGGTGCTCAAACGTGTTCATAACGATTATACACACAATCGTAGGACAAACAAAAGACTTTTCCGCAAAAAAGAAGCTGCCCTAAAGAGCAGCGCGTTCATCCAGCCGGCTGAAACTCAACCGTCACGTATTCAGCATCGGGTATTTCTTTTTTCACCATATGAATGACTTCGTTCGCCGATTTGGCTGAGCTTTGTTTCGCTTTGATCGTCACGCGCACTTGGTTGTCATCGGCGCGCACGAGCACGTCTTCATAACCGCCTTTTGATTTGATGAGCGTCTCCAACGTCGCTTCTTTTTCGGACAATGCTTGCAATTTTTCCATTTTGTCGAGCGCTTCATTTTTTTCTTCCGCCGTCGCGTTCGCTGAAGCGACAATGGCGTTCAGCTCATCGCGCAGCCGGCTCCGTTCATCCTCAATTTTCATGCGCAGCGCCGTAAACAAGTCGTCGCCCGTTTCGCCAGACGCGGACGGCTTTTTCGCCTCTTCGACAGCGACGCTCGGCTGATCGTTTGTTTTTTCCGTTTTCTCGTTGGCGGTAAATGCCGGACTGTCGTTCATATTTTTTGGCGCAGTCACATAATAGACCGACAGCACAACGACCAAGCTCAACATCGTTAGCAGCCATACGGTTTGTTTTTTCAACATGCCGATCTCCTCCCCTTACCCGGTCATTTTTTCGGCAAGACAGCGACGCGGTAGCTCGGAACGTTTAACACGCGCGTCACCGCCTCGACGATCCATTTTTTGATTTGCAAATTGTCCGCCCCTTTGGCGACAACGAGCACGCCGCGGATGTCCGGCTTTTTCGTGGCGACGACAAGCGGCGTTTCTTCTTCGCCGTTATGAATAATGATGACTTCTTCATTGGTCGACTCGTTTTCGATCGTCCGCTTCCCGCCTTCCTTGTCGCTCTCTTCCGTTGTCTGCTGCTGGGTCGAACGCTTTTTCTCATACAGTTTCAACTCCGTGGAATCGAGATTGACGACGACAGTGACATCATCGACCCCTTCGATCGCCTCAAGCGCGGCTTTCAGTTCTTTTTCGTACCGCTCCTCATAGGCGGCGATCACTTTCTCTTTCGTCTCCTTGCTTGCCAGGAACGCCGGCTCGGCTGGAGCGGACGGCTGCCCGGCGGAAGGCTTCGCTTCGGCTTCCTCTCCACTGTTTGCCCAATGGCTTGCCGCCATCAAGGCGACGCCGGCCAACAGCAGGACGACGACGTACGAAAACGGCCATTTTTTCTGTGCTCCTTCCCCGTCTTTCGGCGCTGAAGAAAAGAGCCGTTTGATGAGCGGCAACATCCCCCCTCTATTCCCTCCCCCTAAATTGCACGTCAATTTTATCTTCATCGATTTCCCATCGGCCGGCGAGAAAAGCGCGCACCTCCTCTGCCAGCGAAGCATCGCCCTCCGGCAAAGCCGGCGGCTTCGTCGTATCGATGACAACCGGTTCCACCGAACCGGCTGACTTCTGTTTCGAAAGGACGACCTCAATCGTCTTGATGTCATCCGGCATGCGCCAGTCGTCGCCTGGCTTGGCGTAAACGTTGACATCCGCTTTCAGCCCATACTTTTCCATCAACTCCTCATTGACATCGTTTTCGAGCTGGACAGCCATTTGTTTTAAAATATATGCGCGTTGCGAGGCTTGTATTTCTTTTTTCTGCTGTTCGATTTGATTTTTTATCGCCTCTTCCCCCTCACGGCCGTTGGAAAAATGAACGAACGCCGACGCGACGAGCTGCTCGGGATCAACGGAAGCGAGCCGGAGCACCGGGGCGAGCATCACAAGAACGAGCATAAGCCCGACAGCCATTTTAACGTATTTTTGCATCGTCCCCGACGGCAGCAAAAAATCGATGATGACAGCAAACAACAAAAACAAAATGATGTTTGTCACCCACTCAATGACTAGCTGCATAGCGCTCCCCCTAGCGGACCATCATCGTAATGTTCCCGGCCATCACCATGACGGTGAGGCTTAAGAAAAACATGAGCGACACAATGAGCAGCGCCGCCAGCACGTAGGCGATGCTTTTGCTGATGATGTTGAGGCAGGACAATACCGGTCCGCCGCCAAGCGGCTGCAGAAGAGCAGCCGATAGTTTGTAGACGATGACGATGGCGAAAATTTTCACCGCTGGAAAGATGGCGATCATTAACAAAATCGCCGCCCCGACCAACCCGACCGTATTTTTCAACAGCATGGAAGCGGCGACGACCGTATCGGCGGCATCGGTGAACAGCTTGCCGACGACCGGGATGAAATTGCCGGTGACAAATTTCGCCGCCCGGAGCGCCACGCCGTCAGCCACGGCCGCTGTCGCTCCTCGCACGGACATGACGCCAAGGAACACGGTCAAAATGAGGCCGAGCAAACCAAGGGCGGCTTTGTTGAGCAAATCGGCGAGCTGAGTCGCCTTGTAACGGTCGCTGAGCGTGCTGACGACAGAAAGCAACGCGGCCAGAAGCAAAAGCGGCAAGGTGACGTATTCAACGACCGTGCCGGTGGTGTTCATCACAAACAAAATGATCGGGTGGAAAAACGCCGCCGACGCGACCCCGCCGGAAGTGGCGAGCAGGGCGAGCAGCAGCGGAACGAGGGCGATGATGAAATGGCTCATCGTCCGCACCGCCTCAAGCGCATAATCCGCCGCGAGGCGAAAGCTGTTTAAGGCTATCAACAAGAGCACCATATAAACGACCGCCTGGGCGATTTTGCTTACTTCCTGCTGAGCGAATGCATTTTGCAGCGATTGCAGCACCGTGCTGAAGACAGCAAGCAAAATGAGCGTGCCGAGCAGTTTGCCGTTCACCTGCAGTTCATAAAACAAATAGCGGGCGAGCGCCTTCAGCCATTCGGCCGGCGACCATTGCTTGTCGCCGCTTAAAAAATCGGTGAGCGGCCCTTTCTCGCTTTCCGGCAAAAACCCGCCATACTCGCTGACGATCGTTTCCCAATAGCGGCGGATATCGCTCACATCGAGCTGAGCGAGCTGCTCGCTGACCGACGGTCCATCGCTTGCGGCTTGTACGACCAACGGACAAAAAAAGAGAGAAAGCAGCCCGACAATAAGGAACGCTGTTCGCTTCAATCCGTTCCCCCCTTTAGCGCGCCGACGGGATGAGGCCGATGACCGCTTCGATGATCGCGGTTAAAATCGGAACAGCCAGCGCCAAAATGACGATTTTGCCGCCGAGCTCAATTTTGGCGGCGATCGCCCCTTGGCCGGCGTCTTTGGAAATTTGCGCGGCGAACTCGGCAATGTAGGCAATGCCGATGATTTTCAGCATCGTCTCTAAATACACCATCTGAATATGGGCGCCTTCGGCCATTTTTCGCAACATCGCCAAAATGTTGCTGATTTGATCGACCAACAACAGAAAAATGGTGCAGCCGACAAACACGGTCAACAAAAAGGCCAGATTCGACTTTTGCTCTTGCAGCAACACGACCAAAAACGTCGCGATCAACCCGAGGCCGACGATTTGCAAAATGTCAATGGCCGATCCCTCCTACCCGCGGAACAAAAAGACATCCTTGATTTTTTGGAACAAGTCGCTGACGATGGAAGCGACCATAAACAAAATATAAATAAAGCCGAGCAGCGTCACCCATTGGGCGTATTCTTTCCTCCCCATCTGATCGAGCACCGTATGCAAAAACGCGATGACGATGCCGACGCCGGCGATTTTCAAAATGAGATCGACATCGATGCCCATTATTCTGCCTCCTGTCTACATGAGTAAAATGACGAGCAGCAGGCCGGCCAACACGCCTAAACTTTTCGCCATCTTGGCGTAGCGCGCCTGGTTGTCTAGCGCTTCCGCTTCCTCCCGCTCAAGATGGGCGAGCGCCAGCGCGATTTGCCTTTGCTGGGTGAGCCGGTCGTATTGGCCAAGCGTGGCGCCAAATTGTTTCATCACTTCAAACTCCCCTTGCTTTAGAGCGGTTTTTCCCCATACGGCCCGCAAGCTTTTTTCCCATGCCTCGGCGGCGCTCGTTTCTTCTGTGCATAACGCAGCGGCAAACCGCTTGAACAGCTCGGACAGCGGGGCGGTCGTTTGCCGGGCGAGATGCATAGCGGCGTCGGCAAGCGGCGTATGGCCGTACATCACTTCCGCCTCAAGCGCCCTTAGCGCCGCTTTCAGCTGGCGGAGCTGGCGCGGCCGCTCATGCAAAACGCGGGCGGCGGCAAACCCAAGCCATGTTGAGGCGGAGAGAATCAACAGAGCGCCAAACCATTTCATTGATGGACCACCGCCCGTTCATACAGCACCGTTCCGCCGGCGTCGAGAATGCGCCGGATTGAGCCGGGATGGGGGATGTTCGTCAGCTCAATAAACCGTTCAAACACCTTTTGTTCCATCACCGGGCCGAGCGTCGGACGCTGCCAGACGTCTTGGATGTTGCGGCCGTGCACAGTCGTCCATACAGAGACGCCAGCATTGGCCGCTTCAAGCACTGCCTCGCTGTCCTCCTCACGCCCGATTTCGTCGACAACCATGACATCAGGGCTCATTGAACGGATCATCATCATCATCCCTTCCGCTTTCGGGCAAGCGTCCAACACGTCAAGGCGCGGACCGAACGAAAACTGAGGAATCCCTTTCACACAGCCAGCGATTTCCGACCGTTCGTCAACAATCGCCACCTTTTGCGCCGGAATGCGCCCCATCCCGCTGCTAATCAAGCGCGCCGCATCGCGCAGGAGTGTCGTTTTTCCCGTCTGCGGCGAGCCGATGATCATCGTATGACGCCAGCGGCCGTCGTACACATACGGAATCAGCGGCTCGGCGATGCCGATCTGTTCCTTGGCGATGCGAATGTTAAACGAGGAAACATCGCGAATCGCTTTCACCTTGCCCCCTTCAGTAACGACTTTGCCGGCCAGCCCAACGCGATGCCCTCCCTCAATCGTCATAAATCCGCGCTTCAGCTCTTCTTCGACGGCATAGATCGAATAATGGCTCAATTTGTTGAGCAAATGCACACCGTCTTCTTTCGTCACTTCATACGGCAGCAACCGAGCCGTTCCGTCGACGATCACCTCAAGCGGCCGGGAGACGCGGATGCGGATTTCTTCAATTCCGTGGCGGCATGAAGGAAGATGGTGCTGCAATGCGGCGGCGACCGTTTTCGGCAAAATTCCCCACACCGCTTCCATGGCCCTCCCCCTTTTCTTGTGGACTAGTTCATATGTATGGGCGGAATGCGCCGTTTATGCCTTACTTGTAAATCGCGAACAAAATGAGCGCTATCCCGAGCGCCACAAGCCCAAGCCGGGAAAACGAGAGCTCGTCCGCAAGCGAAAGCAGTCCAATCGCCATGGTCACCATCATGACGGTTGGACCGACGACAGCGAGCACCGCGTTAACGGCAAGCGCTTTTTTCACGTCATTGAACACAAGCATCAACAGCGCCGCGCTCAGTTCAATGAACGCGGACACCATCCGCATGCCAGCCATGGCCATAACAGACGGGTCGATCGATCGCAGCCAATGTTTCATGTTCCCCTCCTGTTTTGCCAAATGGGATCGATTAGTACAAACGTATGCGAAAACAAGCCGTTTCAGAAGAAGTTTTTACTGAGGAAAACGATGGGGGAGAGCAAAACGGCGCCCATTTTGCGCATAAAAAAACACCGCCCCGGAAGGTGTCCGAGACGGTGCCTGTCGGGCTTGCGCTTACGCCCGCGAAACGTACGTGCCGTCGGCCGTATTAATGATGAGCGTGTCGCCTTCGTTGACGAAAAACGGCACTTGAACGACAAGGCCAGTTTCGAGCTTCGCCGGCTTCGAACCGCCAGAAGCGGTGTCACCTTTAATGCCCGGCTCTGTTTCGACGACTTTCAGCTCAACGGTGTTCGGCAGCTCGACGCCGATCGTTTCGCCTTGGTACATCATAATAAATACTTCCATATTCTCTTTCAAGAACTTCAGTTCATGCTCGATTTGTTTCGCCGGCAGCTCGATTTGTTCGTACGTTTCCATATCCATAAAAACGTGTTGGTCGCCGTTGGCGTACAAATATTGCATTTTGCGTGTGTCGATTTGCGCCCGGTTCACTTTTTCGCCGGCGCGGAACGTCCGCTCCTGAATGGCGCCGGTGCGCAAATTGCGCAGCTTCGAACGGACGAACGCCGCCCCCTTGCCCGGCTTGACGTGCTGGAATTCAAGGACGCGCCAAATCTCGCCGTCCACCTCAATCGTAAGTCCTGTGCGAAAATCGTTGACTGAAATCATTAGCCGAAATCCTCCTCACGCAATCCATTATAAAATGATCAGTTCTTTTGGCGAATGGGTGAGCGCTTCGTTCCCGTCAGCAGTGATGACCGTATCGTCCTCGATGCGCACCCCGCCAAGCCCCGGGATGTAAATGCCCGGCTCGACGGTGACAACCATGCCTGGCTCAAGCACGACATCCGAACGGAACGAAAGCGTCGGCCCTTCGTGAATTTCCAATCCAATCCCATGGCCGGTCGAATGGCCGAAATAGTCGCCATACCCTTTTTCGCGGATGTAATCGCGCGTGAGCGCATCGGCTTCCTTGCCGGTCATGCCTGCCTTGAGCCCGTTCATGCCTCGTTGCTGCGCTTCAAGAACGATGTCATAGATCGTCCGCAGCTCCGCGCTAATGGCGCCGACAGCGACCGTTCTCGTAATATCGGAACAATACCCTTTATAGTAAGCCCCGAAATCAAGCGTGACGAGCTCGCCGCGCTCGATCGTTTTCTCTGACGCCACCCCGTGCGGCAGCGCCGAACGGTAGCCGGAGGCAACGATCGTATCAAAGGAGGACGAAGACGCCCCTTGTTTGCGCATAAAAAATTCTAGCTCATTCGCCACTTCGATTTCTTTAACGCCTGGACGGATGAACGACAAAATGTGCGAAAACGCCGCATCGGCGATTTCTGCTGCTTCCTTTAATATCTTAATCTCTGCCTCTGACTTAATCAAGCGCAATTTTTCCACGAGCCAAGACGTCGGCACAAGTTCAGCGCGGATGGCTTCTTCATACGACTTATATGCTGCATAGGTGACATGTTCTTGCTCAAAGCCAAGCCTCTTGATGCCAAGTCGCTTCACCTGATTGGCGATTTCTTCGATAATCGGCCCGCTGTGCTGGACGACTTCAAACCCTTGGGCTTGCCTCGATGCTTGTTCGACGTAGCGGAAGTCCGTAATCAACACCGCCCCTTGACGGCTGACAAGTACAGCGCCGGCCGTGCCAGTAAACCCGGTCAAATAGCGGCGGTTGTAGCCGTTTGTTACTAACAGCCCGTCGATATGCTGCTCGTCAAGAAGCTCCCGAAGCTTTTCCAGCTTTTCCATGTTCCCGTCTCCTCTTCCCAGAAAATGTACTCCCCCTGCCGCCGGCAACAGGAACAGAAAATCGTTGTGGCCAAGGCGACACAAGCGGCCTTATATAGGCGCGCCGGTTTTACGCAACGTCCGCCATGATGCGAAAGGCATGCCAAAACTTCCTTTAAATTTTACCATAAAGGTGACGGTTTCCGCCAGGCGTCCGCTTGACACTTGCTTTCAGGGCCAAAATGCGGCGTCAGCTTCCTTCGTTCGCCGCCTCCTTCCCCGAGCTTGAGGACAGCCGATTCATTTCTTGTGTTTCGAACGAGATGGAATAGCCGACAAACACGCCGTATAAAATGTACAAACAAAGCGTCGTCACGATCGTATTGATTTCCAAGTCGGCCACCGGCTGAACGTTTGGAAACAGGGGATTAAACAAATAAAAAACAATCATCCAAAGCGCAGCGCCGTATAAAATCCCAGCCCACATGCCGCAGATGTTTCGCAACAACGCGTAATACAAAAGCGCCGCCGCAATGGAAATGATGCCGATCAGCACGATGGCCGCATAATTGCCGGCTTTCCCATATTTCCAGTCCCCGGCAACCCACGGGATGAGAAACATGTTCGGACTGATTTCACTGAAATGGAAAAATAGGACAAATAGCCGATCAAACTCCAAAACACCCCGCCGACAAACCCGATGATGATCGTTTTTTGTATGAGCGTCATCGGCCGCTCCGTCTTCTCTTGCTCGAGCTTCCCTTTTTGTTCCGCCATCATCGTGCACCTCCTTGTCTGTTAGTATGACCGAAAGCCGACCGTCCCATGAATCAAGCGAAAAAAATGACCGCTCTTGTGTAAATCATGGATTTTTTGGAAATCATAATAGTAGCATCAACCTAGAGGTTTCCGGATGTTTCTTGTAGAATAAAATAATAA
>NZ_MQMG01000042.1 GCF_001908025.1 Geobacillus proteiniphilus
TTTTCACCGCCTCATCATGCTCATCCCATATTTCGCCGACAATTTGCTCGAGAATATCTTCGAGCGTAATCAAGCCGGCGGTGCCGCCAAACTCGTCGACGACGATCGCCATATGCACTTTGCTTTTTTGCAGCTCCGGCAGGAGATCGGACACTTTCATTGACTCGACAACGAACAACGGCTGGCGCAACAAATCGCGGATGCGCACCTCCCGCTTTTGCACAAGCTCGCTGAAAAAGTCGCTTTCCGACAAAATGCCGATCACGTTGTCAATATCCCCTTCATAGACCGGGATGCGGGAATATTTCTCTTCCAAAAACACGTCGCGAATCTCTTCAATCGGCTGGTTCACTTCCACCGCCACCATATCAGCGCGCGGCGTGAAAATTTCTCCGACCAAAATTTCATCAAAATCGAGCGAACGTTGGATCAATTCTTTTTCTTTGTTGTCGATGACCCCTTCTTCTTCACTCAGCTCAACCATCACTTTAATATCTTCCTCAGTAACAGCCGGCACAGCCACCCCATTGGCGAACCTCTTGGCGATTCGATCTTTTAAGGCTTGGAGCGACGCCGTAACCGGCGTCATCAACTTCATCAGCCCATAGGCAAGGCCGGCGTATCGGATGGCGAGCTGCTCCGCATGCTCTTTCGCCATCGATTTTGGCAAAATTTCACCGAAGACGACAAATAATACTGTCATCACCGCCAGCGTGGCAAACAAGCCCATCTGTTCCCCAAGCAACGAAACGGCGATGTCCGTAAAGAGCACGACCGTCACGACGCTGGTGAGGCGGTTGGCCACAGCAAGCGCCAACAACACGCGGTCAAGCTGACCGATCACCGCTTGGAGGCGCTTATTGTGCAGATGCTCTTCCGCATAATGCCGCAACCGTGCCTTGCTTGCCGAAGAAAACGCGGCTTCTGCTGAAGCGAACAGTGCATTCGCGAGCAGGGAGAGGAAAAACCACCCGAACAACCTTAACGGCCACTCTTCCAACGAATCTTCACACTCCTATGGATGGTGACTATGTTATTCATATCCATTTTTCCGCCGAATCATGCGTAAAAACCACACTTGCCGCGCTAAGCGGAAACAAAGCGATGCGGCCGGCAGCAGCCGTTTTCGCTCTTCCTATCTTAAATATAACAAATTTTTCGCCAACTGACTATAGCTGGCGAGTTGTCCTTCCATATAAAGCCAGACAACCAAAAAGAAAAATGCGCCGGATGAACCGAGGCGCATCATGATTCAAGCCAACAGGAACCAATCAAATACACAAGAACAAGCAATGAGGCAATGTTGAATGTCACCGACCACTCGGCCATTCGTCTTCCCCTCCCTTTTCTTCCCCTCTTTCATCGTACCATATTGACGGCGGGAAAAGCAGGAGGAGAAGGGTGTCTTTTTGACAGTTTGATGAACAAAACAAGGGCGTCCTCCCATCAATAGACGCCCTCATTTCATTTTCTCTCGTTTCAACCTAAATAGCGGTAATAGATCGCCTTTGCCTCCTGCACGTCTTTCGTGCCGTGCACAAGCGCACGGCCATCACGAAAGACAACCAACCGCTTGTCGCCGAGCGAAACGGAGACAAGATACGGGTTCGCTTCCGCTTGAAGCCCTTGGCGGCGAAACAGCTCCGCCACTTCATTCAAGTCGTACTCGCGTCGGGCAGGCGGACGGATTTGCACAGAATCGCGCCCGCACAAGACGGCAGTCTTCGTCCGTTGTTCATAGGAAAGAAACGGATAAGATGGATGACGTCCGCACGTCGGGCAACCGTCCTTTTTCACCCCGTCAATGCGAATGGCGGCATATTCGTTCGTCCAAAGGTCAAACGAAACGAGCTTGCCGCGGAGCGCCGACCAGTCCTCCACTAAAATTTTTAACGCCTCAGCCATCTGATAGCTGACAACCATTTGCACCGCTGGGCTGATAATGCCGGCCGTATCGCACGTCAATCCCCCTTGCGGCACCGTTTCAAGCAAGCAATACAAACAAGGCGTGCGGTTCGGAATGAAGGCGCAGCTTAAACCGTAACTGCCGACACAAGCGCCATAAATCCACGGAATGTTGTACTTGTAGGCAACGTCATTGATGACAAGGCGCGTATCAAAATTGTCTGTCGCATCGATCCATAAGTCAGGGCGTTGCTTGACAGCGATCGTTTCCAATTCTTCCGGGCCGGCGTCGCCGACAATGGCCTCGATCTCAACCTCGCTGTTGATTTGTTCAAGGCGCCGTTTGGCGGCGATCGCCTTTGGCAGCCGCTCCTTCGCATCCGCTTCGCTGTACAGTTGCTGGCGCTGCAAGTTGCTCCATTCGACGTAATCGCGGTCGATGATTGTCAATTTGCCGATGCCGGCGCGCACGAGCGCTTCGGCGTTGCCTGTGCCGAGCGCTCCGGCACCGATCAGCACGACATGCTTTTCTCGTATTTTCTTCTGTCCTTCCTCTCCAATCGGTGCAAATAGTTGCTGTCGGGAATACCGTTCGTTCAAACAACACTCATTCCTTCCATTGGGCTACTCGCTGACGCGTACCGTTTTTTCGGGATGCGTCCGGCTTCATAGCCGAGCCGGCCCGCTTCTACCGCCAGCTTCATCGCTTTCGCCATTTTCACTGGATCGGCCGCGCCGGAAACAGCGGTATTCAACAGCACCCCATCCGCGCCAAGCTCCATCGCCAGCGCCGCGTCCGCCGGTCCGCCGATGCCGGCGTCGACAATGACCGGCACGTTCGCCTGCTCAATGATAAAGCTCAAATTGAGCGGATTGATGATGCCTTGCCCGGACCCGATCGGCGAGGCGCCCGGCATGATCGCATGGCAGCCAAGCTCCTCAAGCCGCTTCGCCAGCACGACGTCATCGGATGTGTACGGCAACACGATAAACCCTTCCTCAAGCAGCATTTCCGCCGCTTTCAACGTCTCGATCGGGTCTGGGAGGAGCGTTTTGTCGCAGCCGATCACTTCTACTTTTATCATATCACACAATCCGGATGCCTTGGCGAGCCGGGCGATGCGCACCGCTTCTTCGGCCGTTTTCGCCCCGGCGGTGTTCGGCAAAAGCTTATATTTGCTTAAATCGAGCTGCTCTAAAAAGTTCGGCTGCTCCGGAGAAAAGATGTTCATTCGCCGGACGGCGAACGTTAAAATTTCCGCCCCTGATGCTTCCACCGCTTCTTTTTGCACGTCCAAGCTCGGATATTTGCCCGTGCCGAGCAACAGCCGCGAAGAGAATTCATATGGGCCAATTTTCAACATCTCAACCGCCTCCTACAAAATGAACGATTTCCACGCGATCGCCATCGCATAGCGCCGTCGTCCCATACTCATGTTTTTGGATGATGCGGACATTGACTTCGACGATGCAAAGCTTGTTCTCAAGCCGGAAATGGGCAAGCAAATCGCCCACCGTTTTCACCTCGTCGGGCACGGCGACCGTCTCCCCGTTAATCACTAACGTCATTCCACCCCCACCTTTCCGATATGGCGTGTCAACGAAAATGGCGCAAGGTCAAACGCCGTCTCTTTCCGCTCCACTAAGTCGGCGACAAGCAGACCGGTCAACGGGCTGAGCAAAATGCCGTTCCGGTAATGGCCGGCAGCGACGAATAAGCCGCGCCGCTCCGGATGCTCGCCTAGATAAGGCAAGCCGTCTTCGGTCTGCGGCCGAATGCCGCTCCATGATGCCACCCATTCCGCCTGTTCGATGTCCGGAACAAGGTGGGCGGCGCGGTGAAGCAAGTTCATCACCCCACCGGCCGATACGCGCCGGTCGAACGTGCCGGGCGTGGACGTCGCTCCGATGAGCAGCCGGTTTCCTGATTTCGGAACGATGTAGCAGCCGTTTTTCGCAAATACAGTCGTTTGCAACAACGGAACCGGGGCGCGCACCATGACGCATTCCCCTTTGACCGGATAAACGGAAAGCGAAAGCCCAACCCGCGCGCCGAGCCGCGCCGCCCAAGCGCCGGAAGCGATGACGACCGCCTCGGCGGCAAACGTTCCGCCTGTTGTGTCTAACACATGCCCACTGCTGTCGGAACGGATGTCGAACACTTCCGTATACTCGTACAGACAAGCGCCGGCGGAGGCGGCGGCATAGGCGAGAGCGGCGGCCAAATCCGGAGCGCTCACTTGCCCATCGCCAGGGATGTACATCGCGCCAGCAAGCGCTTCCGCCGCAAGACGCGGCTCCATTTCAAGCGCCTCCCCTTTCGTGAGCCACTGCACCGGTTCGCCTATGCCCCGCCAAAATGTATAATGGCGATAGAGATCGTCTGCTTCCTCTTCCGTTGTCGCTAGTTTGATCAATCCTTTTTCGACAAGGCCGATATCGATGCCGGTCCTCTCCCTCAGCTCTTCAGCCAAGGCCGGCATGAGAGCTCGGCTTTGCAAGGCAAGCGGCACAAGCGGGCTTGGTGTCGAAAACTCGGATTGCGCCCCAAGCATGCCGGCTGCCGCGCTTGACGCCCCGCTTCCCATCGTTCCTTTTTCAAAAATGGCGACGCGATGCCGCCGCTTGGCGAGCTCAAAACCGATGGCCGCCCCAATCACCCCGCCGCCGACGATGGCGACGTCATACCGATGCGTCATCCCCTATCCCCTCCCTTTCACTATGTCTGCCAGCCGTTTGGCCTCAGCAACGGGGTCGGCAGCGAAAAAAACAGCCGACAATACCGCCACCCCGGCCGCGCCCGCTTCCAGCACCCGACGGGCGTTGCCGGCGTGAATGCCGCCGATGGCGATGACTGGAATGGACACGGCGGCCACGATTTCCGCAAGCGAGTCCAGACCGCGCGGCCGTAAACCGGGCTTGCTTTCCGTCGGAAAAATATGACCATACAAACAAAAGTGAGCGCCATCCTGTTCGGCTTGTTTCGCCTCCTCAAGCCCGTGCACCGAGCAACCAACCGTCAAGTCCGGAAACGAGCGGCGGACGGCGCGCACCGGCAGGCTGTGATAAGCAAGCTGCACACCTTTGACACCGTAGACAGCCGCGACATCAACCCGGTCATTGACGATGATTTTTTGCGGCGGCACCCCGACGCGAAGCAGGGACATGACAAACGCCGCCACTTCACGCGCCGTCTTCCCTTTTTCGCGAATATGAATCAGGTCGGCATACGGATGGGTGTGCGCACAAATCGCGGCGAACTCGCCAACCGTCTGACGCCCGGTGGAAATGAAATGGAGAACCCCCATCGCCATCCCTTTCTTTCTACCGTACATCGCTTATAGAAATATACGGATAATGAACGCCGACATAGTAGGCGGCGAACATCAAAGCGGCAAACAAGGCGACAAGCCAAATATCATATTTGCCGAACCCGATTTCATAATAAAACGTGCGCCCCCCGCTGCCGGAAAATTGTTTCGCTTCCATCGCCACAGCGATGCGCTGGGCGCGGCGGATGCTTTGCGACAACAGCGGAATGGCGTAGCGCTTCACTTTGCTGAGGCCGCCCTTGTTCGGCACGCCGCGCACTGTTAACGCATAGCGGATCGTCTGAAACTCTTCAAGCATAATCGGCAATAGGCGAACGGCCGCCAAAAAACTGTACGCATACTTTGGCTTCAGCTTCAGCTGCTGCATGAGTGAATAAAACAACGGAACCGGCCGGGTCGTCAGCGAAAAAATCAACCCGAGAAGCCCAAGCGCCAAAGCGCGAAACCCGATGTGCACCCCGCGCCAAAAACTTTCCGCTGTAATATGGATGAGCCCCCAGCGAACCCATGTCGTTGTTCCTTCGCCAAACATCATCATCGATGAAGCCGTCGAAACAAAGACGAGGAAAAACGGCAAAAACAGCCAAAACAACACATTCGCCGGATAGCCGGTGCCAAAGCAAAACAAAACGAAGAGAGCGAGCGAAACGTTAATCAGCACATTCGGGTTATGAATGAACAACACAGCGAAAAAGAGCACGACAAGCACAATGAGCTTCAAGCTCGGGTTCGTCTCATGAAGCCATGTCTCGCGGCAGCGAACCTCCCATTTCATCGCCCTGCCCCACCTTCCGCCAACACCGGCTCTCGGATGTCAAGCTGTTCGTCCCGAACGAGCGCCCCGTCTTCAATCACCCACCGTCTCGTCGCAAAACGGCGGACGATTTGTTCGTCATGTGTAACCATCATGATCGCCGCTCCTTGTTCGCGGTGCGCTTCAAGCATTTCAAGCAAAGCAAACGTGTTTTTCGCGTCCTGACCAAACGTCGGCTCATCAAGCAAAAAGAGGCGTTGGCCGGCGACGATCGAAGCGGCGACGCTCAACCGCCGCTTTTGTCCGACCGACAGTTGGTACGGGTGCTGGTCTTGCTGCTCAACAAGGTCAAATTCACGCAACAGGCGGGTGATGGTTTCCTCGATTTCCGCTTCCGGCCGCCCTTCAAGCCGAAGCGAGTAGGCGAGCTCTTCGCGAACGGAATGGGTGACAAATTGCCACTCCGGATTTTGGAAAACGAACGCAATATGGCGGTAGAGCGGGTGTTGCCGCTTGATGTCGGCGCCTAGCAGCATATACTCGCCGTCCGTGCGAATGAGTTGCATGAGCGCATGCAACAGCGTGCTTTTGCCGGCGCCGTTTTTTCCGGTGACGGCAATCCATTCGCCGGCGTGCACCGTTGCTTCAGGAACATAGATTTTCGCCTCACGGCCGCGGAACCCGCGAAAACGGGCGAGGCGAAGAAGCTTCTCGCCTTTATGGTGTTTCCGCCGCCTTGCCGTTCGATCATAGTCGTCCCAGACGCCTGGATACCAAATGCCTTCAGCGGCAATGACGTCTTTATAGTCGGAAAACACCGCTTTCGCCTCGCCGTCGGCGACGATGCGCCCATCGCGGCCGAACAAGACAATGCGATCCACAAAGTCGAGCACATGGTCAATTTTATGCTCGACGATGACGACCGTTTTGCCGCGGCCCACCTGCTTCACCGTTTGCCATACCGCCTTCGTCCCTTCTTCATCGAGCAGCGCCGTCGGCTCATCCAAAAACAAGATATCCGGCTCAAGCGCCAGCACCGAAGCAAGAGCCAACCGCTGCTTCATTCCACCGGAAAGCGTATGAATATCAGTATGCGGGGCGATCTCCAAACCGACTTGGTCCAGCAGGGCACGGATGCGGACGGGCATCTCGTGGCGCGGCACGCTTCGATTTTCGAGGGCAAAAGCGATTTCCTCGTCCGCATACGGCATGCAAAATTGCGCATCAGGATCTTGGAAAACATAGCCCCACCGTTTCGGCCGCTCAAGGCGCTCCGCTTTCATCGGCACATCGATCGAGTGGGGAATGATGCCAGCCATCACTTGCAATAATGTCGACTTGCCGCATCCCGACGGACCAAGGAGGAGCACTTTCTCCCCCTCGGCAATCGAAAGCGACAAGTCGCGAAACAGCAGCCCGTCGCTCCCGGGAAATTTCAGACGCAGCCGATCAATCGCAATTGCTTGTTTCATCGCCATTCGCCGCCTTACCGGTTCAACGCATCGTAATCGTCTTTCGAGGCCGGACGCCACATTTGCGTCACTCCGGTTTTTTCGAGCGCTTTCGCCAATGAAACAGCAAACACGCCGGAGATGAGGATGGCACCGATAAAACGCGCCAGCAAAAAGAGCGCCATATTCCATGGGGCGAGCGCCTCAATATAGCCTTTGTAAAAGTCCATGATGAGCGAACCAATCGTCGCCCCGACCGCGCCGAGCGATACAACGAACGCATCAAAGCGCCGATAGCGGAAGGCGGCAAAGACGAGCTCGGCAAACAGCCCTTGAACGACCCCGTAAATGAGCACTTCAAGCCCCCATTGCGATCCCATAATGAGTTCGCCGGACGAGGCGGCTACTTCAGCAAGCAGCGCCACCCCTGGCTTGCGAATGAGCAAATAAGCGAGCGAGGAGGCGATAAACCACATCCCGTAAATGAGTTGGTCAAGATGAAATCCGAATACTCCGACCGCACTGTACAACGGACCCCACAATTTGTAAATGATGCCGAACACAATCGCAATGACGATCGTCGTTAAAATATCCGCCAATTTTAACCCTTTTGTCTTCACTTCCATCCTGTTCTCCTCCTTGCATCGAGTCAACGGCTCGCCGCCAATTCAGCCGACGGCCACTGCTCAAGCCGATACGCCATCTCCCAAAACTCGTACTCATATTCGCTGCTGATGAGGAAATGCCGCTTCATCCGATGGCGATCCTCTTCGGTGACCGCGTCAGCGATGTCGTCAAGCCGCGCGATTTGCTCTTCCACAAGCGAGCGGAACCAGTCCGAACTGTAGGTGCCGATCCATTTTTCATAAATCGGATCGTTCGGCCGGCATGTTTTCAAGCGCTCGCCAATTTCGTAATACAGCCAGTAGCACGGCAAAATGGCGGCGATAACATCACCGAGATGCCCTTCGTACGCCGCGCGGTACATGTGCGACGTATAGGCGTACGCCGTCGGCGCCGGAATGAACGCCGCCCTTTCCTCTTCCGTAATGCCTAGCAGCTCGGCGAACGTTTCATGCAGCGACAGCTCGGCTTCGCACGTGCTTTGTGCATGGTGCGCCAACCGGGCTGTCGTCGCCAAATCCGGCGATT
Source organism: Geobacillus proteiniphilus (assembly GCF_001908025.1). Classification (GTDB taxonomy): domain Bacteria; phylum Bacillota; class Bacilli; order Bacillales; family Anoxybacillaceae; genus Geobacillus; species Geobacillus proteiniphilus. Next base: position 8,595 of record NZ_MQMG01000042.1, read on the forward strand.
TCGCTGCCCCGATCGCCTGCACGCGGGCAAAATGGCGCAAATAATAGGCATCTTGCATCACGTAATAGCGAAACTTCTCGCGCGCGAGCGTCCCTTGGCCAAGCTCCTGAACAAACGGATGGCGAAAGCTCGCCTGCCAGATCGGATCGGCCGCTTGGCGCAATTGCTTTGCGAATGACATTCGTCCTCCCCCTTTTTTAGCAAAATAAAAACGCCGCTTCCTTTGCCTATTGGCGTAAAGAAAGCGGCGTGGGCATGCGACGACGTTGGCAAGGCAAAGCGCCTAGCCTTGCTGTGCTGCTCCTCCACTTCCCTACGCTGGCATTACCCAGATCAGGTGCTAAGGGTCTCAAAGGCACACTTTGATCTCAGCCTTTCTAAAGGCCCCCCTAGTGGATGATGGTGCAATTTTCAGTTTTCTTTACACTTATCATACCACGACGGCAACGGTTGTCAATCTTTTTTTCGCCGACGTTGCGCCGCACGTTTCAACGTTATTAGGCAAGGAGTCCCCCACCTCTAAGAGAAGGGAAGGTGAGGGAGGAATTGCCCTTTTTTATTTTTTGTACGAAAAACGGTTCGTTTTTCAGTAATACACGGTAAAATTATAATACTGAAAAAAAGGAGGTGAAACGCATGGAATTGGTCGTCACCGCTAAAATTCGGTTGTTGCCAACGGAAGCCCAACATCAACAACTCGTTGAGACGATGCAAGCGATGAAACAAGCGTTGAACTTTGCCTCGAAAGTCGCATACGAACACCATCTGCTTTCTTCGTTTAAGAAACTGCAAGGTTTGGTGTATCGAGACTTGCGAGAGTTGTTCGGACTAAAATCACAAATGACGATTGGATGGGAGTGGAAACGATGGCGAAGGTCATCCTGAAAAGAGAACGAAAAAAACGGCTTGAGCAAGGGCATCCATGGATTTTTCAAAGTGAAGTCGACCGCATCGAAGGCGATGCGGCGCCGGGCGACTTCGTTGACGTTTACAATCATCAAGGCTATTGGCTGGCGAAAGGATATATCAACCCCGCTTCGCAAATCATCGTCCGCGTTTTGACGCAAAACCCAAACGATGAACTCGATGAGCGCTTTTTCATCGACCGCATCCGTCAGGCGTGGGCGTACCGTGAACGGATGATTCCCGGCGTTCGCTCCTGCCGAGCCGTCTATGGCGAGGCCGACTTTTTGCCCGGATTGATCGTCGACAAATATGAAGATGTGCTTGTTGTGCAAATTTTGGCGCTCGGCATGGAAAGGCGGAAAGACTGGATTTTGCGCGGCTTGCTTGACGTGTTTGCCCCAAGGGCCATTTATTTGCGCAACGATGTGTCCGTTCGGGAGCTTGAGGGTCTCAAACAAGAAAAAGGCTTTTGGTACGGGGAAGCGGAAACTGAAATCGAAATCGAGGAAAACGGCGTGAAATACATCGTCGATATTGAAAACGGACAAAAAACGGGCTTTTTCTTCGACCAGCGGCAAAACCGCGCCGCCCTTCGTCCGCTCATCGGTCCGGAGACGACGGTGCTCGACTGCTTCACCCATACCGGCTCGTTTATGCTAAACGCTTGTCTGTATGGGGCAAAACATGCTACTGCCGTCGATATTTCCGAACATGCCATCGAAACGGCGAAACGGAACGCCGCGTTAAACGGATTCACGAACGTTGAATTTGTCGTCGCCAACGCCTTCGACTATTTGCGCGAATCGGTGCGCGCCGGCAAACAGTGGGATGTCGTCATCATCGACCCGCCGGCGTTCGCGAAATCGGCCCATGCCGTCCCGAAGGCGCTGCGCGGCTATAAAGACATTAACTTAAACGGATTGAAGCTTGTCAAAGACGGCGGCTTTTTCGTCACATCAAGCTGCTCGTACCACGTCCGCCCGCACCTATTTCAAGAGATGATCGCTGATGCGGCATTTGACGCGAAAAAAGTGCTGCGCCAAGTATATTGGAACGGCGCCGGCTACGACCACCCGAAACTCCTTGCCGCGGAAGAAGGCGACTACTTAAAATTCGCCATTTACGAAGTGCATTCCCGGCGGTGACGAGCCGCACTCAAAGGCCGTTTCGATGCGCCGCTGGGCAGAAAAAACGCCTAGGGGTTATCCCTAAGCGTTTTTTCGTTCCCTGGGGCGAAGCGATTGTTCTTTATGCAAGACCGACAGATAGACAAGCATCGAAAGGAGCACCGAACCGCTAGCAGCTAAATAAATGCTCGGATAGCCGAACCAATGGCTGATTTGGCCAAACACCATCGCCCCAACGCCGACCCCTAAATCAAAAAACGAGAAAAATGTCGCGTTCGCCATTCCCTTGCGGTGGGCAGGGGCCCGCTCGACGGACCACGCCTGCAGCCCGGGCTGCACCATGCCAAAGCCGAAACCGTACAGCACCGCCGCCAAAAGCAACGCCCATTCTCCCGGCAGCCAAGCGAGAAGAAGCATCGCCAGCAAAATAAGCCCCGCACCAGGGAGAAAGACGGCCCGATGCCCTTTTCGGTCATACAACTGGCCAGCGAACGTTCGCGTCACCATCAAGGCAAGCGCATAAAGCAAAAAGTACAGCTGCAGGCCGCCGATCTGCTTTTGCGCCGTATATAGAGGCAAGAATGAGGCGATGCCGCCGAACGTCACCGTCAAGAAAAACAACAGCACCGACGGAGTTAAAGCGCTTTTTTCGTACAAATCCCATCTGTTCGCCCCTTTGCCATGCACGGCTTCCACTTTTTTATACGTGATCGCGGCGGCAAACAGCACCGAAGCGACTCCAAGCGCCGCACAAATGGCAAACAGATGGCTAAACGGAATCATAGCGGCAAGCACAAGTCCAAGCGACGGACCAAACGCCAAGGCGATATTTCCGGACAGCCCGTAATAGCCCATTCCTTCCCCGCGGCGGCTCGCTGGAATGATGTCCGTCGCCACCGTTCCGGAAGCGGTTGTTGAAAACCCCCAGCCGATTCCTTGGACGACCCGCATCAAAAAGAGAAGGAAAATGCTTGAGATCAAGCTGTAGGAACCGACAGAAATGACAAAAATGAGAAGACCCAATAAAAACACAAACCGGCGCCCTTTCGTCTCAAGCGCATGGCCGGCGAACGGACGGACGATGAGCGCCGAAAACGTAAACACACCAACGACAACGCCAATCAGCTGATCGTTGCCGCCCAAATGCTCGACAAACAGCGGAATGGTCGGCAGCGTCATTTGAAACCCAAGAAACACAAAAAAATTGGCCAAACAAATCAAAACGAAATCTTTCGTCCATATTTTTTCTTTTTGTTCTGCAATAAGCGGCTGCTGCTCCGCTCCCATACCGATCCCCCTTGCGAACTATGTATTTCGTGTCCCTTAATATTTGTTAGTATAACATAATCATATGCCGCCGTTTAAGCAAAATGCTATTTCACCGTTCTCCCGGCAGGATGACGCCAAAAAAGCCCCGCCCAGCCGGCGGTTTCCCGGGTGTTGTTTGCGCAGCATCATCCTTCTATTATGCATGAAGAAAAAAGCCGCCGAAGAATCGGCAGCCTTTACCATCCTTTCCGTATTCATTGATTCATTCAACACGGAAAGGCAAATTCCTCCTTATTCTTTCCAGATGTATACGCGCGCCTCGTACGGCTTCAGCTTAAAACGCGTCGCATTTTTATGCGGACGGACCGGGTAGTTCGAAAGCGCCAAATCGCTTGACTGAAGGCGGAAGCCGTCATAGCGGTAAAGCGAAGGCCGATCGGATACGTTGACAATGACAAGCGCCCGATCGCGGCCAAGCGTTCTTGTGTACGCGTAAATGGATGGGTGATTTTCCAAAAGCAGATCGTACGTTCCGTAAACAAACAGCTCGTTCGCTTTCCGAAGCTGAATCATTTGTCGATAAAACGACCATACTGAGTTCGGATCGCGCCGCTCGGCTTCAACATTAATCGTACGATAGTTTTCGTTCACCTTGATCCATGGCGTGCCAGTCGTAAACCCTGCGTTCGGGGCATCAGACCATTGCATCGGGGTGCGCGAGTTGTCGCGCCCGGTTTTCCAAATGATCTTCATCACTTCCTCATGCGTCCGGCCGTTCGCCCGTTCGAGCTCATACAGACGCAAGGCAGCGACATCGCGGTAGTCGCGAATGTCGGAGAATTGCACGTTCGTCATCCCGATCTCTTGCCCTTGGTAAATGAACGGCGTCCCTTGCATAAAAAAGTAGAGCGCGCCAAGCGCCTTCGCGCTCTCCGCCCAATACTCGCCGTCATTTCCCCATGTCGACACCGATCGAGGCAAGTCGTGGTTTTCCAAAAAGAGCGCGTTCCACCCACGGTTTTCCAATCCTTTTTGCCATTTCGTCAACGTCCGCTTCAGCCGGCGGACATCGATCGAACCATCGGCTTTCCTTTTCCAAAGCCCTAAATGCTCGAACTGAAAAATCATATTAAACACGCCGTTTTCTTCCCCGACCCATTGTTCAGCCTCATCAACCGTTACTCCGTTCGCCTCGCCGACCGTCATAATGTCATATCGTGCAAACGTTTGCTCTTTCAACTCTCGCAAATACTCCATAATCCCTGGCTGGTTCATGTGCGCAGCAAATGACGGCACGTACTTCAGCCCCTTCGGATTTGGCAAGTCGGGAAGACCCGGCTTTTTCTTAATGTGGGAAATCGCGTCGACGCGAAAGCCGTCGATGCCTTTATCCAACCACCAGTTGATCATGTCATACAGCGCTTGGCGCACCTCGCTGTTTTCCCAGTTCAAATCGGGCTGTTTCACATCGAAAAGATGCAAATAGTACTGCCCCGTCCGCTCGTCATACTGCCATGCCGAGCCGCCGAAAATGCTTTCCCAGTTGTTCGGTTCGCGCCCGTCTTTGCCATCGCGCCAAATGTACCAGTCGCGCTTCGGATTGTCCCGCGATGACCGCGATTCGATAAACCACGGATGCTCATCACTCGTATGATTGATGACCAAATCCAAAATGACTTTCAACCCGCGCCGATGCGCTTCAACAAGCAATTCATCGAAGTCATCCATCGTTCCAAACTCATCCATAATGGCATAATAGTCGCTGATGTCATATCCGTTATCAGCGTTCGGCGATCGGTAAATCGGGCAAATCCAGATGATATCGACCCCAAGCTCCACCAAATAGTCCAACTTTTCCATAATGCCGCGAAGATCACCGATGCCGTCGCCGTTGGCATCCATAAAGCTGCGAGGATAAATTTGGTAGGCAACGCCCTCTTTCCACCACACTTTTTTCACAGCAGCTCCTCCTCTGTGCACACGTTTTCACTACTAACTGTACACTACATCGCTGCAAGAAACAACTCTCTTTTGTTCACAAAAATAAGCCGGCGAGCGGTTGCCCATAGGCTCCCGCCGGCCGGCCAACACTTGTCCACCACTTATTCCGCGACAACGCGGCTTGACTCGTAAATTTTTAAATTGTGATACACCGTTTCGAGCATCGGAGCATGGATGCCATGCCGCTTCGCCAATGCTAGCAAATACCCTTGCAAATGATCGGCTTCAATGAGCTGTCCTTTTTCCATATCGCGCTGCATCGACGATTTCATCGTTGGGGCGATCTGCTCGAGCTGGGTGCGCTGCCGCTCAGCCATTTCATCGGTCAGCGGCGCCCCATGCGCCTGAATGATCGTTTTGATTTCCCGAAACAGCCGATCGATGATGACGCTCCCGTACTCCCCGGAACGGATCGGCCCGATCGGGGCGCGGAACAGCGTTGTCACGCCCGACATCGTCGCGATAAACAAATATTTGTTCCACATATCAGCTGCAATTTGTTCGCTTAGGCGAAAGCAGGCGTTGGCGCCGGCAAACAGCGATTCGAGCGCCTCCACCCGTTCAGTCCGTCCTGCAGGCCATTCACCGAAACGTATCTCATGCGCCGGGCTCGTTTGGATGATCTCCCCTCTCTCGTTTAACGTCGTTTCGATAAAGCAAAGCCCGCCTAAGACATTCTCGCGGCCGAACGCCTCCCATAACGCATCCATATGGGCCATGCCATTTAACAACGGCAAAATCATCGTCGCCTCTCCAACATACGGTTTCGCGTCGGCGATGGCGCCGTCTAAATGGTACGCTTTGCTTGAGAACACGACAAGATCAAACGGCTCGGCCGGTTTGCCGGCAACAAGCAATTTCGGCGCCAATACCACATCGCCATGGACGCTGTGGATGACAAGCCCGCGTTCTTCGATCTCCCGTTTTCTTCGCTCGCGGACAAGAAACGTTACGTCCACCCCTTTTTCAAGAAGACGGCCGCCGAAATACCCGCCGACCGCTCCCGCTCCGACAAACAGAATGCGCATCGTATGTACAGCTCCTTTCTCCACTGAGGGTTGATCCAACGCTCCCAACGTCTTTCACAAAAACCATGCCGCCAACCGAACATTTTCTCAGCGATAATGAACAAGAAGAAAAAAGGAAGAAGGGAACGCGCCCCTCCTTCCTTCCCGTCCGCTAGCAGCAACGCGACACTTTGCCACCTTTGGCATTGTAGCGCGCCTCTTGCGCCTCGCAGAAAAACTCTTTCCGCGACTTGATCGGCACGCCAGGGTGATGGGTTTTCATATGCTCGACATATTTTTCATAACTCGGCACACCGACAAGCAAGTCAAGAAACTGCCGGCGGTACGCCAACACCGTTTGCAGCCATTTAGGCATAATGCTTCGCTCCTTCTCCATCGCGCGGCACGTACGGCGCTTCCTTGAGCGGCACATGTTTGTTTTGCAACACTTTGATCCAGATGTTCAACGCCGAAATAAGCATTGCGATCACAACAAGCATGAAAATGGCGCACAGCGTAGCGTCAATGTAGTCGTTCATAATAATTTGCCGCATTTGCGCCTCATTCGTTGCCGGCGCCAAGATTTTTCCTTGGCTCAAGCTGTCCTGGAACATCTTCGCATGCGACAAGAAACCGATTTTGACATTTTCGTGGAACAGCTTTTGGTATCCCGCAGTCAACGTCACGACAAGCAGCCATGTCGTCGGCACGAGCGTGACCCAAACATACGCTTTTTTGCCCATTTTAAATAGAACCGTCGTCGCAAACAACAAGGCGATGCCGGCAAGCATTTGGTTGGCGATGCCAAATAGCGGCCATAGCGTGTTGATGCCGCCGAGCGGGTCGACAACGCCTTGGTACAGGAAGTAACCCCATGCCAATACGCAAAGGGTTGTTGCGATCAAGTTCGAGGCAAGCGAATCCGTTTTGCCGAGCGGTTTGTAGAACGTGCCCATAATGTCTTGGATCATGAAGCGGCCGACGCGCGTGCCCGCATCAATCGTCGTCAAGATAAACAGCGCCTCAAACAAGATGGCAAAGTGATACCAAAAGGCCATGAGCGCCTTGCCGCCGATGACGTTCGATAAAATGACCGCCATTCCGATCGCCAGCGTCGGCGCCCCGCCCGTGCGCGACAATACTGTTTGCTCGCCGACGTCTTTGGCCAGCTGAGCAAGCATATCCGGCGTCACGGTGAAGCCCCACGATGAGATGACTTTGGCTGCCTGCGCCACGTCTGTGCCGATCACCGCCGCCGGACTGTTGATGGCAAAATACGCCCCCGGCGTCAAAATGCAAGCAGCGACCATCGCCATGACAGCGACGAACGACTCCATCAGCATCGCGCCGTAACCGATCGGCCGCGCATGGCTTTCAAGCTCAATCATCTTCGGCGTTGTACCGGACGAAACGAGCGCGTGGAAACCGGACACCGCTCCGCAAGCGATCGTAATGAACAAGAACGGGAACAAGTCGCCTGCGAACACCGGCCCCGTGCCGTCGATAAACTTCGTCACCGCCGGCATTTGCAAGTCCGGCGTCACGACGAAAATGCCGAGCGCCAATCCGACGATCGTGCCGATTTTCAAGAACGTGCTCAAATAGTCGCGCGGCGCCAACAATAGCCATACCGGCAACGCCGAAGCGACGAAGCCGTAAATGATCATTAAGATGGCGATCGTTTCCCCTTTTAGCGTAAACATCGCCGAAAGCGTCGGATGCTCGGCCACGTATTGCCCGGCCACAATCGATAAAATCAACAGCACAAATCCTCCAAGCGACGCCTCAGCGACGCGCCCCGGACGGATGAAGCGCATGTAAATGCCCATCAAAATCGCAATCGGAATCGTCGCGGCGATCGTAAACATCCCCCACGGGCTTCCGACAAGCGCTTTCACCACAACGAGCGCCAACACGGCCAATAAAATAATCATAATGCCTAAAATGCCAAGCGCTGCGATAAAGCCCGTCACCGGCCCCATTTCTTCTTTAATCATTTCGCCAAGCGACTTTCCATTGCGGCGCATCGAAGCGAACAGAATGACAAAGTCTTGCACCGCCCCGCCAAGAACGACCCCGATCACAATCCAAAGCGTCCCCGGCAAATAGCCCATCTGCGCGGCCAAAATCGGCCCGACAAGCGGTCCAGCGCCGGCGATGGCGGCAAAGTGATGGCCAAATAACACCCATTTATTCGTCGGAACATAGTCCTTTCCGTCATTGAACACTTCCGCCGGCGTTTTCCGGTTATCATCAAGACCGAACACTTTGCGGGCGATAAACCGGCTGTAAAATCGATAGGCGACCGCATACGTGCAGACGGCAGCGACAATCAGCCACATCGCGTTGACCGATTCGCCGCGGCTTAGCGCCAAAACGGCAAATCCTGCGGCCCCAAGGACGGAAATCAGGCCCCATAACAAAATCGATTTTAGCCCCTTCACACGGCTTCCTCCTTTTTTATTTGTCAAAATCCTTTACGCTACTATTATATTCATTATTCCGAAAAATTAAAAGACATTTTTTCATCTTCAGCTAATGTATGGTTTGGTTCTATAGGAGAGTTTTCCCGCATTCCTATTGCACAAAAGTATAAAACAAGTCTTTGGCGCAAAAAATGTAATTGCACCCATCGGCTTAACCAGCAACTGACCATGAAGCACCCATCGATTGTCCCCAGCTCTATCTGACGGTGCAATGGACGAAGCAACGATCAACTAATATTATCTCAGAAAAGGGTTCGATAAGGTGAAGGCGATCGAAGCATTGTTATGGAGCATTGCTTTGCCTGGATTTGGGCAACTGTTGAACAAAAAGTATATAAAAGGAATTTTGTTTATTGCGTTGGAATTTGCGATTAACACCCAATCCCAATTCAATGAAGCCATCCGCCTCAGCTTTTTGGGACGTACGGATGAGGCCGCCCGCATTGTCGATATCGGATGGCTGATGTTTTATCCATGTTTATACTTTTTTGCCATATGGGATGCATTTAAAGATGCGGGCGGCGGGCGAACACCGTACTCGTTTTTGCCGTTTGTCGTCTCCGCCTACTTTGTGACGGTCGGCTTGATATACTCGTCGCACGTGACGATCGGCGGCGTGTTTTTTGGGCCGATTTGGCTGCCGATTTTATCTGTCATCCCCGGGCTCTCCATTGGATGGCTGCTGCAATTTCTGCTGCTGAAATGGAAATAGCCATCCGCTTGGTGATTGCCCCGCCACAAAAGCCGCCAATTATTCATTGGCGGCTTTCGGTTGCGGCTCTTTGGCGCTTTTTCGTTTTTTCATCGTTCCCACCGCAATGACCGCAGCGACAACGAGCAGCTCAAATCCATACTTCACGACAGGATTCGCAAAATACTCCTTTAAAAACGGCTCATCGACGATCATTTTCGCCGCTGTCCAGGCGAGGACACCGGCGCCGATCGTAATAATGATTGGGAAGCGCTCGATCCATTTTAAAATAAGCGTGCTGCCCCACACCATGATCGGAACGGAAATGAGCAACCCAAGAACGACGAGGAGAAAGTTTCCGTGCGCGGCGCCGGCGACCGCCAATACGTTGTCAAGCCCCATCAACGCATCGGCAATAATGATCGTGCGAATCGCCTCCCATAAATTTCCCCCGGCTTCAACATCGTCGTGGCCCTTCCCCTCAACAAGCAGCTTATAGGCGATCCAGACAAGCAGCACACCGCCGACAAGCAAAAGCCCTGGGATTTTCAGCAGCCAGACGACAAAGATGGTCGCCAACGCCCGGATGACGACAGCGCCGACCGTCCCCCAGACAACGGCCTTTTTTTGCTGGTGTTTGGGCAAGTTGCGGGCCGCCAATCCGATCACAATGGCGTTATCCCCTGCCAGCAAAAGGTCAATAATGATGATCGACAGCAACGCCGTCCAAAACTCCACTGACAACAGATCCATGGAAGAATCCCCCTTTACAAGTTATATTTTTCTTTTAATGAAACCGGAGCCATCTTAATGACTTGTTGCAAAATAAATAGGAAGACGGCCAAATCATCGATCAAACCAAACAACGCAAGCCAATCCGGAATGAGGTCAAGCGGCAGCGCTATATACAAAAGCAGCAAACCGACGGAAAACAATTTTTTTCGCATTGGCACTTCATGAGAAACGAAAAATTCAAACAAAAACGGTAGAAAACGCCGGACATGGACGATGAAGCGAAGCCGTTTCCACCATTTACGCATGCCATCCCCTCCACTTTTTGTTCTTTTGAAACCGAACCTATCTTCCTTTACGATTATCTTCCCCCCTTTTGTTTCATGAAATGAAAGAAGGCCCTTACCATCTTTGGTAAAGGCCTCCATAAATAAAATAGACCTTTACCAACATCGGTAAAGGTCTCGCTAACAACGTCGCCGTTGCCAACAAAGCCGAGGGCATGCGCCCTGAACTGACGACTTTGCTGTTAAAGCTACTCCCCTTTAACAAAAGAAACTATATTCGTTTTTATATTTTCATGATATTCAATATTTATACCTGTTGTCAACCCTTTTTCTTGACAAGAAATGAATCCAATTTATTGCCCCGCTGTAAACTTCAAACCGATGACTCCGACAAGAATGCAAAGCAAAAACGCCACACGCGGCGCGTTGACTGGCTCGTTTAAAAACAACATGCCGACCAAGGCCGCGCCGAGCGCTCCGATTCCCGTCCACACCGCATAGGCGGTGCCGATCGGCAACGTTTTTATCGCCAGTGATAAAAAGTAAAAGCTCGCCGCCATCCCCGCAATCGTCACAACAGAAGGCCAAAAGCGGGCAAACCCGTTCGTATATTTCAGCGCGATCGCCCATACAACTTCGAACAAACCAGCAACTATTAAATAAACCCACGCCATGCCCCGTCCTCCCTTTTTAGCGAAAATAAAAAAGCCGCGAGAACGATCGAAACGATGCTCCTCCCGGGCTTTTGTCCCTCCGTGCACGCGGCGATGCCGCGCGTTTTCTCTCGGTCGCAGGCCGGCCGCAAAGCAGCCGCGGAACCCTAGAAAACATTCCCTGTATTTACTTGGCTGCCAATCAGTATAACACGTCAGCCAAACGCTTGCAATCCATCCGCCTTCCGCGTATTTCCGACAGATGAAGGCCAAGGGGGCCCCCATCCGTCTTACACCGGGTCGTTATCGACGCCACTGTACGATTCAATCGCTTGATCGAGCGCCCGATAGGCCTCAGCGAAAGCGTTTGTCGCCGATTCATCTCCCGCCTCGGCCAGCTCCATTCGCGCATTGCGCGCGTGAGTCACCGCACGGATGACATCTTCGATCATTTGCCGTTTATCCCCGGCGCTCGCTTTTAACCGTTCAAGCTCATGAATCGCCCCATCAAGACTCGTCGAGCGCGGTTCGTCAAACGATTGTTCCAGCTGCTCTTTCACACGCTCCAATATTTCTTTCATCATCGCCCATCCTTTCTCTATTCGTTGTCATCCGCTAGTGTGGGCGATTGGCGGCAAACTATGCATTACCAAGACGCTGAAATTGTGTCTACTCATTTACGTGCACATCTTTCAAACCAGCCCAAAACGCGGCGATGATCGACAGGGCGACGATGATCATCGGCGCATACATGATCAAAAATGTTTGCATTATCCTTTTCCCCCTTCCCATTTTCCTTTAACGTACGCCTTGTTAAACAAAAAGAGGCGCATAAGCAAATAAAGTGACGGAATTAATAACAGAAGGCCGGCAATAAACGCGACGATCAACGCCATAGCCATCGTCTCATTCGTAAACCCGTCATAAATCGTCAAATACGGGTACAACAAATACGGATAATGTGAAATGCCATAGGCGTAAAAGGCGAACGCATATTGAAACAACAGCGCAATAAACGCCCAGCCGAACCGCCGCTGCCGCCAAAGCAGCCAAACGGTAATGACAAAAAACAAAAAGGAAATGACCAGCATCCACGCCACATTCCATAGGTTGGCGTAATGCTCGGGATTATGGTAGCGGAGCTGGTAAATAATGAGCAGCGCTGACAACATCGTCGGCCCGCTCCAAAGAAGAGCGTAGCGGCGCAACAGCGCCCGCGCCCGTTCATCCTTGGCCTCGTCCGCATAGTACGTTAAGAAAACGGCAGAAATGTAAAGAACGCTCGTCACACTGAGCAGCACAATGCTCCATGACAACGGGCTTGCAAACAGCTTCCCATAATCCAGCGCAACGCCTGAGGCGCCTGCCTCCACAAACCCGCCTTCGGAAATCGTCAACACGATGGACAGGGAGGCCGGAATAAACAACCCCGTCAATCCATAAGCGATTAAATACCAGTTCCGTTCCGTCCCCCCATACGTATGAAACGCATAGTACGAGCCGCGAATAGCTAACAAAATGATGGAGATGCTCGCCGGGACAAGCAAAATAGAACCGTAATAATACGCCGTTTTCGGAAAAAAGCCGACAATGCCGACAAAGAAAAAGACAAGAAAGACGTTCGTCACTTCCCATACAGGGGAAAGATAGCGCTGAATGATGCGGTGCAAAATATGCTGTTTGTTTGCCCAATGGCTATAGGCGCTGAAAAACCCAGCCCCGAAATCAATCGAGGCAACGATAATGTACCCGAACAAAAACAGCCATAACACCGAAATGCCAATGACTTCGAGCGTCATGGCGCCACCTCCCCGTTATTGGCCCGCTCTGCCAGCTCCCGTTCAACCGGGTTGCGGCGGAACATACGGATGAGCACTGTTGCGCTCGCAATTACTAACACCATATACAAAAGGCAAAACAACACAAGCATCGTATCCACATGCGCCGACGATGTCGCTCCTTCCGCCGTTTTCATATAGCCGCGCAAAATCCACGGCTGCCGCCCGACTTCCGCTAAGTACCATCCCGCCTCAATCGCAGCCATCGCCAGCGGCCCTCCCGCCACCAGCAGTCCAAAAAACCACTTTTTCGCCGTCCACTTCCAGCGGAAAATCGATCCGAGCCAATACGCGGCTGCGACAACCATTAAAAACACCCCGATCGTGACCATCACATCGAATAAGTAATGAATGTACAGTGGTGGGCGTTCATCTTCCGGAACTTCGTTCAGTCCGGTCACAACCGCAGCGGGATGGTTATGGGCCAAAATGCTAAGGGCATATGGAATTTCCAAGGCATATTTCACTTCCCCGTCTTCTTGGAGCGCGCCGAACAGGATCAACGGTGCATGGGAGCTCGTTTCAAAATGCCATTCAGCAGCCGCCAGCTTTTCTGGCTGGTATTCGGCTAAAAATTTGCCCGATAAGTCGCCAATCAATGCACTGGCTACCGAAAAAATAAAAGCTGTTTTCATCATTAAATGAAGTGCCTTGCGATGATAAATGTGACGATTGCCTTTCCATAAATGCCAAGCGGCGATCGAAGCAAGCACGAATGCTGACGTCATATACGAAGTCGCCAGCACATGGGCGACTTTCGTCGGCATCGCTGGGTTGAACATAGCCGCGATTGGATCGATGTTGACAAGCTCGCCGTTTTTAAATTCAAACCCTTGCGGCGTATTCATAAACGCGTTCACCATCGTAATAAACATGGCTGATGCTGAAGACCCAATTGCCACCGGGATAAGCAAAAGCAAATGTTTTTTCTGATTTTCGAACCGATCCCATGTATACAAATAAATGCCGAGGAAAATGGCTTCAAAAAAGAAGGCGAACGTCTCCATGAACAGCGGCAAGCTGATCACTTGGCCAGCCAGCTGCATAAAGTTCGGCCATAAAAGCGACAGCTGCAAGCCGATCGCTGTTCCTGTCACCACGCCGACCGCTACGGTGATGACAAAACCGCGCGTCCAGCGGCGAGCGAGTAAGATGTAATGCATATCATTTTTGCGAATCCCAACCCACTGGGCAATGGCGATCATCAGTGGAATCCCGACGCCGATCGTGGCATAAATGATGTGGACCGTCAGTGTCAATCCCGTCAAAATACGGCTAAGCAGCACCGGATCGTAACCGTTCACGATTCATCCCCCCTTATGAAAACAAGCGGCCAATCAAGGAAAGCAAGACAACAGCCGCAACAGCAAAGCTAACGAACACAAGCGTTTTTTCATGCCGCTTCCACATATCCATCCCCCCGGGCGAACAAACAGTGGTGAAGAATTTGTGACAACCATCACAAATTATCCACTTCATATTATTTCATAAAATCGGGGACGCTATCCGGCATGATTTCGAATAATTTGTGTCATTTTTCACATATTCATCGTGACAAACAAAAAAAGCAGGAGATCCCTGCCCTCATGTTATAAATATTTCCGATGCACCGTTTTCCCGTCATACGTAAACAACATCGGCTTTTCCTCGACGACCGTCTCCATATGGACCGGACGGCCCCACAACTGATAAATGTATGGGAGCACTTTTTCTAAATACTTCAGATCGAGTTCGATTCCTTCATACCAATGCTTCAAATACAACTCTCCGTTGCGCATATAATCGCCGTCATTGACCGTGATATACGGGAATCCGCCGTTTACCCGCATGCTGACGAGTTGGTCGCGGATATGCTCCCAGTTTTTGTCGACGATTTTATATTCTTTCCCCTGTTTTTGGAACAAATACATATCTTCGCGCATGACGAGCTCTTTCGTTAAATAGTTGCGCAAAAACGAAATGTCGGATTCGAGTTCGCGCACTTCAAAAATTTTCGCCCTCCCCGACCCCGGCTTGACGCCGTATTTTTTCATCTCCTCAGTCGGGTTGTTCCACCGCTCTTCAATGTCTTCAAAAATTTTCAGTCCTAAATAATACGGATTGATGCCAGTGCGCGACGGTTGCACGACGTTGGCGTTCAGTTTCGCAAATTCAATCGCCTCATCGCTCGTCAAATCCATCTCGCGCAAAATGCGCTGATGCCAATACGTCGCCCAGCCTTCGTTTATCTAAGATGCTTATTTTATTCCAACACTGACACAACAAAACACAGTAATTATTGTATACGCATTTTATTGATAGCTCGGTATTTATCATCAGTAATTAAAGAGGAAACAAAATTGTCTAATATTACATCAATAACCAATCGCGCTTCTTCTTTTGTGGTACAGACTATCCTGCCTTGCTCATCTAATTGCAAATTAATCATGCCAGTATTTATCAATTCCTCAATACGCTCTCTTTTTATGCGTTCCAACCCATAATCAGCTGCCTTAGCTAGCTTCTTTTGAAGACTTATCTGAGACTGAACAAATTGTAAAAAGTTAGAATCATCTGAAACAATCCCTTTTTCCATTATCTGTTCGACTATTTCATCTGCTGCTTGTCTAAATCTTTCATAATATCTAAACAAAGATAAAATTTTATTTTCATTGTACAATAGAACATTATTACCAATTATAATTCCGTCCCATTGATCGTCTAAAAAAAGCTTCTTGTCTCTTTCTTGGGAGATCTGATAATCACCTCTATCCACAACTTCAAGTATTTTACGTTTTTTTAGAAATACACTTTCGTTTATTATTTTTAAAAAATAAACCTTCATTTCATCATCAATTTCAAGTTTCGCTAATAACACTTTAGGTTTAAAATCATCTCTATTTATTAAAGTCCTTGCATCATTTTCAACTTGCTCATTATTTATACGCTGAGTCCATAAATAAAGTTGATTTAAATTATTTATTTCAATATATCTTTTTATTGTCTCGCTTTCTTCGTCAACTTCTCTAATATTTAATACTTGATAATTTTCTGTTACATCCTCTAGCAAAGCCTTTGTGGTTCCCAACAACCAATCTTGTACTGATTGGTCGATTGGAATTTCTTTTGGATCACAATCATCATAAACAGATTGTGTTCCTTCTCTTAGTACAGAACCTACTATAAATAACTGGTAAACGTAATCATTGTTATGTTCCATTTCATTAATTTTTTCTTTTACATAAATCAATTCATCATTCATTTTGTTGCCCCCTACTCCCATCGATTAATACTGTTTCTTTATCTCTAATAAAACGATAACAAATTATTTTTTTACCTAAGCATTCCTCGAATTTATCATTTTTAGAAATAAGGAGTGCTTCACCTAAATCTGTTTCGATAGCGTATATTCTTAATTTTAGAGCTGCCATAACTGGATTGACATAAAGTAAATCTGAATACATCGATAACCAGAATATTAAAAGAATAAGAACAAATAAAACTATTATATCCCTAAAATTATCCATATCTAGACTAATCAGCGGTAAAACATAAGTAACAAGGTAAACTAATATATCCCTATCCCTAGGTTGTATTTTCTTAATGGTATATTTTTTCTGTCCAATCCTTTTTTTCTCTGTGGTTCTTAATTCAAACAATATAAACAATATCGATAATAATGAAATTACCAGCAGCAAAGTTGATATAAGTCCCATTACTCCATTTAATGTTTTAATCTCTAACAGAAACAATATATCGATAAACCTCCAATATTTAATACAATAAACAAGGAATTCATAATTAAAAAATTTTATAAACAGTACCAAAAATAAAGGAAAATAAGACATAAAAAGAAATAATAAACGAAACCAAAATGGAATTAACAATTAAACCTCCCCCAATTGGCAGATACCACCAATATTTTAACGAATAAATTACCTTTATTTCAACAAAAACCCATTTAGTATTCTGATTCTTTTTAATATAAAACCTTCATATCCCTCAACTACCTCCTTGCCGAACTGCAAATCCTTGGATTTTCCTTGTTACTACTCCAAAACCGAACAATTTTGCTTGTTCGCCTAATCTAATTTTGAATCAAGGTAAATTTATGATCATAACATTAGTGATGTAACTTTACTTTAGTCGCTAAAAAACAAGGAAGTTCTCTCCTCCTTGTTTAAAGTTGTAATGAGAATAGAATTAGATCTTGTTGTTTAGTTTCGATTTCTTTTTCTAATTCTCATTATTCTGTTTTAAGCATTGACACGGTATTGCACTAACATATTCTTCAACACAGTTGGTCTAATCATCTTTGACATTGGATCGATAAGATGTAACAGTAATACTTAACCAACCTAATTACCGAGTTTCCAAATCTCCTCTATCCAAATAACCGAGAACTGTTAAAAAAGGACTTCCTTGTCCATAATAAAATTAGGACAAACCCCAGCTTGTCCCTTGAAATCAAAGGTTTTTCTTGAATTTCAGTCGTATCAATATCGGTAATTTGGGGCTGATCGCGATCGGGTCCTACCCTTAATTACCGAGAAAAATTGCTTTACCTACCAATATATGCACCTAATCACCGAGATATGTTATTACATAAATAAAAAAATCTCCTGCAAATGAGGAGATTTTTGTATCATTTATCATCTAAATTGAAACGTAGTTTACATTGCAAATGTCCTTTTTTATTAACCATAATTTCTTCAAATAAATACAGGAACAACGCTCGCATATCTTCATTGCAGCTAGAGACAGGAGCCTGAAATTGTTTTAAATGATCTCTAATTAAATTTTCATTTTTTTGAACCTCTTCTAAGAATTTTATTTTTGCCTCTTTTTCCTCAATCCAATGTTCAATTTGATGAACTTTGTTTAGGATTCGATCTTTTGTAATGATCAATATTTTGATGTGAGGTTCCTTTTCTTCCTTCCTTTTAAAGGCTTTTTCAATTTCAATATCGCAAAGCTGGAGTTTTCGTTTTTCTGTTTGCCATGACACTTTTAAATCCTCAATACTTTTCTTGATGTTGCTAATTTCTGTTTCCACTTTTTCCTGAACAGCCGAGATCAGTTTCTCTGTATCTACACCTTGATAACTTCTGAATACTTTTAATACCGTTTGATGTGCATCATCTGCATCTATTTTATAATTGCATGATTTGCATAAATACACTTTCTTTCCATATACTTTTCCCTGGTTGCTCGTCGTTCGCTGATCTTTTCCAATTAACCCCCCATTACAATTTTGGCACTTTAACAAACCTGTTAACAGAAAAGATGTTTTAAAGTGTTTCGGTGGAATTTTTCTCTCGTTCTTTGTTTTGTATAGATTCCAGCAATATTCCCATTCTTCAATCGTTAAAACCGCCGGAATAAGTGGACTTTTTTTCATTATCCACTCACTTCTGTCTTTTAACGCATTGTGTTTCTTTTCGTGCTTTCTTCTGATCGCGATATAACCTGCATAAAAGGGATTCGTAATGATGTTTTTTACACGGTCCTTAGTCCATGCTTTTCCACGATAACTGTTTTCAGGAAGCTGTCTGGCAATAGATGAAAAACCATGATGATTTTTATATAACTCAAACACTTTTTTCACCAATTCTATTTCAGCTTCCACTATATCAAACTTTTCAGTTCCTCCTTCCTTTTTGGAAGTATACTGATACCCAAACGGAGCCCTGCCACCTGTCCATCGTCCATTTTTCGCCAACGTTTCAATTGCATTTTTTGTATTGATCCGGATTTTATCCAGCTCATATTTGGCTATTCCATCTTTAATCGCTCTAAAAATAGTGTCGCCAAAATCATATAAACTTTCTGTTTCACTTTCGATGATTGGGATATCTAATATATGCATCGTTGCGCGTATCAGATCATGTTCTTCAGGTATGCGTGCAATACGGGAATGTGAGTAGATAATAACGAAGTCAAATTTCTTTTCATAAGCTGCAGCAATCAATCGCTTATATCCTTCACGATCTTTTTTTCGTGAAGACACTCCCTCGTCCAGAATTTCCTCCACAATTGTACACTGATATTTTTCGGCTAAATCATAGGCGCTACGACGCTGTGTTTCCATTGTCTGCTTATGCGTGGAATGCCGACCATAAAAAACCCCCTTCATGCCGGGTGTCAAAATCTTAGATAAGTCCAATTTCTTCCCTTCCCTCCAATCCTGTAAATAATGGATGACGGAAAATAATTTCAATTTTCTCTTTACTGACCCGAACACGAGAGATAATGTCCTGCAGCAATTCTATTTTTTGATCGTCTTCCATGTCCGGATCAATCATTTTCAACGATGATTCCTGTTTCCAATCATGTATCGTCTTAAACTTTTCGTTCATTTCGAAAATCCTGGATTCTAATTCGGATTTAACAAACAAGCTTTGTTCATATTTCTTTAACATCTGTAACATCGACTTGTTTAATTGAAGTTCTTCTTCCTTTGCCAGAGCATGCTCCACTCTCTGTACCATACTTTCCTCTAACTGTTTCAGTTCACGGTCAATTTGCTTAATGGCTTCGATATATCCCTTCGTTTCTCCCTTGTATATTTTCTCAATAACCTCCGCAAATTGCGTATGAATAATTTGGTTAAAGAACTCATTCGCATGTTCAATAACTGTGTTTTCTAACCAATCTTTTGATGCTCGCACTTTGGAATGTTTTTTACATTTATACACTAAAAACGTTTTACCCTTTAATTGATGTGGCTTGCCATGCATTACTTGATTACATTCATCACAATAAACAAGCTCTTTTAATAAAAATACATGGTTTTCATTTTGATTTTCTTTTGATTTTTTGCGTCTCTTTACAACCTTACTCATTTTCTTTTGAACGTTTTCCCATACTGTTTCATCGACAATCTTAAGATGCGGCACATCTTTTTCAATTTCTTCTCCCTTTATGTGAGATATTCTTTTTCCTTTGTAAATAGGGTTTGTAAGAACGTTTTGCATATTAGAATAGTTCCATTCCTTATTATCTTTAAAGCGCAGTCCCAATTCGTTTACTATCTCTACAAATTTTGTGAGGGAGCTAAAATCTTTTTGCAAAAATAAATCATAAACGTTTTGGATTGTCTTTACTTCCTCTTCAACTAAAATCCAATCAGACTCCTCCTTATCCTCTTCAAGATCCTCTCGGGGTGATCGATACCCAAATGGAATACGTCCCCCAGCATGTTTTCCTTCTCTTGCTACAGTTACTTTAGAATCTTGCAATTTTTGAACCAATTTTTCAGCATCTTCCTGGTTCATGGCGGCGACAATCCGTTCAATTAATTCAGCCTCCGCCGTATACATCATAGGAAATTCAAAGTCCGCTGCGAAAATGACATTTACCTTATGCTGCCTTAGTAAATCATATAAACTCATATACTGTTGTACATTTCGTGCCAAGCGGCAACGGCTGTACACAATTAAATTTTTTACGCGCCCCTTTTTTATTTCCTCGATTAGCTGCGCCATGCCCTTTCTCTCTTCCATTTTCTTTTTTCTGGCGGACGTTTCTCGATCCATAAACTCATCATCGATCAATAAACGGTTTTTTGCTGCTACCTCATGCACATGCTGCATTTGCATTTCAATGGATAACTTCTGCTTTTCTTTGCTAATCGAGTTGCGGTAGTAAGCAACCGTTTTCAATCATCCAACACCTCCGAGTCCCTTTTCGTTTCTTGCCTGTTCTGTATTTGCTTCAAAATAATATCTGTGTACAAGTCAAACCACTTTTCAGCTGCCTCTGGATCATGAACATATTGAATAGAAACGACTTGGCAAGTTACTTTTGGGATTTTTCTTTTCATTTCTATCTCTCCTCAAAAAATTTATGATGTTTTTCTAAAACTTAAGCTTACAAACAGGATTTTTTTGGATGAATGTTGAAATACAATAAAGCCTTTGTTTCTAACCAAACCTGTATTTCTTTGAAAATACATGCGTCTAGCCATTTTTATGGAGGAATTCGAATATGTTGCAACATATAGGAGAACGAATTCGTGTGCTAAGAAAACAAAAAGGAATCAGTTTAAATGCTTTCGCTGAACGGTTAAATGTTTCTCCCGCTTATCTCAGCAATTTAGAAACGGGTAAAACAGATACCATTCAGCTTTCACTTCTCGAAAAACTTCAAGAAGAACTCTCACTCCTTCCTGTTGAAACAACACATTCCAGTGATAGCGAATTCGATATTCGGATCCAGCATGTCATGAAACAACTAAAGGAATTGGAACAAAAGCACCCTGAAGTCGCTGATTACCTCCTTTCCACACTGGAACGAGGAGTTCATTTGTTTTTAAATGAAAACTCCACTCGCTAATTTTATGATAAACAAATTTTGGGAATTTTATTCACTATAATAAACATATGTTTATAATCATGAATAAAATTAACAAAAAAGGAGAGCCTAACCATCGATCGGTTGGCTCTCTTTTTGTTGGAAGGCAACTTGAATCTGTTTGGCTTGTTCCTGACCGATTTCTTTATGCAATAGGTGATGAATTGCGCTTCCCTTAAACTTCTGTTCCCATGCAACCATTTTTTCTTGGATCATTTGAGCAACGGGGTGGCTATGAAGATCGTGGATGTCGTCAAATGAAAATTTTCCTAAACTGCTATTTACGGAGAAGCGAACTTTCACATCTTCCATCGTATTCCCCCTTTGCTCATACATATGCAGAAAGTGAGGTGGGACAACCCTGCAAATCGCCCAAACTCATTGTTTGGTTCATCCACACATATATATGGGATATGGGACAAACAGTGTTGGAGGCAATCTGTATGAAAGACACTTTTCAAGAAAGATCGATTGCTTTATATTGCCGCGTTTCTACGGACGAACAAGCTCGGGAAGGGATTTCGCTCGATGAACAACAAGAACGGCTAAAAGCTTATTGCCGAGCCATGGGATGGAGTGAAGAACCTCTACTTTTTATAGATGACGGTTATTCTGCTAAGAATCTTGATCGTCCGGAATTAAATCGTTTATTAAAGGAAGTAAAAAAGGGGACGATTTCCAAAATATTAGTCACGAAATTGGACCGTTTGAGCCGACGACTATTGGATCTTTTGAAATTAATTGATATGTTCCAGGAGCATAACGTTTCATTTATTTCGATTAGTGAATCGTTTGACACCAATACTCCATCCGGTCGTCTCACCTTACAGGTTTTAGGTGCGGTTGCTGAGTTTGAACGAGAACGAATTCGGGAACGTGTTTTTGAAAACATGCTGCACGCAGCCAGACAAGGAAAATGGTTAACACAAAGCCCTTACGGTTATCGGTTACAGAATAAAGAGTTGGTTATTTATGAACCGGAAGCACAAATCGTTCGAAACGTTTATGATTGGTACCTTAATAAAGGGCTCGGCTACTATGCGATTGCTAAAAAGCTAAATGAAGAAGGAATACCTTCTCGTCAGAAAAAAGAATGGTCGATTCGGGCTATTAAACTAATGCTTACGAATCCCGTATATAAAGGAACCCTGGTTTGGAACCGCATGGATTCCAGTAAATCGAAGCGGGTAAAAAAAGATGACGCTGATTGGGTTGTCCTTGAAGACGCTTGTCCAGCTATTATTGATCAAGCTACATGGGAACAAGTACAAAAAAGAGTAAATAAAAAACAAATGGCACCTCGAGCACAGACAAGTCCGCATTTGCTTGGTGGACTATTAAAATGCGGCAGATGTGGTTCAGGAATGAGCATTGGTTGGTCAGGTTCAGCGAAAAATCGCTATCGCGTTTACCGTTGTTCCGCTAACAAAAACAAAGGAACGTGTACAAGCAAACAGTACCGCGCTGACGATGTGGAATCATGGTTTAAACATGGGTTATTAAAGTTAGCCGATTCGATTAACTCCCAAATGATTCCTCATCTTATTCAAAAGGCTGCTGAAAACGAAGAGAGCACAATCGAGCAAAAAATTCGAACCGCTAAAAACCGTTATAAACGAAAAGTGGAAGCGTACACTGCAGGACTCATTGAATTAGAAGATTTAAATGAAGAAAAAAAGCGGATGGAACAAATCATTGCAGAAGTTCAAAAAACGGAAAATGCTTCTTCGGTGGATGTAAAAAAGCTTGAGGCAATGGTGAAAGAAAAAATGAACAATGTGATCGATGCAATCGATGTTTTACCAGTCCCGGAAGCAAAATCATTAATTAAAACGATTGTTGAAAAAGTGATTTTACTTGATGAAAAGGATATTGAAATCGTATTAAACATTCAGTAAATGGAGTTGACAGCATGAAACCGATCACCTTACGCCAATTGCTCGATACTAATCAATTTCAGAATCTGCTTCATCTAAAAAAAGAACTGATCTCTTACAAAAATTCGGGTGTCATTTTTTATAAAGAAGTGATGAGTTCGCTTGAAATCGACACGCCATTCGAGTTGTATTTTGTGTTGTCAAAAGGAGGAATTGAATACGAGAACGCATTCCCGATGCCAATTAATTTTTACAGAGAGTATTTAACATATAACCGTCCTCTAGAGTACCTTGCGTTTTTTTATCAAGAATACTACGGAACAAAAAACATCCCATCCGACCGATTTTTTCAAACATTAAACGTTTTTCAAGCCAAAAAATATGTTTGGTTTTACAACTCACGAGAGGACGGTAAGTATGGATTGGGTACCGTTTGATACATCACTAGAAAAACATCCCAATAAAGCTTTGATCACCTATATGGCAAGACAGTTTGATATCGAACCGGTACTGATGCACCACTTGTTTATTCACGGCATCGACAATTGCGAAAAAGTATCACGATTCATATTTCCGACCATAGATGATTTTCATGATCCATTTCTGATGAATGACATGAAAAAAGCGATTATACGCATTATTAAAGCCTTGACGCAAAAAGAAAAGATTTTCATTTATGGTGATTATGATGTAGATGGAATGACAGCAACGGCTATCCTGTACAAAGCTTTAAAGAAATTTAAAGCAGATGTCCAGTATCGATTGCCACTTCGTAGCGAAGGTTACGGTTTGTCACCGAAAGCAATGGAAAAAGTTCCGGAAGATGTCTCTTTAATTATTACAGTAGACAATGGATCAAGCGCCCACCCTGCCATGGAAGTGGCAAAAAGAAGAGGCATGGATGTCATTGTTACGGATCATCACGAAGTTTTAGGTCCGCATCCCGACTGTTATGCGTTTATTAATCCAAAGCGTCATGACAACACTTATCCTTTCCCGCATCTGGCAGGTGCGGGAGTCGCTTTAAAAGTCGTACAGGCACTATTTATGGCAGGAAAAATTCCTTGGGATAAACATGTTTACGAATTTATTGAGTTTGCCACGTTAGGTACGATTGCGGATCTAATGCCTCTCAAAGGAGAAAATCGTATTATTTGTAAACTTGGATTGCAAAAAATGAACTATACACCAACCCCTGTATTAAAAAAACTCTTTGAGATGTTACGAATTAAATATGTCGATAGTTCCACCATTAGCTTTCAAATTGGACCGATTTTTAACTCGTCGGGACGAATTGGTGATCCAAACCAAGCTGTGGATATCCTAGTCAACCCTTTATGTGCAAAAGCCGATCTTTATTCATTAATTACTTTAAATAAAAAGCGGCAACAAATGACAAAAGAACAATTCCAACGTATTGAGGAACAAATTATTCAAAATCAATGGTACAAACAAAATGTTATTGTTGTTTGCGATGATTTTCACAGCGGAATTATCGGTCTCATTGCTGCAAAAATAGCCAATAAATTCAAAAAGCCAGCGATTGTGATTTCCTTGACAGGAGCCGGTTCTGCCAGAAGTGTAAATGCGACGGATTTTTCCATGATTAATGTGATTAAGAAATGCTCCCATTTCTTAACCAAATACGGTGGTCATCGAGCCGCTGCTGGTTTTTCGATTAAACCCGATTTTGATCATATTCATGCTTTTAGAGAAGCGATTCAACTAGCAGCCTTAGACGAACCGCCACTAACTCCAAAATTAAAATATATTAGTACAATTCCCTTACATCAGTTCCCTATGCATATTTTTGATGACTTAGGCGTTTTAGAACCATTCGGAATGTCATTTCCAAAGCCGTTGTTTTATTGCTCACCGCTGGTAATCAAGCAATTCCAAGTATTCGGAAAAAACAATGAACATTTAAAATTAATAACAAATGAAAAAAAAGCCATTGCCTTCTTTAAAGGAGCAATGGCAAACAAACTCCAACAACAATCGTTAGCTGAATGTCTTTACACTCCTAGCTGTCCGATAAAAAAAGATTTTTTAATTCATGATCTTCGTTTCATCCAATAACAAAAGAGCCTTGGAAAAAGTTAAATACAATTAACAAAATATACTGTTTTTTGCAGAGGAGGACATAACCCACAACGAGGGGCTGTACATTGACAGAATGGTATATGGAAATAACACAATTGTATTTGGATCTAACTCTAGTGGCAGATTTATTTTGGTTCGCTATGAATCCGAGAATAATCTGCCACTTTTATATATACAAAGTGATTACATAATATAAAATTCATAATCAGTCTATACCTACAACTGGACTGCGACGCTCAAGCAATACCACATCACGCCATACCCCATTTAACTTTCCTATACGTTGTCGGATACCAACTTCACGAAATCCAACACTTTGATGTAAACGTAAACTTGGTATGTTTTCAGGGAAAATCCCTGCTGTTAATGTCCAAAATCCTTTTGCCTCGGATTCTTTGATCATAGCTTGTAGAAGTTTTTTTCCCACTCCTTTTCCCCGACTCACATCTCGAACATACACACTCACCTCTCCCACCCCTTCATACACGCAGCGATCCGATACTTTACTTATCTTACACCAGCCTTGAATGCCTTCTTCGTTTTCAGCGACCAAACATAAATTTGCGGCAATGGTCGATTCCCATTTTTCAAACGATGGTGCTGTCGTTTCAAACGTTGCTTGTCCTGTCGCAATTCCTTGCTCGTAAATTTCCTTCACTTGCATCCAATCCTCTTTGCGAAAGTTACGAATGTTCATATGAAAAATCCCTCCTTATTTTCATACAGAAAAGGCACTAGGAATCGCCTAATGCCTTTTCCATGTAACATTAGCAACACTCACGCTTTTCTTCCCCAACGAGTTCCGATCTGTTACACCACATTTTTTAAGGTTTCATTGCTTTAATGATCGCAGAAACAATGTAATCCTCGATGTTCGCTCCAGGCACCCAATCTTTGATAAACTCCTTCGATTCATCTTTTGGTTCAATGGTGATCTGTGTGAATCCACTCTGTTGTAACATGGATTCCAGTTCACCAATCGATGCTGCTCCTGATACGCAGCCCGAATACAAGACATCCATATTGTTTTTGATTTCCGATGGAAGTTCTGCCGTCGCCACAACGTCGGAAATGACAAGGCGCCCTCCTGGTTTCAGCACACGATAGGCTTCCTTGAACACCTGGGGCTTATCTGGAGAAAGATTAATGACGCAATTGGAAATAATGACATCCACCGAACCATCTGCCACCGGTAAATATTCGATTTCTCCTAACCGAAATTCAGTATTGGTAAAGCCACCCTTGGCAGCATTGTTGCGTGCTTTGCTGATCATTTCTGGTGTCATATCCACACCAATGACGCGCCCGGTTTCTCCGACCTGACGAGCAGCCAAAAAGCAATCGAAACCGGCACCACAACCAAGATCCAACACCACATCTCCGGGGTTCAATTCCGCAATTGCTAGCGGGTTGCCGCAACCAAGTCCAAGATTAGCTCCTTCTGGCACGGCAGATAATTCCTCATCCGAGTATCCTAGTTTTGCTGATACCTCATTAGGTGTACCACAACATCCGGAAGAGTCTGAACAACAGCTTCTAGAATTTACTTCCTGCAGCGCAATTTGCTTATAGCGGCTGCGGACATTTTGCCGGATTTGATCGTTATTAACGTGATTCATAAGTTATCACTCCTTAAATGATATAGAATAAAAATCCTGATAACGTTGCCATCGTCATGACAGAACCTACAAACGCAAAGACCAGCTTCTTTCTAAAGATACTGTGTAATCATGTGATCTCCGGTAAGCTTGCCCCTGCTGAGCTAACCATCGGCGCCATAACAGGTCCTAATGCCATGCCTTTTGCAATCAACATTTGTGAAATGGGAATCATCGTGAAAAGGCGGATATACAAAGGAATTCCGATGATTGCTGCAAGTGGAACAAGCCACCACTTATCACCCCCCATATAGGTTGAAATCCATTCTGTCAGTACAGCACCATGAATAATGGCTTCAATGCCTGCACCCAAAAGCAAATATGGATAAACCGTTTTTATTAAGTGAAAGGTCTCCTGTAAAGCTTCTCTCATGTTTCGTTTCTTTCCGATCTCTACTTCTCCTTTTTTTACTCCGAGTGTCGCAGCCATGAGTGTCAATATGATTGGATCGAGCACAGGAGAATCAAAGAGAAAAATCATCACAATACCGAAACGGACCTTCTGGTTTAAAAGCGATACGACAACTGGGATCGTAGAACATGAGCAAAACGCAAACGCGACAGCAACCAATGCTCCGAATAACGGATGGCGCTTTGTTAACAAACTTTGCATTTTATCATAAGGAATATATCCTTACTGAAAAGTGAATGACGAACGAAATAGCCAAAAACAAA
>NZ_MQMG01000043.1 GCF_001908025.1 Geobacillus proteiniphilus
CATCGCCTCAACATCACTTTGGATGCGATCGACTTTGTCTTCGAGTTGTTTCACGCTTCCTTGCAGCTTGACGATATCCATGCGCATTTGTTCGATGTAGGCCCCTTGAACATCAAGACGCTCAAGCACAGCGTTCAATAACGCCCGCAGTTCGCCATCCATCCGTCTCCGCCCCCTTGTCCGATTGATTTTCGATTCTATTTTACCGCACCGCCTGCAAGGAATAAAGCAAAATTCCGGCCGCAACGGCGACGTTCAGCGACTCGGCTTGGCCGTAGATGGGGATATAGATATTTTCCGTCGTCATCTCGAGCAGCTCGCGCCGGACGCCGCTTCCTTCATTGCCGACGAGCAAGGCGAACGAAGACGATTGTGGAACGGTGCGGTAATCGACGGCGTTCTCCAAGGCGGTGCCGTACACCGGAATGCCCTGCTCCTTGAAACGCGCGATCCATTGTGCCAGATCGCCTTTGACAACCGGAAGGTGAAACAGCGACCCTTGCGTCGCCCGCACAACTTTCGGATTGTACAAGTCGGCGCATCCCTCGCCGAGGATGACGGCATCGATCCCAGCGGCATCGGCGGTGCGGATCATTGCGCCGAGATTGCCCGGATCTTGCACGGCGTCAATAAGCAAGGCGGTCTTCACGCCCCTCAGCTCGGTCGACAGCTGCCGGCACACCGCGGCGATGCCCTGCGGCGTCTCCGTGCTGCTGATCGCTTTCATCACCGTTTCAGTCACAATCACAACCGGGACGTCAGTGACGTTCCAGCCGGGCGGGACGGCCGTTTGCTCTTCGACAATCAGCTCGACAAGGGGCGCGTTGCTTTTTATGGCCTCTTCGACAAGATGAAACCCTTCAAGCAAAAACAATCCGGTCTCGTCGCGCCCTTTTTTTGTCAGCAGCTTTTTCCATTGTTTGACGCGCGCATTTTTCGGCGATTCGATCCGCTTCACCGTTTCGTCCCCCAATGTTTGGCGATAAACTCATCGCGCCCGGACGCGGCGCGGTCTTGTTTGTAATGCTCCGGATTTTTCTTATGATAGTTTTGATGATACTCCTCAGCCGGGTAAAACGTCGTCGCCGGCAAAATTTTCGTCACAATCGGCTTCGAGAAGCGCCCGCTTTCTTCTAACGCCCGCTTTGACTGCTCGGCGAGCTGGCGCTGTTTTTCGTTATGGTAAAAAATCGCCGTCCGGTATTGCGGCCCGCGGTCGTGAAACTGGCCGCCGTCATCGGTCGGATCGATTTGGCACCAATACAACTCCAAGAGCCGCTCATACGAAAAGACGTCCGGGTCGAAGGTGATTTGCACCGCTTCGTAGTGGCCGGTCGTGCCGGTTTTCACTTGCTCGTATGTCGGATTTTCCACATGTCCCCCTGTATAGCCGGAGACGATGCCGTAAATGCCATCGAGCTCCTCAAACGGCGTCACCATGCACCAAAAGCAGCCGCCGGCGAATGTCGCTTTTTCCATTGTGTCGTCACCTCATGCGTCAAGTTTCTTCATTTGATTATAGCAAAAATGTGAGCCTCACGCCCAAGACCAAGCCGTGACTGCTTTCCCCATACGGCTAATCGCCATCTCTTGTCGTCTGCCCATCAGCCGCTCATGTCGATGAGTCAAGCCGTTGCTTCATTTCGTCAAGCAAGCGGTCAAACAGCGGGATATAGTGTGTGCGAATGCGTTCATAAATGTCCATCGCAGTTTCTTCATCATACGTATGGGACGTCCGGTTGCGGTCTTCCAGCATGCGAAGCCATGTCTCTCCGTCTTGAATCAACCCTTCCCGAAACGCCTCGCGAATCGTTTTTCT
Organism: Geobacillus proteiniphilus; assembly: GCF_001908025.1. Taxonomy (GTDB): domain Bacteria; phylum Bacillota; class Bacilli; order Bacillales; family Anoxybacillaceae; genus Geobacillus; species Geobacillus proteiniphilus. Next base: position 1,820 of record NZ_MQMG01000043.1, read on the forward strand.
TGGGCTCGTCACTTCGGAGTATCCTTGATACTCCAAATAAAGTTTCATCCATTTCCACGCCAGTTCGTACGTGAATTCAAATCGTTGAATGGTCGCATCGACAACAAGGTCATCCGTTTGCGCGTCTCTTGCGGCACTTTGCCGGAGTTTGGCGAGCGCCCGTTCGAAATCGTAAAATCGATCCATCAGCCGGCTCATTGTGACCATCACCTTCCCACGCTCATTCGTTTGGAAAATCGTTTTCCCTTCCTTGTCAATCGCTGTTTTTAACCGCTCGTTGCCGATCTCATCATAATCAATAAGATCGATCCGATAAATGATGGGCAATTCATCCAAATCCGATTGCAGACGGTGCAACAAATCTTTTGATTTTCTAAATTTGATGGCTATATCAATATCCGACGTTTTCTTATCATCGCCTCTCGCCCTTGAACCAAACAAAATCACTTCTTCAATGGCATCGGCGTAACGCTGAAACAGATGAATCAGCTGGCGAAACACCGCTCGCTCTAATCCATATCTCGTTTGAGCCGCCATCCTCTCTTCCCTCGTTTCCAAGATCTTTGCCTTCATTATACCATAGTCTGGCAAGCGCAACGGCTTCGACCGCCGATGCATAAATCCGCCGCCATTGGCAAACGATAACGGTGTACAATACGGCCAACGAGGTGAGACAGATGGATTTGAACTTGCGGAAAGCCATTATGCACAACGTCGCCAACAACTCGAAAGACCAGCTGGAACATACGATCGAAGACGCGATCCAACGGGGCGAGGAAAAATATTTGCCCGGCCTCGGCGTCCTCTTTGAAGCCATTTGGACGCATGCCAATGAGCAGCAAAAAGACATGATGCTCACGACACTCGAGCAGGCGGTTAAACAATGACGAACACCGGCCGAATCGGCCGGTGCTTTCATTAGTCAAACGTCAGTTGTTTCACTTTGTCGGCGTCAAGCCGTTTGATCACCTCAACAAGCAGCTTGACCGTGTTTTCGTAGTCGTCGCGGTGCAAAATGGCGGCGTGCGAGTGGATGTAGCGCGTCGGGATGGCAATCGTGAGCGATGGAACGCCGATGCCGGTTAAGTGAATCGCTCCCGCGTCCGTACCGCCGCCTGGCATGGCGTCAAAATGGTACGGAATGTTCAGCTCTTCCGCCACTTCGATGACAAATTCGCGCAAGCCGCGGTGCGACACCATCGTTGCGTCGTACAAGACGATGTGCGGGCCGGCGCCGAGTTTGCCCATCGCTTCTTTTTCCGAAACGCCCGGCGTATCGCCGGCAATGCCGACGTCAACAGCAAACGCGATATCTGGCTGAATGAACTGGGCGGCCGTGCGCGCGCCGCGCAAGCCGACTTCTTCCTGCACCGTGCCGACGCCGTATACCGTGTTTGGATGGTCGACGCCTTTCAGCTGCTTGAGCACATCGATGGCGACCGCACAGCCGATCCGATTGTCCCATGCTTTCGCGAGCAGCATTTTTTCATTGTTCAATACCGTAAATTCAAAATACGGCACGATCATATCGCCCGGGCGGACGCCCCACTCCATCGCTTCCTCGCGGCTTGTCGCGCCGATGTCGATGAACATATCTTTGATTTCCACCGGTTTTTTGCGCGCCTCCGGCGGCAGAATGTGCGGCGGCTTCGAACCGATGACGCCGGTGATGTCGCCTTTTTTCGTCACGATCGTCACGCGCTGGGCGAGCATCACTTGGCTCCACCATCCGCCAAGCGTTTGGAAGCGGATGAATCCTTTGTCGTCGATTTGCGTCACCATAAAGCCGACTTCATCCAAATGGCCGGCGATCATCACTTTCGGCCCGCCCGATTTCCCTTCTTTTTTGGCGATCAAGCTGCCGAGGCCATCCGTTGTCACTTCATCCGCATACGGAGCTATGTATGTCTTCATCACGTCGCGCGCTTCCCGCTCATTGCCCGGGACGCCTTTCGCATCGGTCAGCGCTTTCAGCATCGTCAACGTTTCGTCCAACTTCGCCATCTTGGCACCCCTTTCCGGTTTTGTCCACTTTTTTATTATACTTGAAAAGGCTGACGATTGGCAAAATGAATCATTCGCCACCCGAAAAAAAGATCAGTAGCGCTCGTTTTGCCGCTTGTGGTTCACTTCATTTTTCCGCCGATACGCCGCCTCGATGTCGTCAGAAGAAAAACCGAGCGCCGCGCCAAGCCGCCAATACTCCGTAAACAGCGCATCATATTCCGCTCGCGCTCTCGTCTCCCCGAACCGCTCGGCGGCGCGAAACACGGCAAGAAACTGCTCGACAAGCGGCCGTCCCGCCGACGGAGCTTCGTTTTCTTCATAAAACAAGCCGCACTCCAGCCCGAGCGACAATAAAAAATGCAAGCCGTCGACATATTCCTCAAGCACCCGCTCGGCTGGCGCGGGCGGTTTGATGCTCCAAAATTTAAAACAGCGCGTCTCATTCGCGAGTTCGCCTAATTCAACAAGAAAGGCGAGCTGCTTGCGCGCAAACAAATCTTCTTCCATCAAGCCATGCTCCGTTTCAATGCGCCGATCCAACGTGCGCTGCATATCGTAAAGCAAAGGCCAATTCATTCTCTCCTCCCCTTTCTACCTCATCCATCGCCAATAGAGAAACAGCTCCGCCGCTGCCAACAGCGGCAAGCCATAGCGAAAAGCCCGATGGCGCGTTTTATGGTGAAATATGTACATGCCTGCCATTGCCCCCAGAGCTCCGCCCAACCACGCCAGCAGCCAAAGCGTCCGCTCGGCGGTGCGAAAGCGGCGGCGCTTCGCCTTGTATTTGTCGACCCCCATCACGAAAAAAGCGAGAAGATTGATCACTATCCCGTATTGTACCATATCGATCCCTTTCCTTGATAAGAAAATGGCCACCCTGATCAAGGATGGCCATCGTTGTTATTTATTCAAATTCGCTTTCGCCAAGTCGGCGAGTTGGGCGAACGCGGCTTGATCGTTCACCGCCAAGTCGGCGAGCATTTTCCGGTTCACTTCCACGCCGGCCAGCTTCAAGCCGTGCATCAAACGGCTGTAGGACAAGCCGTTTTGGCGGGCCGCCGCGTTGATGCGGGCGATCCACAGTTTGCGGAAGTCGCGCTTCCGTTGACGGCGGTCGCGATACGCATACATGAGCGATTTCATCACTTGTTGGTTCGCGACTCTATATAATGCGTGTTTCGCGCCGAAATAGCCTTTTGCGAGTTTTAACACTTTTTTGCGACGTCTGCGCGTCACTGGTCCACCTTTTACGCGTGGCATAATCGTTCCCTCCTATAGTCGGTCGTTATTTCAAGTTGTCAAGCATTTGGCGGATGCGTTTGAAATCGCCAGGCGAGACAAGCGTCGCTTTGCGGAGATGACGCTTTTGTTTTTTCGTTTTATTGGCAAACAAGTGGCTCGTATAGGCATGACCGCGTTTTAATTTGCCGCTGGCCGTTCTTTTGAACCGTTTCGCCGAGCCGCGGTGAGTTTTCATTTTTGGCATCGCAGGTTCCTCCTTACTTGTTGTCGTTTTTCGGTGCGAGCACTAAAAACATGTTGCGCCCGTCCATTTTCGGCGCCGTTTCGACAACGGCAATGTCGGCGCACGCTTCCGAGAAGCGGTCAAGGACGCGCTGCCCGATTTCTTTATGGGTGATCGCCCGACCTTTAAAGCGGATCGTCGCCTTCACTTTATCGCCTTTTTCCAAAAACTTGCGCGCATTGCGCAGCTTCGTGTTGAAGTCATGCTCCTCGATCGTCGGGCTGAGGCGCACCTCTTTGACGTTGATCACTTTTTGTTTTTTGCGTGCTTCTTTCTCTTTCTTCTGCTGCTCGAAGCGGAATTTGCCGTAGTCCATGATGCGGCAAACGGGCGGTTTGGCGTTCGGCGCGACAAGCACAAGATCCAAGTTGCGTCTTGCCGCAATCTCAAGCGCCTCCTGCTTCGACTTGATGCCAAGCTGTTCGCCGTTTTGGTCGATCAAGCGCACTTCACGGGCACGAATTTGTTCGTTGATAATAAAATCTTTGCTAATAATGAGCCACCTCCAAGGTTTTTTCCGACTGGCTTGTTTGCCAGCAGAGCCCCACTTCCAGCCAAAAAAAAGCGCAGATGCACAAAGCACCCGCGCAGTACGTCCTTACACTCGCATTGACGAACCGTAACAACCTGCCAACAGCCGTCTTGGCGTCGGTCAGGTGAGAAGCGGGGTGCTTCTGCTTTCGTTACAAACAAGCAATCATTCCACTTTATAAACTATACCACCTTGGCGATGGCATGTCAAGGAGCAGATCTTGATAAACACAACGAACTCCATTATAACGGATGTCCGCCCGATTGGCAAGAGAAAATTTGCAATGGTTCGTCTCATCGAGGTTTCAACCCGCCGATTGCGCGGATCGTGTCCGTTTTTCCCGCACATCGTCAGCGAGCAAGGCAATAAACTCGTCAAGCCCCATCGTCCGGCTTTCTTTTTCGCCATAGCGACGGACATTGACCGCCCGCTCGGCCGCCTCTTTATCGCCGACAACGAGCATGTACGGGATTTTTTGCATTTGCGCTTCGCGGATTTTATAGCCGATTTTTTCGTCGCGCTCGTCAACTTCGACGCGGAAGCCGCGTTCTTTCAGCGTCCGCTGCACGTCATACGCGTAATCGAGGTGCGCCTCCGGCGACACTGGGATCACTTTGACTTGAACCGGGGCGAGCCATGTCGGAAACGCGCCTTTATACTCCTCGATGAGGAACGCGACAAACCGCTCCATCGTCGAGACGACGCCGCGATGGATGACGACCGGACGATGCGGCTTCCCATCCTCGCCAATGTACGTCAAATCAAAGCGCTCGGGCAACAGGAAGTCAAGCTGCACCGTCGAGAGCGTCTCGTCTTTGCCAAGCGCCGTGCGCACTTGCACATCGAGCTTCGGCCCGTAAAACGCCGCTTCCCCTTCCGCTTCGTAGTAGTCGAGGCCGAGCTCGTCCATGGCTTCCCGCAGCATGCGTTGGGCTTTTTCCCACATTTCATCGTCGTCGTAATATTTTTCTTTGTCATGCGGATCGCGGTAAGACAAGCGGAACGAGTATTCCTCAATGCCGAAATCCTTATAGACTTCCAAAATCAAGTTGACGACGCGCTTGAACTCGTCTTTGATTTGGTCCGGGCGCACGAAAATGTGGGCGTCGTTGAGCGTCATGCCGCGGACGCGCTGCAGGCCGGTAAGCGCTCCAGACATTTCATAGCGGTGCATCGTGCCGAGCTCGGCGATGCGGATCGGCAGCTCGCGGTAGCTGTGCAGCTTGCTTTTGTAAATCATCATATGGTGCGGGCAGTTCATCGGACGAAGCACAAGTTCTTCGTTGTCCATCTCCATCGGCGGGAACATGTTTTCTTTGTAATGGTCCCAATGGCCCGATGTCTTGTACAGCTCAACGCTGCCGAGCACCGGCGTGTAGACATGATCGTATCCGAGCGCCACTTCTTTGTCGACGATGTACCGTTCGATCACGCGACGGATCGTCGCCCCTTTCGGCAGCCATAGCGGCAAGCCTTGTCCGACTTTTTGCGATGTCGTAAACAGCTCAAGCTCTTTGCCGAGCTTCCGGTGGTCGCGCTCTTTCGCTTCTTCAAGCAGGCGCAAATAACGATCCAAGTCTTCCTTTTTGAAAAAGGCCGTGCCGTAGATGCGCTGCAGCATTTTGTTGTTGCTGTCGCCGCGCCAGTAGGCCCCCGAGATGCTGAGCAGCTTGAACTCTTTGATTTTTCCAGTCGACGGCACGTGCACGCCGCGGCAAAGGTCGAAAAACTCGCCTTGCTCATAAATCGAAATCGGCTCGCCTTCCGGAATATCGGCGATCAACTCGAGCTTCAACTCATCGCCGATTTCTTCATACAGCCGGATGGCTTCTTCGCGGCTCACTTCTTTGCGGACGATGTCCAAATTTTCTTTGACAATCTTGCGCATTTCCGCTTCGATTTTCGGGAGGTCGTCCGGTGTCAGCTTATGCTCCATGTCGATATCATAGTAAAAGCCGTTTTCAATGACCGGACCGACGCCGAGCTTGACGTTGCCATACAGCCGCTTGATCGCCTGCGCCATTAAGTGGGCGGTGCTATGGCGCAAAATGTCAAGCGCCTCCGGCATGTCTTGGGTAATGATGACAAGCTCGCCATCTTCGTGAAGCGGCGTGCGCAAATCAACGAACCGGCCGTTCAGTTTGCCGGCGATCGCTTTTTTCTTCAGCCCCGGGCTGATCGAGGCAGCGATGTCTTCCGTCGTCGTCCCCTTCGGAAACTCCTTTTCCGCCCCATCTGGGAACGTGATGCGAATGACGTCTGGCATCGGCAATCACTCCTTTGTCATGATGATGAAAATGGAAAAATAAAAAAACTCCTCCCTCCTAAAGGGACGAGTTTTCATCGTGGTTCCACCCTTCTTCCCATAGCAGTGCCTCGCCATGCCATGGCTCAACAAGAATAACGGTCGTCCACCGGCGGCAACTACTGGGCGTTGCGTTCGCTGCCGCAGCTCTGAGGGGGTAAGTGCATTTTTCGTGTTAGGAAGGTTCCAGCCGCTGCCTTCCCTCTCTGGAAACCGTAAAAATGCACCCATGTCCTCGTCATCGCTTGTATTCATCATTCATGACGACATTATAGCGAAAACAGCAGGAAAAATCAAGCTTCTCCCCCATTTCCAGCGTTGGCGGCAAACAAGCGGGAAAAATCGGCGCGGCGGCAGACGATCAACCGTTCTTGAAACACGTTTTGCAGTGTCTGCACCATGCCGTCATCCGGATGATCGGTGTACAGCTCAATTTCCGCCGGAGCGAGCGAGACAAGCGGAGCGAGCACCGATGCATCAATATACATCGGCTGGCTGAAGACGAGATGGCGGTCGATCAACTGTCTCACTTCCGCCGCCGACAGCTCCCGCCGCTCGCTGTCGTAAAATACGAAGTGCGGCGGATCGTGCACCAAATACAGGCGCGGCCATTGCGGCGTCCGACCAGCCAGGCAGTCTCGCAGCATTTGCACAAAATTTTGATATTCCTGCTCCAGCTTGTATTCATCAATCGCCAGCTCGACATAATGTTGGAGGCGCTCCATATACGGCTTTAACCGGAACGTAACGAACGAAGAAAACGAAAACGACAAGCCGTCGCGCAAAAAGGAGGCAAAAGCGTCGCGCAACATCACGGTGCGCGAGGCGGCAAACGCCGCGCTTTTCCGGTAATCGCGCCGCTCTCCGTCCAAAAACGAATGAGCGAGGGCCAAAATTTGCTGCTGTTCTTCGACGTCGCGGAAATAAAAAACATTGGCAATGATGGATAACAGCAGCCGTTCTTCCATCACCTCCTGCATAAACGCCGTCATAGCTGGGATGATATGCTCCTCAAGCACACGCTTCTCCTCGCCCTGTATGTAAACCGCCACGGTTTTGTTCCCGTCATAAGCGGCATGAAACAGCGGACCGTCATCCGGTTGCCGGTGATATAGCAACCCAACCAATTTTTCCGCCTCGCTTGCCTCGTCAAAATGGATTTCGATCACCCGCTGTCCCCCCCTTTAGCCCGAAAGGAATGCTTGGTTTATATATATGGGGACAACGGGCTGTTTAGACTAAAAAACCACAAAGCTTAGCGGCGTTTCGTGCGCTCATGGCGAAACAAAAAACCGGCATCCGACAACAGGACGCCGGTTGGCTCTGTAAAAACGACATCCAATGGCCTCTATCTATTATGGATGAAGCGAAAAAGTGTAACATATCCTTGATGAAAAAGTCGTTTGTCGATGTTCTCGACTGTCGAAGGCAAGCCGGTGGCTTGCCTTCGAGTCATGCCTAAGCGTGACGGAAGACCGAACAACCACCTGCTTCACAGACCCATGCGCGGGGCTGGAAGCGGCGTTGTTCGGTCGCCCGACAGTCGATCGATGCCTGCTTATTCAAAAGCTGCAAACGGTAACGTTTCAAATCGCCTTTATATATTTTGCTCGCGGCGGTTCGGCCCGGTAATTTCAATGGGGTAGGCCAAATAGCGGATTCGCTCCATAATGCGCGCCGCCTTCACCTTCTCTTCTTCGCCGCGCTGCGAATACGTCAAATGGTGGGCGAGCTGCTGCATATCAAAGTTCGACGTGAAAAACGTCGGCAAGTTTTCAAACATCCGGTATTGCAAGATCGGGCCAAACACATCATCGCGCACCCAGCTTGACATCGCCTCCGCCCCAAGGTCATCGAGCATCAGCACCGGCACTTTTTTGATATAATCAAGCTTTTCGTTCATCGTCTGGTCTTGAAGCGAATGTTTCATCTCACGAAACAGCTCGGGCACGTAGACGATCAGCGACGAAACGTTTCGCTTCGCCAGCTCGTTGGCGATCGCGGCGAGCAAATACGTTTTGCCCACCCCAAACGATCCGTGCAAATACAAGCCTTTCATTTTTTTCCCTGGCTCGTATTCCGCCACAAACCGCTCGGCAAATCGGATCGCTTTGATCCGCCCATCGTCATTGAGATCGACGTCAGAGAGCGAAGCACGCAAGATTTCGCGCGGCATGAACATGCTTTGAATGAGCGACTCTTGCCGTTTTCGCTCGTCATGCTGCACTTTTTTTGGGCAGCGGTCGTACTCAACGTCGATCCTTCCACCGTTGACCACCAAATTTGGATGGTACCCCGGCAGCATGTTGTTGCATCGCTCAAGGCCCGGACATTGGCGGCAATTCCCGTGCTGCTCGATGAACTCATACAGCTTCATCAAGCTGCGGTCAACCGCATCGGCCGACAATTGCCGTTCGTGCGCCCGCAAAAACGGCTGCACGTCCGGATGCTCCAAAATGTAGCGTTTCATTTGTTCGTAGCGTTGTTTAAACCGTTGATTGCCAAGCAACCGCTGCAACAGGTGGTTTACTCGTTCCATGGCTTTTCCCTCTATGATTCATCACGGTATTTTTTCAGCCGTTCCTCAAGCTCTTTGCGCGCCTGTTCGACGTCAAAATCATCATCATCCGGCTGGCTGTAATCCATGTTCAGCCAGTCCGGGACGATTTCCGTGCGCACGACTTTGCGCACCGTCCGCGTCCCTTTTTCCTTTTCGTTCGCCCAGTTTTGGTATGTTTTCGCCTCTTCTTTCGCCAGTTCCATTGCTTCCTTCACGGTTTTCACCTTTTTGCGCGCCCAATGGCTGGCGATTTTTTCTACGTATTTTTTCGACAGCTTCATATTCGTCTGGAGCATGACATAATAAATGAGCACGTTGACAACTCCGGGGAGCAGCTGCTGCTGGAACATAATGTCTTCGATCAACTGCAAATCAGCAAGCGACGGCTCAGCGCCGCCTGAAATCTCTTTCAGCAGCTGGCGCGGGGAAATTGTTTCCAGCTGTTTCATTAGTTGCTCCTCTTTTGTGCGCGGTTCGATGTTTTCCATCGTCCGGTAGGCGAGCGGCTGCACTCGTTCGACGAGGCGCGGCTCGACACCGCCATGTTCGAGCTCATACCATTCGCGCGCCGCCCGGCGCAACGCGTCAATATCGATATGATAGGCCGGATCGATGACGCCAAGGACCAGTTTTTGCATCTCAAGCGGCGGAATGCCGTATAAAAACGCCAGCTTTTTAATCGCTTCCTTCACTTTCGCTGTCACAGCCCGGCGCGGCACAAGCTGCTTGGACAGGCCGGCAAAAAACAGCTCAAAGTCGAATACATCATCATCGAGCACATACGACGCCTCATCCCGCCTGATGTGATCCTTCCCTTCAAGCAGCTCGGGCCCGGCTTCTTCGCTGAGGCCAGCGACGATTTGTTCAGCGGGCACGGCCGAAAACACGTCGGAAAACGACCGCGTCACCTGGGTGAATTTCGTTTCATCAATGGACGGACGGGCAAAAAAGTTGCTCAGCTGGATAAACAAGTGGCGGCCGACTTGCCGGTGCAAAAAAACGCTCAACATCTCGTCGCGGAAAAACTGGTCTGGCGCCAGCGGCGGACGCAGCTCATAAAGAAACAGCTTCGGTTCATCCGCCTCTGGAGCGTGGACGTATGTGTCGAGCAGCCCGATTCCTTCGAGTTTCAACCGTTCGCTGTAAATGTCCGGCAGTCCGCACTGCATGAGCGCCATAAGCCGATGATGGGTCGCTTCCTGGCCGTCAAGCAGCTCAAGCTCCCCCCAAAGCGTCATATAAAGCGCCAACGCCCGGCAGCCGATGAGCGGCTGGTAAAGCAGCGTCAGCACTTTACGGTCCACCTCATGCAACACCCCACGGCTTTGCACGGTATAACGGTCGACAGCAATCAGCTCTTTCCAATGGTGTTGCATCGCTCCGACCTTCCATTCCGCCGTATTCGTTTCAAACCGGCTCTCTCCTTTCCTGCCGAAAAGACGTTGAAAAAAGGGCTTGCCGCCTAACGCCAAAGCCCTTTTTACCGCTGCCCTTTTTTGATCAACTCTTTCAGTTCTTCAATGAACACATTAATATCTTTAAACTGCCGATAGACGGAAGCGAAGCGGACATAAGCCACCTCATCGATGTGTGACAGGCGCTCCATCACCATTTCGCCGATCGTTTCGCTTTTCACTTCCGAGACGCCTTGATTGCGCAGTTCGCGCTCAATTTCCTGCGTCACTTTTTCAAGCTCCTCGAGCGCCACCGGCCGCTTCTCGCACGCTTTGATCAAGCCGCGCAAAATTTTCTCCCGGCTGAATTCTTCGCGCGTTCCCTCTTTTTTCACGACAATCAGCGGCGGCTCCTCGATCCGCTCAAACGTCGTAAACCGATAATGGCACTGTTCGCACTCCCGCCGGCGGCGGATCGAACGACCCTCTTCAACTGGGCGCGAGTCAAGCACGCGCGTACCTTGATGATGGCATGAAGGACATCGCATAACATCCACTCCGTTGATCTTCTTATTTTCTATCATACCGGAATGGACGAAAGCAGACAAGATATAGTTAGCTGTTCAGTCCGGAACCGATATAGGGCAGGCGGGCGTTGAGCTTCCGGTACAAATCGAGAATGACCGCCCGGCTATGCCCAAAATCAACCGGCAATAGCTTCGTCTCCGTCGTCGCGGAAAAGTCGACCGCTGTTTCAAACGGCCGCACGGAAATGACGGTAGCGACGATGAACAACTTTTTGCCGCGCTTTGTTTGCGCACAAATTTCGCCGCGCTCTTCGGAAACAGAAACGAGCTCGGCGCCGGGCAACGACGAGAGCAGCTCTTTGACCGCATCGATGACGGCGCGGTTCGTCGCTTTGTAATAATGGCTCCTTAACTCTTCGTCTTCATGATTTTCCCGCGTTTCACAATGGTTTGTGAAGGCGTATTTCAGTGATTTCCACATGCTCATTGCCACGTCTCCCTAGTCATTCTTTTTCCTCCATCATACCATGATTTTCGCCGCCGTTGTACCGCCGAGGGCGCAAAAAAAGGAGCGTTTCGCTTACGCTCCTTTCGGTTTCATCATTATCCAATTACAGCGCCTGCGCCTTTTTCACTTCGATCGGGCGCATGCCGCGCGGAAGTTCAATCGTTTCCCGCGTTTGCGCGCCCAGCATTTCTGCGATGTAATCGGCGGCAATCGTCGGGTCTAAATGGCCGCATGTATACACATCAATGCTCGCATAGCCGTGTTCGGGAAACGTATGAATCGTCAAATGCGATTCCGAAATAATGACGACCCCGCTTACGCCTTGCGGAGCGAATTTATGGAACGCCACTTCGCGAATCTCCGCTCCCGACTTTAACGCGGCGTCAACGAACGTTTTTTCAATAAAATCAATATCATTCAGTTTGTCAAAGTCGCATCCCCAAAGTTCCGAGATAACGTGACGACCCATCGTGTCCATGAAAAGAATCCCCCTTTGAACCAATTTTCTCAAACAAATAAAAAACAGAAGGTGAGTTGCAAAATGGCATGTATAACTACCACGGGGGAAAGTTAGTCCTAAGAGGTCCTAACCCTTTAAGTAGTCACATTACCCTTGCCGTTAAGAAGTTCACGAGACATAGTATACTTTGTTTAGGGGGTTTTTGCAACAGGCTTTTTTAATTTTTTTGCATAAAAAAGAGAAAAAGCGCCCACGCCCGCGCTGTGGCCCGATCCGTTTGTGCGGATCGCAAAAGCCATAGCGCGGGCGGCGCGCTTCACATCGGACCGCCGCCAAGGCGGCGTGTCCGTTACGCATTGACGCTGAGACGCTCATTCATTTTGGCCGCGACAAGATGGGCTAAATCAACGACGCGGCACGAATAGCCCCACTCATTGTCATACCAAGCGAGCACTTTCACTTTTCGCCCTTCCATCACCATCGTCGACAGGCCGTCGATAATCGCAGAATGCGGATTCGTATTGAAATCGATCGATACAAGCGGCTCCATCGTGAAATCCAAAATGCCTTTCAATGGGCCGTTGGCAGCGCGGATGAGCGCCTCGTTCACCTCATCAACCGTCACATCGCGCTTCAAGTCGACGACCAAGTCGACGAGCGATACGTTCGGTGTCGGGACGCGGAGCGCCATGCCATGAAGCTTCCCTTTTAAATGCGGCAACACTAGGCCAAGCGCTTTCGCCGCTCCCGTTGTCGTCGGGATGATCGACTGCGCGCATGAGCGGGCGCGGCGCAAATCTTTATGCGGGTTGTCGATGTTTTTTTGGTCGTTCGTATACGCGTGAACCGTCGTCATCAGGCCGTTTTCAATCCCAAACGCTTCATCGAGCACTTTGACGACCGGAGCCAAACAGTTTGTCGTACACGAGGCGTTCGAAATGATGAAATGGCGGTCGATGTCAAGCATATGCTCGTTGACGCCAACGACGATCGTCACATCTTCATTTTTGCCCGGGGCGGTTAAAATGACGCGCTTCGCCCCTGCCTCAAGGTGAAGGCTCGCCTTTTCGCGGTCGTTGAATTTGCCGGTCGCTTCAATCACAATATCGATATCAAGCTCTTTCCACGGCAGCTGCTTCGGGTCGCGCGAGTTTAACAGCTTCACTTTTTTGCCGTTGACGAGCAGGCCATCTTCCAAAGCGATGACCTCACCTTCAAACTTGCCGTGGTTTGAGTCATATTTCACTAAATGGGCTAACGTTTCCGGCGGATAGCTGGCGTTCACCGCCACAATGTCGAGATCAGGAGAATTGATGGCGCGCCGGAACACCATCCGTCCGATTCGTCCGAAACCGTTAATCGCCACTTTCGCCTTCATTCACTTTGTTCTCCCCTCATATATGTTATACTATTTTCACATACTCACATAAATAGTATATCATATTTTTAGGGAATGTGGAGAACAAAATAACTGAAAGTGAACAAAAAAGACGCCTATTTTTCCAAGGCGTCCCATTGTTTCAAAATGGCCAACAGCTGACGGCGTGTCTCTTCTTTCGTTCCGTTATTGTTGATGACCGCATCGGCCCGTTTCATTTTTTCCGCCAGCGGCCATTGGGCGTGGATGCGGGCGCGCGCTTCTTCCTCAGTGAACCCGTTCCGCGCCATCAGCCGGCGAAGCTGGATGTCATCGTCAACATACACGACGAGCACTTTATCGACCCAGGATGTCAATCCGCTTTCAAATAAAAGCGGAATGTCCAATACAACCGTTTTCGCCCCGGAACGGACGAGCGCTTCTTTCTCCGCCAACATTTTCCGACGCACCGCCGGGTGAACGATGGCGTTTAGCTTTTTCCGTTCTTCTTCGTCGTTGAACACGATCGCCCCGAGTTTCGCCCGATCGATCTCTCCATTTGTCTGCAAAATGTCCGGACCGAAGGCGGCGACAATCTGTCGGTAGGCGTCTTCCCCCGGTCGGACGACGGCGCGCGCCGCTTCGTCAGCGTCAATGACCGGAAGGCCGAGCTCGCGCATCATCGCACTCACCGTGCTTTTGCCGCTGGCGATCCCGCCGGTCAGTCCGATCGTCAACGTCATGGAACCTCTCTCCTTTTTATGCGCCGCCTAGCGCTGGCAGCGCGGGCAATAATGCGTGCCGCGGCCGGCGACGACTATTTTTTCAATCGACGTGCCGCATCGTTTGCACGGCTTGCCTTGGCGGCCATACACGTACAAATGATGTTGAAACGTGCCGGCCTCGCCTTGCGTGTTCACGTACGTACGCACCGTGCTTCCCCCTTTCATGACCGCCTCGCCGATCGTCGCCACCATTTCCTCATGCAGGCGCTCGATCTCTTTGCCGGAGAGCGAGGCAGCCGGCCGTCCGGGAAGAATGCCGGCGCGAAACAGCGATTCGTCGACATAAATATTGCCAAACCCAGCCACGACCGTCTGGTCAAGGAGCAGCGCCTTGACCGACCGTTTCGTGTTCACTGCCCGCTCCGCCAATACGGCCGGGGAAAACGCCGGGGAAAGCGGCTCCGGTCCAAGCTCAGCAAGCGGCGGCCGGCGGTCAGCTTCTTCTTTGGCATAAACGTGCATCGTTCCGAACTTGCGCACGTCGCGGTAGCGAAGCTCGCTGCCGTCCGTGAAGCAAAACACGACGTGCGTATGCGGCTCGAGCGGCTCGAGGGCAGAAGCGACGGCATAGCGCCCTTCCATGCGCAAATGGGAAATGAGCGCATCGCGGTCGAGCAGGAATTTTAAAAATTTCCCTCTCCGTTCCAAACCACGCACCGTCTGTCCGATCATTCTTGCCGCAAACGCCTCGGGGTCTCGCGGATGGCGGATGATGTTCGGCCAAAAGATGCGCACGTCCTCAATCGTTTTGCCGACCACAAGCGGCAAAAGCGTACGACGGATCGTTTCCACCTCCGGCAATTCCGGCATGGTTATCCCCCCTTTCCTCCGTTTTCCTGCATCGTTCCAGCCGACGCTTTCGCATTGACGCCGGTCCATCCGCCGAGAGAAAGATTCTCCATGAGGCGCCGGCCGTTTCGCGCCAAGGCCGCCTTTTATTTCGCGTCATACCACGTCGAGCCATAATGGTAATCGACTTTGAGCGGCACGCGAAGTGTGACCGCTTGCTCCATCACTTCCGGAACGAGCCGGCACAGCCGCTCCATCTCTTCTTTCGGCGCCTCCAAAATGAGCTCGTCATGCACTTGCAGCAAAAGGCGCGCTTGCAGCCGCTCTTCCTTCAGTCTGGCGTTCAGATCGATCATCGCCTTTTTAATAATGTCAGCGGCGCTCCCTTGAATCGGCGTGTTCATCGCCGTCCGCTCGGCGAAGCTGCGGACGTTGAAGTTGCGGCTCGTGATATCCGGCAAATAGCGGCGCCGATGCAACAGCGTCGTCACATACCCTTTCTGTTTCGCTTCTTGCACAATGTTTTCCATATACCGCTTCACGCCCGGAAAACTGGCAAAGTAGCGCTCGATGAATTCAGCCGCCTCTTTGCGCGAAATATTTAAGTTTTGCGCCAAGCCGTAATCACTGATCCCGTAAACGATCCCAAAGTTGACCGCCTTCGCCTGACGGCGCATGTTGGGCGTCACTTCGTCCTCGCTCACATGGAAAATGTCCATCGCTGTTTTCGTATGGATATCCAAATCGCGGCGGAACGCTTCAATTAAATTGTCATCTTCAGCAATATGGGCGAGGACGCGCAACTCAATTTGCGAGTAGTCGGCGGCGAAAATGAGCCAGTCGGGCTCCGACGGCACGAACGCTTGGCGAATTTTCCGTCCTTCCTCAAGCCGAATCGGAATGTTTTGCAAGTTCGGCTCCGTCGAGCTGAGCCGTCCGGTTTGCGTCAGCGCCTGATTGAAAATCGTATGCACCTTCTTTGTATCGGGTCGCACGACTTTCAGCAATCCTTCAATATACGTCGACTGCAACTTGCCAAGCTGGCGGTAATGCAAAATGTTTTCCACGATCTCGTGATAAGGCGCAAGTTTTTCAAGCACATCCGCCGAAGTGGAGTAGCCGGTTTTCGTTTTTTTCAAGACCGGCAGCTGCAGTTTTTCAAATAAAATGACGCCGAGCTGTTTCGGAGAATTGATGTTGAACTCCTGGCCGGCGAGCTCATAAATGCGCTGCTCGACCGTACGCAGCTGCTCCGCGAGCTCTTCGCCCATCTGTTCGAGCCGCTTCGTATCCACTTTCACCCCGGCAAATTCCATTTCCGCCAAAATCGTTGCCAGCGGTTGCTCGAGCTCGACGAGCAACCCATCTTGTTCGTTGCGGCGCAACTCATCCAAAAACGGCCGTTCGAGCGCCCAAATCGCCGCCGCCTTGCGGACGAGATGCTCGGCGAGCACTGGCTCATCCGGCACGGCCCGCTTCGCCCCTTTGCCATACACCGCTTCATCCGGCCGCACCGCTTCGTATTGCTTCATTTTTGCTGCGGCAGCCACATCATCAACACCTTGCGCCGGATCAAGCAAATAGGCGGCCAGCAATAAATCAAAGGAAACGCCGCATAGCTCAATTCCTTTCCATTTCAAGGCGACTGCCGCGCGCTTTGAGTCAAACATGCTTTTTTTCTTCGTTTCATCACCAAGCCAGGCGACAAACTGCGGATCGGCAAGCGCCGTCTCCGGGCGCAGGAAAAACCGTCCATGTTCGTTGACCACAGCGATGCCGACGATCGGCGCATCATGATAATTTTCCTCGACCACCTCAACGACAAGCGCCGCCTTGTCGGCAAGCATCTCCTCCGTCACGCGGTCAGCAAGCGTGAATGCCATCTCCGCAAGCGGTTTTTCCTCTTCTGGTGACGGCGAATCCATTTTCTCTAAAAACGATTGAAACCCAAGCTCTTTAAATAAAGCGATCACTTTCTCACGGTCTTCACCTTGATAGGCGATGTCATCAAGCGAGAGCTCGACCGGGGCGTCGCGGCGAATGGCGGCGAGCTTTTTGCTTAAAAGCGCCACATCGCGGTGTTGGCGCAGCGTTTCTTTCAACTTTTCGCCTTTGATCTCGTCAATGGAGGCGAGCACGTTTTCGACCGTGCCGAATTGCCTGAGCAGCTTGACCGCCGTCTTTTCCCCAATGCCCGGCACCCCAGGAATGTTGTCCGACTTGTCGCCCATCAATCCTTTCAAATCAACGATTTGTTCCGGGGTTAAGCCATATTTTTCGCGGACCGTCTCCGGCGTGTACGGTTCGATATCGGTAATCCCTTTTTTCGTAATGTCCACCGTCACATGGGGGGAGGCGAGCTGGGTTAAATCGCGGTCGCCGGAAATGACTTTCACCTCAAACCCTTCCTGCTCGGCGCGGGCGGCAAGCGTTCCGATAATATCGTCCGCTTCGTAGTTGTCGAGTTCATAGGCAGGGATGCGATACGCTTTCAGCAACTCGCGCAACAGCGGAAACTGCTCCGACAGCTCCGGGGGCGTCTGCTGGCGCCCGCCTTTATACTCTTGAAACGCTTCATGCCGAAACGTCGTTTTCCCAGCATCAAACGCCACAAGCAAATGGGTTGGCTCTTCTTCGGCCAAAATTTTGTTCAACATCATCGTAAACCCGTAGACGGCGTTCGTATGGATGCCTTTGTCGTTATGCAGCAGCGGCAAGGCGAAAAAGGCGCGGTACGCCACGCTGTTGCCGTCGATTAAGACCAGCTTTTTCTTCAATTTCATCCCTCCTCGGATGCTCCTTGTTCTATCATGCCTGCGGCTTGCCTTGAAACGCTCTCCCACCATGATGGGAGGCGCCGATTCATCCCCCACTTACGCTCACGCTGAGAAATGGGGGGCTTCTCAGTTGGAGATGATAAAAAAAGAGGCCGGCTACCGCCCCGGCTTTGGAAAATGGATCGTAAACACGGTGCCGCGCCCCACTTTGCTCGCTACGGTAATATATCCGTGGTGAGCCTCAACCAAATGTTTCACAATCGCCAGGCCCAACCCCGTTCCGCCGGAATCGCGGCTGCGCGCCTTGTCGACGCGGTAAAAACGCTCAAAAATGCGCGGGATTTCCTTTTCCTCAATGCCGATGCCGGTGTCTTTCACATGAATCAACACTTCGTTTTCCGTCTCTTCCGCCTCGACGGCGACCCGTCCGCGCTCCGGCGTATACGTGATGGCGTTGGCGAGCAAGTTCAGCAAAATTTGCTTCATCCGATTTCTGTCACCGCGGATGACAAGCCCGGGTGGCGATTCGATATGCAAATCAATTTGTTTTTCCGCCGCTTTTTGGCGAAACACAGCAGCCGCTTCGGCGATGACTTGAGCGATATCCACGTCTTCGAGTTGCAGCTGAAACCCGTGTTGCTCGATTTTCGACAAGTCCAACAGTTCCTCAACGAGCGTTTGCAACCGTTCGCTTTCTTTTAAGATGATGGTCAAAAAATGTTCGAGCGCCGCTTCATCCTTCATGGCACCATCCAATAGCGTTTCGGCGAATCCTTTGATGGACGTCACCGGCGTTTTCAATTCGTGCGAAACGTTAGCGACAAAGTCTTTGCGGATTTGCTCAAGACGCTTCAGCTCCGTAATGTCGTGAAACACGACGACAATCCCTTTCCATTCGGCGTTCGTGCCGATGATCGGGGCCCCGTATACATCGAAATGTTTCCGCTCGATGCCAATCGTCAGCCGCATATGTCGACGCATCGTCGTTTCGGTGATGAAAATATCATCGATAAACCGGACGATGTCGCGGTGCGGCAGCACATCGGCGTACGGACGGTACAGGCAGGCGGACGGATCGATATGAAACTGCATTTGGAACGCCCGGTTGATGAGGGAAATATGTCCACGGTGGTCAATAAACAACAGCCCGCTGCCAACGTTTTCAATGAGCGTGTGAAGCCGATCGGTCTGAATTTCCCGCGCCCGGCTCATCTCCTGCAAATGGCGGGCCAGCCGGTTGATCGAGCGCACAAGCATCCCGGCCTCGTTATATTCACCATCGGGCACACGGGCGGCGTAATTGCCTTTTTCCAGCTCAAACGCCACTTTCGTCGCTTCTTCAATCGGCTTCATATATTGATTGGCGATTTTCCAGACGAGGGCGATGATGACAACGAGCGCCATCCCGAGGCTGCTCGTGAGCACCCCCCAAATTTGCTCGTTTACTTTTTGGAGTGAGCTCGTCGGCGTGCTTAAAACGACGTACCCGCTCCGTTCACCGCGCTCGTACGGGACGATGTAGTAATAGACGTCGTTTGTTTTTTCAATCACGGAAAAACGGGGAAACTGCTTTTTGCGCAAAATCATTCGGACGATGCGCTCATGGTCTTTGTCGCTGATCGCCGCGACGCGACCGCTGTCAAACCGCACCCGTTCTTCTTTATCGAGCACGGTGATGCGGGACGACAGCTCATTCCCCATTTCCCGCAAATCGGCGCGGATTTGCTCGAGCGGTTCATTTTCAAGCAAAATCGCAAGCGCTTGGGCCTCTTTTTCCATCCGTTTGTTCATCGTCTCGGCGTAAAAATCTTTCAGCAATTGCCCGAGCAAAAGCCCGAGGGCGATCAACACCGCGGCGATGAGCGTCACGAGCCAAAACAAAAGGCGGGTGCGGAAGCTATTCATGCCGCTTCGGTTCCTCCAACTTGTAGCCAAGGCCGCGCACCGTTTTAATGTACATCGGTTTTTTCGTATCGGTTTCGATCTTCTCGCGCAAGTGACTGATATGGACGTCGACAATGCGTGTATCACCGGCAAACTCGTAGTTCCACACAGCGCTGAGCAGCTGGTCGCGCGTCAACACCCGCCCTTTATGGCGAGCCAAATAAAGGAGCAACTCAAACTCTTTCGGCGTCAGCTCAAGCGGCTTGCCGCCGATCGTTGCTTCATAGCGTTCTGGAAAAATTTCCAGCTCGCCAACAACAAGCCGCTCGCTCGATTCAGCCGCCGGCTGAACGATCTCCGTGCGGCGCAAAATCGCCTTGACGCGTGCAATGACTTCGCGCGGGCTGAACGGCTTCGTCATATAGTCGTCGGCGCCAAGCTCAAGGCCAAGCACTTTGTCAAATTCATCATCGCGAGCCGTCAACATTAAAATCGGCGTCATGATTTGCTGCTGGCGAAGCCGCTTGCACACATCAACGCCGTCAAGCTTCGGCAGCATCAAGTCCAAAATGATGAGCGCCGGCTGTTCGGACGCTACTTTCACGAGCGCCTCTTCGCCATCGTGAGCGGTCACGACGTGAAATCCGGCTTTCTCCAAATTGTACGACAACAGAGTCACAATCGGCTGTTCGTCATCGACAACTAAAATTTTTCGTCCCATGCCGCTCCTCCATCCCGTCCAATGGTTTCTGCCTTTATGATACCACAATTGACGCCTTGATTCGGACAAAAAAGAAAAAAGGAGTTTTCCTGCGGACAGGTCGCCCGCGGAAAACTGACCCTCGCGTTTCGTTGGCTTCTTTTGGCGGAAAGCGGCATGAAACTTCCCCTTTGTTTCGAAGTGGGGGACTTCTTTCGGAAATCCGTTAAAAGTTCTCGAGCACGCGCCCGTCTAGGCGCGGCAACGTATGCGGCGGACAAACAGACAACGCCCCTTCCAGCACCGTCTCCGCACCGCGCGTCGCCATGACGGACAACGTCACGCAATGGCCCGCCTCATCGACATCGGCGACTTCCAGCAAAAATTCGAGCGTTTCATAATGATAAACTGGGCGGAGAAAGCGAAGATCCTGCCGCGTAATGTAGCTGCCCGGGCCCGGCAAATATTTGGAGACCGCGGAAGTGATCATCCCCGTCAACATGACCGGCGGAACGACCGGTTTTCCAAACGGCGTCTGCGAAGCATAATCGTGCTGGATATAGAGCGGATTGGCATCATCCGTCAGCCCAAGATAAAGAAGCAAATCTTTATCTTCGATGGCGGCTTGGAACACGAGCTTTTCCCCCGCTTGAATTTCCCCGATCCGTCTCCCGAGCTTCCGTTTTTTCAACATGTTTCCACCCCTTTGTTGTCTAGAAAGCGCTTTCATTGACTGTGGGCAAAAATCCGGGCAACGCCCGAATTTTTGCCTCGCCACTATTCCAACATACGCATGACATTTTTGACGGATTCGACGGATTTGGCGAGCGCCGCTTTTTCCTCTTCGGTCAGCTCGAGCTCGATCACTTTCTCGATGCCGTTGCCGCCGAGGATCGTCGGCACGCCCAAATAAATGCCTTCATAGCCGTATTCGCCTTCAAGATAGGCGATTGCCGGCAAAATGCGGCGCTGGTCTTTCAAAATCGCCTCGACCATTTCGACCAACGACGCGGCCGGTGCGTAGTAGGCGCTGCCGTTGCCGAGCAGGTTGACGATTTCACCGCCGCCTTTGCGCGTCCGCTCAACGATGGCGTCCAAACGATCTTTCGGAATGAGTTTTTCGAGCGGAATGCCGCCGGCGTACGAGTAGCGGACGAGCGGCACCATGTCGTCGCCATGGCCGCCTAAAACAAACCCAGTGACATCTTTTACCGAAATGTTCAGCTCTTGAGCGACGAACGTGCGGAAGCGCGCCGTATCCAAGACGCCCGACTGTCCGATGACACGGTTTTTCGGGAACCCGGACTCTTTGAAGACCGTATACGTCATCGCATCAACCGGGTTCGTCAAGACGATGATGTAGCAGTTCGGCGAATATTTGACGACTTCTTTCGTCACTTGCTTCATAATTTTTTGGTTCGTCGTCACCAAATCGTCGCGGCTCATGCCCGGTTTGCGGGCGATGCCTGCCGTGATGACGACAATGTCGGAATCGGCTGTGTCAGCGTAATCCGACGTGCCGATGATGTTCGCGTCAAAGCCGAGCACCGGGCTTGCCTCGAGCATATCGAGCGCCTTCCCTTTCGTTGGGTTCTCAAGCTGCGGAATATCGACCAACACGACGTCGCCGAGCTCTTTTTGCGCCAAAAGGAACGCCGTCGTCGCCCCCGTGAATCCGGCGCCGATCACCGAGATTTTTTTTCGTTTCATCGCCATCGTTTGCCATCCCTTTCTTTCAAAGGTTAGTCCATATTGCGGATGAGCGCATCAGCAAATTCCGAACATTTCACTTCTGTCGCCCCTTCCATCAGGCGGGCGAAGTCATACGTGACGATTTTCGCGGCGATTGTTTTCTCCATCGCTTTGATGATCAATTTCGCTGCTTCGTTCCAACCGAGATGCTCAAACATCATCACGCCAGATAGGATGACGGACGACGGATTGACTTTATCGAGCCCCGCATATTTCGGCGCCGTGCCGTGCGTCGCTTCGAAAATGGCGTGACCGGTTTCGTAGTTGATGTTCGCTCCCGGAGCGATGCCGATGCCGCCTACCTGGGCTGCGAGGGCATCCGAGATATAGTCGCCGTTTAAGTTCATCGTCGCGATGACATCAAACTCTCGTGGACGCGTCAAAATTTGTTGCAGGAAGATGTCAGCGATGACGTCTTTGATAATGATTTTGCCGGACGCTTCCGCATCAGCAAGCGCTTTGTTCGCCGCTTCCTTGCCTTCCGCTTCAACGATTCGGTCGTATTGCGCCCATGTGAACACTTTGTCGGCGAATTCTTCCTCCGCCAATTCATAACCCCAGTTTTTAAACGCGCCTTCGGTGAATTTCATAATGTTCCCTTTATGAACGAGCGTCACCGACTTACGGCCGTGTTCGATCGCGTAGTTGATCGCCGCGCGCACGAGCCGCTTCGTCCCTTGTTCGGAAATCGGCTTAATGCCAATGCCGGACGTTTCCGGGAAGCGGATTTTGCGCACGCCCATTTCGTTTTGCAAAAAGTCGATCACTTTTTTCACTTCCGGCGTGCCTTTGGCATATTCAATGCCAGCGTAAATGTCTTCCGTGTTTTCACGGAAGATGACCATATCGGTGTCTTCCGGGCGTTTCACCGGCGACGGAACGCCTGGGAAGTAGCGGACCGGGCGCAGGCAGACAAACAGGTCGAGCTCTTGGCGGAGCGCTACGTTCAGCGAGCGGATGCCGCCGCCGACCGGCGTTGTCAACGGCCCTTTAATGGCGATTATGTATTCGCGGATCGTCTCGAGCGTCTCATCCGGAAGCCAGTTGCCCGTCAGCTTGTACGCTTTTTCACCAGCAAGCACTTCCTTCCAGACGATTTTTTTCTCGCCTTTGTACGCTTTTTCCACCGCTGCTTCGAGCACGCGCGAAGCGGCCGCCCAAATGTCCGGGCCGGTTCCGTCCCCTTCGATGAACGGGATGATCGGATGGTTTGGAACGTTGAGCACACCATTAGTGACCGTAATTTTTTCCCCTTGCGTCACGTGTAAACCCCCCAATGCGATGTTTTATTGAAAAGGCGTGAAGGCTCGCCTTCACCGCCTTGTTCACTTAGTTAGCCGCGCTCGTCGATCGGCACGTACGCCCGTTTGCCCGGGCCGGTGTACTCGGCGCGCGGACGGATGAGACGGTTGTTGTCATATTGCTCCAAAATGTGGGCCAACCATCCAGAGGTGCGGCTGACGGCAAAAATCGGCGTAAACAAATCATGATCGATTCCTAAACAATGGTAAACCGAGGCGGAATAAAAGTCAACGTTCGGCGGCAGCGCTTTTTCCGATGTGACGATTTCTTCAATCTTCGTCGACATTTCATACCAATGCGGCTCGCCGACGAGCTTCGTCAGTTTTTCCGACATTTTTTTCAAATGTTTGGCGCGCGGGTCGCCTTTTCGGTAGACGCGATGGCCAAAGCCCATAATTTTTTCTTTGTTGGCCAGCTTGGCGCGGATGTATGGCTCGACGTTGTCGACCGTGCCGATTTCCGTCAACATTTTCATCACCGCTTCGTTCGCTCCGCCGTGAAGCGGCCCTTTCAAGGCGCCGATCGCCGCGGTGATTCCGGAATAAATATCGGACAGCGTGGCTACGCAGACGCGCGCCGTGAACGTCGACGCGTTCAACTCGTGGTCAGCATGCAACACGAGCGCCTTGTTGAACGCTTCCACAGCAATGTCGTCTGGTTCTTTACCGGTCAACATGTACAAGAAATTGGCGGCAAAGCTCAAATCTTTGCGCGGCGCAACCGGTTCCAACCCTTTGCGCACGCGGGCGAAGGCGGTGACGATCGTCGGGATTTTCGCCTGCAGGCGAATCGCTTTCCGATAGTTCGCCTCTTTCGTCATGACATCCGCCTCTTCGTCATACAAGCCGAGAAGCGATACCGCGGTGCGCAAAGCAGCCATCGGATGCACTTTGTCAATCGGATACAGCTTGAAGTGTTCAATGATTTCATTCGGAATTTCAGCGTTTTCCGCCAACTGTTTCTTTAATTCCTCAAGCTGCTCTTTCGTCGGCAGTTCGCGATGCCAAAGCAAATAAATGACTTCTTCGAAGGAAGCGTTTTCGGCTAAATCGTCAATGTCATAACCGACATACGTCAACGTGTCATCGATGATCGAACTGATGCTTGAAGTTGTGGCCACAACTCCCTCTAAACCACGGGTTACTGTCATGTTCAATCTCCCCTTCTCTTCATAAGTTCCGGCCATAACGACAGATGGCCGGTGAGCGCTTGCTCGAAATGGAGGCAAAAAACGCGCGCGAAAGTGCTTACATGATGCCGGCGACAACCGCCCCGTCGCAACAGCTGCACAAAGCTTGGCCGAAAACTCACTCACGTTTATTATTATAAACAATTATCAGACTTTTGTCAGCTGTCACACGTCAAAAGAAACGATGTTCAGGAACAAAATGGAAATCCATTCATCTCAAAACGGAGGATCCCACACACCGCCTGATGATCAAAAATATTCTACCATTTTGATGACCGTATAGGCAATGCCAGCGCCGATCAATGGCCCAACCGCCACCCCGTGAAACAAGGATACGGCAATGATGGTGCCGAACACAAGCGCCGCCGTCATATGGGGGTCATTGGCCAGCATCGCAACCCCCTCTTTGGCGATCAAGGCGACAAAAATGCCAGATGCGAGCGCCACCCAGGCCGACAACGACTGCAGAGAGCCGACAAGCTGCTTAAAGCCGATCTCCCCAGAAGCGATGGGAGCGAGCACGGCGATCGTAATAACCGTCACCCCCCAGTTGATCCCTTTGGACTGAATGATCGGCAGCACTTTTTGATCCAAGCCGACAAGTTTGATGGCCACCAGCACGACGACGGCGACAATAAGCGACTTGTTTTTCGCTAACAGGCCAAGCGCAAGCAACAACAATAAAAACAACACCGGTTCGTTCATGGTCGTCCGCCCTTTCCTATGAAACTTGCCTTTTTGCTTCCCCGTAAGAAAACGTGTAATATATCAATATGGAACATCGTTGGGGGTGAAACATTGTCCCGAGTTTATGTCGATCGTTTTTTGCGCTTCTTTCTCGTCGTCGCCATCGTAGTGCTCGGCGCCATCGCCGCGTACTACATCTCGACGGTGACGTATCCGTTCATCATCGCCTTTTTCATCGCGATGATCATCAACCCGCTCGTCGATGTTTTGGAGCGGAAAGCGAAAATGCCGCGCTGGCTCGCGGTCAGCGTCACGCTCATCATTTTATTTGCCGCGGTCGCCGGTTTGGTCACGCTTCTCGTTGCTGAAATTGTTTCGGGAACGCAATATTTAGCCAACGTCGTGCCGGAAAAATTTCAAGCGTTGATCACTTACATGGAGACGTTCGTCGCCGACCAAATCATCCCGATTTACAAAGATTTGGCCGGGATGTTTAAAAGTTTAAGCGCCACCCAACAGGATACAATTATACAAAACATTCAAGCCGTCGGAAAAAAAATTGGGACGACGGTCGGAGAATTTGTTCAAAGCATCCTGCAAAACATTCCGCAGCTTCTTGCCTGGCTGCCGAATGCAGCGACCGTTTTTATTTTTTCGCTGCTGGCGACGTTTTTCATCAGCAAAGACTGGCACCGTCTGATGCGCATGGCGCAGCAATGGCTGCCGACGAAAGCCCGCACAAGCGGAAAAACGGTGTTTCTTGATTTGAAGCGGGCGCTGTTTGGCTTTATTAAAGCGCAGGCGACGCTCATTTCGATTACGACGGTCATCGTGTTGATCGGCTTGCTTATTTTGCGCGTCGATTACGCAATTACCATCGCGTTGATCATCGGGTTCGTCGATATTTTGCCGTATTTGGGAACGGGGATTGTATTTGTTCCTTGGATCATTTACGCTGCTGCTAGCGGCGACATTCCGTTTGCCATCGGGTTGGGCGTGCTGTATGTCGTCGTCCTCGTCCAGCGGCAAATCATGGAGCCGAAAGTGCTTTCTTCAACGATCGGCCTCGATCCGCTCGCGACGCTCATCGCTTTGTTCGTCGGCTTCAAGTTGCTCGGCTTTCTCGGCTTGATCGCCGGTCCGGTGGCGCTCGTTATCATCCGCACGCTCCATAGCGCCAATGTTTTCCGCGATATTTGGCGCTTTATTATCGGCAAGCCGACCACGTAATCGAAACAGCCTTGGCTCCCGCCAAGGCTGTTTTTGCTGCAACGTCCGTTACAACACGCTCGCATGGCCGCGGTAGACGGCGCCAAAGCCGCCATCGACCGTGATCTCTTGCCCATCTTTAAACAATTTGGTAGCATTTTCCACCCCAACGACGACCGGAATGCCAAGGCTTAAGCCGACGACCGCGGCATGGCTCGTCAACCCGCCTTCCTCGGTGATGATCGCCGCCGCTTTTTCGAGAGCCGGCATCATATCGGCATCAGTGCTGATGGTGACTAAAATGCCGCCCTCTACCATTTTTCGGCACGCCTCTTCCGCCGTTTTGGCGACGACCGCCTTGCCGAATGCCGACTTGCGGCCGATGCCTTGCCCTTTGGCAAGCAAGTCGCTGATGACGTGCACTTTCATTAAGTTCGTCGATCCTGTTTCGCCGACCGGCACGCCGGCCGTGATGACGACCAAGTCGCCGTGTTTCACCAAGCCGGAGCGCACTGCCGCGTCGACCGCCACATCGAGCATTTCATCGGTTGTATTGACATGCGGTGCTTCTTTCGTATACACGCCCCAAATGAGCGCCAGCCGCCGCGAGACTGCTTCGTTTGATGTCACCGCGATGATCGGGGCTTTCGGGCGGTATTTCGCCACCATCTGCGGCGTTTTTCCGCTCACCGTCGGCGTCACGATCGCCGCGACATCCAAATTGAGCGCCGTGTGGGCGACCGATTGGCCGATGGCATCGGTGATCGTCGTTTGGCTTTCTTTCGTGCGCTGGGACAAAATGTCGCGATGCTCCAACGCTTGCTCGGTGCGGAGCGCGATTTGGTGCATCGTTTTTACCGCTTCGACCGGATACTGGCCGGCTGCGGTTTCCCCGGAAAGCATGACGGCGTCGGTGCCGTCAAAAATGGCGTTGGCGACATCGCTCGCCTCAGCCCGCGTCGGCCGCGGATTGCGCTGCATCGAGTCGAGCATTTGCGTCGCCGTGATGACCGGCTTGCCAAGCATGTTGCACTTTTTAATGAGCATTTTTTGAATGAGAGGCACTTCCTCAGCCGGAATCTCAACGCCAAGGTCGCCGCGCGCCACCATGAGGCCGTCGGCGGCTTCCAAAATTTCATCGATGTTGGCGACGCCTTCTTCATTTTCAATTTTCGCGATAATTTGGATATGTAAGGCATCATTCGCCTCAAGCAGCTCGCGGATTTCGAGCACATCAGACGCCCGACGAACAAACGAGGCGGCGATGAAGTCGATGCCTTGGCGGATGCCAAATAAAATATCGGCTCGATCCTTCTCGGTGATGCCCGGCAAATTGACGCGCACGCCGGGGACATTGACCCCTTTTTTGTTTTTGAGCACGCCGCTGTTTAAGACGGTCGTGACAATTTCTCCAGCTTGCTTGTCGACCGCGTTGACTTCAAGGCCGATCAACCCATCGTCCAGCAAAATTTTCGAACCAACGGACACATCATCGATCAGCCCCGGATAGGTGACAGAAATTTTTTCCGGCGTGCCGAGCACTTCGCTCATCGAAATGATGAGCTTTGCCCCTTCCTTCAGTTCGATGGCGCCGTTTTCCATATTGTGCGTGCGGATTTCCGGTCCTTTCGTATCGAGCAAAATGGCGACCGTTTGGCCCGTCCGCCGCGCCGCCTCGCGAATGTTGGCGATGCGCCGCCCGTGTTCCTCATGGTCGCCGTGCGAAAAGTTGAGGCGCGCCACGTTCATCCCCGCTTCGATCAATTGCACGAGCTTGTCCACGCTCTCGCTTGCCGGCCCGATCGTACAGACGATTTTCGTTTTCCGCTTCATCACTTCTTCTTCCTTTCCCCTCGGGAATTAAATCGACAACTCTTTCGACAATGTATACATCCGCTGATCGACCGTATGTGTTTTCGCCAACGCTTCGGCAATGTCATGGTCAACGATTTGGTTGTTTTGGATGCCAACGCAACGGCCGCCTTTGCCTTCAAGGAGCAGCTCGACCGCACGGGCGCCGAGGCGGCTGGCGAGCACGCGGTCAAACGCCGTCGGCGATCCGCCGCGCTGCACGTGGCCCAATACGGTGACGCGCGTCTCAAAGCCGGTCGCCTCTTGGATTTGCCGGCCGAAGTCGACACCGCTGCCAACTCCCTCGGCGACGATGATGATGCTATGTTTTTTGCCGCGTTCATGGCCGCGCTTCAAGCGGGCGATGATGTCGTCCATGTCGTAGTCCGCTTCCGGAATCAAAATCGTCTCCGCCCCGCCGGCAAGCCCCGACCATAGCGCAATATCGCCGGCATGGCGGCCCATCACTTCGATGACGTACGTCCGTTCATGCGACGTCGCCGTGTCGCGGATTTTGTCAATGGCGTCAATGACCGTATTGAGCGCCGTGTCAAAGCCGATCGTAAAATCGGTGCCTGGAATGTCGTTGTCGATCGTCCCGGGCACGCCGACGCACGGGAAGCCGTGCTCCGTCAATTTTTTCGCTCCTTGATACGACCCGTCGCCGCCGATGACGACCAGCCCTTCAATGCCGTGCTTTTTCAGCTGCTCGATCCCTTTTTTCTGCCCTTCTTCCGTCTTGAACTCCGGGCAGCGGGCGGTGTAAAGGATCGTGCCGCCGCGATGGATGATGTCCCCGACGTCCCCGACTTCCAACTTTTTGATGTTTCCGGCGATCAGTCCGGCATACCCGTGGTAGATTCCATACACTTCCACCCCATGGTAAATCGCTTTGCGGACGACAGCGCGAATGGCCGCATTCATGCCCGGCGAGTCGCCGCCGCTTGTCAACACACCAATCCGTTTCATCATTTCCACCTCATTTGCATCAAATTGCACA
The DNA here is from genome assembly GCF_001908025.1 of Geobacillus proteiniphilus. Classification (GTDB taxonomy): domain Bacteria; phylum Bacillota; class Bacilli; order Bacillales; family Anoxybacillaceae; genus Geobacillus; species Geobacillus proteiniphilus. Next base: position 30,920 of record NZ_MQMG01000043.1, read on the forward strand.
CGTCCGACCTCATACGTCTTCTTGAACATCCCTAATGTACCATGAACAACAGTGGAACACAATACAGAAGGCTTTGCTGAAACGGCTTACAAAAGTGGATTTTTTCACGATAGAACAAAGCTGTCTCGCAGACGGAGACAGCTTTTTCCTTATCTTGCCCGAATCGTTTCCGGCAAAAACGACACTTGGCCCATTTGTTTAAATTTTTCGTAACGCTGCCGGACGAGTTCTTCGCCATCAAGCGCCAACAGCTGCTTGAGCGAACGGCGCAGCACGCAGTCAATTCGCTTGGCTTGCTCATCGACGTCGCGGTGCGCTCCGCCTTTCACTTCCGGAATGATTTCATCAATGACACCGAGCGCCTTTAAATCATGAGCGGTGATTTTCATCGTTTCCGCCGCCCGCTGCGCCAATGAAGCGTCTTTCCACAAAATCGCCGCTGCCCCTTCCGGCGAGATGACCGAGTACGTCGAGTTTTCAAGCATATGGATATGGTTGCCGACGCCAAGGGCCAGCGCCCCGCCGCTTCCGCCCTCTCCGATGACGATGCAGACGACAGGCACCGTGAGTCCAGCCATTTCAAACAAGTTGCGGGCGATCGCCTCGCTTTGCCCGCGCTCTTCGGCCGCTTTGCCCGGGTAGGCGCCTTTCGTGTCGATAAAGCAGATGATCGGCCGAGAAAACTTTTCCGCCTGCTTCATGAGCCGCAACGCTTTCCGGTACCCTTCCGGATGCGGCATGCCAAAGTTGCGGCGCAAGTTTTCTTTCGTATCTTTGCCGCGCTGATGACCGATGACCGTCACGGGGAGTCCGTCGTATTTGGCGATGCCGCCGACGATCGCCTCGTCATCGCCAAAGCAGCGGTCGCCGTGGCACTCAAGAAAGTTCGTAAACAACCGCTCGATGTAATCGAGCGTCGTCGGCCGCTGCGGATGGCGGGCGATTTGCACGCGGTCCCACGGCGTCAAATTCGCATAAATCTCGTTTTCCAGCTTGGCGAGGCGCGCTTCGAGCTTTTCGATTTCCGCCGATAAATCGACGTCCGCCGTTTTCATGAACTCTTTCAACTCTTGAATTTTGCGGCGCAGCTCGACAAGCGGCTTTTCGAATTCTAATTCCGCCACCATCCCTCTTCCCCTCCTTTTTGATGAATATCCAAGACGACCGCAAGCGTTTCTTTCAGCTCGTGGCGGTGAATGACGGCATCGAGCTGCCCGTGCTTCAGCAAAAACTCCGCTGTCTGGAAATCGTCCGGCAGCTCTTCGCGCACCGTCTGCTCGATGACGCGACGGCCGGCAAAACCAATGAGCGCCCCCGGCTCAGCAAAGTTATAATCCCCAAGCGAGGCGAAGCTCGCCGATACACCGCCAGTCGTCGGGTGGGTCATGACGGAGATGAACAAGCCGCCGTCGTTGCTGAACCGTTTGAGCGCCGCGCTTGTTTTCGCCATTTGCATGAGGCTCAACACCCCTTCTTGCATGCGGGCGCCGCCGGAAGCGGTGAAAATGAGAAACGGCCTCTGCTGTTCGCGCGCCCGCTCGACGGCGCGGGCGATTTTCTCGCCGACGACCGAGCCCATGCTGCCCATGCGAAACGATGAATCCATGACAGCAATGACGAGCGGATGGCCGTCAAGCGCCCCTTCGCCGGTGACGACCGCCTCGTTCAGCCCCGACTTGCGCCGGTCTTCTTCCAGTTTTTCTATGTAGCCCGGAAAGCCGAGCGGATTGACCGAGATCATATCGGCGTCATACTCGCAGAAGCTGCCGTCATCAAGAAGGCTTGCAATCCGTTCACGCGCCGGCATCGGATGATGGTAGCCGCAGCTTAGGCAAACGCGCAAGTTTTTGATCAACTCTTTTGTATACATAATTTTTTTGCATTGCGGACATTTCGTCATCACACCTTCCGGCACTTCATGCCTCGCTTGTTCTGAAGGCAGCGGTGCATACTTTTTCTTTTTCGCAAACAAGTCTTTCCACACGAGGGAGCCCCTCCTTTGCGTTTTCGCCTCTCTACTACTTTATCGAAAATGGACATCATTGTTTGTCAAACGATGTCCTGCCCGTTTCGACAACGGCGAAGGCCGTTGCGCCTCCCAGACGGCGACAGTCTCCGCCGGATCTTGCCTTTCCAACGCGGCAAGCAGCTGTTCATAACCGGCGTCGGCAAGGGGCGGCTCGGGCGCAAACGAAGCGGCAAACCCCGACAGCACCCGCCAAATGCGGGCGAGCAAAACATTGCCAGCCGCTTCCACCACCGTCTCGAAAAACCGCGCGAAATCAATCGGTTTTTGACGAACGATTTTTTTCAACTCGTCTACGTCCTCCGCGCTCCGGCGCCGGCACGCAAGCTCAAGCAACAGGCGCTCGATGAGCCATTTTGTTTCCGCCAAATCCGCCTTCGCCCGTTCGTTTTCCAACAAAAACATCGCCAACAGGTCGATCAGCTGGTGGCTGCCGACCTCACGCATATACCTCCCCTCGCCGCGCCGCGTTTCAATCAAGCCGAGAAATTCAAGCGCCCGCAACGCCTCGCGCACTGATGAACGCCCGACGCCGAGCCGTTCGGCCAGCTCGCGCTCCGACGGCAGCTTGTCGCCAGGGGCTAAGTTGTCTTCCACCATCATACGGTGGATATGTTTCAACGTCTCGGCACACACGTTCTCCTCTTTGATACAATGACCCCTCTCCTTCGCTTCATCCACTGGTCTGACCACCTAATGGTTATACGATATAACAAAATAATGAAATAGTAAAGAGCGATTTACTTGACGACCACGCGTCCGAAGCTGAACAAGGAAAGCAGTTCATCGACAAGCGGGGCGGTGAGATCGGCCGCATACCGCTCGGGAAGACGGAGAAGCTTTCGCTTCGCTTCATCGTACAAATACACCGGGGTGCGGCCTTGGTGTCGTTCCAACAGCGGCTTCAGCGCGGCAAGACGCGCCTTGTCTTGGCGGCTGGCGTCGATATACAGCGCCGACGCCGTCAAGCGTTCGGCCCGGCGGATGATGAGCTGACGCCGTCCGCCGCGCACCTCAATCGTTCCGGCAAGCAATACAAACTGCCCTTCTTTCAATACGTCCGCCGCGCGGCGGTAAACGTTCGGAAACGCCACCGCCTCCAATTCCCCGCTCTCATCGCCGACGGTGAAAAACGCCATTTCTTCACCCTGCTTTGTCCTCGTTTTCCGTATGCGGACGACCGCTCCCCCGACCACAGTTGACGGACCTTGTACATCGGCAACACACACCGCCCCCGCCGCTTGCAGCAACGGGCGAAGCACCGCCGCCGGGTGCGGGGTGACGGCGAAGCCAAGAAACTCCGCTTCCCGCCGCCGCCGCTCAGCCGGCGATAGAGGCGGCGCATCAGCGTATTTCGGCTTTAACGACAGCCCGCCTGTTTCTAAAGGCCTGATCCATTGCACATGTTCGATCGCAACGTCAATGCTGGCAAGAAGCGAAGCCCGATCTGCGCCGAACTCGTCAAACGCCCCAACGGAAATGAGCGCCTCGAGCGCCGGGCGCCCGAGCCCTTTTGGCAGCAGGCGAGCAGCGAAATCAAAGAAGTCGGCAAACGGTCCGTTCGCTTTCCGCTCCTCGACAATCAGCTTCGCCGCCGAGCCGACTTGCTTCACCATCGTCAACCCGAGGCGAATGGCGCTCCCCTCAACGGAAGAGCGAAAACCGCTTTTGTTGACCGACGGCGGAAGGATGTTGATCCCTTTTCGCGCCGCCTCCCAATAGTACATCGCCGCTTTTTCTCGGTCTCCGGAAGCATTGGTGAGCATGACCGCATAAAAACAAAGCGGGTAATGAGCTTTCATATACGCCATCGCATACGACAACAGCGCATAGCTGACCGCGTGGCTTCGGTTGAAGCCGTAATCGGCAAAGCGGACGATGTGTCGATACAGTTCCTCGGCGACTGCTTTCGGATAGCCGTTCGTCATGCAGCCGGCGACAAACGCCTGACGCTGCTCAGCAAGCAGCGCTTTCTCTTTTTTCGCCACCGCCCGGCGAAGCACATCCGCTTGTCCGAGAGAAAATCCGGCAAGTCGAGCGGCGATTTGCATAATTTGCTCTTGGTAGATCAACACCCCGTATGTGGGCGCCAAAATCGGCTCAAGATCAGGATGGGCATAGGACACCGGCTCTTCCCCGCGCTTGCGCCGGATGTAAACGGGGATCATTTGCATCGGTCCCGGCCGATACAAGGCATTGACGGCGACGACATCTTCCAATTGCGACGGCCGCAGCTCGGCGAGCACGCGCTTCATCCCGCTTGATTCCAGCTGAAAAATGCCGTTTGTATCTCCAGCGCCAAGCAGCGCGTACGTTTTTTCATCATTGAGCGGCAGCGTGCGGATGTCAAACGGCTTTCCTGTCTGCCGCTCGATCAAGCGCACGATCTGCTCGATCAACGTAAGCGTGCGCAAACCGAGAAAATCAATTTTCAGCAATCCGAGCGCTTCAAGCGCCCCCATGGCGTATTGCGTCAACGGCCATTCGCCATGGCTGGGCTGCAGCGGCACGAAGCGAACGAGCGGCTCCGGGCT
>NZ_MQMG01000044.1 GCF_001908025.1 Geobacillus proteiniphilus
AACGTTGCAGCCAAAGCCGATGATCATCGGGATAAACGCCTTGCCGTTTAACCCGATCGCTTCCATCATCCGGTCCATCACCATCGCCACGCGCGCCATGTACCCGGAGTCTTCGAGAAGCGAGATGAAAAAGAACAAAATGAAAATTTGCGGAACAAACACCAGAACCCCGCCGACCCCAGCGACAATCCCGTCCAAAACGAGTGCCTTGATAAACGGCGACGCCCCCGCCCAGTCGAGAAGACGGGACAGCCAATCAGTGAACGGCCCTGAGAAGAAAGCGTCAAGCTGATCGGCAAGCGGCGTCCCAAGCCAGTTAAACGTGAGCATAAACACGAGATACATCAGCGCCAAAAAAATCGGCAGCCCGACATAACGGTTTGTCACAACCACATCGATTTTTTCCGTCCATGTCAACGGTTTGTTCTCAAGCGCGATCGCCGCAACAGCGATCGCCTCACCGATCCAGCGGTCACGCGTCTCATAAATCTGTTCGGCGACCGAAGATCCGAGCTTCTGTTCCGCCTCTGCGCGGGCTTCTAGAAGCGGAGAAAGATCCAACCGCCCGCGCAAATAGGCGGCGATGCGCTCGTTTCCTTCTAGAAATTGCAACGCCATCCAGCGCTTATCTCCCGGCATGTCATCGGGCAGTTGCTCAGCAATGCGACGGACTGCGCGTTCCACCTCAACGCCGTAATCAATAAAAATGCGGGAATGGTGTCCGTCTTTTGCCGACAAAATGGTGCGCGATAACTCCTTTGTCCCCTTTCCCGTTCGGGCGATGACCGGAACAACTGGGACGCCGAGATGGCGTGACAGCTTGGCGGCATCGATTTTGACGCCGCGTTTTTCAGCGACATCCACCATATTCAAAGCGATGATGAGCGGGCGGCCAAATTCCAATAGCTGAACCGTCAAATGCAAGTTGCGCTTGAGTTGCGACGCATCAACGATATTGACGATTGCCGAGCATGGCTCGGTCAATAAGAAATCAGTCGCCACTCCTTCATCACGGGACAGCGGCTGGAGCGAGTAAATGCCGGGCAAATCGACGACCGGCACACCGTGTTGGCGGAGCACTCCTACTTTCTTCTCAACCGTTACCCCGCTCCAGTTGCCAACATATTCATAAGAGCCGGTTAAACAATTAAACAATGACGTTTTTCCAGTGTTCGGATTGCCAAACAGCGCTACGTACGACATATTTATTTCACCTCAATGGATGACGCCTCTTTGCGCCGTAAGCCGATGGCCTGCCCATCAACTTCGATCATCACCGGTCCGCCAAACGGCATCGCAGCTTTCAACCGCACCGTTTTCCCTTCTTTGACCCCTAGATGAAGGAGGCGCTGTTTCAGTGCCTCCTGCTCGACGGCCAAATGGACGACGACCGCTGCTTCTCCTTTATGCAAATCGGTCAGCACCATCGTCTTTTCCCCCTATTTCCCTGTCTATTCTCATGTGTGTCAAGAATGATTCTTTTTCTCAATTCCTATCATAGCATAACCGAAGAAAAAGGAAGTGACTTTTTTCACAATCATTCTATATTGTCAACATTTTTTCAAAATTATTCTTCATATTAGTTGAACTCTTCAAAAAAATATATATAATTTCTTGTATATCTTTCCCATCTTTGTTCAAGGAGTGAGTACAGTGAATACACTAGGAAGAATCAGCAACTTTGTCGGCAATACGTTTGCGATTTGGGTGCTTTTGTTCGGAGCGCTTGCTTTTTTCGCTCCCGGCGCGTTTACGTGGATCGCCCCGTATATTGTGCCGCTTTTAGGCATCGTGATGTTTGGCATGGGATTGACGCTGTCAGCGAACGATTTTAAAGAGGTGTTCAAGCGTCCGCTTGATGTGTTAATCGGCGTCGTTGCCCAGTTTCTCATCATGCCGCTTGTCGCGTTTTTGCTCGCTTATTTCTTGCCGGTTTCGCGTGAAGTGGCGCTTGGCATTATTTTAGTCGGCTGCTGTCCGGGCGGAACGGCGTCCAACGTCATGACGTATTTGGCGAAAGGAGATACGGCTCTGTCGGTCGCCGTCACGTCTGTTTCGACGATTTTAGCGCCGATTTTGACGCCGTCGCTCATTTTGCTTTTAGCGGGAAAATGGCTGTCGGTGTCCGCTGCCGCCTTGTTTTGGTCGATCGTTAAAGTCGTGCTGATTCCGATTGTTTTAGGGCTCATCGCCCAGGCGCTGTTCCAAAAGCAAGTAAAAGCGTGCATCCCGGCGCTGCCGCTCGTTTCGGTCATCGCCATTGTTGCCATCGTCGCCGCCGTCGTCGGGCAAAACCAAGCGGCCATTGCCAAAAGCGGGCTTCTGATTTTTCTTATTGTCGTTGTTCATAACGGATTGGGCTTGCTGCTTGGGTATTGGTTTGCCAAACTGTTTCGCCTGTCGCCGCCAAAACAAAAGGCGATTTCCATTGAAGTGGGCATGCAAAACTCTGGGCTTGGTGCGGCTTTAGCGACCGCCCATTTTTCGCCGCTCGCCGCCGTTCCAAGCGCTATTTTCAGCGTCTGGCACAATATTTCCGGCCCGATTGTCGCAACGTACTTCCGCAAACAAGCAGACCGCCAGACAACGGATGAACAAACGATTTCCGCTTGACCTCTCTCACGCTTTGTTTAGCCGCAAAAAAGCTGTCTCCCGAAATGAAACGACCGTTTTTCGGAGACAGCTTTTCTTCCTATTATCACGCTGTTTTTCCGCTCTCGGACGATTAGGCGCTCTTTGGAAACAAAAAGCGGACATCCGCCCTCAATCTCATTTCACAGCGCCCCCTCAAACGGAAACACCATCCTTCCCGCTAGTTCCGGGAAATCAATGAACGGATTGCGGTTGCCTTGGATGAAGAAAATCGCGCTGTTGCGATGATGCTCATACACCGTTGGCGGAAATTGTTCGTGCCAACGGACAAGGAGCGGAATATCGATTTTGCGCCGGAATGATTTCGCGATCGCCTTCGGGTAGCGAAGCAGAAAGTAAAGCATCGCCCTTGCCGCCGTCCCTTTGCCGTATTCCGGCTCGAAATAGCCGTTATGGACGACGCCGCAGCGGTTTTGGATTTGCTCGTCGGGATCTTCCGGATTGTAAAACGGGAAATCCGCGTACGGAAAATTCGACCGCATCGTATTGCACTCCGGCTGACAAACGAATAAATGATGCAAATCGCCTTTCATCGGTTCGCGGGCGCCAAACCACGACTGCGGGACAACATGTTCCGCATTGAATTTCCATTGCTGCTCGATCGTGTTCACCCGCTCGTGCACATCGCCCCATCCATTTTTCGTCCTTCTCAACAGTTGACGAAACTCTTCATAACGCCGCTTCATCGTTTCCACATCTTGAACGATCAGTGTTCGTGGATCTTTCCGCTCGCCGGAATACAAGCTGCGCACCGTTCCGTCCGGGTGCAAGTCGACCCATGTGTACAAATACTCATCCTTGCTGAAAAAATACGGCAGCCGCCGCTTATGGGTGTGCGCCGCCAGTTCATGATAGCGGACAAACAACATCAATCCGTCCCCTTCAAGCGGCAGATGGCGGTAATACCGTTCGCGCGCCCGCTCATCTTCTGCGGCCCGATAATACGCATCCTCCACCGCGAGCCGCTCATTCAGCTGCTCGAGCCGTTCTTTCGGATCTTCCTCCCGCCATTGGCCGAGCTCCTCAAGCCGCCGTTCCGCCTCTCCCATCAGCGTTCCCCTTTCTTTTTTCTTTTAGTGTATCACGGAAGGCGAAAGAGGGCGATAACGGCGTTAATGCAAAAGAAACGATGTCGCGCCGAACAAAACGGCGGCGATGCCGGCGGCGATCAACGACGGAATCAGCTTCGTTCGCGCGTATTCCATCACCGGCAAATCCAAAATGGTGCAAAGCGTCACCGTATTGTCGCTAAGCGGCGACGCGAACGCCCCGAATGTGCCGCTTGCAAACACAGCGCCGATGACCGGCAAAATATTCGCTCCTGACTGGCTCGCGAGCGTTACACCAAGCGGCATCAACATCCCCCACGTCCCCCATGACGAGCCGATGAAATAGGAAATGACGGCGCCAAGCAAAAACAAAATCGGAGCGACGAAAAACGGCGGAATCCATTCTTTGACATGGCCCGTAATGTATTGCGAAAACCCTAAATCCTCCGCCACAGCCGACAGCGCCCAAATGAGCGCCAGCATTAAAATGACGGAAATCAGCTCATTGCCGCCTTTAACAAAATGAGTCAATAAATCGTTCAGCTTAAACTTTTGCCAAAGGAAAAAGGCCACTGTAATGATCACGGTAAACAACAGCGCCTCCAACATCGCACCGAGCGCATCGCTTTGCAAAAACGCCTGCCAAAACGTTCTTGCCCCCCGGCGGCCGTCCCACCAACTTAAAAACAACGTCAAGACAAGCACGATCGAAAGCGGAACGATCAAATTCCACGGCTTGACCGGCGTTTCTTTTTGGTAAGCGCGCGGGCATGTCTGCATCGCGTCTCCTTCTTCCCCTTGCGCTTCATTGGGCTCATTGTCAGCCGGCCGCTGTTCTTCCGCCATTTCGAGCGCCAACCGCTCGTTCCAGCTTCGAATCGGCGCCTCTTTCCGCTTTTCGCTTACTGCCGCTTGTTTTTTGCGCGAATAGACAAAAAAACTGTAGTAGAGCCCAACCGCAATAATGGCATACGAGAAAAAGTTAAACGGAATGCTTCGGACGTACACGATGTACGGCTCCGCTCCGATGCCAGCCGTATCAAGCGCCTTATCGATGACCGACACCATATAGCCGACAAACGCGGTGGCAATTGGGATGAGCGCGACAACCGGGTTGGATGTCACCTCAATGGCAAAGCCGATTTGCTGGGACGACAGCCCAAGCCGTTTGCGCAGCGCCTTCATGATCGGCGCGACGGTGACGATGCGAAAATCGGGGTCGCTAAACGTCACCATCGTCGAAATCCACGTCAGCAGCATGGCGGTTTTGGCCGATTTCACTTTTTTGCTGACGAGATGGACGAACCCTTTGATTCCCCCGGTATATTTGATCATGCTGACAAGACCGGCGAACACATACAAGAAAATGATGATGCGAATGTTGTTCGTCTGCATCAAGTTATCGACGACGTAATGAAGCATCGTCCGCAGCCCGCCAAGCAACGACGGCGTCATGAAATAGCTGCCGACCAACAGCCCGACAAACAGTCCAGGGATCACTTGCTTCGTCCAAATTGAAATCGGGATGACAACTAAAAATGGCAAGAGAGCTTTCCACGACGGTTCCATTGGCCATTCACTCCTTTCTTTAAAAAGTATGGCGATTGTTTCCCTTGTCTATGCAAACGGTCATTGATTTCCCCCAACAACAGGGAGACGAGTCCACACAAAAAGCGCGCCGCATGGTGGCACGCGCAAGCGAAACCGCTTTCCTGCCTAATAAAAAAATAAAAAGCTGCCAATTAGACAGCTTTCACTGCTTCTCTTCGGGACGGCAGCGCCAACAAGTGGAGCGTCACTTCCGGCTTCGAGCCGATTCGAATGTTCACCCCGGTTTGCCCAAGCCCTTCGTTGATATAAAACGGTTTCCCCTCCCATTCATGATAACCTTTGATCATGTTCCGCTCGGTGAGCGTTTTGCTCATTTTCGCCAAATGGTACGGCTTTGGCCAATGAATTTGCCCGCCGTGGAAATGGCCGGACAACAAGTAGTCAAAATGATAGTCTTTCATATGCGGCACGATGTCCGGATCGTGCGTCAACACGAGGTTGATGCCGTCTTTCACGCCGGCGTATGCCTTTTTGATGTCGCTGCGCCCCGTGTAAAAGTCATCGATGCCGATGATATTGACGGTTTGACCGTTGACGGTGATCGTTTTCGTCTCGTTTTGCAAGACGACGCAGCCGTGCGCCTCAAGCGTCGCTTTCAAGCGCGCAAACGGTTCGCCTTGAAGCACGTAATCGTGGTTGCCAAACACCGCATACATGCCGTACGTCGGTTTCAATGCATTCAGCGCGCCCAAATACGGACTGAGCTTGGCGATGCTTTCCTCACGGTCCAAAAAGTCGCCCGTCAACGCGATCAAATCGATCGCTTCCTCTTTCAGCTTTTCGTATAAATCGTCCGGGGTGATCGACAGTTTTTCAAGATGCAAATCCGATAGCTGCAAAATCCGAAGGGCTCCGTCTCCATCCTCTGAACGGCCGACTTGGACTTTATGCAAAACCGCTTCATACGTGTTGCGGTGGGCTTTGCGAATGGCCAAAGCAAGCAATAACAAGATTGCAAGAAAAACAAAAAAGAATGTCATCGTCTTCTCTCCTCCCTCGATACCCATTATAGTGAAACGGAGGAGAGAAGAAAGAGGGAGTTAGTGGATGAGATGGCAGCCGTACAACGAAAACAATTTTTCCTTTGACATCACCAAATATTTCGGCGGGCGGACAAGCGGCATGAGACGGTGTTGGGCCACTGTCATCATCGGCCAATGGGATGCCATTTTAAACCAACGATAAAATGAATTGCCAATGTCAATGGCATCAAATCCGAGTCTCTCACAACCTTTGTTTAACATCGTCACGCCGATGATCCCTTTTATGCGGGAGGACTGTTTGTGATGGTAAAGATGATGGGCAACATACGGCAAACCGGCTTTCACTTGTTCGAAAATATAACGTCCTTTTTGAATATCGCTTCGATACTGCATCAGTTCGCGAAGCAGACGAACATTATGAAGGTGAATTTTCAACAGCCAGTCATTGGCCGCGATCGTCGTTCCGTCCGAAAGGTGAATGGTTTCACCCTTGTATCGAAGCAAACGGACGCGGAAAATGGAACGACAGCCGTTCTCTTTCCCACCAACATATTCGAGGCGGGAACATGCATAATAGAGCGGATCCATCAGTCCCCATACAGACAACAGCCACTGCGTCGCTTTGCTTCTCATTGGCGGCATCCTTCCCTGCTCGTTCTATCCATTTACATTATGGAATCGATCGAGCGCCATTATAAATGGAGAAAAAAGGAGAAAAAATCGCTGCATAACCAGTCGGGAGACGCGCGTACTGAGGTCCAGTTCCATTTCACCCCCTGCCCCAGGCTGTATCCCACCCGAACACAAGCGGAGCTGATCAACCAAACGATCGGGTTTTTGCAGGAAGGGCTTCGTTTGCTGTCGTTGTAGGGCAGTCGAACCGTGGGACGCACGGGGATGGCTTGGTTCATAGCCTGCCGTTGGGCGGGTGTTCCCAAGAATCTCCCACCTCTAAGCGTTAGCGTAGGTGGGAGAGCGTTCAATAAACCACCAACTCTCTAGAAGAAAGACGGAAAGAACAACCCTGAACGGCAAACAAAACGCGCCTGCCTTCCCGGATCGCGAAAGCAGGCGCCGTTTAGCGGCGGGTGCTGACGGTGACGAATACGAATTTGTCGTACCGATGACGGGAAAAGGAGTATTCAAAGGGCTCTCCATTGTTCAAAAAACCAACCTGTTCCAATTCCAACACCGGATCGTCGGGTGCGCACTGCAAGTACTGGCGATCAAGCTCATTCGGCTTATCCGCGCGGATCTTTCGGTGCGACCCTGCAATCGTTAAGCCGAGTTCGTGAGTGATGTAACGATAAATCGAGCCATGAAGCACCGTTTCGTTGAGCCCCGGGATCAAATGGACGGGCATATACGTCCGTTCAATGACGTACGGTTCGCCATCCACATTGCGCAGCCGGATTAAGTGGTACACCGGTGTGTTCGCGTCGATGCACAAATGAGCAGCCACCTCATCAGATGGAAACAGCACTTCAAACGTGATAATATGGCTTGTCACCTTTCGACCTTTCAATAAACTCGTCAAGCCGAGCGTTTCGTTGCTGACGACGTTCACCAATCCATCAAGCATGGCGGATTTTACAATAAACGTGCCATGGCCGCGCTTTCGATACAACAGCCCTTCGGACACAAGCAGATCAAGCGCCCGTTTCACGGTCATCCGGCTGCAGCCAAACTCCTCAGCGAGCGAGATTTCATCAGGAATCGGCTCGTCTAGGGAATACACTCCCTCTTTAATTCGTCTGCGTATTTCGTTAGAAATTTGCTCATATTTTGGCATCGTTTTCATCCCTCGTCATTGTCCTATTTTCATTGTACGAACAATCATCTGTTTGCACAATAGCCAATGCGGCTTTCTCCTTCACTGCTTTTGCGTTGCCGCTCCGTCCTCCCAACCGACAAAAAGCGCCCCGCTGCCCGGGACGCCTTGCTTTCCGTTTAAAATCCGTTGTTTTCTGCCAACGATTTAAACCAATAACCACTTTTTTTAATGGTTCGTTTCAAACCGTTCTCCAAGTCGACTGCCACGAGCCCATACCGATTTTTATAGGCATTGGTCCACGACCAATTGTCCATAAACGCCCAAATATGGTAACCTTTAACATTTGCTCCTTCTTCAATCGCGCGATGCACCCATTTTAAATGCTCTTGAATGAATTCAATCCGGTAGTCATCGTGAATCATGCCGCTTTCATCACGGAACCGTTCTTCTCCTTCAACACCCATCCCGTTTTCAGAAATAAAGCACTCAATGTTTCCATATTTTTCTTTTATATTAATTAAAATATCATAAATACCTTTTTCATAAATTTCCCAACCGCGATACGGATTCATTTTCCGCCCCGGCATGGCATAGTAATCGAAAAACCGTTCAGGCAAAAACGGGGCGTCCGGATTTGGCATATTTTCTTTTGCCTTGACGCGGCGCGGTTGATAGTAGTTGATGCCGAGCAAATCAATCGTGTTTTCTTTGATCAGCTCGCGATCACCGGCTTCCGTTACAGGCAAAAATCCATGTTCATCCAACAGTTCAATCAAATCTTGCGGGTATTCTCCTTTCACCGCAGGATCTAGGAAGCTCCTGTTAAACAACAAATCGGCAATATGCGCCGCTTTCACATCAGCAGGGTGCTGGCTGCGCGGATAAGACGGCGTTAAATTCAAAATAATGCCGATCTTTCCATCCGGTATCGCCGCCCTGCGGAAGGCGGCAACCGCTTTGGCATGAGCAATCATCGTATGGTAAGCCACTTGTACAGCGCGGCGGAAGTCTACGATGTTGGGGTAATGAAAATCATATAAATACCCGCCTTCCACCGGAACGATCGGTTCATTGTGGGTAAACCATTTTTTTACCCGATCCCCGAACAAATCAAAACAAATGCTGGCGTAGCGGGTATATGCATCCACGACTTCGCGGCTTTCCCAACCTCCGATATTTTGCATTGCTAACGGCATATCAAAATGATACAAATTCACAAATGGCTCGATCCCACTCGCCAATAGTTCATCAATGACTGCATTGTAAAACCGCACGGCTTCCAGATTGACCTCACCGACTCCATCTGGAATCAAGCGTGACCACGAAATCGAAAACCGGAATGAATTATGCCCGATCTCCTTCATCAAAGCAATATCCTCTTTGTAGCGGTGATAAAAATCTGATGTGGTTGACGGACCGACACCGTTAAAAAAGCGATGTGGCTCCTTCTCATACCAATGATCCCAAATGTTCTTCCCTTTCCCCCCTTCGTTTGCCGCTCCTTCGATTTGCGTCGCTGATGTCGCACTTCCCCACCAAAATCCGGCAGGAAAGCGATACGTGATTGGTTGCTTTGATCGTTGTTCCATCGTGATTCACCTCATTTGCTGTATCGTTATGATGCACTTTTCGCAGCGTCTTGCCCCTCTTCCCGCTCTTTTTGCAAGTTCATCCGGTCAATGAACTTTAAGAATGGAAACCAAATGACAAGCACAATCAGGAAATTGACCACTTGCAGCAATCCGCCGGCCAGCGAGTTCGTCGCCATAATGCCGTTGATGAAAATCGGCACCGTCCACGGCACCGCTACGCCGTTAGGCGGCGGTACAAGGCCTGAGGACATCGCCAAATAGGTCACCAACGTGACGACCATCGGTGCCAAAATCCACGGGACGATGACGAGCGGATTCATCACGACCGGCAAACCGAAAATAATCGGTTCATTGACGTTAAAGATTCCGGGTCCGAGCCCGAGCTTAGCCACCTGCTTCATTTGCTTGCTCTTCATAAAGAGCAAGATGGCGAAAATGACAGCGAGCGTCATTCCCGTTCCGCCCATGCCGACCGTGTAAATTTCAATAAACTGTTTGCTGACGACATGCGGAACTTCCCCCGTTTTTGTATACGCATTTAAGTTTTCGAGCGACAGTGTGTTCCAAATCGGATCCATCACCGAGTTAATGATGATTTGCCCATGCAATCCGAAAAACCACAAAATTTGCGTGACAAAAATCGCGATCAGCGTTGGAATAATGCCGCTTCCCAGCCCGACAAGCGGTGCTTGCACTGCATTGTAAATGACATCATGCATGTTTGTCTTAAAAATTTGTGTTACAATGATATTAACGACGAGGAAGAAGGTCAGGGTGACCACCGCCGGAATCAACGCCGCAAACGACTTCGCAACCGCCGGCGGCACCCCGGCCGGCATTTTGATTGTAATATTTTTTTGTACAACCTTCCGGTAAATTTCACCAGCAGTAAATGCGGTAATCATGCCAAGAAACATCCCTTTCGCTCCTAGGCGGTCGAGCGGGATGACTCCTTGCACAGCCTCTTTCCCCTCAACCTGCAAAACGAATGGCGTCAACAAGAGAAAAGAAGCTAACGCGATCGCACCGCCAAAAACCCCTTCGACTTCATAACTTTTCGATAAATAGTAACCAATGCCGAATACAACAAAAATCGTCATCACGCCCATCGTTGCATTTGGAGCAACGCCGAGCATCTCCTTGAGTGTATTGAGGCTGTTTTCACTCATCACCTTGTCCAAAAACGGCAAGTTAGCGATGACGACCGCGATTGAACCGAAAATCGTCAGCGGAAATGCTAACATAAACGCATCGCGCAACACTTGCAAATAACGGCTATTGTTCAACTTTCCTGCGATCGGAACGAGAACTTTGCTTAGTTTTTCGAATAATGCTTGGTTCATGTCGCCATCCTCCCTTTACACGTTTCGTTCCTTCAACAGCGCAAGCATTTCTTTTACAATTTCTTTCATTGCCAGCGTTGACATGACATGGTCTTCCGCATGCATAAGAAGCAACGTAAGATTTGTTTCTTCTCCACCCGCTTCTTTTTGAATGAGCTGAAAATGAACATCATGGGCGATGCTTAAGTCTTGCTCTGCTTCTTGAATCAGCCGCTCCGCTTCTCCGACCTGTCCGTTCCGGTATTCACGGATGGCTTGGACGATTTTGCTGCGGGCATTGCCGCTATGCAAAATCAGCTGGAAAGCGACTTGTTCATTGGTGAGTTGATTGACATCGATTTTTTCCATCTTACTTGTCCCCCATCAATTTTAATGCCTGCTCATACACTTTTTTGCCATCCGCCATCCCATAAGCCACCATGTCAATGACATCGACTGGAATGCCATATTTTTGCGCTTCTTTTTGCAATTCCCCTTTCAAAAAGCTCATTTGTGGACCAATAAGGACGACATCAGCTTTGGCCATCTCTTTTTTCGCCTGATCTTGGCCGACCGCCC
The DNA here is from genome assembly GCF_001908025.1 of Geobacillus proteiniphilus. Classification (GTDB taxonomy): domain Bacteria; phylum Bacillota; class Bacilli; order Bacillales; family Anoxybacillaceae; genus Geobacillus; species Geobacillus proteiniphilus. The sequence continues at coordinate 11,563 of NZ_MQMG01000044.1, forward strand.
AAATCTCTGCCTCCTCACCGACGGATTTGGCATACTCCTGCATTTTCGTCACTAGCAAGCTTGTCGACATTCCAGAACTGCACGCCAATAAAATCCGTTTCATGGTTCATTCCTCCTCTTTGCATTGAGTAAAACAAATGATATCGTTTTCAATTTAAATTATATACATTTATTTTTATTTGTCTAGTCATTTAATAAAAAAGATTAATATTTTTAAACCAACCTTTTGATCCTGCAACAAAAAAAGCGCGCACGAATCTCTGTGCGCGCCAAGCAACTATGCTCTTATTATTGGACAAACGCCGCTGTGTTTACATCCTGTTGGCACACGGCCAGGCGGTTTTCCGCATGCTCTGCTTCCAAGCAGGGATGCATCCAAAATTCGAATCTGCCCGCGCCCCTAGGAACGCATCCGAAAATGCGCATTCATTTGCCCTTTCAACATCCGCTCGCGCAGCTCTTTCGTCATCTCTTGACGGATTTCCCACGTCGATACCCCTTCCTCGCGCTGATTGGCGATTTTCATCAACTGCTCCACATCGGCGAACGAATATTTGCGGATGCCTTTCGAACGGTCAGGGAACACCAGCTTCCGTTCCTCGTAATAACGAATTTGCCGTTGCGACAGCCCGGTCAGTTCGCTGACAACCCCGATCGAAATGACTTTTTTGTATTTGTAGTGATCTTCTTGCGGATGAGCTGTCATACTCCTCACCTCAATACGTTATATTTTCTAACGTAATTATACAAAAAATGATGTTAGCTCGCTAACTTTTGTAAATAAAATTAACATATTTTTTAAATTTCCTGTAAATGAGCTTAACACATTTGCTGTACACTGAAGAAAAAGATAGTATGGTAAAGGTAAAAACAGGGAGGGAATCGAATGGGGACATGGATGAGAAGCGCCGTGCGGAAGAAAAAGCAATTTTATATTGAACAGCTCGTACGGTTCGGCTTAGCCGCTGACCGTGATCGGCTTGAAGAATGGACAATGGCCGAACTGCGACGCGAATACGAACGATTCCACCCCGCCCAGACGATCGAAGGAGGACGCCGCCATGGACAAACAAGCGCTCGAACTGGCCAAGCGCATCATTGAGCTCGATCTGGAGCGCGATGCGATGTTTGAGCAACTGATCGCGCTCATCGGCAACCGAGCAGATGAACTGCTTCGTTTTTTGCAAAATCGATTGTAAAACGATCGCAAATGAGAAAGTGCCCTGAATTTCTTCACGGGCACCTTTTCTCATCATCATTCTTCAATAGACAGGGTTACATCAATATTGCCGCGGACAGCTTTGGAGTACGGGCACATTTGACCAAGAAGAATGTTGTTCATCATTCAGCCGCACAAGCAACGACCGCAGCAACATCAACAATTCGCTCCACTCTTGATTGGAAAGCCCTACTCGTTTGACAATTTCTTCTGGTATGCATTGTGCCTTTTGTTTGATTTTCTCGCCCTGTTCTGTTAAAACAATGCGCACAACCCGTTCGTCTTCTGGCGATCTCAACCGTTGAACGAGGCCATTCTCCTCCATTCTTTTCAACATTGGCGTCAGTGTGCCGGAATCCAAATACAATCGTTTTCCAAGCTCTTTCATTGTCGTCTCCCCTTGCTCCCACAACACGAGCAAAACGAGATATTGCGGATATGTAATCCCTATTTCTTCAAGAAAAGGACGATATAACTTCGTCAATTCACGAAAACAAGCATAAATGGCAAAACAAAGCTGATGGTCTAAACGCAGCGCATGATCGTTTGACACGATTTCTTCCTCCATTTCTTTTCAAGGTTGGACACCTGCCTCCTTCTCCCTACTATATCGATCTCCCTCTTCGTCTGAAACCCGTTGGAGGCTTTCTGAAGGAAGATGATGAAGAAGGCTCCGCCTGTTTCCTTACAGAGGCGAGAGCCTTCCGAAATCAGTGATAAGGGTGGACGTCGCAAAACCGCCCCCTCTTTGTCAACCTAAAGAAAGGACTGTTTTCCACCAGTTTTTTCGTTCAATCAAACGATTTCCTTTGAAAGTTTGCAGCGCCTCTTTGGGTTGCCCCATTCATTCTGCTGCTTTTTGAGAGAAATGTTCGATCGTAACCGTCGTCCCTTGAAGGCGACGAGCAGCCATCACCGCGATCGCGAAAACGAAAGCAAGCATCCAAAACCCATACGCCGAAGAGCCGGTCCACTGCTTCATCACCCCGAGCACGTTCGGCAGCAAAAACCCTCCCAGTCCGCCAGCGGCGCCGATGATGCCCGTCAACAAGCCAACCTCTTTCGGAAACCACGTCGGAACGACTTGGAACAAAGCACCGTTCGCCGCGCCAAAACAAAGGAAAAGAGCAACCATCAATCCGAACAGGACGAAAAGAGACGGCAATGTACCGATGCAAGCCAGCAACAAAGTCCCAGCGGCAAACAACAAGGAAAGAAGCCGCATTCCGCCGATCCGGTCAGCGAGATAACCGCCAATCGGGCGGATGAAACTGCCCGCAAACACGACGGCGGTGACGAAATCGCCGGCCGTGACTTTACTGACGCCGTATTCATCAAAGAAGAAAATGCCTAAGTATCCCGTCAGCCCGACAAATCCGCCGAATGACAAGCTGTAGAAGAAACAAAACAGCCATGCTTCTTTTCGACGGAGAACGGCTCCGTATTCACGCAACGAAACGGGTTTCACCGCTGTTGGACATTCACGCGCCAGCCAAGCGAATAGAAAAAAGACAACAACTAGCGGTACGAGCGCCAACCCGAACACCGCGTTCCACCCATACGCCTCCGCCAGCCGCGGGCCAAACAGCGTTGCCAGCACCGTCCCGCTGTTTCCGGCCCCAGCGATCCCCATGGCCAGCCCTTGATATTCTTTCGGATACCAGCGGCTCGCAAGCGGCAACGCAACGGCAAAGCTGGCTCCGCCCACCCCTAATAAAAATCCGAGCGCATACACATCCGACATCCGGTCAGCGAACTGCCACCCCCACACAAGCGGCACAACTGTCACCGCCATGCCAAGCAGACCAGCCCGCTTCCCGCCCCAGCGGTCGGCGAGCATCCCCATCGGAATGCGAAGCAGCGCCCCGCCCAACACGGGAATGGCGACCATCATCCCTTTTTCCGCCGGCGTGAGCGCAAACGACTCAGCGACAAATACACCAAGCGCGCCAAGCAAGTTCCAAATCATAAAGCTGATATCAAAATACAAAAACGACGATAAAAGCGTCGGCGCATGCCCGACGCGCCAAAACGATTTCCTCGCCATCTTCCCCCGACTCCCCCTTGGCACAGAATGTTCGTTATGCTAAAATGGAAATGAAAGCGATTTCTCCACCTACTTCCCGCCGTATTGCCGGGAAGTTTTTTTTCTGCATTCGTGATTCATTGAAAAATTCGGCGATTGACTAGACCCATCACCATAGCGTTCCCCGCTCGCGAACCTTAATGAGTGCGGTTTCCAACTGCTGATGAGAGGCAGAACGATGTTTGAATCTTGATGGCTAATTTCTCCCTAAATCAACAACCGGCCGCACCCGAGCTGCGCACCGCTTAAACGCCGGCATCCGGCAATGCGGATCGAGCTCATCGGACGTGACGTTGTTGATTTGCCCAAGGCCGCTCCAGTGGAATGGGACAAAGATGGTATCCTCGCGAATTTGATCATTGTAACGGCTGCGGGCGACCGCCGCACCGCGCCGCGTTTCAATGCGCACAAGCATCCCTGGGCCGATCCCGTATCGTTTGGCTGTCCTCGGGTGGATCTCGACGGTCGCCTCCGGCTGCCGCGCCGAAAGCGCCGGGCTCCGCCGCGTTTGCGTTCCGCTCAAATAATGAGCAAGCACCCGTCCGGTCGTTAAATAAAGCGGATACCATTCATCCGTCTCCTCTTTCTCCGGCCGAAACGGCAAAACCGCAAACCGAGCCTTGCCGTCCGGATGAGCAAACCGTTCCGTAAACAGTCGAGGAGTCCCAGGATGATGCGGATCGGGGCAAGGCCAGTAGACACGTTCGCGCCGAAGCCGCTCATACGTCACACCGTAATAATCTGCTTTGCCGCCGCGGCTTGCCAGCCGCAGTTCGTTGAAAATCTCTTCGGCTGACGTAAAGGAAAAGCAGCGGCCCTTGCCAAGCTTGTGCGCAATCGCGCATAAAATTTCCCAATCATGTTTCACCTCCCCAGGACGCTTCCGAGCCGCCGGCCGAAAGCACACCCGCCCTTCGACGTTCGTCACCGTGCCTTCGTCTTCCAAATACGACGAAACAGGCAGCACGAGATCGGCCAGCTCGGCTGTTTCCGACAAAAACATATCCGCAACGACAAGAAACTTCAGTTTTTGCATCGCTTTGGCCACAAACGCCGCATTCGGGCTCGAGACGACGGGGTTCGATCCCATGACCAACAGCCCGGTAATCTCGCCCGCACCGATTTTTTGCATCATTTCATACGCTGACACTCCCTTTCGCGGCAGCTCATCCGGCGAAATGCCCCATATGTTCGCAATATACCGGCGGTGTTCCGGATGCTCAATGCTTCGATAGCCCGGCAGCTGATCAGCTTTTTGTCCATGTTCGCGGCCGCCTTGTCCGTTTCCTTGCCCAGTGATCGATCCAAAACCCGAACCGGGACGGCCGATTTTCCCTGTCGCCAATACGACATTCATCCAGTGTCTGACCGCCGCATAGCCGTCCGCCTGCTGCTCCAAGCCGCGCGCCGTGAGCACGATCGCATCGGCCGCCTCCCCGTACTTTCGCGCCGCCAAGCGAATCTTCTCTTCCGGCACGTCAGTCAGCCGGACGATCTCATCCATCTCCACTGCTTCTATGTGCTGTTTCCATTCGGCAAACCCAACCGTCCGCTCGCGCACAAACGCTTCATCGATAAATCCTTCGTCAAGCAACACTTTTCCTATGCCGACGGCCAATGCCGCATCCGTTCCGGGCTTGAGCGGCAGGTGCAGATCCGCCAACGCCGCCGTTTTCGTTTCCCGCGGATCCACCACGATGATAAAAGCGCCGTTCTTCTTCGCTTCATAAAAATACGGCATCAACGTCGGCTGGCATTCGGCGATATTGGTCCCAGCCAAAATGATCGTCTGAGCGAGCGGAATATCGGACAGTGGATTCGTCAACCCGCGGTCAAGACCGAATGCGTCGTTCATGGCCGCTGCGGCTGCCGACATGCAAAAGCGTCCGTTGTAGTCAATATGCCGTGTCTTGAGCGCCACGCGGGCAAATTTTCCAAGCAAATACGCTTCCTCGTTCGTCAATGACCCGCCGCCGTAAACGGCAAACGCATCAACTCCATCTTCCTTCTGAATGGAGATGATTCGTTCCACGATCAGCGAAAGCGCCTCCTCCCAACTTACCCGCACAAACCGGCCGTCCACTTTCGCAAGCGGAACCAACAGCCGCTCGGGATGCAAAGCGTGCTGGTGGGCGTTCATCCCCTTTAAACAAAGGCGGCCGTTGGACGTCGGGTTGTCGGTCGGGACCGCCTTGTAGCGGCGCCGTTCCACAATCCGCTCCTCCACCAGCTGAAGCGTGCACTGGACGCTGCAAAACGGACATTGGGTCGCGGCGGCCGTTTCCGACGCCCGTTCTTTTTCCTTGGCGCGAAAGTAGCGCAGCAATTCATTCGTCATCGTCATTCACCCGTTTCCTACAACTCCACATATACACAGCCGTCTTCCACAGCCACGCGGTACGTTTTGACACACCCTTCATCCGGCGCCTGCGCCTGACCGTCTCTTAAGCAAATTTTCCAATCATGAAGCGGACAAAACACATACTCGCCGCTGACAATGCCTTGCGACAGATCACCTCCTTTATGCGGACAGCGGTTTTCAACGGCATATACCCGGTCTTCACCCGTACGAAATAAAGCAAGTTCAAGCGCTCCGATACGCACACATTTTCCAAGCCGTTTCGGCAACTGTTCGATTGTTCCCACTTCTACTCTCATCATCACTTGATCCTCCTCGCATGGATGCATAGTCAAAGGCCAGCCTGTTGGGCAGCCTCTTTTCTCTCCGCTGAAACGCTGGATAAGGCTGGGCGGCGGAAGCAACCGGCTTTTTTGCCCGCCCATCTTTCCGTTCGCCCGCCGTCATCCCCCTTCATTCCACCGGCACCGGCTCTTTGTCGCCGATATCGCGGAACAACATTTGTTGCAGTCTCTCGTTTTCGACGATGTCCCGCCACGGATCTTTTGTCGCCGAAAGAGCTTTGTGAAGCCGTTCGAGCAGCGCGCGGCGCGTTTCCACATCGAACAACACTTCGCGGATATGCTCAAGCCCAACGCGCTCGACCCATTTGGACGTCCGTTCCAAATAATGCGCGGACTCGCGGTAATATTGCAAAAAAGCGCCGGTCATCTCGATCACCTCGTCTTCCGTCTTGACCGTGCAAAGCAAGTCAGCTGCACGCAAATGGGTGCCGCCGTTGCCGCCGACATAAATCTCCCATCCGCCCTCGACGCCGACGATGCCGACATCTTTAATGCCCGATTCCGCGCAGTTGCGCGGGCAGGCGGAGACGGCCATTTTCACTTTATGCGGCGTTTTCAGCCGCTCAAATGTTTGTTCCATCCGAATGCCAAGCCCGGTTGAATCTTGCGTGCCAAAGCGGCAAAACTGCTTGCCGACGCACGTTTTCACCGTCCGCAGCGCCTTGGCGTAGGCGTAGCCTGACGGCATGCCGAGATCGGCCCAAATGCGCGGCAAATCTTCTTTTTTCACCCCAAGCAAGTCGATGCGCTGCCCGCCTGTGATCTTAATCATCGGCACGTTGTATTTTTCCGCGACATCGGCGATGTTCCGCAGCTGCTCGGCTGTGGTCACCCCGCCGTATATGCGCGGCACAACGGAGTACGTGCCATCGGCCTGGATGTTGGCGTGCAGCCGTTCATTGACAAACAAAGATTCCGCTTCTTCATCGTACTCACCCGGATAAAGCATGCCCAGGTAATAATTGAGCGCCGGACGGCATTTGGAACAGCCTTCCTCGTTTTTCCATCCCAATACGCTCATGACTTCTTTGACCGTCATCAACCGTCTTTGTTCGATGGCCTCGAGCACTTCCTCACGGCTTAGGTCCGTGCAGCCGCAGATCGTTTCTTTCACCGTATACCGATTCGCTTCTTCACCGAGCATATGCTCAAGCAGCTCGGCGACAAGCCCTTTACACCCGCCGCATGAGCGGGACGCGTTCGTATAGTCGCGCACCTCGGCGACCGTCTTGAGCCCGTGTTCGGCGATCGCCTGACAAATCGCGCCTTTTGTCACCCCGTTGCAGCCACAGACGACATCGGTATCCGCCATCGCCGCCACAAGGCTTCCTTTTCCTCCCGATGAAGCCGGCGTCAATAACGAAAGAGAAAGCGCCTCAAGCGAATCGCCGCGCTGGATCATATCAAATAGTTTTCTTCCTTCGCTTGTATCGCCAAACAGCACGGCACCAACGATTTTCCCTTCGCGAACGACGACTTTCTTGTACACCGAGCGCGCTTCGTCGTACAACTTGATCGATTCCGTGCCCTCAACGTCCATAAACTCGCCGGCTGAGAACACATCGACGCCTGACACTTTCAGTTGGGTCGAGACGACGGATCCTTCGTACGGCTTTCCTTTTCGGCCGCAAATCGCTTGTGCCAGCACTTTCCCCTGTTCATAAAGCGGAGCGACGAGTCCATACACAACACCGCGATGTTCCGCGCATTCACCGACCGCGTAAATGTGCGGCACACTCGTTTCCAAGTAGTCATTGACAACGATTCCTCGATTCACCTCAATGCCGCTTTTCCGCGCTAACTCAACATTCGGACGAATGCCGACCGCCATCACCACCAAGTCGGCGGCAATGGACGTACCGTCCTTAAATCGCACTCCTTCCACACGGCCGTTGCCGAACAATTCGGCCGTCTCTTTGCGAAGCAAAAAGTTCATCCCTTGTTTCTCCAGCTCCCGCTGCAGCAGCTTCGAAGCGGTCGGGTCAAGCTGGCGTTCCATCAAATAGTCGAAAATATGGATGACATCGACATCCATCCCTAAGTTAAGCAGGCCGCGTGCCGCCTCCAATCCAAGCAAGCCGCCGCCGATGACCGCCGCTTTTTTGTACGTCTTCGCATATTCGATCATCCGCTCGCAATCTTGGATGTCGCGAAACGCCGTCACCCCGGGCAAATCCGCTCCCGGCACCGGCAAGATAAACGGATTCGACCCCGTCGCGAAAATCAATTCATCGTATTCGACTACCCGCCCACGGTCGGTCCGGACAAGCCGCCGCTCGCTGTCGACTTCCGTCACCGTTTCACCGGCAAACAGCCGAATGCCGTTTCGTTCGTACCATTCCCAACTGTTCAAGGTAATCTCATCAATGGACGTATCCCCTTGCAGCACCTTCGACAACAAAATGCGGTTATAATTCGGATGCGGTTCGCTGCCAAAAATCGTGATCTCAAACGCCTCACGGTCAAGTTTTAAAATCTCCTCGATGCAGCGAACCCCCGCCATGCCGTTGCCGATTAACACGAGTTTTCGTTTCACGTCGCCATCCCTCCATACTTCATACGTTGTTCCACTTTCTTATTGTCATCGATGCAGCCAAAGCCGGATCGTCATCACCAGCATCTCCCATAATCCGACCGTTCTTGTTTTCATCACCCTCACATTCCCCTGTGTGCCTTGGTTGTGCCCATCATATCATGCAAAAAACGAAGTATGCATTTTATTTGTAAACTTATATAACATATTTTTAACATAAAATAATGAATAATCGCATAAAAAATCAGTTTAATATACGCATTTATCATATCAGCGTAACTTTTTATTACATAAAAACACGCGCGAAAAAGCGGCCTTCGCATGATCGAGCGGAGGCCGCTTCTTATTGGAGGTTGCTCATAGGGGATCATCAGTGGATCGGGCGGGACGCGAGCAGCTCATCAATGATTCGCGCGTAGTGGTCAATGCGCCGCTCAAGCTCATCCACTTGCTTCTCAAGCTGGGTCATATATTGGCGAAAGGTCATGGGAACGCCGTTCCGCTGTTCGAGCCGCTTTTCGATTCGCTGCCGCTCGCCGTGGACAGAGACGAAGATGCGCATCTCGCGGCCGAACACTTCGCGGACGGTTTCACTGATGAGTTCGCCGTATCTTGTTTGCAGCCATTCACATTGAATCTCGTTTAGGCATTCGATGATGAGCCAATCCTCATCCACCGTCGCAGACGTCGAAGCAAACCAAGTGTCAAACGACGGGCCGGACAGCTTTTGCGCAAGCTTCGTTTTCACTTGCTCCCAAAGATGATGCTCCTTCACGCACTCACCCCCTTTCGTCTACTCGCCTGGCTGCCATACATGTTCGCGCAATTTCGCCCGAATGTCATCCGGAATCGGCTCGGGCCGCCCGGTGTCAAAATTGAAATTGACATACACCGACCGCCCTTTCGCGCAGACCACACCGTTTTGGTGGATTTCTTCATAAATCGTGAGGCTTGTGTTGCCGATGCGTTCAATGCCGGTATACACGGTCACATCTTGCCCATAATACATTTGGTTGACATAATCGACTTCCATACGGATGATCACCATCCGCCAACGTTTGAATGACAAATCAGGCGTAAACAGCTTGAAAATTTCATGCCGCCCCGCTTCAAACCAAACGGGCACGGTCGTATTGTTAATATGGCCGACGCCGTCCGTCTCCGACACGCGCGGCGTAATGACAGTCGTAAACATAAACGCTCCCCCTCAACCAAACTGGAATCTTCTTTTGTCGAATTTAGGCGACTGATGTATATGGGTTCGCTCCACGATGTGGAAATTCCTGCTTCACCATCAAGAAAACGTGAAAAACGTCGCCCCTTGAGCGGAAGGGGGATCCAACCTGAGGAGCGAGACCCTATTTCCAACAGCCAAAGAAAAAACAGGAGCCTGAAGCAGCCCCTGTTTTTGTGTTCTCACTTGTTGTTCGGTTCCATGATCGTCCCGGCAAACGCGGCTTGGTAAATCGCGCGGATGTCGGCTTCCAAAAGCGGCATCGGGCTGCGGGCGAGCAGCCGTTTTTGCTGGACGGCGTCCTTCGTCAGACTTTCTAACGCGCTTTCCGGAATGCCAAAACCGCCGAGCGTCTTCGGAATGCCGACATCGGCGACGAGGCGCTCGAGCTCCTCGACGCAGCGGTGCGACGCCTCCTCCTCTGATAAAAAGCTCGAGTTGCCGCCGAGGGCGTTTAAGATATCAGCCATTCGTTTCGTGCAGCTTTGGCGAATGTAGCCCATCACATATGGCAAGAGCACGGCATTTGATTCGCCATGGGCGATATGAAACTGTCCGCCAAGCGGATAAGCGAGCGCATGCACGCCGGCCACCCCGGCGTTGAAAAACGCCAAACCGGCCAGGTAGCTGCCGTTCGCCATATCGGTGCGCGCCTGTTTGTCCGTTCCGTTTTCCACCGCTTTGCGCAATGAGCGAGAAATCAGGCGCATGGCGGCGATGGCCAACCCATCCGATGTCGGGCTCGCATTGACCGACACGTACGCTTCAACCGCATGGGTAAGCGCATCAATGCCCGTCGCCGCTGTCACCCGCGGCGGAACAGAAACAGTGAGTTGCGGGTCGACGATCGCCACATCCGCCAACAAATAGTCATGCGTCACGACGTCTTTCGTCGTTTCTAAGGACAATACGGAGATGTTCGTCACCTCCGACCCGGTGCCTGATGTCGTCGGAATCAATATTTTCGGCAATCCTTTTTTCTCAAGTGTTCTCGTTCCCGTCAAGTTTAAATAATCGGCGACCGAACCTTCATGCACGGCCAAAACAGCGGCCAGTTTCGCCAAATCCATCGCGCTGCCGCCGCCGACGCCGATGACAAGGTCAAACTCTCCGTCGCGGACAAACGCCACCGCCTTCTCCCCCGTTTCAAGCGGCGGCTCCGGCACAACATCCGTATATACATGCACGCTGCACCCTGCTTGCCGGAGCGGAGATGCCACTTGCTCGACGAGACCGAGTTTTTCAAGCGCTGGATCGGTGATCACCAACACGTGTTTTGCCCCAAGCCTTTTTACTTCTGGAACTAACTGGCCAAGCGCCCCCCAGCCGACATAGCTGAGCGGCGGAAAGACGATGCGGGATGCGGTCATCAATACTGCCCCTTTCTTTCATTCGTAGTATCCTTCTGTGGATTTGCGAAATTGGCTAAATTGTTCTGCATCATGACCAAACCAAATTTCAGAATTAGTTTCTTGAGCAATGCGGCGAATTCGTTCGACGGTATTCACATAGCCGAGCGAATCGTAAATAATACCGGGCGGCTTAACAGGAGGACCATAATTTTCCGCTGTGTAAATCGCGTCGGAGGCAAGGATTATTTTCCCCGTTTCCGCCAGTTCAACATGAAGGCCCAACATTCCCCAAGCATGACCACTTCCAAAGTTTAACACTCTTACCCCTTCTGCCAGCAAAATCTGATCCTCATGCCGTTTTACTGTCCGCCACTGCAAGTTGTTTTTAATCCATGCATCGATATCAGCCCAAATATAAGCTCCTTCTTTTTGGTTTCTCGCATAACATTGCAATGCACCGTTAAACTCGTCTTCATGGACAACAATCGTCGCATTCGTAAACATTTCCAAACATCCAGCATGGTCTAAATGCAAATGAGAAGCAACAACATAACGAATATCCTCTGGACGGACTCTTAACTGTTCTAACCGATTGTGCAAATAACATTCTTCACTGGCATTCCATGGGAACATTTGCTGGGTCGCTTCCGCCCATCTACCTTGAGGACCCATAGAATTCGGGTTACAGGCTGTATCGAACAAAATTTTTCCTTCCGGATGATCAATAAGAACCGTATAAATAGGAAACTCCACAAACTCCGTCTGTGCATTCGGATTGTGAATCGTCGCCGGATTGTGCATCGCAATCATCCAGTTCTTGTCCATCCTCATTCGTCCATTATCCATGACATACAACTTTGGGCGAGGTTTAACTATGTTTGTCATCATCTTTTCCTCCTCTATCATTATTTGATTAGGGGGTCTTGTCACCTTCCCCTGTTTTTTCATTTACGCAAGCAGTATGCCAACCCCCATAGCTGACGACATACACAAGTTATAACAATCCTTCTCTCTCCCTCCACAGGACTGGTGGAACGCGGACACCATCGGCCATTTGGCAGTCTTTCATCCGAAAAACGAGCTAAGGCATGTCTAATAAAAAGAACATAACCAAAAAGCAGTCGACTCAAATGTTTTATGACCCTACATTCATATTTCAACGAAAAAAATCACCATTGCAGAGAAGGAAAAGATGACAACTCTGTTGAAATAAGCATATTGTTACCGTTTTCACCAGTCGGTGATTATTTTCACCAATCGAAAAAAAGGGGGATTCTTATTGAATACCACGATGAATCAGGAATGGATGCAATCTCTTCTTTCCTCGTTTCATAACGGCGTCATCGTCATTGATCGATATAACCAGATTGTCTTTCTCAATGACGCAGCAAAACAACTGCTTCACCTCGAAGGAGAAGAGTGGAAAGGCAAAGACATCTTTGCCCTGTTGCCCGAAACAAAGCTCCCACATGTAGCCAAAACAGGGGAACGAATGATCGGGACAGAAGCGATCATTCACGGACGCACCTTTCTTGTCAATCGCACTCCTTTTTATGAAAACGGTGAATTAGCCGGTGCAGTTGCTGTTTTGCAAGATTTCAATGAAATCGAACATTACCGTCAACTTTCCAAACAAATGGAAACAATTATCGAATTCTCAACAGATGGCATCTATGTCGTTGACGGCAACGGCATAACGCTTATGGTCAACTCCGCTTATGAACAAATCACTGGATTTCGGCGTGAGGAGCTGATTGGCCGGCATATGGAGGAACTCGTTCGTGAAGGCTATTTCGATCAATCCGTATCTTTGCTCGTTTTAAAGCAAAAGCAACGTATTTCCATGTTGCAGACCATTGGCGGAAAAAAAGATGTCATCGTCACTGGAAATCCAGTATTCAACGAACAAGGAGACATCGAGATGGTGGTCACGAGCGTCCGCGACATCTCGGAACTGAACAAGCTGAAGCTTGAGTTGGAAAAAGCCAAAAGTTTTTCACAGCTCAACCAGCATCGTTATACGTTCTCCGTCGACAACCGTGAGGAGGCCATGATTTGCCGCAGCCCGGCCATGAAAACACTCATCGACAAAGTAATGCAAATCGCAGCCTACCCAACAACGGTGTTATTGACCGGCCCGTCCGGCGTCGGCAAAGAAGTGATCGCTAATTTGATCCATTATCTCAGCCCACGCAAAGACGCTCCCTTCATTAAAGTCAACTGCGCGGCGATTCCTGAATCGTTGCTTGAGTCAGAGCTGTTCGGCTATGAAAAAGGGGCGTTCACCGGCGCCCAAGCCGGCGGCAAAATCGGTTTGTTTGAACTTGCCGACGGCGGCACGATTTTGCTTGATGAAATTGGAGAAATGCCGCTTTCCTTGCAAGTGAAGCTGTTGCGCGTTCTTCAGGAAAAAAGAATACAGCGCATCGGCGGCCGTAAAGCGAAAGCGCTCGATGTCCGCGTCATTGCCGCCACCAACCAAGACCTTCAAAAGCAAATGGAAGCCGGCCTGTTTCGCGCCGACTTGTACTACCGGCTTCACGTCGTTGAACTGTACGTTCCACCGCTGTCCGAGCGCCCGCAGGACATCGAGCCGCTCCTTGACCATTATTTCAGCTTTTTCTGCGAACAATACCGCATTCCAAAGAAGCTGTCGCCAGCAGCCAAAGCGGTACTGGAGCGATACCATTGGCCCGGCAATGTCCGCGAATTAAAAAACCTAATGGAAAATTTAGTCGTCTCCGTTCCGTCCCGATGCATCGAACCCGATGACTTGCCGTCCCACATCCGCCGTCAAATGGAGTCACCGTCAGCATCGACGCTGAAAGAAAAAGTGGAACAGTACGAAAAACAGCTCGTGTTCGAAACGCTCGAAGCTGCCCCATCGCTCCGCAAAGCGGCTGAACAGCTCGGCATCGATCATTCGACATTAGTGAAAAAATTGCAGCGTTGGGGAATAGCGAAACGTCCGCGGCCGTAACCGACAAGCGCGGACGTTTCACTCATTTCCGCCAAGCTTCCTCCAGCTCCCGCTTCAGCTCTTCGACAAGCTCCGCGGCCGGAAGCTCCCGCACCAGCCGGTATCCTGTCCCGGCCCAAAGCGACATTCCCTCCGGGTCGCCCGCCTTGGCGGCAGCAGCTCGCAGCGGTTTCGTCATATGGTGCACATGCGGATACGCCGCCAGCGCCATGGCGCGATACTCCGCCATAAACCGGTTCACAAGCCCGCGCGCCGGCCGGCCGGTAAACGCCCTCGTCACGGCCGTTTCGGCAAACCGCGGATCGGCAAGCGCCTGCTTATGGAGCGGATGCGCCCCGCTTTCCGGGCAGCGCAAAAACGCCGTCCCGAGCTGCACCACGCTCGCCCCGGCTTTGAGCGCCGCCGCGATGCCGCGCCCATCCATGATCCCGCCCGCCGCCACAAGCGGAATCCGAACCGCCGTCCGCACTTGGGCCAGCAGCGGAAACAACTCGAGCGCCCCATCCTTTTTCGGATCGTTGCCAAACGAAGCCCGATGCCCTCCCGCTTCCTCCCCTTGCACACAAAGCGCATTCGCCCCGGCTTCAGCAGCCATGCAGGCTTCTTCCCTTGATGTCACCGTCACCATGACAAACGACCCGGCCTTTTGCAAGGCGGCGATCACTTCCTTGTCCGGGCAGCCGAACGTAAAGCTGACGACCGGCACCCGCTCCTCAAGAAGCACATCAAACTTCGCCTCCCAGTCGTCGTCATCCCATTTCGGCTCGCCGACTGACGCCCCAAGCCGCTCCGCCTCGGATTCGAGCACGGCGCGGTAGCGTTCGAGCGCCTTTTCATCCACTGTTTTATCCCCCGGCACAAACACATTCACCCCAAACGGCCGGTCCGTCAACGTCCGCAGCTTGTGAATTTCCTTCCTCATGGCCTCCGCTGTCTTGTACCCGCCGGCCAAAAAACCAAGCCCTCCGGCGTTCGACACCGCCGCCGCCAGTTTAGGCGTCGACACTCCGCCAGCCATCGGGGCTTGGATGATCGGGATGGGAAGTGTAGAGAACATACGTATCTCCCTTCTTTCGGCTAAAACCGTTTTGCCCCTCTCCTATTTTTTCGCGCTTCGTGCTCGGATTTCCTCCCCCCTTTGTCGAATCAATCTTTACGCCGACTATGTCTTTTGCACGCTCCATGAACGACAGCTGTCCGGCCAACGCGGCGCGTTTTCAACATCTCACATACATATGGTAAGAACAGGTGTTATCCGTTGTTCAATCAATCGATCGAAACATAAAGCGAACAATACGATCCATGCCTAATCGCTGTCACCTGACGTCCAATAAACAGGCTGTTTGTTCATGATTTGTCCCTTTACTCAATATCCTTTAACAAACGGCTGGCCACTTTGATAAACGTTTTGCCATCCTCAAACGAAAAATAGCGCATGCTGTTTTCATGAACAAGTTCTTCGATTTTTGCCCATGTCTCCGTATCGCGGCGATGGTGGATGCGTTCGAGCTTCTCTACTTCCAGCTTCAAGGCACGAACCACCCATTTCGGCTCATCCGCTAGAAATCGCAAAAACTGTTCTTCTAATTGAGCATTGTAAAACGTCTGATTGTAATACGAGTCAAAGAAATATTGAAGATGTTCGAATTCTTTTCGAATGTCCATGTTTCATCTCCACCTTTCAAGTTCTCCTTTCGACAAACGTGGCGGGTCATCCTGCCTTATTGCTTGATCAAACAAAAAACTCCCCAAACCATCCACTGGTTTAGGGAGTTTATCGTCACGGCCGAAACACCTTTAACCGTTTCGCCAGTTCTTTCGTACGCGGATATACATCGCGATAAATCGCAAACAGCTCTTTGTATTTCGCCGCCGCATCCGGCCGCGGTTCGACGACGGATTCGACTTGTTTGAACGCATCCGCGCATTGCTTGAGCGAATCGAACCAGCCGACGCCGCACGCGGCGATCATCGCAGCGCCGAGCCCCGGCCCTTGTTCGTTCTTCAGCTTTTCCACCGGGAGATCGAAAATATCGGCTTGGATTTGCAACCACTCAGCGCTTTTCGCCCCGCCGCCGATCGAGACGATCGAGTCGATCGTTTTGCCGCTCGCTTTGATGATCTCCACCGATTCGTTGAGCGAGAACGTAATCCCTTCCATGACCGCGCGGGCGAAATCCCATTTCGTCTGCCGCGAGTCGATGCCGATAAACGACCCGCGAATATCGGCGTCGGCATAAGGCGTCCGCTCGCCGACCAAATATGGCGTAAACAACAAGCCGTTGGCGCCAATCGGCGACTCAGCGGCGCGCTTGACGATCTCGGCAAACGGCACGTCCTCGGCAAACGTCCGCTTCCACCAGTCAAAGCTGTAGCCCGCCGCCAGCGTCACGCCCATGATATAGTAAGCATTTGGCTCGGCATGGTTGAAGTAATGCACTCGTCCAGCGAAATCTTTTTCCCCACTTTGTTCATACGCCAAGACGACGCCGGATGTGCCGATGCTTGACATCATGCGGCCTTCTGCCAAAATGCCCGCGCCAACCGCGCCGCAGGCGTTGTCCGCCCCGCCGGCAAACACTTTCACCGATACCGGCAGCCCCGTCTGCTCGGCCACCTCCGGACGGAGCGTCCCGACGAACGCCGTCGCCTCGACAAGCGGCGGGCAAAGCGAAAGATCGACGCCGACCGCACGGGCGATCGCCTCGCTCCACGTTTTCGTTTTGATATCCAACAGCAGCGTCCCCGCCGCATCCGATACATCCATCGCCATGTGCCCGGTCAAGCGGAAGCGGACATAATCTTTCGGCAACAAAAACACCCGCGCCCGCTCATACAGCTCGGGTTCATGGTTTTTCACCCACAACAGTTTTGGCAGCGTAAACCCTTCAAGCGCCTCGTTTTTTGCGATCGAAAGCAACGTCTCTCGACCGACTTTCGCTTCAATTTCCCGGCACTCGGCTGTCGTTCGCGTGTCGTTCCATAAAATCGCGTTGCGCACGACGTTCCCGTCGCCATCGAGCAGCACAAGCCCGTGCATTTGCCCAGAAAAACTCAAGCCCACGACCGACTCCGGAGAAATGCCCGCCGTTTCCCAAACGCGGCGCAACGCCGTAATCGTCTTCTCCACCCAATCGTCCGGGCGCTGCTCACTATAGCCGGAATGAGGCTGGTAGAGGGGATAGGACTCGGTCCATTCCCCTCTGACTTGCCCATTGCGGTCGACAAGCAACACTTTCACCGCACTTGTTCCTAAATCGACGCCAATGACATATTCCACGCTCATCCCTCTTTCACGAACGAGATCCACTCGGCGCGCTGACTTCCAACAAATATTGGTTGAGCAGCGTTTTCAGCCGCTCTAAGCGGCCGGACGTATTGCGAATTTCGCCGAGCTGCAAGGCATACTCCTCGAGTTTTTTGAAATCGGCCGTTCCTTCGACAATTTCGCGGCCAATGCCTTCTGTATAGCTTTTGTACCGTTCTTCGATGAACTGTTCAAACACGCGGTCTTCCAGCAAGCGATGAGCGACTTTCAACCCGATCGCAAAGCTGTCCATCCCGGCGATATGAGCGTAGAACAAATCTTCCGGTTCAAACGAGCCCCGCCGCACTTTCGCGTCAAAGTTCAAGCCGCCGCGCCCAAGGCCGCCGTTTTGCAAAATTTCATACATCGCCAGCGTCGTCGCATACAAATCGGTCGGGAATTCGTCCGTATCCCAGCCAAGCAGCGTATCGCCTTGGTTCGCATCGACCGAGCCCAACATGCCATGAATGCGGGCGACGCGCAGCTCATGCTCAAACGTATGCCCGGCCAATGTCGCATGGTTCGCTTCAATATTGAATTTGAAATGATCTTTCAACCCATACGTCTGCAAGAACGCCAACGCCGTTGCGACATCAAAATCGTATTGATGCTTCGTCGGCTCTTTCGGCTTCGGCTCGATCAAAAACTGGCCGTCAAAGCCGATTTCTTTCGCATAGTCGACCGCCATGTGCAAGAAGCGGGCTAAGTTGTCAAGCTCCAGCTTCATGTCTGTATTCAGCAGCGTCTCATAACCTTCCCGACCGCCCCAAAACACGTAGTTTTCCGCTCCGAGCCGTTTGGCGATCTCGAGCCCTTTTTTCACTTTCGCCGCCGCATAGGCGAACACATCGGCGTTGCACGACGTCGCTGCCCCGTGAACGAAGCGCGGATGGCTGAACAAGTTCGCCGTATTCCACAGCAGCTTCGTTTTGCTTGTTTTCATGTATTCTTCAATCATATCGACGATTTCATCCAAGTTTTTATACGTCTCGCTGAGCGTTTCCCCTTCTGGCGCAATGTCGACGTCATGGAAGCAGAAAAACGGAACGTTCAGCTTTTCAAACAGCTCAAACGCCGCCTCCACGCGCGCCTTCGCCAAATCCATGCCGCTGTACGTATTCCATGGACGAATCATATTGCCGACGCCAAACGGATCCGATCCATCCCCCGTAAACGTATGCCAATACGCCACCGAAAAGCGCAAATGCTCCTCCATCGTTTTGCCGCCGACTTTTTCATCCGGATTATAAAACTTAAACGCCAACGGATTGCGCGACTCCGGTCCTTCATATGGAATAGTGCCGATATTCGGGAAATATGCCATTTCAAGTCCCCCTTCATAAGCGAGAGTGATTTGCTTCAGTTTCATTATAACGCTTTCATGTTTGTTTGTCTATCATATAAACAAAGTGTTTTCACCTGTAAAACCACAACTATGTTAGTTGAAGTTTTACAGGGGGGATGGGCATACGATCCCCCACACTCTAGATATTACCGTTTTTTATTACATAATGCTTTACATTCCGACGCTTGTTATGATGACTTTCTGTTTCCACAACTACTTTCAGATTTTAAAATTCAACTTAGTCAGCACTAAATCGATACCTTGTCATCGACACCTGCTCCTTGTCAGCCGGCAATACGATCGACGGAAACTGCGGATGATGGATCGCATCCGGCAGCCCTTGCGTTTCCAGGCAGATGCCTAAATATTTCCGCGACGGCACGCCGCCTAGATCCAACCCTTCCGGCAGCTGGTTCGATGTATACACCACCACGCCGACCTCATCCGTCTCCACCGTCAGCACCCGCCCGCTCTCCGGGTCGGAAAGCACAATCTCTTTGTCATGATGCCGATCGAGCCAAAACGGATGGTCATAACCCCCGCCGACGAGTGCAATTTGCGGATGCCCCGATTCGACCGCCTCCCGGATCGTCTTTCCTTGCCGCAAATCAAACGGCGTGCCAGCCACATCCAAGACGCGGCCCGTCGGAATCAGCTCCTCATTCAATTCCAGCACACGCGAGCTTTGGATGGTCAGCGTGTGATCCAAAATATCACGCTTGCCGTTGCCGCTTAGGTTAAAATACGTATGGTTCGTCAAATTGAACAAAGTGGTTTTGTCCGAACGAGCCCGGTGTGTGATCGTCCATTCGTTGTCATTGTTCAGCCAATATTCCACTTGAACATGAACTGTTCCCGGGTACCCTTCCTCCCCGTCTGGGCTTGTGTACGAAAAGACGACGCCGACCGCATCGTCGCGCTGGACGGGCTCGGCCTGCCAAAGCACGCGGTGGAATCCGTTCGGCCCGCCGTGCAAGTGGTTGTTGTGTTCGTTTTTCGCCAGTTGATATGTGATTCCATCAAGTTCGAAGCTCGCTCCACGAATGCGCCCCGCCACCCGGCCGATCACCGCGCCAAAGTAAGGGGCGTTGGTCAAATACGGTTCAAACCGGCCAAACCCGAGCACGACATTTTCGATCTTGCCGTTCCGGTCGGGAACGCGGATGTCCGTCACGATGCATCCGTAGTTTGTCGCCGACAGTCCCATGCCGCGGTCGTTTGTCAAGGTGAATAAGAACACGTCGTTTCCATTCCATTCGGACCACTTTTCGTATGTAATGTTCATCTCGATTCTCCTCCCTTTATAACCGCACGATCGCTCCCGTTTTCATCGATGTGCGGCAAGCATCAAGCGTCCGTGCTTGTTGGATCATGCGCTCCGGGGAATACAACAGCGGCGTTCCTTCGAGAATGGAGCGCGAAAAGTGCTCGATTTGCAGCGCGTATTGGTCGCCTGCCACCGTTTCCTCGCGTACGTTCCCATCAGCCGTTGCGACCGTAATCCGCCCCTCACCGCCATCGACATCTGGTCGATACGCCCGCGAGACAACGATTTTTCCCTTCGTGCCCACTACTTCGTATTCGTTCTGAAAGAGCATATCAAAACTGCACGTGAACTGCGCAAGAACACCGTTTTCCATCCTCATCCAACCGCTCGTCGTCAAATCGACCGAATGGTGTGGATCAAAACAAGATTGGACGAACAGCTCAACGGGCTCGGTATCAAGAATGTGTCTCGTCGAATGCACACAATAGCAACCGACATCGAACAGACTTCCCCCGCCAAGCTCATCGTTCATGCGGATATTCGTTTCCCGGTCTTGCAAGTAAAAGGAGAAATGGGAGCGCATGTACTTAACTTCGCCGATCTCGCCAGCGGCCAAAAGCTGTTTGACCCGTTCGTGCTGTGGGTGGAACTGGTACATGAACGCTTCCATGAATAAAACGCCATTTTTCTCGCATTCCTCAATCATGCGCCGGACATCTTCTGCGCATAAAGCGGCAGGTTTTTCACAAAGCACGTGCTTTTTCTTCTTCGCCGCTTTGATTGTCCATTCAGCGTGCAGGCTGTTTGGAAGTGGAATGTACACTGCGTCGACGTCCGGGTCATCAAGCAGCTGACCATAGCTGTCATACGCCTTCGGAATGCCGAGCTCCTTCGCCGCTTGCTTAGCTTTCCCACTTTCACTGGCGATGGCCACGACTTCCGCATGACTCGTTCGGCGAATCGCCGGAATCATCACCTCTTTGGCAATAGCAGCGGTGCTGATGATGCCAAAACGGACAGTGGGTTTCACTTTTCGTTCTCTCCTTCCTGTTTCCAAAGAGATAGGCTAGCATTAGAATGAGCTAGCCTCTTCCCGCTTTTTTACATCTTGAACTCAACTCGCCTTACTTTTGCTTGAGATATCCGTCCAAACGGCAACAATTAAAATTAATCCTTTCACAATGTATTGCCAAAAGGTCTCAATGTTCATCATGCTCATACCGTTATCGATACTAGCCATAATAAGGGCGCCGATAATCGCCCCAACAATATTTCCCCTTCCCCCCATTAAACTCGTGCCACCAATAACACAAGCAGCAATAGCATCCAATTCATACATCTCCCCAGCGCTGACTGTCGCTGCATTGAGTCGGCTTGTCAAAATGATACCCGCCACCGCCGAAAGCGCTCCCATTAAGATGAAGACAGCCAATACAACACGCTTGATGTTGATCCCAGATAGAGCGGCCGCCTCAATATTTCCACCAATCGCATAAATATATCGTCCAAACGGGGTTTTAACGGCAATAAACACAAAGACAAGCGCCAATAAAACAACGATCAGCATCGGAATAGGAACACCGTAATAACGATTTAACATATACACCAATACGAAAATGCATAGCGAGTAGACTGCTGTTTTGCCATAATCATTTATTTTGGAATTGAGCGTTAAGCCTAACTGTTTTCGTTTCTTTCTATTTCGTCCTAAAGAAAGAAACAATAAAATGATGCTGACAGCAGCTAAAATGTAGCCGATTACGTAAGGGAGATAACTGTTTCCTATCGCTTCGAAACTATTGTCTAACGGCGCTACAGTCTCGCCATTGCTAATTCCAATCAAAATTCCTCGAAAAACTAACATCCCACCTAAAGTTACAATGAAAGCAGGAACACCTCGATAAGCAACCCACCATCCTTGCCAAAGTCCAATTAATACGCCAGCAACAATAGCCACAACAATAACAGAGACTGTTCCCCAGCCATACCATACTTGCAAAATCGCAGCGATTCCCCCGGTCAATCCGACAACAGATCCAACTGATAAGTCAATATGGCCTGCTATAATGACTAGTGTCATGCCGATCGCCAAAATCGAAATGACAGACATCTGCATAAATAAGTTCGATAAATTTCGTGACGATACAAACTCTCCGTCAGTTAAAACACTGAAAATAACAGCGATAAAGACTAAGGCTATAATTAGCGTATAAGAACGAAAATCAAATTTCCATCGTATCTTCCCTTTTGTTTGACTCTCTAAGGTCGCTATAGAAATCGGGCTTTTCATCCTCATTTTCCTCCCGTTGCACAAGTCATAATTTTCTCTTGGGTGGCCTCATGACGCTGAAACTCCCCGGTTATTCTTCCCTCGGACATGACTAAAATGCGATCCGACATTCCCAT
>NZ_MQMG01000045.1 GCF_001908025.1 Geobacillus proteiniphilus
AGGAACCATAAAATCAGCCGTCAAATCGTCCGTTTTGCCCTCGCCAACGGTGTTGGCGTGATTCGGATGGAAGAGTTGACGGGGATTCGGAAGCGGGCAACATCGGCCAAAGAAGCGGGACGAAGCCTTCACTCTTGGGCGTTTCATCAATTGCAAACGATGATTGCCTATAACTCATATTTCGCAACCTTTGCATAATATACAAAAAACAACCTGGATATTCGCATAAAAATAATTTTTTATACAAAAATTGTAAAATAATTAATTTTTATTCGGTCAAATCGGGCTTATTTCGAATTTTTATTCAGGGTGCGAAATGTGAGCTATAAAGCGGAAATGGCGGGCATTCGGGTGGAGTGGGTGAAGCCGACCTATACAAGCCAAACATGCCGATGCGGGCATCGAGAGAAAGCGAACCGAAACGGCATCCACTTCCAATGCAAAAAATGCGGATATACGATTCATGCCGACTTGAATGGCGCCATCAACATCGCCAAAGCGATTTCGGGCTTGAGCGCCGAACCTAGCGCACTGGTCACAGGTGCGCCGCCCATTGGGGTACATCTTAACCCGATGGGACGGGGTGATGACACACCCCCGAACTTGGGCGTTGTCCGAACCAGAAATGGATGAGGGCGCAAACGACCCAAGAATCCCACGCCCTTTAGGCGTGTGGAGTGTCAAAACAATTCTCTACAATACGTGGCTGAGAAGTGTAAAACACAATTTCAAATAGTTATAGTGGTACTCATTTTGCCGTGCAGGTAAAGGGATGTCCTAAAGGGGAGCATCCCTATTTTATCACCTGCCATGTTTTGACCGATCTTGCCCCTTTTCCTGGCTTGTTCTGAAAAAAGCAACTATGTCATAATGAAAATAACGCCTGAAAGTCAACGTGCTATGTTTTCGAATCAGCGAATCATTGTCCGTTCGCACATAGGAGGGATTTGCCGTGCCATCACAACGAAAATCGATCATCCCCGACGACTTTTTATGGGGCGGGGCGGTGACGTCGTTTCAGACGGAAGGGGCGTGGAACGAAGGCGGCAAAGGGCTGTCGATCGTTGATGCGCGCCCGATTCCAAAAGGGCATTCCGATTGGAAAGTGGCGGTCGATTTTTACCATCGCTACAAAGAAGACATCGCTTTGTTCAAGGAGCTCGGCTTTACCGCCTACCGGACGAGCATCGCTTGGACGCGCATTTTTCCGGACGGGGAAGGGGAGCCGAATGAAGCGGGCTTGGCGTTTTATGACGCCGTGTTTGATGAATTGAGAGCGAACGGCATCGAGCCGGTCATTACGCTGTACCATTTTGATTTGCCGCTGGCGTTGGCGAAAACGTACAACGGCTTTGCTTCAAGGAAAGTCGTCGACTTGTTTGAGCGGTACGCGCGCACCATATTTGAGCGTTACCGCGGGAAAGTGAACTATTGGCTGACGTTCAACGAACAAAATTTAGTGCTCGAACAACCGCATTTATGGGGGGCGATCTGCCCGGAAGACGAAGACCCGGAAGCGTTTGCCTACCGCGTCTGTCATAATGTGTTCATCGCCCACGCGAAAGCCGTGAAGGCGCTGCGCGAAATCGCTCCCGAGGCGAAGATCGGCGGGATGGTGACGTATTTGACGACGTATCCGGCGACATGCCGGCCGGAAGATGCCCTCGCCAACGTGCAGGCGAAAGAGCTGTTCATTGATTTCTTCTTTGATGTGTTCGCCCGCGGCGCCTATCCGCGTTATGTGACCAACCGGCTTGAGAAAAAAGGAATCTGCCTGCCGCTCGAAGCGGGGGATGAGGAGTTGCTCCGTTCGCAGACGGTCGACTTTTTGTCGTTCAGCTACTATCAAAGCCAAATCGTCCGCCATCAGGAACAGGATGAGCGGATCATCAAAGGGCTTGAACCGAATCCCTATTTGCCAAAGACGAAATGGGGCTGGGCGATCGATCCGATCGGTTTGCGGATTGCCTTAAAAGACGTGTACGCCCGTTACGAAATGCCGATTTTCATCACCGAAAACGGCATCGGGCTTGAGGAGGAGCTGAATGAGGACGGCACGGTCGAAGATGATGAGCGGATCGACTATTTGCGCCGCCATATCGAACAAATGAAGATGGCCATGGAAGAAGGGGTCGAGGTGATCGGCTATTTGATGTGGGGGGCGACGGATCTGTTAAGCTCGCAAGGGGAGATGCGCAAGCGCTACGGCGTCATTTTCGTCAACCGCGACGACGAGAACTTGCGCGATTTGAAGCGCTATAAGAAAAAAAGTTTTTATTGGTTCCAGCGCGTCATTCGCACGAACGGGGAAGAGCTGTAAAGCAAGAACGAGTTTCAAAAGAGGCGGGGAAGCCCCCGCCTTTTTACCAGCCTTTAGGGCGACCGTGGCGAATGTTCAATCGTTTAAAATGTTTGTCCCAAGTAACGACATCTTCTGGGGGATTCGCTTTTGCATGAGCGGCGATATACGCGTCAATGAAATCCACCTTTTTCTCGCCATAATCTCGAAGCGCCTGTTGCACAACATCTTTTTCCTCTGTTTCGATCCCGATCCCGTTGGTAAACTTTAATAAGGCGGCGGAAATGTCGGACGGCGATGCTTGATAGACGGAGGCCAGCACCCAGCAACATTCTGCGACGACGAGCGGATTAAGGCGCAAAATCAATTCTCCTGCTTCTACTTTCTGCAACATGTCCCCAACTTCTTCCGCAAGCTCTTGGGGATGGCCGGTCATGATTCGAATCACGACATTTGTGTCAATCCACAGCTTGCGAGCCACTTAGTTTTCCTCCCCGTCTTTCAATTCTTTTGCTCCCATCGTACGATATACTTCATCTCGGATTTCCTCAACGGGGCGGAACGGCTGATTGGTTTTGAGAATGCCGATTAATTGTGACAAGCGATATTTCTTCGTGACTTCCACTTTTATTTCTCCATCTTGGTTGACAATAAACGTCAGATCATCGCCTTCGGTGAGGCCTAATGTTTTCCGGATTTCAGCAGGAATGACCACTTGCCCTCGGCTGGACAGCTTGCTTGTCGCTTTCATGACGATCGGCGATGGTTGATCCGAAACATTCATTTTCTCCATTGGTGCGTTTCGCTCCTTCCTAAACACTTTTCATACTTACTTTTATTATATGTCTTATTTGTATGTTTAATCAATCATTGAAAATCATATTATTTTTGGTGTAGTAAGAAGTTGTGTGGGGGACAACAACAATGATGAGAATGGACGTTGAACGCTCTCCTACCTACGCTCATGCGTGGAAGAGGGGGGCTTCTCGGTTTGGAATGATAAAAAAGCCGGTCCCATCAAGGGACCAGCTGTTTTCACGGCTCGCGGTCAAACAGCAAGACGCGCGCCGGGGCGGCGTCGGTGCCGACGAGTTTGAGCGGAGCGGCGACCATGAAATAGCGGCCTTCGGGGACGTCTTTCAGCCGCAGCCCTTCGATGACGATGACACCGGCGCCAAACAGCGTTTTATGGGTTGGGTGGCCTTCTTGCGCCCGCTCGATGCCAAGGGCGTCGATGCCGACGCCGCGGATCCGTTTGCCGGCCAAATAACGGGCCGCGTCTTCGGCGACGAAAATAAACTCGAAATGGAACGCATCCTCAAACGAATTTTTCGTTTTGAACAAAACGAAGTCGCCTTCTTGAATGTCAAGGTGGGCGATATCGTCTTTCGTGATCCGGTCGTTGACATGCGTCAAATCGAACAGCTTGCACGGGCCGACGAGGTCGTTCAATGGAATCGTTTCAAACGTCGCCCCGCCTTCGACCATATGGAGGGGCGCGTCAATGTGCGTGCCGGTGTGCACGTCCATGTCAATGCGCGATTCGGTCACATAGCCGTTTGTGACGGTGGTGCGTTTCGGCTGTTTTTCCGGTTTGTTTTTGTATACCGGCATGCCTTCGTAAATCGGGGCGGTGACGTCATACACCTTCATCGTTCATTCGCTCCTTTGCATGAGGGATAAAGGGGCAAGCGCCCCATGTTGGTTTGTCAAAGAGGACGCGATGGGCGCAACAGGCGGGCCATCGCGTCTTTACGAACGCGGATGCTCGATCGGCCACCAGTGGAAGCCGTCTTTTTTGAGCAGCTCGTCCGCAGCCGCCGGGCCCATGGAGCCAGCCGCGTAGTTCGGAAAGTCGGCAGCTTTTGTGTTCGCCCACACCTCAGAAATCGGGTCGACAAACTGCCATGACGCTGCTACCTCATCCCAATGGGTGAAGTTTGTCGCATCGCCGCGCATGCAGTCGTACAGCAGCTTTTCGTATGCTTCCGGCGTGTTGATCCCGTCGATGCAGTTGTTGCAATAGTCGAGTTGAAATGGAGCTGTTATGGTCGTCGATTCCCCGGTTTTTTTGCCGTTTAAATGAAGGGTGATCCCTTCGTCCGGCTGGATGTGGATGACGAGCAAGTTCGGGGCGATCGTCTCATTCGTCCGGTAATACAAGTTCATCGGTACATCTTTAAATTGGACGACGATTTTCGTCGATTTTTCCGCCATCCGTTTGCCGGTGCGAATGTAAAACGGCACGCCGGCCCAACGGAAGTTGTCGATCAGGAGTTTTCCAGCGACGAACGTTTCCGTGTTCGAGTCCGGATCGACGTTTGGCTCCTCGCGGTACGCCGGCACGTTTTTGCCGTGGATCACCCCGCGCCCGTATTGGCCGCGCACGAAATAGCGGTCGACTTCATCGTGCGCAATCGGGCGCAAGGCGCGCAACACTTTCACTTTTTCATGGCGGATGTCATCGGTCGTCAATTTAATCGGCGGTTCCATCGCCAAAAGAGCGACCATTTGCAGCATATGGTTTTGCACCATGTCGCGCAGCGCCCCGGAATGGTCGTAGTAGCGGCCGCGGTCTTCGACGCCGAGCGTTTCGCTCGATGTGATTTGAATGTTGGCGATGAACCGGTTGTTCCAAAGCGGCTCGAAAATGGCGTTTGAAAAGCGGATGACCTCGATGTTTTGCACCATTTCTTTGCCGAGGTAATGGTCGATCCGGTAAATTTCCCGCTCGGAAAAGACGCGGCGAATCTCGTCATTCAGCTTCTCGGCGCTCGCCAAGTCGTGCCCGAACGGCTTTTCGATGACGAGCCGCTTAAAGCCGCGCGTTTCCGTCAATCCTTCCGACTGCAAGCGGGAAGTAACGGTGCCGAAAAATTCCGGCGCCATCGCCAAGTAAAAGATGCGGTTGCCTTCGGTCTCGTATGTGCCGTCGAGCTGTTCAAGGAGCGACTTTAAGCGCTGGTACGACTCGGCTTCCGTCACGTCGAACGGATGGTAATAGAAATGGGAGGTGAATCGGCCGTCGGCGAGCTTTTGGTGAAACGCCGTTTCGACCGAGTCGCGCACATAGTTCCGGAACTCGTCGGCCGACAACGGGCGGCGCGCGACGCCGACGACAGCGAATTGCTCGTTCAAATGCCCTTTTTCATACAGGCGGTAAAGGGACGGAAACAGTTTCCGTTTCGCCAAATCTCCCGTCGCTCCGAAAATGACGATGATCGATTTCGGATTCATGTTGTCCACCGTATGTACCTCGCTTTAGCCAAATTTGTCTCTTCAATGAAACCATTGTAGAGGTTTGCCGGTCGGAACGCAAACACTTTGTTGCTTTCCGGCGGGAAAGCGTTTATGTTCATGAAAGAGCCGGGCGCCAACCCGGCGTTTTTGAGCGCAAAAGAAAGTTGAAAAGCCGTTCCGACATTGGTACGCTAACAACAGGCAATGTTGAGCGAGAAAAAGGAGTGAAGCGCGTTGGAACTGTTGTTTTTAGGCACGGGTGCCGGCGTGCCGGCCAAAGAGCGCAACGTATCGTCCGTGGCCCTGCAGCTGCTTGGCGAACGCGGGGCGACATGGCTGTTTGACTGCGGCGAAGCGACGCAGCATCAAATTTTGCATACCGCCATTCGCCCGCGCCGCATCGAGCATATTTTTATTACTCACTTGCATGGCGACCATTTGTTCGGCTTGCCTGGACTGCTAGGCAGCCGTTCGTTTCAAAGCGGCGAGACGCCGCTTACAGTCTTTGGCCCGAGCGGTCTGCGCGCGTTTGTCGAAACGGCCCTTGCCGTCAGCGGGACAAAGCTCCGGTATGAACTGAACATTGTTGAGATCGATGAGGGCGTCATTTTTGACGACGACCGATTTACCGTCATTGCCAAGCGTCTCGACCATGGCATGACGTCATACGGTTTCCGCGTCGTTGAAAAAGATTTGCCCGGCCCGCTGTTGGTCGAGCGATTGCAAGCACTCGGCGTCCGCCCCGGCCCGATTTATCAAGAGATCAAGCAAGGAAAAACGGTCGTGCTCGCTGACGGCACTGTGCTTGACGGGCGCGAGTTTGTCGGCCCGCCGCAAAAGGGGAGAATCGTCGCCGTGTTGGGCGACACCCGTTTTTGCGAAGCGGCGATTGAACTCGCCCGCGATGCCGATGTCATCGTCCACGAGGCGACGTTTGCCGCGGCGGAACAGCGGCTGGCCCATGACTATTTCCATTCCACGGCCACAGACGCAGCCGAGGTGGCGAGGCGGGCCGGGGCGAAGCGGCTCATTTTAACCCATATCAGCTCTCGCTACCAAGGTGCGGCGGCGTTGCAGCTCGTCGCCGAGGCGCGCAGCGTGTTTCCGAATACCGAGCTCGCCGCTGATTTCGCCTCGTTTTCGATCCCGCGCGGTTAAAACCGCCAGCCGCGCTCGTATTGGACTGGCGCCGTGATTTTTGCGCCCAGCTCTCTCGCCGCGGCGTATGGCCAATACGGGTTGCGCAGCAGCTCGCGCCCCAAAAAAACGAGATCGGCGCGGCCGTTTTGCAAAATTTCTTCCGCTTGCCAGCCGGACGTAATGAGGCCGACAGCGCCGGTCGGGATGTCCGCTTCACGGCGGATCAGTTCGGCAAACGGCACTTGGTAGCCGGGATAGACGTTCATGCGCGCCGGCACGACGGCGCCGGAGCTGACATCGACGAGGTCGACTCCTTGTTCTTTCATCCGCTTGGCGTATGGGACATAGTCTTTGGCCGTCAGCCCGTCCGGATGGTAGTCGGACGCCGAGATGCGGACAAAAAGCGGTCCGTCCCACACCTCGCGGACAGCGTCGATCACGTCGCCCAAGAAACGGTAACGGTTTTCCGGAGAGCCGCCGTACTCGTCTTGGCGCCGGTTGGAGAGCGGCGATAAAAATTCGTTAATGAGGTAGCCGTGGGCGGCATGGATTTCGATGACGTCAAAGCCGGCTTCCTTCGCGCGCCGTGCGCCGTTTTGGAACGCTTGCACCGTTTCTTCAATGTCGGCTTTCGTCATTTCTTTTGGCGTCGGCGACGAATCATCAAACGGGACGGCTGACGGAGCGATGATCTCTCCCGGCACTTGCGATTTTCTCCCCGCATGGGCAAGCTGGATGCCGATGGCCGCTCCATGCTCTTTCACAAGCCCAACGAGTTCGCGAAGCCCGGCGATATGGTCATCGCTCCAAATGCCTAAGTCGCGTTCAGAAATGCGGCCTTGCGGCGTCACGCCGGTCGCTTCAACGATAATCAAGCCGACTTGGCCGACAGCGCGAGCCGGGTAGTGGATTTTATGCCACGTGCGTACGGCGCCGTCTTTCGTGTCGCACGAATACATGCACATCGGCGACATGACAATTCGGTTTTTCAGCGTCAGCCCGCGGATTGTATACGGCGAAAACAGCATCGTGTTCATGACAAGCAGCTCCTTTCTAGGCCAATGAATGGTTCATTACTGAATGATAGCACGCTGCTTATCAAAAACAAAATAAAACGGATTGTCGCCGTGTTCGGGCTAGGCGGGAAAAGGAGCGGCGCGCTCCGGAGGTCCGCTCTTTACGCTTCGGCGATGGCAGCGAGAAGAGCGCTGCCGAGCTCTTCGGAGCGGGCCGTCGCCCGGCGGATGCAGGCGATGACCGCTTCTTGGAACCGGTATTGCTCAAGCACGCCAATGCCGGCTTCGGTCGTGCCGCCTGGGCTCGTGACTTCACGGCGCAGGACGGATGGGTGCTTGTCGGACGCTTTTAGCATCTCGGCTGCGCCGATGATCGTTTGCAAAATGAGCCGTTTGGCGACATCTCGCTCAAGGCCGATGTCGGCCGCCGCTTTTTCCATCGCTTCGACCAAGTAATACACATACGCCGGACCGCTTCCGGACAGGCCGGTGACCGCATGCAAGTCCTTCTCCGGCACAACAGCGACGATGCCGACCGTTTCAAACAGCTGTTTGGCGACCTCAAGATGTTCTTTCGCGGCGAAGCGGCCGCCGGCGATCGCGGTCGCCGATAAGCCGACGGCGGCGGATGTGTTTGGCATGGCGCGCACGACAGGGATGTTGCGTCCGGCGAGCCGTTCGATCGTCTCGGTCGTGATGCCGGCGAGCAGTGAAAGAATGAGCTGATGGGCGCGGAGGGTCGGTGCGATGGCGTTCATCGCTTCGACGACATCTTTCGGCTTCATCGCCAAAATGACGATATCCGCTTGTTTGACGGCTTCTTGCGCGCAACTCGCCGTGCAAACACCGTATTGGCGCGCCAGCTCCTCGAGCCGAGCGCGGTTTTGTCGGTTGGCGACGACAATGTGCGCCGGATGGCAAAACGCTTTCGTCATGCCGGCGATGAGCGCTTCCGCCATCGAGCCGGCGCCGATGAGCGCGATCGTTCGTTCGTTGTTCATCATTCCACTCCTCCTTGCCTTGGTGTATCCATCCAAAAGAAAAAGGTTTCCCGTCCTGCAAAAGGACGGAAAACCTTCGTTTCCGCGGTACCACCTTTTTTGGCCCGATTTGGCCCAAGCGCCAAACAGACCCGACTCTGCCCCGATAACGCCGGGGAGGCGTTTAGGTTGGCCTAACAGCTCCTAGGGTAGGTTCAACCGCAAAGAGGGCCGCAAAGCCTTCCAGCCGCGGGCTTCGCTCTCTGGTGCCGTTTGCGGTTTACTGGCCCTGTTCATCGCCGGTTTGCCGTATCCGTGATGTTATTAGTCATTATGCCGCGGGACAGGCGCTGTTGTCAAGAGAGGAGAGCGAATTTTTTTGCAATTTCGTCGTGCGGAAGAAAAAGGCATGACAAATGGATGAAATCGGTGTAAACTGTAAAATAAAATATAATGAATAACTATTCATTTTGACTGATGAAACGGTTCGAACGGGATGGTTCATGAACTTGAGGAAAGAAGGGAACGCAATGAACGAGGAACGAGTGTATCGGATCACGGTGCCGACGCCGTTTCCGGTCGGCGATGTGCATATGTACGTGATCGCCGGCGATCGGTTGACACTGGTCGATGCCGGAGTGAAAACAGAGGAAGCGTGGCAGATGTTTGTAAAGCAGCTTGGCGAGGTCGGTTATGCGCCAGAGGATATTGAACAAATCGTCATTACTCACCATCATCCGGATCATGTCGGCTTGCTTGATTATTTTCCGCATGCGCCGATCATCGGCCATCCGAAAGCGGATCCGTTTTTGCGCCGCGAACGTTCGTTTATGGAGCGGTACGTCCAATTTTTTCAGGAATTTTTTACGGAATGCGGCGTCGACCGCCGTTTGTTCAGTCAGCTGTCCAAAGAAGGCGGATCGCTTCGCTACGCAAGCCGGCGCGGGCTTGACATCATGGTGACGGAAGGGGACGCGGTGCCGGGGATGCCCGGGTGGCAGGTCATCGAAACGCCGGGGCATGCGCAAAGCCATATCGCCCTCTACCGCGAGGCGGACGGATTGCTGATCGGCGGCGATCATTTGCTTGTTCATATTTCCCCGAATCCAATGATGGAGCCGCCGGCGGAAGGGGAGACGGGACGGCCGAAACCGTTGTTGCAATACAACGAGTCGCTGCAAAAAATGCTGCAATACGATATCGTTCGCTCGCTAAACGGCCATGGCGACGATGCGACCGATATTCCGGCGCTCGTTCGCGAGCGGCTGGGTAAGCAGCGCCAGCGCGCCGAGCGGGTGCTCGAAATGGTGAAAGAACGCCCGCATACGGTGTTTGACGTTTGTCAAAAGCTGTTCCCGACCGCTTACGAACGCCAGCTCATGCTGACGATGTCGGAGACAATCGGCCAGCTTGATTATCTCGAGGCGAACGGGTATGTGACGAAAAAACAGGAAGCCGGCCGATACGTTTACGAAGCGGCGGGGGTGTCGGTGTGCGGCTGAAGGGGCGCCATGTTGTCATTACCGGAGCGTCGGGAGGAATTGGCGAGCAAATCGCCTATGAAGCGGCGCGCCAAGGGGCGGTGCCGGTGCTCTTGGCGCGCAGTGAAGAAAGGCTGAAAGAAGCGAGCGCGCGGATCGAAGCGCAAACCGGCATTCGCGCCCCGTATGCATCGCTTGATGTCAGCGACCGCGGCATGATCGAGGCGGTCGTTTCCCAGCTTATTGCGGACCTTGGCGCGATCGATGTGTTGGTCAACAACGCCGGGTTTGGCGTCTTTCGCTATGTCGAGGACATCGACTTGGATGAAATGGAGAGGATGTTTGCCGTCAACGTCTTCGGCCTCATCGCCTGCACGAAGGCGGTGTATTCTCATATGAAAGAGAGAGGAAGCGGCCATATTATCAACATTGCGTCGCAAGCCGGCAAAATCGCGACGCCGAAGTCGAGCGTCTATTCCGCGACGAAACACGCGGTCGTTGGCTTTACCGACAGCCTCCGCCTCGAGGCGGGGCGCTTTGGCATTTTTGTCACGGCCGTCAATCCGGGGCCGGTGGAGACAAACTTTTTTTCGACCGCTGATGAATCGGGAGAGTATGTGCGCAATGTCTCGCGTTGGATGTTAAGGCCGGAGGCGGTGGCGAAGCGCGTTGTTGCCGCGATGATGACGCCAACGCGCGAAGTGAACATGCCGCGCTGGATGGATCTCGGCAGCCGCCTGTACCGGCTCGCTCCGGGTTTGGTGGAAAAGGTGGCAAAGCGGGCGTTTTTCCAAAAGTAAGCGAGGGTGTCCCAAATGTAAGGGGCACCCTTTCTGATCATCGTATAGACGCGCGAAACGCCTTTACAAAATATGATATCCTTCTTGAAGAAAGATGGCCTTTGGGGCCAGCCCCGTGTTCGTTTGACACGAGCCGGGTCAAGCGCTGGTGATGAACCGGTAGACTATGTCATGGACAAGTTCATAGATGTCCGCGTTTGGCTGCCGTTCTTTGGCGGCGGCAATGCGAGTGCAAAGCTCGCGCCAGTCGTCTTCGCCAAGCGGCATCATGTCATCATCATAGCCATAATGCCGCAGGCAGTTGCGTACTTGTTTTTGCAGCCATCGTTCATCCATTGACCTCACCGTCCGTCGCTATTCAGTGGGCTCCGGTGACGGGGCGCGGACAACGGATTGAAAGCGGCCTTTGTGCGAACCGTCGCAAAACGGTTTGTTATTCGACAGCCCGCAACGGCAGAGCGAAAACGTTTGTTTTGTCACAAACGGCTTTCCTTCTCCGTCGAGCAGTTCAACATCACCGGTGACGCGCAGCGAGCCGTTGTCGTTCACTTTGATTTGCACTTTTGCCATCACTTTTTCCTCCTTGCTTTGTTTTGACAGTTTCTTATGTTGGCAGGTAAAATAAAAGAAAATCAAAGGGAAAAAGGAGCCAGCTATGAGCCTATACATCACGTTTACGGATGCAGCCAAACGGGCGCTTGCCTCTATTGTAGCGGAATCCGGACGGCAGTTAAAGCTGATGTTTGATACTGACGGCTGCGGCTGTTTGGTCGACGGCGTGCCGGCGCTATGGCTTGTCGACAAAGCCGATGAAGATGATGTCGTCGTCGAGACGAATTTCGTGCCGGTGCTCGTGGAACGGTCGCGGCTCATCTTTTTTGATGAAACGATGACGATTGACGTCAAGCCGGGAACGACCGTTTTTCAGCTCAAAAGCCCAGGGCAAACGTTGAATGGGCATATGCCGCTTGTGGAGGTGAAATCCGGCCATGAACGGTAAGCTGCAGCAGCTTGTAAAGACGGCGAAGCAAAAAACATGGGTGTCGTTCACCCATGAAAACGATCCGTACAGCTTGCTTCATTGGTCGGTCGCCGGCCCGTATCATGAAGCGAAAGACGTCTGGTTGCTGCAAAACGAAATGACGTTTGAAACGAAAGAGTTTCCGACGCTGGAGGCGGCGATCGCCTGGCTTGGCGAACATATGCCGCACATCACCGAGGTGTTGTAAAGGGGCCGCCCCTAAGCCATTTTCGGCCGGGGGCGCCCCTTTCCATAGTTAGAAGCCGCGTTTTGCGCCGAACGGCGCTTTCCAATGTTATTGCGGACTGTTTTGCCGCTTAGTCGGGTGGATTGCTTTTTCCAATTCTTCTTTTGCGATCACCGGCTTCACCGTATCGGCGGACGGTTTCCCTTTTTGGGCGCGGTTTTTCTCCATCCATACATCTCTCCTTTTTCTTATCGTTTAGTTGTATCGTTTGACAAACGAACGGTCGTTATGCAAAGGGGGGCGGAAATCATGAAGAACCGGGCTGCGCGGAAAAAAGAACAAGAGACGCAGGCAGTGACGCTTGCCGACCGGCTCGGTGCCGAGACGGAAGCGAAACTGCTTGCGAAAAAGCGGGCGCTTGCCGAGGAAGAACAGCGGCGTCGGGCGGCGGAAGAGGCGCGGCGTCGCGAGGAAGCGCGCCGCCGTGAGGAACAGAAATCATTTGCCGAGCTGCTGGAAGAAAGTGAACTCGATTGGCGGAAGTTTAAATAGGGGGAACGTTCAGATGAAACAAAAAATGATGACAGCGGGTATGGCGTCCGCGTCTGTGTTCATGGTGGCTGCGGTCGTGATCTTGGCCGCCAACTTGCGCGCACCGCTCACAACGGTCGGGCCGCTTGTTCCTGAATTGCAGCGGGAGCTTGGCCTCTCCCACGCAGCCGCTGGGGCGTTGACGACGATTCCGCTTTTGGCGTTTGCCTTCTTGGCTCCTGTGGCGGCCGCGTTCGCCCGGCGGTTCGGAATAGAGCGGACGCTGTTCGGTTCGCTTGTTGTTTTGCTTGCCGGCGAACTCATTCGCCCGCTTTCGGGAGGGTTTTCCCTATTTCTCGGCACGGCGCTGATTGGAGCCGCCATCGCGGTCGACAACGTTCTCATGCCGGCACTGATCAAAGACACGTTTTCTGAACGGGTCGGCTTGATGATGGGCGTTTATACCGTAACGATGAACATGAGCGCCGCCTTCGCTTCCGGGTTCGCCGTTCCGCTTGCCGACGGGTGGGGGATCGGCTGGCAAGGGGCGTTTCGCTTTTGGGCGCTGGTTGCCGCGTTGTCGCTTGTCGTTTGGCTGCCGCAAGCTTGGCGCCAGAAGTCGAGCGGCGTCCCGGCGGGAAGCCGGCGCTCTTCGCTTTGGCGATCGGCGCTTGCCTGGCAAGTGACGCTGTTTATGGGGCTGCAATCCTTGTTCTTTTATTGCATCGTCACGTGGCTGCCGGAGCTTGGCCAAAGCAAGGGCTTGGCGGCCGATACAGCCGGATGGCTGCTCTTTTTCTTCCAGTTTGCCCAGTTGCCGATGATGTTCGTCTCTCCGATGCTCGCGGAGCGGATGGACAATCAAAAAGTGCTGATCGGCTCGGCGGTGTTGCTCATGGCTTTTGGAACGATCGCCTTTTTGGCTGGCCAAGGTTGGCTGCTTTGGGTTGGGGCGCTTTTCGCCGGCATCGGCGCCGGCATGGCGTTTTCGCTGGCGATGATGCTGTTTACTTTGCGCACGCGCCGTCCGCTGGAAGCCGCCCAGCTTTCGGCTATGGCCCAGTCGGTCGGCTACTTGCTTGCCGCTGCCGGTCCGCCGTTGTTTGGCATGCTGTATGATGCCGTCGGGCGGTTTACCGCTCCTCTCGGTTTGTTGTTGGTTGTCTGCATAGGAATGATGGTGTTCGGTTTAGGAGCCGCGAGAGATAAATTCGTGGATGATGAAGCTGAGTAAAAGGGCGGATCCCAAGCGATGAAAAAAGCCCGGTGCCGCCAATCAGCGGTCGGGCTCGGTCGGACGGACCTCGGAAATGGTCCGTTGCAATGAAGCGCTGCGGGCATTCGGATCAATTGGATGATGCGCTGCCGGCTTCGTCTGGGCGGAATGTCAACGATGCGCTTCATACACCGACTGCTTCGTCGTCCGCTTCAGCCACGCGTATTCGTCGGCATCAAGCGGCGGGGCGGAAGCGGCGGCGATGTTTTCTTCAAGCTGTCTAAGCCGGCTTGCGCCCGGAATGACGGCGGCAACGACCGGGTCATACAGGCAAAATTGCAGCGCGGTCGCGGTCAATGAACGGCGCCCGGCCGTTTTTTCCTTCAGCTTCGGGATGAGCGTTTGCAGTTCTTTGTAGGAATAATCGAGGTAGCCGTGTTCTTTCACCGCGCTGCTCGCTTGTTCAAGCGGGCGGCTCGTGAGCAAGCCTCTAGCGACCGGACCGCGGGCGATCACGCTGATGTGATGTTCGCGAAGAAGCGGGAACCATTCTTCCGGCCGACGGTCAAGCAAGCTGTATTGCATCATGACGCTGACGATGTTCGAGCGCTTCACATATTCGCGAATGACGT
This sequence comes from Geobacillus proteiniphilus, assembly GCF_001908025.1. Lineage (GTDB taxonomy): Bacteria > Bacillota > Bacilli > Bacillales > Anoxybacillaceae > Geobacillus > Geobacillus proteiniphilus. Next base: position 14,544 of record NZ_MQMG01000045.1, read on the forward strand.
TTGGGCGGATCGAGGAGATGCCGTACCAACGGATGACGCCTTCTTGCTTCAGCTCTTCGAACGCTTCAATCGTCTCATCGATCGGGTCGTCGATCGTGCCGCCGTGGAGCTGGTATAAGTCAATGTAGTCCGTTTGCAGGCGGCGCAGGCTCTCTTTGACCGCTTGTTTGATATACGCTTTTGACGGATCCCAATCCCAGCCGCTTCCGTCTCGGCGCCAACGGTTGCCGACTTTTGTCGCGATGATCACTTGGTCGCGTTTTCCTTTCACCGCTTTGCCGACAAATTCCTCGTTTAAGCCGCGGTCGTACAAATCAGCCGTATCCAAATAGTTGATGCCGCGCTCCAATGCTTCATGGATGAGATAGATGGCATGGTTTTCATCAGTGCCGAGCGACATGCAGCCGAGTCCAATTTCGCTGACGTATAAGTCTGATGTGCCGATGCGGCGTTTGTTCATCTTTTGCGCCCCCTTTAGCGATCGATGATGATATGTTCATTGTACAACGGAAGCGAAAAAATGGCCAAACATGTAGTACAATGGAAAAGAGTCCATCAATCGATAGGGGAGAAGAAGAATGGAGAAGTTGTATGAAAAAACCGTCCGCAAAGAGAAATTGTTCAGCGGCCGCATCATTGACTTGTATATCGAGGAAGTCGAGTTGCCAAATGGGAAAACGAGCCGGCGCGAGGTGATCAAACATCCGGGGGCGGTGGCGGTGCTCCCGCTCTTGCCGGACGGGAAAATCGTTCTTGTCCGCCAGTACCGAAAAGCGCTGGAGCGCGCATTGGTCGAAATTCCGGCGGGCAAGCTAGAACATGGGGAAGAGCCGCTCGCTTCCGCACACCGCGAGCTCGAAGAAGAAACCGGCTACCGCGCCCAATCGATGCGCCATCTCATTTCCTTTTATACATCCCCAGGGTTTGCTGATGAACTCATCCATTTGTATGTCGCCGAGGGGCTGGAAAAAGCGGAGGACGGCGCCGGTTTGGATGAAGATGAGTTTGTCGAGCTGTTGGAAGTTACATTGGAGGAGGCGCTTGAGATGCTTCAACAACGCGACATTTACGATGCGAAAACGGCATACGCCTTGCAATATTTGCAGCTGCGCCGCGCGCTAGGGGAGCAAAATGCCGAATAAAAAAAACGAGCGCGGCCTCGGCCGTTATTACGCTGATTTACATATTCACATCGGCCGCACCGCCTCGGGCCGCCCGGTGAAAATTACTGGGGCGCGGACGTTGACGCTTGAGAACATCTTGCATGAGGCGGCTGAGGTGAAAGGGATCGACCTGGTCGGTGTCATTGACAGCCATGTGCCGGAAGTGCTGGACGAGCTCGAGCGGGCAATGGAGAAGCACGGTTGGCGCGAACATGACGGAGGCGGCGTCAGCGCCGGAAAGGTGACGCTTTTGTTAGGCAGTGAAATCGAAGTATATGACGACCATTGCCATGGACCGATCCACGTGCTCGTTTTTTTGCCGACTGTGCAGACGATGCGCACGTTTTCCGGCTGGCTTGGCAAACGGGTAAAGAACGTGTCGCTCAGTTCACAGCGCGTTTACGTGTCCGGCCGTGAGCTGCAAGCTGCCGCGAAAGAGCAGGGCGGCTGGTTCATTCCCGCGCACGCGTTCACCCCGTTTAAAAGCTTGTACGGAAAAGGGGTCAAGCACAGCCTGACAGAAGTGTTTGACCCGGATTGGATTGATGCCATTGAACTTGGGTTAAGCGCCGATACGGCGATGGCGGACCAGATCGCCGAATTGCATCGCTACCCGTACTTGACGAATTCCGATGCCCATTCGCTGCGGAAAATCGCCCGCGAATATGAAGAAGTGCGGCTCGCCGCCCCGACGTTTGCCGAATTTGAAAAAGCGCTGCGCGGTGAAGACGGGCGCGCGATTGTCGCCAACTACGGTTTAAATCCTAAACTTGGAAAATATCACCAGACAGTGTGCGAGCGCTGCCTTGCGCCGGCTGCACCGGACGTCGATCGCTGCGCGGCATGCGGCCATCATCGCTTCGTGAAAGGCGTGTTTGACCGGCTTGCGGAGCTGAAAACGGCGGAACGCGGGCCGAAACGGCCGCCGTACATTTATCAAGTGCCGCTTGAATTCATCCCCGGCCTTGGTCCAAAAGCGTATGAAAAGCTGCTCGCCCGTTTTGGCACGGAAATGAGCGTTCTTCATGAGGCGGCGGAGGAAGAGATCGCGGAGACGGTGGGAGAAAAGTTGGCCCAACTGATCGTCCTTGCCCGCAGCGGTGCGCTCCATATCGAGGCCGGGGGCGGTGGGAGATACGGGAAAGTGCGGGAGGGGTAACCACTCGGGCAGCGCTCCTGCCGTTCATCATCATGCCGTGCGTGCTGCTTGGCCCAGCCCGGCCATGCGCCAGTGGACCGAGGCGGCGTGCCGCCCGTGGAGTTGGCCACACGTCGGTGTTGAGCTGTTTTTTCATTACATCACCAGCCTTTTAGAAAAACAGTCATACCGAAAGCGGATGGACATACAATCTACTAAGAGACAAAGTAGGAGGACGAAGCACAATGAGAACCCATCCGCTGAAATCGGCTATCGCTGTCCATTGGCGTGAACATGCTTCGCTGTATGTGTTTGTCATCGTCCTGTTTCTCATGGGCGTCATTTTCGGCGCCATTGTCGTCAACAGCCTCGGTTTCAGTCAAAAGCAAGACTTGTACTATTACTTGACGCAATTTTTTGGACAAGTGTCAAAAGACAATATCGCAAGCGCCCATGATATGTTCTGGCAAAGCTATATGCACAACGTCAAATATACCGCGTTGATGTGGGTGCTTGGCATTTCTGTCATTGGCTTGCCGATCATTCTTGTTTTGCTGTTTTTCAAAGGCGTCGTCGTCGGCTTTACGGTTGGCTTTTTAGTCAACCAAATGGGTTGGCGCGGGTTTCTTTTGTCGTTTGTGTCCATCATGCCGCAAAACTTGGTGGCCATTCCACTCATGATCGTCATGGGCGTCATTTCTATTTCGTTTTCCTTGCACATGGTGCGCAACCAGTTTATGAAGCGGCCGCATGGATCGATGTTTCCGATGGTGATGCGCTACGCAGCGGCGATGGTGGCTGTTGCCCTTGGGCTGCTTCTTTCCTCAGCGGTCGAGGCATATCTTTCGCCGGCATTGATGAAACAGGCGGTTCAATGGACAATGAGTTTAATCATAATGAATATTATATAATAACCATTATCATTCCTTCATAATAGTGATTTTACTTTGATACTTCCCTCGTGCATTTGTTATAATGATGGGTGAATGGCGAGGGAGGAATGAAAAGATGGAAGATCGTGTGGAACGAATTAAGAAGCAGCTGCATTCGGCGGGTTACAAGCTAACGCCGCAGCGGGAAGCGACGGTAAGAGTCCTGCTTGAACATGAAGAAGACCATTTAAGCGCGGAAGACGTCTACCTCCTCGTGAAAGAAAAATCCCCAGAAATCGGGTTGGCGACCGTTTACCGGACGCTCGAGCTGTTAACCGAGCTGAAAATTGTCGATAAAATCAATTTCGGGGACGGGGTGTCGCGCTATGACCTCCGCAAGGAAGGAGCGGCCCATTTCCATCACCACCTCATCTGCTTGGAATGCGGATCGGTGGCGGAAATTCAAGAAGATTTGCTTGAGGATGTCGAAGCGATTGTTGAGGAGAAGTGGAAATTTAAAATTAAAGACCATCGTTTGACATTCCACGGCATTTGTCACCGTTGCCAGCAAAAGCATGAAGAAAAATAAAAAACCTTTTCCAACGGGAAAGGTTTTTTGCGTATAAACAACGAAACAAATGGCATATCCTCATACTAGCAAGCTGACAAGCAGCTGATAGGGAGGATGCCATGAAAACCGTTTGGCAAATGGTGAAAGTGTTTCTTTTATTTACGGGATGCACCATTTTATTTTATTATAGTCTTGTATGGTTTAACCGCGAGTACGAGTATTACCACCGATACGATGAGCCGAAGGGATCGGCGGTCAAAGTATCGGCGGCGGAGAGTGCGCCGCCAAGTTGGCTCGACCGGCTGTTATTTTTTTATCGCGATGGGGAGTAGAGAGCGTTGGAATACGAGTTGAAAGATTTTCTGCATTATTTGACGGTGGAGCGGAATTTGGCGCACAATACGATCGTTTCATATGAACGCGATTTGAAAAAATACGTCCGCTATTTGCGCCAAGTCGAGCAGCTTCAGGCGTGGGGCGAAGTGGAGCGCCTCCATATTCTCCATTTTTTAAAGTTTTTAAGCGAACAAGGGCAATCGGCGCGGACGATCGCCCGCCATTTGGCGTCGATCCGTTCGTTTCATCAGTTTTTGCTAAGGGAGAAAATCGCGGCGCAAGACCCGACCGTCCATATCGAAACGCCGCAGTTTGAACGGACGCTGCCGAAAGTGCTGTCGGTCGAGGAAGTCGAGGCGCTGCTCGCAGCGCCGCAAGTGAGCACACCGTTTGGGCTGCGCGACAAGGCGATGCTGGAGCTGTTGTATGCGACCGGCATGCGCGTCAGTGAGCTTGTGCAGCTCAACTTAAGCGACGTGCATTTGACGATGGGGTTTGTCCGCTGCTATGGAAAAGGGCGGAAAGAGCGGATCGTGCCGATCGGGCGCATGGCGATTGAAGCGCTTACCCACTATTTGGAGCGAGGGCGCCCGCAGCTTGTCAATCCGCGACGGCGGGCAACGGAGGCGCTGTTTTTGAACCATTATGGCCAGCGGTTGACACGGCAAGGGTTTTGGAAAATTTTAAAGCGGCTCGCGAAAGAAGCCGGCATCGAAAAAGAATTGACGCCGCATACGCTTCGGCATTCGTTTGCGACGCATCTGCTTGAGAACGGAGCCGATTTGCGCGCTGTTCAGGAGTTGCTTGGGCATGCCGACATTTCGACGACGCAAATGTATACGCATGTTACGAAAACGCGCCTAAAAGACGTGTACAAACAGTACCACCCGCGCGCCTAGCAGCTGCCGTATGCTAGGCGCTTGCCTGTCGTTTTAGTTGTCAGACTTCTGACCAATTGGCCATGGGCGTGTTTTCGCGAAAATACGGGAACGATAGAAAGAGACTCCATTTTCATTGCAGGCAGGGGGAATGAATGTGAAAGCGACATACCGGCGCGTCTTTTTGATTGTGATGGATTCAGTCGGCATCGGCGAGGCGCCGGATGCCGAGAAATACAATGACAAAGGAGCGGATACGCTCGGCCATATCGCTGAGCATCGCGGCGGCCTCTATATGCCGAACATGGCGAAGCTCGGCCTAAGCCATATTCGTGAGATCAAAGGGGTGCCGAAAGTCGATCGACCGCTCGCGTACTATACAAAAATGAAGGAAGCATCGGCTGGAAAAGATACGATGACAGGCCATTGGGAGCTGATGGGCCTTCGCATCGACAAGCCGTTCCGCGTCTTTCCGAACGGGTTCCCAGATGAATTGATCGCTGAGCTCGAGCGGCGCACCGGCCGGAACGTGATCGGCAACAAACCGGCGAGCGGAACAGCGATCATCGAAGAGCTTGGCGAAGAGCATATGAAAACAGGGGCAATCATCGTCTATACATCAGCCGACTCCGTCTTGCAAATCGCTGCCCATGAACAAGTTGTGCCGCTTGATGAATTGTACCGCATTTGCGAAATCGCTCGTGAATTGACGCGCGACGAGCCGTATATGGTCGGGCGCGTCATTGCCCGACCGTTCATCGGCACACCCGGCCATTTTGAGCGAACCGCCAACCGGCACGACTATGCGCTTAAGCCGTTTGGCCGAACGGTGATGAATGAATTGAAAGACGCCGGTTATGAAGTGATTGCCATCGGGAAGATCGCCGATATTTACGACAATGAAGGAGTTACCCAGTCGTTGCGAACGACATCCAATATGGACGGAATGGATAAGCTCGTCGACACGCTCGGCATGGACTTTACCGGGTTGAGTTTCGTCAATCTCGTCGATTTTGACGCTAAATACGGCCATCGCCGCGACCCAAAAGGTTACGGCGATGCGCTCGAAGAGTTTGACGCCCGGCTTGCCGATGTGTTGCCGCGCTTGACAGCGGACGACTTGCTTATCATCACCGCTGACCACGGCAACGACCCGATTCACCACGGAACCGACCATACGCGCGAATATGTGCCGCTTCTTGTGTACAGCCCGCGATTTCGCGGCGGCAAGCCGCTCCCAGTCCGCGAGACGTTTGCCGATGTCGGCGCAACGATTGCGGATAACTTCCAAGTCAACCGGCCGCCGTACGGAACAAGCTTTTTGGCTGATTTGGCCTAACTTCATAAAGAACGATGAGGGGGAAAAGAATGGATCGACAAGCGATTGAAAAAACCGCCGGTCATTTGCGCCCATTGATGCCAACTCCGCCTGAAATCGGTCTCATTCTCGGCTCGGGGCTCGGCGTGCTCGCTGATGAAATCGAAGAGGCGGTTCGCATTCCGTATGAAGATATTCCCGGATTTCCAGTGTCGACCGTTGAAGGACACGCTGGACGGCTCGTATATGGGCGGCTTGAGGGGGCGACCGTTGTCGCCATGCAAGGGCGGTTTCATTATTATGAAGGGTATTCGCTTCAGGAAGTGACGTTTCCCGTCCGGGTGATGAAGGCGCTTGGCGTCCGCGAATTGATCGTGACAAACGCTGCGGGCGGCATCAACGAACGGTTCCAGCCCGGCGATTTCATGATCATTTCCGACCATATCAACTTGCTGGGCACAAATCCGCTCATTGGTCCGAACGATCCGGAGCTTGGTCCGCGCTTTCCGGACATGACGGAAGCGTACAGCCGGCGGCTGCGCGAGCTCGCCAAGGAAACGGCGGCGAGACTTGGCGTTCGCGTGCATGAAGGAGTATATGTCGCCAATACGGGGCCGTCGTACGAAACGCCGGCGGAAATCCGCATGATTCGTACGCTCGGCGGCGATGCGGTCGGCATGTCGACCGTCCCGGAAGCGATCGTCGCCCGCCACGGCGGCATTGAGGTGCTCGGCATTTCGTGCATTTCGAATATGGCTGCAGGGATGTCGGATGCTCCGCTTCACCACGACGAAGTGGTTGAAACGGCCGAGCGGGTGAAGACGGACTTTTTGCGGTTTGTGAAAGCGATTGTCGCCGAAATGGCGAAATCAAAACGAAAAAGGTGATCGCGATGCGAATGGTCGATTTGATTGCGAAAAAGCGCGACGGAAAGGCGCTGACGAAGGAAGAAATTGAGTGGATCATCCGCGGGTATACAAACGGGGACATTCCCGATTACCAAATGAGCGCGCTCGCGATGGCGATTTATTTCCGCGGCATGACCGAGGAAGAAACGGCCGCGCTGACGATGGCGATGGTGCACTCCGGCGAAATGCTCGATTTGTCGAGTATTCGCGGCGTGAAAGTCGATAAACATTCGACCGGCGGGGTCGGCGATACGACGACGCTCGTTTTAGGGCCGCTTGTCGCTTCTGTCGGCGTGCCGGTGGCGAAAATGTCTGGGCGCGGCCTCGGCCATACGGGCGGCACGATCGACAAACTCGAGTCTGTGCCCGGGTTTCATGTCGAGATCAGCAAAGACGAGTTCATCCGATTAGTGAATGTGAATCGCATTGCCATTATCGGACAAACCGGCGACTTGACGCCGGCGGACAAAAAATTGTATGCGCTTCGCGATGTGACGGCGACCGTCAACAGCATTCCGCTCATCGCCTCGTCGATCATGAGCAAAAAAATCGCCGCTGGGGCTGATGCCATCGTCTTGGATGTGAAAACGGGCGCCGGAGCGTTTATGAAGGAACTTGACGAGGCGCGCCGGCTCGCTCGGGCGATGGTCGACATTGGCAAGCGCGTCGGCCGCCGGACGATGGCGGTCATTTCTGACATGAGCCAGCCGCTCGGCTATGCCGTCGGCAACGCCTTGGAAGTGAAAGAGGCCATCGCCACGTTAAAAGGGGACGGGCCGCACGATTTAACCGAACTTTGTTTGACGCTCGGCAGCCATATGGTCTATTTGGCGGAGAAGGCGCCATCGCTTGATGAGGCGCGCCGTTTGCTTGAAGAGGCGATTCGCAGCGGGGCCGCCATCGCGGCGTTCAAAACGCTTTTGGCCGCTCAAGGTGGAGATGCATCGGTCGTCGACGATCTGGACAAATTGCCAAAGGCGGCATATACGTCGACCGTCACGGCGGCTGCCGACGGCTATGTCGCCGAGATGGCCGCCGATGACATCGGCACGGCCGCCATGTGGCTCGGCGCCGGCCGGGCGAAAAAAGAAGACACGATCGATTTGGCGGTCGGCATTGTGCTCCATAAAAAAATCGGCGATCGCGTGCAGAAAGGGGAAGCGCTCGCCACGATTCACAGCAACCGGCCAGATGTGCTTGACGTGAAAGAAAAGATCGAGGCGGCTATTCAGCTGTCGCCGCAGCCGGTTGCTCGGCCGCCGCTCATTTATGAGACCATCGTATAGAGAGGGACGCTGGCGATCCGCAAGGAAAAAAGCAGTTGTTCAAGAAGAAGACGCCTGAAACGCGTGTTTCGGGCGTTTTTTTTTTTTGTTTTTTGGAAAATGAGCTGTTTTTTTGTATAAAAATATCTCGCCTGGAAAAAATGGCATGTATAAAGAATGGAGGTTTGGGAGATGAAAACGAAAGTCACTCGTCTTCTTTTATTGCCGTTTCTTCTTTTTCTTCCTCTTTCTGCCCATGCCGAGGCGAAAGAGATGAAGGAGGCGAAAGTGAAGCTGGCCGATGAGGCGAAATCAGCCATTTTGATTGAACGCGACACCGGCAAAGTATTGTATGAAAAAAATGCCCATGAACCATTGCCGCCGGCGAGCATGACGAAAATTATGACGATGCTGTTGATCATGGAAGCCATCGATGAAGGAAAGCTGTCCTACGATGAAAAAGTGCGGGCGAGCGAATACGCCGCGTCAATGGGTGGATCGCAAATTTTCCTCGAGCCGGGCGAGGAAATGACCGTCGATGAGCTGCTGCGCGGCATTGCCATCGGTTCGGCCAACGACGCGTCGGTCGCTATGGCTGAGCAGATCGCCGGGTCGGAAGAAGCATTTGTCGAGATGATGAATGAAAAAGCGAAACAGCTCGGCTTAAAAAACACCCATTTCGCCAATGCGACCGGCCTGCCGGCGGAACATCACTACAGCAGCGCTTATGATATGGCCATGATGGCGCGCGAACTGTTGAAATATGAAGATATTACGAAATATACGAGCAAGTACGAAGACTATTTGCGCGAAAATACGGACAAAAAGTTTTGGCTCGTCAATACGAACCGGCTTGTCAAATTTTATCCGGGCGTTGACGGCCTGAAAACCGGATATACAGCCGAAGCGAAATATTGTTTGACCGCCACGGCGAAAAAGAACGGCATGCGCGTCATCGCTGTTGTGTTTGGAGCGCCGACGCCGAAATCGCGCAATGCTCAAATTACGAAGATGCTCGATTACGCGTTTTCCCAATATCGAACTCACCCGGTGTACAAACGGAATGAAACAGTCGCCCGCGTCAACATAAGCAAAGGCAAACGGTCATCCGTCGAAGCGGTGACGTCGGAGCCGGTGTCGGTGCTGACGAAAAAAGGGCAGTCGGTCGAGCAAATCGAAAAAGTGATCAAAGTGAAAGACGATGTGAAAGCACCCGTTCGCAAAGGCGATGAGCTTGGCGTCCTCATTTTAAAACAGGATGGAAAAGAAATTTTGCACAGCCCGATCGTCGCCAAGCAAACGGTCGAAGAAGCGAGCTTTTGGGACTTGTTTAAGCGGGTGTTTGGCCGCTTCGTGCAGGCGGGATAATGTCAAGTTTTGCGGTCTTTTCGCTCTCTTTGGCGAACGACCACTAGTTTTGTCAGGCGGCAGGATTTCCGGCGGGCAGCAGCGAAATGTCTCCATATCCTGAAATGGACAAGGGGGAACACGCTGTGAGTCTCGCGATCGACTTGGAAGTGAAGCAAGACGTGCTCATCGTTCGCCTGTCTGGGGAGCTTGACCATCATACAGCCGAAGAATTGCGTGAACAAGTGACGGATGTGCTCGAAAACCGAGCGATCCGCCACATCGTGCTCAATTTAGGACAATTGACGTTCATGGACAGCTCTGGCCTCGGCGTCATTCTCGGACGCTATAAACAAATCAAAAACGTCGGCGGGCAGATGGTCGTATGCGCCGTATCGCCGGCCGTCAAACGGCTGTTTGACATGTCGGGTCTGTTTAAAATCATCCGCGTTGAGGCGGATGAGCAATTCGCCTTGCAAGCATTGGGGGTGGCGTAAATGCGCAACGAAATGCACCTCCAATTTTCTGCCCGCAGCGAAAATGAATCGTTCGCCCGTGTGACCGTGGCGGCGTTCGTCGCCCAGCTTGACCCGACGATGGACGAACTGACGGAAATTAAAACGGTTGTCTCTGAGGCGGTGACAAACGCGATCATTCACGGCTACAACAACGATCCGAACGGCATCGTCTCCATTTCGGTCATCATTGAAGACGGTGTCGTCCATTTGACGGTGAGAGACGAAGGAGTCGGCATTCCTGACATCGAAGAAGCGCGCCAGCCGTTGTTTACGACAAAGCCCGAGCTCGAGCGGTCAGGGATGGGCTTTACCATTATGGAAAACTTCATGGACGAAGTCATCGTCGAATCGGAAGTGAACAAAGGGACGACTGTGTATTTGAAAAAGCATATTGCGAAAAGCAAAGCGTTATGTAACTGAGGGAGACATGCCTATGGATGTCGATGTCAAGCAAGATCAGTCGCCAATCAAAGATCAGGAGATGAAAGAGCTGATCCGCCGCAGCCAAGAAGGCGATCAAGAAGCGCGTGATGAAATTATTGAAAAAAACATGCGCCTCGTCTGGTCGGTCGTTCAACGTTTTTTAAACCGCGGCTATGAAGCGGACGACTTGTTTCAAATCGGCTGCATCGGCTTGTTAAAGTCGGTCGACAAGTTTGACCTGTCGTATGACGTCAAGTTTTCGACGTACGCCGTGCCGATGATCATTGGGGAGATTCAGCGGTTTCTTCGCGACGACGGCACCGTCAAAGTGAGTCGTTCGCTGAAAGAGATGGGCAACAAAATCCGCAAGGCGAAAGACGAGCTGTCGAAAACGCGCGGGCGGGCGCCGACGGTTACGGAAATCGCCGACCATTTAGGCATTTCGCCAGAAGACGTCGTTCTGGCCCAAGAGGCGGTCCGCTCGCCGACATCGATTCACGAAACGGTGTACGAAAACGACGGCGATCCGATTACGTTGCTTGATCAAATCGCTGACGCCGACGAGGCGTCATGGTTTGACAAAATCGCCTTAAAAAAAGCGATCGAAGAACTCGACGAGCGCGAGAGGCTGATCGTCTATTTGCGCTATTACAAAGACCAAACCCAGTCCGAAGTGGCATCGAGGCTCGGCATCTCTCAAGTGCAAGTATCCCGGCTGGAAAAGAAAATATTGCAGCACATAAAGGACAAAATGGACGGATAGTCCATTTTTTTGCAACTTGCGCGTGCAGAAGGGAAGAGCGTTCCAGCGGGCAGCGAGCATCAAGGGTGCATTTTTTATCTAAATTTTTTCTTGATGAACAACAAAATCCATTTTCTCTTGAAAAAAGAATGGACATGTTTCAGTCCATTCTTTTCTATTTTTATGAAATCGATGGTGAATGCTGATAGACCGCATGATCCGTGTTTCGGTCAACCAAACTAAAGAAAAACAAAATGGGGACAAAGGTGTGAAGCAAATGGCCAACACCGTGTTTATTAAGCCGCGCCATCGCGTGCAAGTCAAGCCGGGGGCGGTGGTGACGCTCGGGCAGACAGCGCAAATCGCTGCGCCGGATGGCGGACTCATTCGGCGGCTGAAGATGATTCCACTCTATCGCATCCAGCCGAGCGATAAAAATATCGTCATCATCGATATGATGCAAATGATCAGGGCTGTGTTTGATGTGGATTCGTCGCTTGATGTGCAGATGATCGGCCCATCGCAGACGATCATTGAAGTCGTCTATGAAAAACGGAAAGTTTCGACCGCTTCCTTCGTTCTCGTTTGGCTTCTTTTGTTCGTCGGTTCGGCGATGGCGATCATGAACTTTCACGAGGACGTCAGCATGCAACAAGTGCATCGCCATCTGTACGAAATGATGACCGGCCAAGCGGTCGATAAACCGTTGCTTTTGCAAATTCCGTATTCGCTTGGGCTCGGCATCGGGATGATTTTATTTTTCAACCATTGGTTCCGTAAACGAATCAACGAGGAGCCCAGCCCTCTTGAAGTCGAAATGTTCAACTACCAGCAATCGATCGATCAGTACGTCATTTTGCATGAAAACAAAGAAAGCTTGAGGCCTCTTGACGACGCTTGAGATTTTGCTGGTAGTGTTCGTCGGCTTCGCCGGAGGGTTGGCGGTCGGAACTGGATTTGTCGCTTTTTTGGTCGTGCTTGGCGTCATCCCGCGCCTGACGCAGCTGACGAAAACGATGAAACGCATTCACGCCTATGAATGGGGGGCTGTAGCCGGCGCCATCGTTGGCGGTTGGATGAGTTTGCGCCATTCGGTTTGGCATTTATCCAAATATTGGATGGCGCCGATCGGATTGTTTCATGGTGTGTTTATCGGAATGCTCGCTGCCGCTTTAACAGAGGTGTTGAACGTTTGGCCGATTTTAGCGAAGCGGATCGGCGTCGATGATAAAATCGTCATTTTACTTATGGCCATCGCCTTTGGCAAAGTGGCCGGTTCGTTGTTTCATTGGCTTTATTTTGTCGATCACTTTCGCTGACAAAGGGGGAAGGAAACGTGGGATTAAAGTCCGATTATGTCCGCGAGGTGAAGGCGTTTCAGCCTTCTCCCCCATACGCCGCCAATGCGGTAAAAGCGTTTCTTGTCGGCGGGACGCTTTGTGCGTTGGCGCAATGGCTCGCTGATTGGTATGGCGGCACGTTTGCCGCTCCGCCGCTCGAGGCCCATCTGTGGGCGTCTATGATGATGGCCGGATTGGCGATTGTGCTGACGGCCGTCGGGAAATATGACGATTTCAGCCAATTTGCCGGCGCGGGGGCGACGATGCTCATTACAGGGCTGGCCAATGCGATCGCGAGCGCTGCCATCGAACATCGCAGCGAAGGATGGACGGCCGGGGTGGCCGGGCAGATGTTGAAAGCCGGTGGGGCAGCGGTCATTTATGGTCTGATTGCCGCCTATGTGCTTGGCCTTGTTTGGCCGTGACGAAAAGAGGGATTGGCCATGAAACGTGTCGGAAAGCAGACATGGGTGTTTGACGATGGTGTTTACATCCAAGCGGCCGCTGCCGCGGTCGGGCCGCTTGAAGCCGACGGGCCGCTCGGGAGTTATTTTGATGTTTGCCATCGCGACTTATATTGCGGCGAAGCGACGTGGGAGCTGGCCGAGCGGCGGCTGATGCGGGAGGCGGTGGACTGCTGCTTGCAAAAGGCGGGCGTCTCTGCCGAAGAAGTCGATCTGTTTTTGGCCGGTGATTTGTTAAACCAAAATGCGACATCGAACTATGTCGCCCGCGAGCTGCCGATTCCGTTTTTATGCTTGTTCGGCGCCTGTTCGACCTCGATGCAAACATTGGCGGCAGCCGCCGCGCTCGTCGCTGGCGGATTGGCCGATCGGGCGCTTGCGGCGACAAGCAGCCATAACGCGACGGCCGAACGGCAGTTTCGCTACCCGACTGAGCTTGGGGTGCAAAAGCCGAAAACGGCGACGTTCACCGTCACGGGCGCCGGCGCCGCGCTCGTTGGCCGCGCGCCGGGACGTTGGCGCGTCCGGGCGGCGACGATCGGCAAAGTCGTTGACGCCGGGCTGAAAAACCCGCTCGACATGGGGGCGGCGATGGCCCCGGCGGCGGCCGATACGATCGAGCAGCATTTCCGCGACTTAGGCGCATCGCCGGGCGATTACGATTTGATCGTCACCGGCGACTTGTCGCGCGTCGGCAGCGTCATCGTCCGAGAGCTGCTTGCTGAATCCGGCTACGATGTGACCGACGTTTACAACGATTGCGGGCTGATGATTTACCGGCCAGATCAAAAGGTGTTCGCCGGCGGCAGCGGCTGCGCCTGCTCGGCGGTCGTCACGTACGGGTATTTGCTTCAAGAGCTCGCCCGCGGAACGTTTCGACGCCTGTTTGTCGTCGCTACCGGGGCGCTCTTGAGTCAAACGATGGTGCAGCAAAAACAGTCGATCCCAGCGATCGCTCACGGCGTCGTCATCGAAGCGGCCGGACGGGAGCCGGATTTGCCGCTATAGGTCGTCTTTTATTCGGGAACGATCAAGGGGGAATGCGATATGGAATACGTCCGCGCCTTTTTCGTCGGTGGGCTGCTGTGTGCCATCGTCCAACTCGTCATCGACCGCGGCAAATGGACGCCGGCTGGTGTCGCCGGTTCGCTTGTCGTCCTTGGCGTCCTCCTTGGCTTTGGCGGCGTCTATGATCGATTGGCCGTTTGGGCCGGCGCTGGGGCGACGATGCCGCTGAGCGGATTTGGGTATTGGTTGGCGAAAGGGGTCATGGCAGAACCGCGGCCGGAGGGATTTGTCGAAACGGGAGCAGCGGTGTTCCGATTTGCCGGCGCCTTGTTTTCCTTTATCGTGGCCGGCTCGTTTGCCGCGGCGCTCACTTGCAAACCGAAAGGGTAGAAGATGATGGAAAAACGACGGGTCATTTTAGTAACGGATGGGGACGAGTTCGCCTGCCGGGCGATCGAGCAGGTCGCCGCTGAGATCGGCGGCCGCTGCATTTCCCGCTCGCAAGGCAATCCGACGAAACTGAGCGGCGAACAGTTGGTCGAACTCATTTTGCAAACGCCGCATGATCCAGTGTTTGTCATGTTTGACGATTGCGGCGCCCTCGGGGAGGGGGCCGGAGAGCAGGCGCTTCGCTATGTGGCGACGCATGAACAAATCGAAGTGCTCGGGGCGCTGGCGGTTGCCTCCAATACGCACCAGCATGAATGGACAAAAGTGCACGTGAGCATCGACCGCGACGGCGTGATTACCGAATATGGGGTCGATAAAGAAGGCGTCCGCGATCTCGAGATCGGGCGGATCAACGGCGACACCGTCTACTGCCTTGACCAGCTGAACATTCCGCTCATCGTCGGCATCGGCGACATCGGCAAAATGGGATACCGCGACCATGCGAAATACGGGGCGCCGATTACGCGCAAGGCGGTCGAGTTGATTCTCGAAAGGAGTGGTGGCCATGCCGGAAAAAGAAAAGAAACCGACAGCGCCGATCGCGAAGAAGCTCGTTGACAACGCGAAGTTTTTGCAGCAGCGGATCGGCGTCGGGACAAGCTTTGATTTAGGCGTGCGGAAAATCTATGTCCTAAACCGGGAAGTACATATTTACTACTGCAACGGTTTATGCGACACGCAATACATTATCGAATTGCTAAAGCAAATCGTGCGCGTCAATGATGACGAGCGTCAGGCGGCCCAAGCGTGGCAAATTATCGAAAATCGGCTCGTCCATCAGCAAGTCAGCCCGGTGACGAGCCTCGACGAAGCGGTTGACAAACTACTGTCGGGCTTGATCATCGTCTTGATCGAGGGCGAATCGACCGGATTTGCTGTCGACGTCCGCAGCTATCCAGGTCGGCAGCCGCAAGAGCCGGACACGGAAAAAGTTGTGCGCGGCGCTCGCGACGGCTACGTCGAGAACATCATTGTCAACACGGCGCTCACCCGCCGCCGCATCCGCGACGAGCGGCTGCGCTTTGAAATTTTGCAAGTCGGCGAGCGGTCAAAAACGGACGTATGCATCGCCTATATTAAAGACGTCGCTGACCCGGGGCTTGTTGAACTCGTCAAGAAAGAGTTGCAGCAAATCAACGTCGATGGACTGACGATGGGCGACAAAACAGTCGAAGAGTTTTTAGTGAAGCAAGGATACAACCCGTACCCGCTCGTCCGTTATACCGAGAGGCCGGATGTAGCAGCGACGCACTTGCTTGAAGGGCACGTGCTCATTATGGTCGACACATCGCCAAGCGTCATCATCACGCCGACAACATTTTTCCATCACGTTCAGCATGCCGAGGAATACCGGCAGTCGCCGGGAGTTGGGACGTTCGTGCGCTGGGTGCGGTTTTTAGGTATTTTGGCGTCGCTGTTTTTGCTGCCGCTGTGGGTGCTGTTCGTCCTTGAGCCGTCGTTGCTGCCCGAATCGTGGGCGTTTATTGGGCCGAACAAACAAACAAACATCCCGATCGTTGTGCAAATTTTGCTCGCTGATTTTGGGATTGAGTTTTTGCGGATGGCAGCCATTCATACCCCGACGCCGCTATCAACCGCGATGGGCTTGATTGCCGCCGTCTTGATCGGACAAATCGCCATCGATGTCGGGCTGTTTGTGCCGGAAGTCATCTTATACGTCTCGGTGGCGGCGATCGGTTCGTTTGCGACGCCAAGCTATGAGTTGAGCGTGGCTAATAAGATTTCTCGATTGGCATTGGTCATTCTTGTCGCCTTGTTTAAAGTGCCCGGGCTCGTCATTGGCACGACCGTTTATTTGCTTTGGCTGGCCAGCATCCGCTCGCTCAATACGCCGTACTTATGGCCGTTCATTCCGTTCGATCCAGCGGCATTTATGCAAATTGTCGTCCGCCGTTCGGCTGCTGGAGCGAGAGTGCGCCCGAGCATCGTTCACCCGCAAGATCGGCAAAAACAACCGTCATGACGCGAACGATCCGTTTGAAAGCGGCCGTTTCCACCTATTGGCGGCCGCTTTTTTCGTTTTAGCGCTATTGCAACTTTTGTATAATTATGATAAGTTATACTTAATGCTTGCATTGATGGTGCTTGCCATTGTGCTTGCCTCAGTGCTCCGCACGTTTGCACGGGCGGAATGGGCATGGCCCAGCGCGGGGCATGCGGCCTTCCGTTTCAAGGCAGAGCCGATGGCGATCTGCGGTTTTCCTTTTTGTGAAGGCAGTTGCCGGTTGCAAACTGTCTTTTTTGCTTTTGCCGTGCGATTTCAATGAGGAATGAGGGGTTTGCGATGTTTCTTCACGGGACAAGCCGTGTCAATGAACAAGGGCATTTGGAAATCGGCGGCGTCGATGTGGTCGAGTTGGCCAAAACGTACGGAACGCCGCTTTATATTTATGACGTTGCGTTGATCCGCGCGCGGGCGCGCGCGTTTAAAGAAGCGTTCCGCCGCCATGGCGTACGGGCGCAAGTCGCTTACGCCAGCAAGGCGTTTTCCGCCGTCGCCATCGTGCAGCTGGCCGCTGAGGAGGGATTGTCGCTTGACGTCGTCTCGGGCGGTGAGCTGTATACGGCGCTTGCGGCCGGTTTTCCGCCTGAGCGCATCCATTTTCATGGCAACAACAAAAGCCGGGACGAATTGGCGATGGCGCTTGAACACGGCATCGGCTGCATCGTTGCCGACAACTTTTACGAACTCGAGCTGATCGAAGAGCTGGCGGAATCATCCGGCCGGACGGTGCCGGTTTTGCTCCGCGTCACGCCGGGGGTCGAGGCGCATACGCACGATTACATTTTAACCGGGCAAGAAGATTCAAAGTTCGGCTTTGACTTAAACAACGGTCAGGCGGACGAGGCGTTTCGCCGTGTCATGGCGTCGGCCGCGTTTCAGCTGCTCGGCGTTCATTGCCATATCGGCTCGCAAATTTTTGAAACAGCTGGGTTTGTGCTCGCGGCGCAAAAAGTGTTTGCCAAGCTGGCCGAGTGGAACAAGGCGCACGGATTTGTCCCAGCGGTTGTCAATCTTGGCGGCGGCTTTGGCATCCGCTATACGGAGGAAGACGATCCGATTCCGGTGACAGCGTACGTCGACTGCATCGTGGAAGAGGTGAAAAGGCAGGCCGAAGCTTGCCGCTTGCCGCTGCCGGAAATTTGGATCGAGCCGGGCCGGTCGCTCGTGGGTGATGCCGGGACGACGATTTATACGATCGGTTCGCGCAAAGAGGTGCCCAACGTCCGCACATATATTGCCGTTGACGGCGGCATGAGCGACAA
>NZ_MQMG01000046.1 GCF_001908025.1 Geobacillus proteiniphilus
GGGGGGGACTCCATTCCAGAAGGAAAGCTGACAATCGTTGCAGTGAAAAAAGGCAGCAACGATATAGCTCCTGCGTTAACACTAGACGGAAAAACCGTTTGGACAACGGGAGTTCCAGGAGGTCCGAATAATGGTGCAGACGCACATATACCATCAAATATGAGACTGGGTGAATCTGGAAAATGGGCATTACTCGTCTATCTTGGAAAAACGTACTGGGATTACGTTGTAATCGACGTAAATTGAACGCTCTCCCACTTACGCTCACGCTGGGAAGTGGCGGTCTTCTCGGTTCGAGATGACAAAATAACAAGTGAAGCCAAAGGTGTTGCCGCACCTTCGGCCCCGCAATAGACGGTTCCCATAAAGGGGATCGGCGCGAGCAGAAGGAAATAATCCGCCTAAGCGCCTCGTTAACTTAAGGGTGGATATTTCTTTTGATTGTGCGACAGTATTGAAACCATGCGACTTGCGAAAAAACATCAATGCTTCAAATACTGTCATCGGCATCACCCCCTTCCAAATCAGGGGAGGCCGATCCACCCTCAAGTCACCGTAACATATTCACATAGTTAAGAGATTCGTTTACCGTTTTTGAGAGCCTGTCCACGCCATGGACAGGCTTTCACGTCGTTTCCCGCTGCTGTTTTAACAAATCGCGAATCTCTGTGAGCAGCTCCTCTTCTTTCGTCAGCGTCGGCGCCGTTTCTTTGACGTCTTCCTGTTTTTTCATCCGCTCGTACAGTTTGTTGAGCAGTTTGACAAACAGGAAAATCGAAAACGCGATGATCAAAAAATCGACGACTGTTTGGATAAACGCCCCGTATTTCACTTCCGCCTTGCCGACTTTCCAAGACAAGTCGCTGAAATTGATGCCGCCTAAAATCAAACCGACGAGCGGCATGATGATATCATTGACGAGCGAGGAGACGATTTTGCCAAACGCCCCGCCGATGATGACCCCGACGGCTAAATCGACCACATTGCCGCGGAGAGCAAATTTTTTGAATTCGTTCCACATGCCAATCTCCTTCCTAAGAAAGTGCTCGTCTGCATTATACCCGATCAGCCGCTGAGGTGAAACATTTCTAGTTTAAATCATAGAAAATCAATAAGTTTTATAGTATTATAAAGTAGGTGAACAAAATGGAAAAGGGGGAATTATGCATCATGGAGTTGACCGCACAACAACGAGACGTTCGCGCGAAACAAGCAGCGAACGCCCCGAAACATCCGACTGCGTGGATTATTGCTGTTTCCTGCCTCATATTGATCGGTGGAACGTTGTTCTTATATAGCCGCGTTTCTTGGCAACAGGCGCTTTTGTACGTGTTAGGGGCGTTTGGTGGATTTGTATTGTACCAGGCGCATTTTGGCTTTACATCTGCTTGGCGCAAATTCATTTTGTACCGCCAAGGGGAAGGTATTCGGGCGCAAATGGTGATGATGGCTGTGGCCAGCGCGTTGTTTTTGCCGCTGCTCGTGAAAGGCTCGGCGCTCGGGCACCCAGTGTCAGGGTATGTATTTGGCGTGGGGGTATCAGTCATCGTCGGCGCCTTCCTGTTTGGCATCGGCATGCAGCTTGGCGACGGCTGCGCGTCCGGGACGTTGTACCATATCGGCGGCGGCGATGTGAACGGCATCGTGACGCTCATCGGGTTCATCGCTGGCTCAGTCATTGCGACGACCCACTTTGACGTGTGGGCGAAGATGCCACAATTTGAGCCGTTCTCGTTCATTGGCGAGTTCGGCGCCTTGGGAGGGTTTTTGCTTCAGTTGGTTTTGCTGGCAGCGGTCTACTATGTGGTGACCGTGGCGGAAAAACGGCGCTATGGCCAACTCGTTGCTACATCGCTTGAGAACCGTCATGGCTGGAAAGCGATTTACAAAGGGCCATGGTCGCTTCTGGTCGGGGCGTTGCTCTTGGCTGTAACGAACGCGCTTGTGCTGATGATTAGCGGTAAGCCGTGGGGCATTACGTCTGCCTTCGCCCTTTGGGGGGCGAAGTTCGTGCAGCTGTTTGGCGTCGATCCGACCGCTTGGGCGTACTGGCAAGATGAAGCGAAACGGCAGGCGCTCGCGAATCCACTCTACTACGATACAACGACCGTGATGGACATCAGCTTGATGGTCGGCGCCTTATTGGCGGCAGCGCTGGCGGGCCGCTATACAAAAACGATTCAGTGGAAGCGTCCGACGCGCATGACGATCGGTGCGCTGATCGGCGGCCTGATGATGGGATACGGCGCCCGGCTGGCGTTCGGCTGCAATATCGGCGCGTATTTCGGCGGCATTGCGTCATTCAGCGCCCACGGCTGGGCGTGGTTTGTCTTTGCTTTCCTCGGCAGCCTGATCGGCGTCAAACTGCGTCCGTATTGCGCGTACAAAAACTAAACGTCCGAAAGTCGGCATCCCGTCGTTTTGACGGGGTGCTTTCTTTATGCCGTTTTTGCCGGACGGCATATGGTACAATGGCAGTGAGGCTTCGAAATGCGCAGCTGCCGGCTTTTTTTGAAACCGTTTTCCTTGTTTCGGGAGAGAGGAAAGAGCGCGGCGGTGTTCATTGGAAGAGAGGGGGAAGAAAGGAATGCGACAAGCGGCCTCGATCGTCTGCATTGGCGGGGCGAACGTCGACCGAAAGGCGCGGTTGCTCACTCCGTTTCGGCTCGGCACGTCCCATCCCGTCGCCACGACGCAAACCGCGGGCGGGGTGGCGAGAAACATCGCCGAAAACTTAGGGCGGCTTGCTCAACCTGTTTCGCTCGTCAGCACCGTTGGCGATGACCGCGATGGACAGTGGCTCATTGACGTGACGAGTCGGTACGTGGATTCACGGCACATCGTGCGAACGTCAAAAGCGAACACCGGGACGTATACAGCGGTGCTCGATGAACGTGGCGAGATGGTCCTCGCCTTGGCGGATATGGTGATTTATGATACAGTGGGAAAAGAATGGATGAAGCAGCGATGGCCCGAACTCGGCCCGATTTCAGCCGTCGTGCTTGATACGAATTTTTCAAGCAACGCCATTCAGTGGACAATCGAGCAGTGCCGTAGGGAGCGCCTCCCGCTTTGTGTGGTGACCGTGTCGGTTCCGAAAGTCAAGCGGCTGCCCGCTGATTTAAGCGGGGTGACGTGGCTTATCACGAACGAAGCGGAAGCGAAGGCGCTTGCCGAAGACGACGGTCGCAGCGTGTCCGAAGCGATGGAGGCGCTCGTTCGTTTGGGCGTCGAGAACGTTGTCGTCACGCGCGGCGCAAACGGCGTCGCGTACGCCACCAAGCAAGGGGAAACAGGAGCGATTGCGGCGCCGAAGGTTGAGGCCACCGACGCCACCGGAGCGGGCGACGCCTTTGCGGCTGGATTTTTGTACGGCGTCTTAGGCGGACATACGGTGGAAGACGCCTGCCGCTTTGGGATGAGCAGCGCGTCGCTTACGCTGCAAACGGCCGAAACGGTGCATTCCGCTTTGAATGAACACCTGTTGCAAGCCGCCTATGCGCGGTATTTTCGCGAAGGGGGAACGAAGTGATGAATGATTTTCTCGTCTTTTCCGAAGAAGTCGCTCAAGCGAAGGCGGAACAAAAGCCGATAGTCGCCTTAGAATCGACGATCATCTCGCATGGCATGCCGTATCCGGAAAACGTGCAGACGGCGAAAGACGTCGAGCGGATCATCCGCGACCGCGGCGCCGTGCCAGCAACAGTGGCGATTTTCAATGGAAAAATTAAAATTGGATTGACAGAAGCGGAACTTGAACAGTTAGGGACAAGCCGCGATGTAGAAAAAGTGAGCCGCCGCGACTTGCCGTATGTCGTCGCCATGAAGAAACACGGGGCGACTACCGTGGCGGCGACGATGATTTGCGCTGAGATGGCTGGCATCCGCGTGTTTGCGACCGGCGGCATCGGCGGAGTGCACCGCGGCGCCGAACAGACGATGGACATTTCCGCAGACTTGCAGGAACTGGCGCGCACAAACGTCGCGGTCGTCTGCGCCGGGGCGAAATCGATTTTGGATTTAGGATTGACGCTTGAATACCTAGAGACGCACGGCGTTCCGGTCATCGGCTATCAGACGGACGTCCTGCCGGCGTTTTATTCGCGGACGAGCCCGTTTCGCGTCGACTATCGCCTCGACAGCGTGGAAGAGATCGCCCAGTTCATCGAAACGAAATGGGGGCTTGGGTTAAACGGCGGTGTTGTGATCGCTAATCCTGTCCCAAAAGAAGATGAGCTCGAGGAGTCGTATATCACCGCCATCATCGAACAAGCGCTCAAGGAAGCGGAACAACAGCACATCACCGGAAAAGCGGTCACCCCGTTTTTGCTTGACCGGGTGAAAACGTTAACCGGGGGCAAAAGCTTGCAAGCAAACATCGCCTTAGTGAAAAACAACGCCGCCTTGGCGGCCGACCTTGCCCGAGAGCTTTCTTGATGCGAAAGCCCCCGCCCTGATTGAAGGGCGGGGGCATGATAGCGGTGGAGGATTTATCGAGCGTGAAGCAAATGGCGGATTTTTCGATCATGCTGGGCGATTTTGACGGAGTGGAAGTCGACCGTTTCTTGTGTTTCAACTAGTTCGACGCGGACGTGGCCGAGTTTCGCTTCGAGCCGTTCGAACCGTTCGTTGATGGTGCGCTCCAACTGGGCGATCTGCCGCTCAAACCGCCCGTCCATCTCCTCGATGCGCCCATCCATGTCTTCGATGCGCTTGTCCATTTCGTTCGTTTTTTCGTTCAACGTTTGGACTTGGCGTTGAAGCGAGTCGAATTTTTCATGGAGCGCCTCGAACTGTTTGCGCATATCAGCCGCGTACAAATCAAGCACTTGCAAAATTTGCGCCAATATCGTTTTTTCTTCCATCACCTTCACCTCCTTTCCACTCCAGTATATCAGACAAGCAAGTTAACGAGAAGAAAAAACGGTTTCAAATCTGACGGGATTTCGTCTATGATGGATAAAGGAGGATGCGCTGCTATGGCTGAAATGATCACTTATTCATCTTTTGCCACTGACTGGCTGCCTATCACAATCGTTTCGGCCGCTGTCGCTGTCAGTGTTTTCATTGCTATTCTTGTATTTAAAGTAGGGTTAAAAAGAAAATCGTGAACCCTTCACGGGGCTAGCTGAACGTCGACGCCCAGCCGGCACCACGGGCGAAATCGGGAGCGGGAAAAAGTATAAAAAGTGTTGCGGGAAGTAAGCACACGTACTTTGGCTTAAAAAACAGCCTGCCTCCGCGCATTGAAGCGAGGGGCGGGCTTGTTGCTTAACAAAGACCCGCCTATAAGGTTAAGCTTATCTAAAAACGTTTACAAATAGTGCACAATGCTTATTCCAAAAATTGCGAAGTTGATTGATCCATGCCAACACGATATGGTATGTTAAAAGAAAGGTTAATAAAAATTAACATTAATATCGGTTTATGACTCTATTTTGTGTTAAAAATAATTAACATAAAGGGGGTGCGATGATGGAGATTAAACAAACGATCGCGAAAAATCTAAATCGGGTAAAAAAAGAGTTGGGATTGAATAATCAGGATTTAGCCGAAATGATGGGCGTGACGAGACAAACAGTTGCCAAATATTTAAAAGGGGAGCAAATTCCTGACAGTGCAAAATTATTTCTTCTGTCACGACGCTTGAATATCCCGATGAAGGATTTTATCGTTTCTTCAGATGATCAGCATGAACAAATTTCTTCTTTCATGTTTCGTGCGGATAACCCTAAAGAAAACTTCCGTCTGATTGATCAAAATCAAGTGAATCGGATCATGAATGATTATTATGAGCTGCTTGTCTCTTTTGGAGAGGCTAGTGTCGCTTATTTGCCCCCGACGTATAAATTAAAGCTTGTTGATAATGAGTTAACGGAGGAACATAAGACAATCATTCGACAAGCAGCGGAACAAACGAGGAAAATGTTTGGCCTTGATCATGTGATCCCAAGTGATATTTATGCGGTTTTAGAGCACCATGGTATACATGTCATCGCGTTGAAAACGATTGATAAAAAAGTTGATGGTTTATCGGCTTACTCCCAAGAAAAAGGGGCTTTTATTTTCCTTAATGATCACGACGAAATATCTGAGGAACGAAAACGGTTCAGTGCCATTCATGAACTTGGCCATCTTATTTTTCATCGTGAGGAGTATCGAAGTGATCTTGGTTCTCTTACTTACAGCAGTGCAAGAAAGGAAATCAACGAAAAAGTCGCCACGTTGTTTGCGAGCTACTTTCTCATTCCCCGTGAACAGTTGCGGGAATATGCCTATTATTTTAAACGATATGTTACCACTGAAACGATTGTTGAGCTCAAGCGCCAATTTTTTGTCAGCGCTGAAGCCCTAATGAGAGCTTTATTGGACGAACAATACATTTCCCAAAAGACGTACGGCTTTTTGCGAAAAACGTTGTGGGAGCAAGGGTATAAAGATCAAGAACCCGCTCCAATCGATTATATTCCAAAAAACCGCAAATTGACCTATTTTGTGAAACAGGCGTATTTCGAGGGGAGCATTACGATTAATAAGGTATGCGAAATCCTTGGATGCGATTTGCGGACCGCTAGAGAAATGATCAAGGGATGGTATAAGGAGCATGGATGTTCAGAAAATACGGGGGCTTTATAAAAAGAGGGCGGTGGTGGACAACAATGTGTTAAACGATTTTTATGAGTTGGGCAGGATGGATTTACTGACGAGAGTGTTTGGCCGAGTGTGTGTTCCCGAGAGTATTTTGCTGAATGAGACTCCTGGCGATATCCGGACGGCTTTGCAACAAATCGATTACAGACATACGAGCGAGAAAGCCCACTCCTTTAGTTAGGGGTGGGATGAAAGCGAGCCGTTTTCTTATATGGAATGATTCTAACAAAACGGTATCCTGTAATCGCCGCAAGGAGGTGAATCCATGCCGACCATCACACTAAAGCTGGAACTGCACAAGCCAACGAAAGTCAAACAAGAAATGTATGAACGGATGACAGAAGTGAATACCGCCTTTGCGAATTGGCTGTTGAATCATCCCGAGCTGAATCAAGCGACGAGTAAACTATTTAAAGCGTTTTCGTCGCAACGGTTTCCTTCTGCCATCGTGAATCAGACGATTCGAGATGTCAAGTCTCAAAGGAAACATCAGAAGGCAAAAAGGTTTAAAACATTATGGTGTTGCTTCAACAATCAAAATTGGAACGTCCAGCGAAAGGGAGAGTTCTATACGGTTTCATTCCCAACATTAGAGAAGCGAATTGGCGTGCCGGTGGTCACGCGTCCCTATCAAGAAGCATGGCTGAATCGGCTGCTCGATGGAACCGCCAAACAAGGGGCGGCCAAGCTCTACAAAAAGAGAAAGAAATGGTACTTGGCTGTTGCGATCACATTTGAAGTCCAACAACGGGAAGAAACGAAGGCAATGGGCGTTGATTTGGGACTTCGTTATATCGCCGTTGCCAGCATTGGAACGAAATCGTTGTTTTTCAAGGGCAGCCAATGCGCTTTCATTCGCCGACGATATGCGGCTTTGCGGCGAAAGTTGGGCAAAGCCAAGAAGCTCCATATGATTCGCAAAATCGGCCGTAAAGAGTCCCGCTGGATGAAGGATATAAACCATAAAATCAGCCGTCAAATCGTCCGTTTTGCCCTCGCCAACGGTGTTGGCGTGATTCGGATGGAAGATTTGACGGGGATTCGGAAACGAGCCGCTTCTGCAAAAGAAGCAGGACGAAGTCTCCATTCCTGGGCGTTTCATCAATTGCAAACGATGATTGCCTATAAAGCTGAAATGGCAGGCATTCGGGTGGAGTGGGTGAATCCGACCTACACAAGCCAGACCTGTCGATGCGGCTATCGAGATAAAGGAAACCGAAACGGCATCCGCTTCCAATGCCAAGCGTGCGGATACGCCATCCACGCCGACTTAAATGGGGCGATCAACATCGCCAAAGCGATTTCGGGTTTGAGCGCCTAACCTAGCGCACTGGTCACAGGTGCGCCGCCCATCGGGGTACACACTAACCCGATGGGACGGGGTGATGACACACCCCCGAACTTGGGCGTTGTCCAAACCAGAAATGGATGAGGACGCGAACGACCCAAGAATCCTACGCCTTTAGGCGTGTGGAGTGTCAAAAACAATATCATTTGCAAGATGTGTAGCCGTGTTGAACAAGACTAGCGTCTTTTGCATCGAAACAGAGAACGGTCCTGTCTGAACGCTATTCAAGGACGGCCTTTCTTTGAGAACATCCCACGTCTTCCACCAAAAACTGGCCGCAAAGACCCATGCGGCAGCGGGAAAAAGTATAAAAAGTGCTGTGGCAAATGAGAACGCTGCTTTGTCTCAAAGAAACGGCCCGTCCCCACGCGGTGGCGTCGGAGGCGGGCCTTTTAAAAAGACACAGCCATGAGGCTTAAGCTTCCATACTGATATTCTCGGAACAACACGCGCGGCGCTTGGTCACGACTGCCCGCGCCGTAAGCGATCCAATATGGTGCGAGGTGCTCCGGTGTGGGCACGGCTTGCTTGGCGTAGGGCGCTTTGTTCTCATAATCGAACACCTCTTCACTATGGGCGGCTGATCGGCTGAGGAGCCAATCATCAAACGCAACGGCCCATGCGTCCGCTTCAGCGTGACCTTCCCAACGGAGCGCCATCAAATTGTGCACCGTCCCGCCGCTGCCGATGATCATCACGCCCTCATCCCGCAGCGGGCGCAGCGCTTCCCCGAGCTGGAACAATTGTTTTGGCGTCCACCACGGCACGACCGACGCTTGCACGACCGGGATGTCAGCGTTGGGAAATAGGCGGTGCAACAACACCCAAGAACCGTGATCCAACCCGCGCGTGGGATCAACGGCCACTTCCGCTGCGCCGCCTAGGCGCTCCCGCACGCGTTCCGCCCACTCGACCGACCCGCGCGCCGGATAAACCACTTCATACAACTCGCGCGGAAAACCGGAAAAATCGTAAATCATGTCATACGTTCCCTCAACCGCCGAAACCGTCGGTTGGCGGGTCATCCAGTGCGCTGTAAAGATGACCACCGCCTGCGGACGAATCCCTTCCCCAAGCTTTTTCAAAAACGTCGTATACGTATTGTCCTCGATCGCCAACATCGGCGAACCGTGTGCAAGAAACAGGGCAGGGGCTTTCATTAATGCATTCCTCCTCGTGAGTACGGAAACTTGTCAGCGGCCCGCCGCGCATTTTTGCGTCGATAGCCTTATCCCAATTGTAGCATACTCACTCCTAGTTATACATAGGTGAACGTCTACAATCCATCGTGGCCATTGCCTATGAACGTCTTCGCAAGTGGGCGGCGGGCGCCTGTCAGAAAAGACCCGCCAAAAACGCCAGTCAAATTCCTCGCCGTTTTGCATAAGATTAAGATGATCAATCGAGGAAGAGGTG
The DNA here is from genome assembly GCF_001908025.1 of Geobacillus proteiniphilus. Lineage (GTDB taxonomy): Bacteria > Bacillota > Bacilli > Bacillales > Anoxybacillaceae > Geobacillus > Geobacillus proteiniphilus. The sequence continues at coordinate 9,416 of NZ_MQMG01000046.1, forward strand.
AAACGATGTACACCATTTCTTTTATGCCCTCCCATCCTTATGTCTACCCGTATGCTTATCCATATCCGCCCTATGTCTATCCGCCCGTGCACTACTACTACTATGGAGGGCCGCCTGTTTACGGGCCGGTTCCTTACAGAGAGAACATAAAGCTGAAAGATTACGGGCCGGAGCCGTTTGTCATTTCGATCAACGAGGCCGCGAAACAAAACGATACGTACCGCACCGCTTTATGGACCGGGCCGCATTTGCAAGTGACGTTGATGAGCCTGAATGTCGGGGAAGATATTGGATTGGAAATTCACCATCACGTCGATCAATTTTTGCGCATTGAACAAGGTGAAGGAATTGTCCGAATGGGCAAGAGGAAAGACGAGTTGACGTTGGAAAGAAACGTGCGCGTCGGTTCCGCGATTATGGTTCCAGCTGGAACATGGCACAATGTCATCAACACCGGAAATGTCCCGCTGAAGCTCTATTCCATCTATGCACCTCCGCAGCATCCGCGCGGCACTGTGCACCGAACAAAGGCCGACGCCCTGGCGGCTGAATAACGAACAAGCGGCTTGAGGGATCGATGCGGCGCCTCAAGCCGTTTTCTTTATAGAAGGTCGGTGAAAAACAGCCGTTTTTCTTGGATCGATATTCTCTGAATAAAGAGAAGCACAGCTTTTACAAAGTTTCTCAATTTGAGAAATTTGGTGATTGAACGACATTCCTTGTTAAATCATTACCTTCACTGGTCATACATAAGTAAACTTTTGCAATGAATCGTGGTTATTAACAATTTTTGTAAAAAAGTTGTCTGTTTTCAAACGGATGCAATATTATACATGGTTTGGAAGCAACGAAAAGTTAATCGTTGATGCGCGCGGTATGTCTGACGGGACGCTTCGCTTCATCGCGATTTTAGTGGCTTTATTGACGCGTCCGTCTAAAAGTTTGATATCGTTATTGAAGAAATTGATAACGGTTTGCATCCTTCCCGAGCAGGTCTCCTTATCGATATGTTAAATGAGATCGGCACAGATCGTCAAATTGATATTCTGATGATGACCCATAATCCCGCTTTACTTGACGAGTTAGGGCCAGAGATGATTCCACTTATCATCTCTAACCGAGAAGTTCCCCACTTCAACGCGACTAGCGTAAGTGGGGATGAATCGGCGCCTTGAATCTCCCACCTTTAAGCATTTGCGTAGGTGGGAGAGCGTTCAATATTGTTGCTCACCGTTCCAGAAAAGATGGAACAAGTGAACTGATTCCTCTTGAAGATATTCAAGCACTGCCTAAGCTTTTAGCTGGCGGATCGATTGGAAAACTAACGGCAGAAGGAGAGATCGAAGCGATGGGAGGTTGAGATTTTTACCGGAGATGAAGGGCTCAAAGCACATGAACCAGCAAAGCTATCAAGGGTTCCTAGAAGGTGAAAAAAGTAAGATAACGATAAAATGGACGGTAAAGCATGACAAAAGATGCTAACTTCTGACGGAACAAGCGGCTTTCCCACTGGTGGGGACGGCCGCTTTTTTAGTAGAATAGAAGAAAAATAGAAACGAAGAATAAAATTTCTACACGAAGGAGCCGTTCTCAATGTCATTGCATCATCTTTTCCGTGAAGTGATGACGATTTACGAGCAAGAAAAACGCGAAAAATTTTCAAAAGAGCGGCGGTCGTTTCAGTTGGTGACGCGAGCAATTCCAGAGGCGTTGAAAGCGTTGCCTTTCCTGCTGCCTGACCGGTATGTGGTGAAAGGCTCCGTCGGTCAAGGGGTATGGACCGACGTGCCGTGGGTGGCGGTGATGGACCAAGAAGTGACGGATTCCACGCAGCGGGGGTATTATATCGCCTACTTGTTCAGTGAGGATATGCGCCGGCTCTATTTGACGCTCGCCCAAGGAGTGACGGAGACGCCGAGAGACGAAATGGAGCGAGTGAAGCGGGACATCCGCCAACTCATTCCCGCTGAAGAACGCGTGCGGACGGATGATGACATCCGTCTTGGCGAAAGCAAACGGGCGAAAGACTACGAACGGTCGGTGGCGGCGTATATCGCCTATTCGTTTGACGATATGCCATCCGATGAACAACTCGCGCGCGACCTCGAAACGATGATCGGTTATTACCAACAATATGTGGAGCGAACAGAAACGATGGCGCCGCCTGGGGCTCGGCTTTCCTATCAAACGGTTGTGGAGCATATTCATTCGTACATAGCGTCCAAAGGGTTCTATTATACGAAAGAGGAAGTGACAAATCTCTTTCTATCGTTAAAAACAAAACCGTTTGTCATCCTATCCGGCATTTCTGGAACCGGGAAAACGAAAATCGTTCAATGGCTCGCCGAGAGCGTCGGCGCGACGGAAGACAACGGCCGCTTCACCTTAATTCCCGTCCGCCCGGACTGGAACGACGGCTCTGATTTGCTTGGCTATGTCGATATTAAAGGCGATTTCAAGCCCGGGCCGCTCACCAACGTCATCATCGAAGCGAAGAAGCATCCGGACAAACCGTATTTCGTCGTGTTGGATGAGATGAACCTCGCCCGTGTGGAACATTACTTCAGCGATGTCTTAAGCGTCATGGAAAGCCGCCGCTGGGAAAACGGGCTCATCACCTCGTCGCGGTTGCTGCCGAGAGAAACAGCAGGGTGCGATCTCGTTCTCCCGCCGAACGTCTACATCATCGGCACGGTCAACATGGACGAGACGACCTACCCCTTCAGCAAAAAAGTGCTCGACCGGGCGAACACGATCGAGTTCAACCGCGTCCAGCTCGACCATCTCGACTTTTTGCGCGATTTGCCAACCGTCGCGCCCCTGCCCGTCGGACAGGAGCTGTTCGCGCCGCGGTATTTGCATTTGAAAGATGTGTATGCACACTGCCCAGAGCTTGTTGAAACCGTGACGAAAAAGCTCGTGGAGATCAACCGCATCCTCGAGCCGCTCGGCGCTCATATCGGCTACCGCGTCCGCGATGAAATTTGCTTCTACCTTGCTTATAACGAAGAAGGAAAGCTGATGGAATTTGCCAAGGCGTTCGACTATTGCCTGATGCAAAAAATATTGCCGCGCCTCTCAGGAAGCGACGCGCGGTTGGAAACAGCGCTCAAGCGACTGTTTGTCCTGTGCGCCGGCTTTGAACCGGACGGCGAATACGGCGGCGTGCTTGATGTTTCGTATGCCAACTATCCAAAAAGTGCGGAGAAAATTTGGCAGATGCTGCGGAGGTTAGAGGACGATGGCTTCACTTCGTTCTGGCTCGGGGCGTGACGACCGCGAGCTTGTCCATATCGAAACGAAACAGCTCACGCTCGTGATCAAAGGAAAGCCATATCACGAGCAATACAAAGGACTCCAGCAATACCGCAAACTCGACTTTCACGAATCGATGGAGTTTTTGGTCAGGGGAGAAGACATTCTTGAAGTGAAGATATTTGATATTGATCAACAAAGACTTGTGGAATGGTCTGAGGGCCACCGGCCGATCTTTTTTGAAAATGGCATTTATCAAATCATCGTTTCTCCAAAAAACGATAGTGAACTAACGTTTTATCATGAATATCCATCATTAAGAAGAGCAGTCGACCGAGTCAACATCGGCAGTCAATACGTACTGATGGGAAACCTTCATTTTCAAAACGAAGTGGGATTATCGACATTTGAAATCCGGAATGGAGATAAAGTCATATTAGAAGTGACGATCGAAATTTTTCCAACGAAATTAAATTATAAGGAAGACTATCAAAAGCTTCTCCAAGAAGTAAGCGATGAAATTTATAATCTCGCCTTTCATTTTATTAAGAAAACGTATCAGCGGGCGAAAGCAAAACTAGACGGCACTCCTTCCCGAAGCGAATTTTTCCGGCTGATGGAGGCGCATTTTCACGACTTCCTCCAAGCCATTCGGCAAATCGAGCGGCAGCCGCACCATCAGCACGTGACGACCCATGTGAAAGCGAGGGGAGACCAGCTTGGCCGCTTGGACCAAAAAGGAAGAAACTATTTGCGGAAAAGACCGCAATTATTTTGTGAAGTCCATAACGGAATAAAGATTCAACACCGTTCACTAATGCCGGTATCCGGCTTAAAAGCGAAAAAAGAATTGACGTATGATACGCTAGAAAACCGGTTTGTAAAATGGATGATGGCACGTTTAATCGATAAATTGCACGATTTATGGGAAAAAGTGCAATCGAAAAACAAACGATACGAAGTAGAAGCAGATCCGGACTTGCTTGCGAAAATCATGAATATGAAACGCGCGCTCGAAGCGAAAACAAACAATGCGTTTTGGCGGACGATCGGGAAACTGGACCGTTCGATCATGAGCCTCGTCTTGCAAATGGCGCCGGGATATCGCGATGCGTATCAAATATTTTTAATCGTGACGCGGGGCCTTGCACTGCAAGGAAAACTGTATCAAATGTCCGTCAAAGACGTGGCGACATTGTACGAGTATTGGACGTTTCTGAAGCTGGGACAACTGTTGGGCAAAAAGTATAAATTGATCAGCCAGGACATAATTCAAGTGAATCGAACGGGGCTGTTCGTCAACTTGGAAAAAAACCGTTCCGCAAAGCGGATATACGAACATCCGCACACGGGCGAAAAAATTATTTTGACGTATCAAAAATACGAAGGAAGGCTGCCGACCATTCCGCAAATTCCGGATACAATGTTGTCGATCGAGAAGAAAGGAAAAGATTATACGTTCAATTACATTTTCGACGCGAAATATCGCATTGATTTCGCGGTGGAGGGAAGCAGCTACCAAAAACGTTATCACATTCCCGGTCCAATGGAAGAAGACATCAATACAATGCATCGTTACCGCGATTCGCTCGTTGTCCGCCACAACGGCCCTTATGAAAGAACCGCCTTTGGCGCTTATGTGTTATTTCCTTGGTACGATGAGGATAGCTATCAAGACCATAAGCTATACAAAAGCATTAATGAAGTCAATATCGGCGGGCTGCCGTTTTTGCCAAACGCGACCCGGTTAGTCGAACAATTGATCGAGCGTCTGATCGAAAAAAGCCCGGAGGAACTGCAACAGGAAGGAATTTTGCCGCAAGGAATTATGGAAGAATGGCGGTCTTCTTTCGATGAAAAAGTGCTTGTTGGAATGGTCCCAAGCGCGCAAAACTATCACACCCATCTGAAGCACCGGTTTTATCATATTCCGGTCAAACGTCTGAAAAAAGGATGGCAGGAAGCGAAATACATCGCTCTTTATCCAAAACAAGGAGCGGCGCCGGTCAATGGAGTTGCTTGCTTTGGAAAGATCACCGATGTAAAGTTTGTAAAACGATACGAAATCAATGAACTGCCAAAAAACAGTTCAGAGGAGTACGTGAGATTCGAGATCGAAAGCTGGCATTTTTTAAAGGACATTATCCGACCGGTCGGCTACGGAATATCTGTCTACACAATGACTACCTTAAATACGTTAAAAGAAGCGAAAGAACTCCCTGAATTGTTTATGAAATCGAAAGAAGAAATCACTTTATGGAGAATGCTGCGGAGACTGTCCGACCGCATTCGCTTTGACCTAGATGACCGATACTTAGATAAAGCGTCTAAAATTACAGCGTACCGCATCAAAGATATTGTCATAAAGCTCGAAGGAGAGCAACTAGTCATCACAAGAGGAACTAAACGCAAAACACTTTCGATTGACGCTTTGCTTAAACAGCCGTCGATGGTGTTTAAGGAAATGGTAAGATTGATGGATAGCGACACCATTTAAAGAAAAATAGCACTAACGGAGGTAATAATCATGAAACACTTGCAGCAAAAAATCATTGAATTTCGCGATGCGCGTAATTGGAAACAGTTTCATACCCCAAAAGACTTAGCGATTTCATTATGCCTGGAAGCAGGAGAGTTGCTGGAAAATTTTCAATGGAAAAGCAGCGAAGAAGCTGTAAAAACAAACTTGGAAAATATAAAAGACGAAATTGCCGATGTAGTCATTTATGCGCTCCTATTATCACACGAATTAGGAATTGACCTGGAAAAAGCTGTTGTTGATAAAATAAAGAAAAATGAACAAAAGTATCCGATTGAGAAGTCGTTTGGGTCAAAAAAGAAATATACTGAATTATAAAGTTGAAAAAGTTTTGGTGATTTGTTAGATTCATGTTCGCTGTTCCAATTGGAATCATGATCGTGTTCACCCCTTGTTTTTTTGGTCACTGTATATGACCTTCCAAGGTGGTGGATTTTTTATGTACATTATGCATTGGTTATGCGTTTTGCAACACGTTCAGTATTACTTTAAACTATAGATGTCAATCGTTATACTATCATTGAGTAAATCAAGAACAAAAAATTATTAGGAGAAATGAAAGAAGCGGATAAACATTTTTTAATAAATTGAAGATAACAGTGAGAGAGCCATGGGACCTTAGGAGAACATTGTCATATGTTGTCAAATGTCTGTTATTGTAAGATAACGTCGAATATAATAGAAATATAGATAACGTCCGGCATGCGAGTAACGTTGGGACTTTATATTTGGGGGGCTAGTTAATGATAACGTCATATCAAAGCAAATACTTTGCTTACGAACTGACAAAACAAAACGCTTCAAATTCGATAGGACGGTTAAGCCAATCTCTCATTAATGCTACGGTCGATTTAAACCCACATCAAGTGGAAGCAGCATTATTTGCCTTTCGTGCTCCATTGGAGAGAGGAGCGATTTTAGCGGATGAAGTAGGACTAGGAAAAACGATTGAAGCGGGATTGATTATTAGTCAATTGTGGGCAGAACGAAAGCGAAATATCCTTATTATCGTACCGCCTCCGCTAAGAAAACAATGGCATCAGGAACTATGGGAAAAGTTTTATATCCCATCCATTATATTAGAAAGCAAGAACTTCAACGAAATGGTACGTTCCGGTCACCGTAATCCTTTTTTGCAACAAGATCAAATTGTGATTACTTCTTATCCGTACGCTCGAAATAAAGCGGATATGATACGAAAGGTCAACTGGAATCTAATCGTTTTTGATGAAGCACATCGCATGCGAAATGTATACAAAAAATCAAATAAAATTGCTCGCACGTTAAGAGAAGCTACAGCTGGTTATCCCAAAATTTTATTGACGGCTACGCCGTTGCAAAACTCGTTAATGGAATTATATGGACTTATCAGTTTTATTGATCCGCATATTTTTGGTGATGAAACGACGTTTAGACGCCAGTTTTCCCGAGGAACGAAAGAAATGTCGGAAATGGATTTTATTGATTTGAAACAACGAATTAAGCCTGTTTGCCATCGTACATTAAGACGGCAAGTGACTGAGTACGTGAATTATACACAGCGTATTCCTATCACTCAAGAGTTTATGCCAACGAATGAGGAATGGGAACTGTATGAAAAAGTATCGGCATATTTACAAAGAGAACATCTTTTTGCGTTACCGGCAAGCCAACGGGCATTAATGACGCTTGTTGTTCGCAAATTGTTAGCTTCTTCTTCGTTTGCTATTTCCGATACATTGCTTTCTCTCATCAAAAGGCTTGAGCAATTGTTAGAACAATTAGATAGCGGAAAAACAGAGATAACTGTAGAACACTCTGATGTTTACGCTGATGTTGACGAATTTGATGATACGGTGGAAGAGTGGGAAGAAGACGATCAGCCATCATACATAGACAAATTATCGCCAGATGAAATGAAGCGTCTTATTCAAGAGGAAAAAGAAGAATTAGAACAATATTATTCTCTAGCAAAATCAATTAAAGAAAATTCAAAAGCGGAAGCATTGCTTATTGCGCTTGAAAAAGGATTTGAAAAATTAAGAATGCTAGGCGCAAATGAAAAAGCGGTTATTTTCACAGAGTCACGTCGAACACAGATGTATTTACGTGAATTTCTTGAACGTAATGGCTACGCTGGCAAAATTGTTTTATTTAATGGCGAAAACCAAGATGAACAGGCAAAACAAATTTATGAGCAATGGTTAGAAAAGCATCGGCATGATGATAAAATTACTGGATCAAAAACAGCAGATATGCGCGCGGCGCTTGTTGAATATTTTAAAGAACAAGCGTCGATTATGATTGCAACGGAATCAGCATCAGAAGGGATTAACTTACAGTTTTGCAGCCTAGTCGTTAACTACGATTTACCTTGGAATCCACAGCGGATTGAGCAGCGAATCGGACGTTGTCATCGTTACGGTCAAAAGCATGATGTCGTTGTGATTAACTTTTTAAATTGTAAAAATGAAGCCGATAAAAAAGTGTATGAAATTCTCTCCGAAAAATTTAGGCTGTTTGAAGGGGTTTTTGGTTCTTCGGATGAGGTGCTAGGTTCGCTAGAGTCCGGTGTCGATTTTGAAAAACGGATTCAACAAATTTATCAGACGTGTCGCACGGCGGAAGAAATTGAACAAGCGTTTAAAAACTTGCAAGCCGAGTTAGATGAGCAAATTCAATTAAAAATGAAAGAAACACGTATGCATCTATTAGAAAACTTCGATGATGAGGTAAGAGAGAAACTAAGAGATCATTATCATCAAACAAGTTTACACCTCAATCGTATGGAACGTTACCTTTGGAATCTATCAAAATATGAAGGAGCAAGAGAGGCAATATTTGATGATGAAACATTAAGTTTTGTCAAAGATTATGAAACATATCAAATGATATCACAAGCAAAGAAGCAAAACAGCCCAAACGTTCATCATTTTCGTTTTTCTCATCCGCTTGCACAAAAGTGGATCGAGCAGGCAAAAAGCCGGGAACTGTTGCCGAAGGAAATTACGTTCCGTTATTCGGATTATAAAGGGAAAGTCAGTATTTTAGAGCGATTGATTGGAAAAGAAGGTTGGTTATCGCTTGATTTGCTTCATGTACAGTCATTAGAAAGCGAACAGCACCTTATTTTTTCAGCAATTGATACAGAAGGTGGACAGCTCGATCAGGAAATGTGCGAAAAAATGTTTGAACTGCCTGCTGTTGAAGGAGAAGAGGTGGAAATTTCTGATTCGATTCGAAATACGCTTCGCCGGATTAGCGAAGGGCAACAAGAAGCAATTTTAAATGAGATTATGGAGAGAGCATCAGCTTATCTTGATTCTGAATTAGAAAAGCTGGAAAAGTGGTCGCAAGACTTGAAAAATAAACTTGAAAAAGATATAGATGAAATGACGGTAGAAATTGAACATTTGAAGCGAGAAGCAAAACTTACACGTAACTTAGCTGAAAAGCTGGAAAAAAACAAGCAAATTAAGGAATTGGAAAAGAAGCGCAACGAGATGCGGAGAAATCTCTATGATCAGCAAGATGAAATTGATGAACAAAAAGATCGCTTATTCGAGGAAGTAGAGAAAAAACTAGAACAACGAACGGCAACTGAGCACCTTTTTACAATCAAATGGAGAATCGTGTAGCAACAGGAGGGATTACATTGGCACAAAAACAAAAACTAGAATTAACATGGATTGGCAAAGACGAACAACCAAAACTCGAACCGCGCATTCTTCTCGAAGACCCGGAACTTTCGTATCATGCAAAAGAACGGGTGTCGGAAAATGATATATTTGATAACCGCCTTATTTATGGGGACAATTTGTTAGCGCTGAAAGCATTGGAACAAGAGTTTACGGGAAAGATTAAGTGTATTTACATTGACCCGCCGTATAATACAGGAGCGGCTTTTGAGTATTATGATGACAGTTTAGAACATTCAATTTGGTTGACTTTAATGAAACAAAGATTAGAAATATTAAAGAAACTATTATCGAAAGATGGGGTTATTTTTGTTCAAATTGATGATAAAGAGATGGCGTATTTACGTATTTTAATGGATGAGATCTTTGGTAGAAGAAATTTTCTGAATATGATAGTTGTAAAAACCTCTGACCCTTCTGGTCACAAAACAGTTAATCCATCTCCATATTCGCAAACCGAATATATATTAATGTATGCAAAGGAGAGAAGCCAATATAACTACGAAATTCAGTATGTGGAATCGGAGTATGATCCTTCTTATAATAAATATATAGTAAATCGCAATGAAAGTTTTGAAAAGTGGAAAATCGTAAATTTAGAAGATATTGTGGCAAAAGAGCTAGGGTTTAATGATGCACAAGAAGCAAAACTAAAATATGGTAAATTGGATTTTCTCGAGAAAATAGCAGAATTTGCTCTTCATAATGCGGATAGCGTATTTCAATTGACTGCAATTAGTGATGCAGCAGGAAAAAATATTGTTAAGATTAGAGATGAGTCTAAGAAAAATAGAGGAGTAATCTACCATATTCCACGCGAAGGTTATGAGGATATCTATGTTCTTAATGGAAGACAAATTTATTTTTATAGTTCCAAAATTAAAGAAATCGATAATAAAAAAGTACCTGCTAAGCCTTTAACTAATCTTTGGACTGATATACCATGGAATGGGATTGCGAATGAGGGAGGCGTTAAATTTAAAAACGGTAAAAAACCTGAAAAATTGATAAGAAGATGTATTGAGATGTCGACAAAGAAAGGAGACTGGGTTCTCGATTCGTTTGCCGGTTCGGGAACGACTGGTGCAGTGGCGCATAAAATGGGACGGCGATGGATTATGATTGAGCTTGGCGAGCATTGCCATACGCATATTATTCCTCGAATGAAAAAAGTCATCGATGGAACGGATCAAGGCGGAATTAGTAAAGCAGTGAATTGGAAAGGCGGAGGCGGTTTCCGCTATTATAAATTGGCGCCAAGTTTGTTGAAGAAAGATAAGTTTGGAAATTGGATCATTAATCCGGAATATAACGCCGAAATGCTGGCGGAAGCGATGTGTAAACATGAAGGATTTACGTACAACCCGGATCCGGAAGTGTTTTGGAAGCAAGGTCAGTCTACGGAGAACGATTTTATCTTTACAACCACACAGCTTGTCACGCAACAAATGGTGGAAAGTATCGTCGAGCAAATGAAAGAAAATGAAACATTGCTCATTTGCTGTAAAGCATATAACGTTAACGTTGAGGATTTCCCGCAAGTGACGATTAAGAAAATTCCGCAAGCCATTTTAAACAAATGTGAGTTTGGTCGCGACGATTACAGTTTAAATGTCAACAACTTACCAATGAAAGAAAAAGAACCAGAACAATTAGAGTTATTTTAGGGGGAAGAGGTCATGAATCGTATCGTTAACGTTATCTCATCTCGGCTTAGTCTCCGTAAACCACAAAAAGAATCATTGGAAATTCTTGCCGAAGTGATTGAACACTTCGGCTTAGATAAACAAAATGATCCACAATCGTTAAAAGAGAAGTTAGCGGCTGTTAATGCATTATTTCCTAGTGTTACTGATTTTGAACGAGAATTTCCGTCGCTCTGTTTTGCGTTAGCCACTGGCGTCGGTAAAACACGTCTGATGGGAGCGTTTATTGCTTACTTACATATGGCAAAAGGAATTCGTAATTTCTTTGTTTTAGCACCTAACTTAACAATTTATGAAAAATTAATCCAAGATTTTACGCCTAATACACCGAAATATGTGTTTAAGGGGCTTTCAGAGTTTGCTAATAAACAACCGAACATTATTACAGGGGATAACTATGATCAGCAAGCCCTCTTTTTAGCTGATCCGTTAGCTGTAAACATTAACATCTTCAACATATCTAAGATTAACAGCGAAGTTAGAGGAGGAAAAGCGCCAAGAATTAAACGGTTAAGTGAATATTTAGGACAGAGTTATTATGATTATTTAAAATCCCTTCCTGATCTTGTTTTATTAATGGATGAATCGCATCGGTATCGAGCATCAGCTGGGGTGAAAGCGATCAATGAACTGAACCCGATTCTTGGTCTGGAGTTAACGGCTACGCCGCAAGTGGAAAGCGGAAACAGAACGATACCATTTAAAAATATAATCTATAGCTATCCTTTGTATAAAGCGATGGAAGACGGATATGTGAAAGAGCCAGCTGTAGCGACGAGAGAAAATTTTAATCCAGCAAAATTCGACAACGAACGAGAGTTAGAACGTTTAAAATTAGAAGACGGTATCCGTGTCCATGAAGAAACGAAATTAGAGCTAGAGTTGTACGCTCGGGAAAACAACGAAAAATTAGTAAAGCCGTTTATTCTTATCGTCGCTCAAGATACGAATCATGCGGAAGAGTTAATGAACATCATTGAAAGTGATGATTTTTTTGAAGGACGCTATAAAGGTAAAGTCATTACTGTTCATTCCAACCAGCGTGGCGAAGAAAAGGACGAAACAATTAAGCAATTGCTTGCTCTTGAGGATCCGAATTCAAAAGTGGAGATTGTCATTCATGTGAACATGTTAAAAGAAGGATGGGACGTAACGAATTTATATACGATTATCCCACTTCGTGCGGCAAACTCCAAAACATTAGTGGAACAGTCCATCGGTCGAGGACTTCGTCTCCCATACGGAAAACGGACGGGAGTTCCAGCAGTCGATCGTTTAACGATTATTGCGCATGATAAATTCCAAGAAATTATTGATGAGGCGAATAATCCTACTTCTATTATTCGTCGTGGGGTTGTCATCGGTCGTGATGTGGCACAGACAGAGAAAAAAATAGTTACTGTTGAGTCAAACGTAGAACGTTCATTAATTGATGAACTAGTTGGAACGACGGAATCCACTTCTCCAGAAGACGAAAAGAAAATAGAAATGAAAAGAAACATTGCGGAAACAATAGTAAAAGCCATTTCTAAGCAGCGCACATTATATAGTTCTAAACAATTAAAAGATCCTGAAGTACAACAGCAAATTGTTAGCGATGTGAAAGGAACATACACAGTATCACAGTTGTCTATATTTGAGGAAGAACCTGAAAAAATGATTGAGAGCATGGTTGCAAGAGCAGTTGATGTACTTCCTAATTTGACTATGGAAATTCCGAGAATTATCGTGCAACCTACAGGAGAAATCTCGTGGGGGTACCGCGATTTTGATTTAAACTGCGATTTAATTCCAAAATTTCAGCCTGTTGCTGAAAATATTCTAATTGAACATTTGCGTACACATCAAAGAGAAGTGTTGCGGATTCAAAAAGATACGAATATGACGGAAGAACGTTTAGAAGATTATCTTGTCTTTCATCTAATGGATTATCCAGATGTTTCCTATGAAGAACATGCTGAATTGTTGTATAAGTTATCAGGACAGTTAATTAATTATCTTCGAAGTTATTTAAAAACGGAAGATGATGTCAAAAATGTAGTAATTTACAATCAAAAACGTTTGGCAGAATTGATTTATAAGCAAATGAAAGAACATTATTATGAAGAGCAAACGAATTATGAAGTGACTGTTCGAATAGGGTTTGATACGTTAAAAGATACCAGTGTCACTGTAGATGTCAATGAAGAAGTGCGCGATTTTCGCCAACCAGTAGCAAATAAAGCGGCGATTCGAAACATGTGTTTTGGCGGATTTAAAAAATGTTTATATCGAACACAAAAATTTGAATCTGATGCGGAGCGAAGATTTGCGGTCATTTGCGAAAATGATCCATCCGTTTTAAAATGGCTGAAGCCAACGAAAAACCATATTAAAATTTATTATAATCAAACACAAGCATATATCCCGGATTTTATTGTAGAAACAGAAGAGAAAATGTATTTATGTGAAATCAAAGCAACAAACAGAATCGAAGAAGATCGAGAAGTAGCGCAGAAAGCACAAGCGGCTATCACCTGGTGCAAATATGCATCCGATCATGCTCGTCAAAACAACGGAAAAGAATGGGTATATTTATTAATTCCACATGATGATGTAGATTCGAATAAGACGATTAAGGGATTAGAGGCAGTGTATAGAAAGAATTAATTTTATTATCTAAACAGATAAGCAAGCCAAGCAGCAGGCTTGCCTATCTGTTATTTTTATATTTTCAATGTATTTGGATCTCCAAAGTATTGTTTGTAAAGTTGTTCAGCGTAATGATCTGTCATTCCAGCTATATAATCGCATACAACACGCTTTTTTGGTTCCCCGTTTTGAATTAAGGCTCGATACTCAGGAGGAAGTAGTCTTTCATATTTGTCATCATTTAAGAGCTCAAACAAGCGATTGACTATCTGGGCTCCTCTGATTTCATACAACGCTACAGTTGGTTTTTCGATGAGAATCTCCCTTACAGCATTTTTTAATCCGTCCATTAACTTTGCTTTTGTTCGCAATCCTAAGCCGTATTTAAAGGAGGTGCCTTTCCGTTGACGTTGTTCTTCAGTTAATTCCACTACACCGATGTCTTTAATAAACGTATCGATTAATGTAGAGGTGAGTGATTTAAATGCAACGTCACCAAACGTCTCACCACAATTTTTATATGCTTGTTGTAATAGTTCTTGAAACTCTTTTCTTAATTCTTCTTTAAGTTGCCCTAATACAGCGTCTATCGATAAAATTCCTGATTTTAATCCATCTTCAAGGTCATGAGTGGAGTAGGCGATGTCATCTGCAAGTTCCATAATTTGTGCCTCTATCGTTTGGATTTTCATTGTTCCGTTATCTTCTAAATTCTGCTTATTTTCTTTATAAAGAAATTTTTGTTTTTCGATTTGTTTTGGAGATGTGTTATAAACGCCATATTTGACAACGGAATATAAAGCTGCTTTTGTTAAGTTCAGACCATCATAATGAGAGCTTTTCTTTTCTAATTTGCAAAGAATGCGGAGTGTCTGTGCATTTCCTTCAAATCCTCCATCGTCTTTCATTAATTTATTTAACTCTTTTTCTGCATAATGACCGAATGGTGGATTGCCAATGTCATGTGCCAAACATGCCATCGCAACCAATGCCGAGTTTACTTTAACACCTTCATGTTCTATTTTTCTAGAAATGGTTGTTCCGATTTGGCTCACTTCAAGCGAATGAGTAAGACGGGTGCGATAGTAATCACTTATTTGAGTGCCGAGAAGTTGCATCTTTCCTTGTAATCTTCGAAATGAAGAAGAATGAAGAACACGAGCATAATCTCTTTGAAACGGATCTCTCCAACCATCTATTTCGTCTTGTTTAGTGGAGATAAATAAATCTTTATATTGGCGAAATGTGTGAAGTTCATTTTGATTGCTTGCTTGCTATTTCTTGTCCCTCTTCAATCATCTTTGAAATATCGATTTGACCAGAACTCATGAAAGAACCCCCTTCTCTTTTCTTAGTATTATCCCCCCCTGTTATTTTACAACAATTTAAATAATTGTTGAAATTTTTATTAAAACCTGGATAATCTTTTAGCCTATTCTTTTTTGTATCTTATTCCTAAGGAGATGTGTTTTTGTGAACATAATTCAGATTTTTTTTCAAGTCGTTCTATTTCCACTATAATTTCAAGAGATGATGATATAATATAGAATGGATCAATTTGGAAAGGCGGTGAGATTGTGAACCATTATTATTTTTCTGAATGTAAAGCGGATGAAAAAGCGTCGGATATTGCCATTCATCTTTATACGGTTCCTTTATCTAATCCGCACGAAAAATATTCTTATGCCCATTCGATCGCTTATGAACTGAGAAAGCTAAATTCGTACATAACGGTGGCGGCGCATGGACAGTATATAGCATCGTTTGAAGAGATTTGTCATTGGGGAGATCATCGTTATATTCAGCACGAACATCGGCCCATTCAATGTTCTTTACCTATGGAAAGAACAATTTTGGAAAGATTATTAAAGAAAGAATTAGAGAATCGTTGTAAAAGCAGCTATAAGATGGATAACGACTTATTCCGTTTAGCCAATGAACAGTCTATGCATGTCGGTGAAATTAGCATTCATCCGGCGATCTATATTTCCTTTTCAGTTGAAGAAAATGGAGATATTTTCGTCGGTTTTGATTATCAGCACCGTTTTGAATATCGAAAAACATTGCAAGATGTGATCAATAATGATCCATCGCTTCTCAAAGAAGGAATGGAGGTTGTCGATCCATTTAATAGGCGGGCATACTATTACACTTTTGTGGGGATGGCTGACTATACAGCCGGGCAAAAAAGTCCGTTTTTACAACAAAGTGTCATTGATTATTACTTAGAAAAAAATGAACTGTGGAAGCTAAAAGGAGTTCATGAAAAAACACCGGTCGTACATGTAAAAAGCAGAGACGGTCATCTTCTTCCTTATTTGCCCCATTTGCTAAAATTAACTTGTTCATATGAGCAATTGCTGCCATCGATGACGAAGGAAGTGAATCGCCTGATTAAGCTGTCACCAAATGAAAAAATGTCTAAGCTTTATACAGAAATGTTCCGCTTGCTTAGGCAACAACAAGTGTTGACGTTCAAAAAAGAAAATGTGCGGGCGGTTAACCTAGGCTATGATGTTAATGAGTTGGATTCCCCGATAATGGAGTTTGGACAAGGATATAAAACAAATGAGATTTATAGAGGGCTTAAGCAGTCGGGAGTGTATGAACCGAGCAGTGTAGCCGTCAGTTTTTTCGTCGATCCAGAGCTGAACTATGACCCACAAAAGCGAAAAGAAGTAGGATGTTTTGTAAAAAAGCTAGAATCAATGTCTGAAGCGCTTGGTGTAAAGCTTAATATTTCCGATCAGCCTCGCCAACTATACGGTCAATTGCCAAAAGACTTTTTTAAGCAAGATAACCTGTCGTATCATTTGAAATCCATTACTGACCAGTTCCGCGGAACAGTAGTAGTGGTCATTGGAACAGAAGAAAATATTGATCGCGCCTACGTTACGATTAAAAAAGAATTTGGCGGAAAAGAAGACTTGATGACGCAATTTGTTGGGTTCACTTCTTCTTTAGTTACGGAAAATAATATCTTTCACTACTATAATATTTTGCTGGGGATTTATGCCAAGGCAGGAGTTCAGCCTTGGATCTTGGCCAGCCCGATGCATTCAGATTGCTTCATTGGCTTGGATGTCAGCCATGAACACGGAAAGCATGCCTCTGGGATCATTCAAGTTATTGGACGCGATGGGAAAATCATTAAACAAAAATCAGTGGCTACAGCGGAAGCGGGGGAAACCATCGCCAATTCTACAATGGAAGAGATTGTGAATGAAAGCATATACAGCTACGAACAAATATATGGAGCGAAGCCGCGGCATATTACTTTTCACCGCGATGGTATTTGTCGGGAGGATCTAGATTTTTTGCAAGCTTATTTGCGATCATTTCAAATTCCTTTTGATTTTGTAGAAATCATAAAAAAACCGCGAAGAAGAATGGCTATTTATTCAAATAAAAAATGGGTGACAAAGCAAGGAATATACTATTCAAAAGGAAACACGGCGTATTTATGTGCGACAGATCCGAGAGAGTCTGTAGGCATGGCTCAACTTGTAAAAATTGTGCAAAAAACGAATGGTCTGTCTGTTCATGAGATTGTTTCTGATGTATATAAGCTATCGTTTATGCATATTCATTCCATGCTGAAGACACGCTTGCCGATTACGATCCATTACTCCGATTTGAGCTCTACTTTCCATAACCGCGGGTTGATTCACCCGCGTTCGCAGCATGAACGGGCATTGCCGTTTGTGTGATATGAAAGGGTTGCTTGCCCGCCACTCTCTAAGGGTTGCTGGGATTTGTAGAAGCAGAGAGTCATTGCTTGGCTCTCTGTTTTTGTTTTATCCCATGCAGGAATTTCGCACATGTTGTCGAATAACGTATGTGAATTTTCACATGTGAGGTGAATGTATGGCTGTTGACCATGACCGCTTGTTCAAAGAGTTGATCCAAGCATTTTTTGAAGAGTTTATTCTTCTCTTTTTCCCCGAAATGTACGAGTATATTGATTTTCAGCATTTGTCCTTTTTATCTGAAGAACTGTTCACCGATGTAACGGCAGGGGAAAAGTATCGCGTCGATCTGTTAGTCGAAACGAAATTAAAAGGGGAAGATGGGCTGATCATCGTCCATATCGAAAACCAAAGCTATGTGCAGCCGTCGTTTCCTGAACGGATGTTCATTTACTTCAGCCGCTTGTTTGAAAAATACCGCACGAACATCGTTCCGATTGCCGTCTTCAGCTATGATGCCATCCGCGACGAACCCTCTTCGTTTACGCTTCAACTTCCGTTTGGCAGCATCCTTCACTTCCGCTTTTTCACCATCAAACTACGCAAACAAAATTGGCGCAACTACATTCGCATTGACAACCCGATCACCGCTGCGCTGCTTAGCAAAATGGGGTATACTGAAAGTGAACGAATCGAATTGAAAAAACAGTTTTTGCGCATGTTAGTTCGTTTAGAGCTGGATGAAGCAAAGCAGAGGCTGTTAATGGCTTTTTTGAAACATATGTGAAATTGTCGGATGAAGAAGAACAACAATTACGAAACGAGGTGAATCAAATGGAAACGAAAGAAAAAGAGCAAGTGTTGGAATTGTTGATTTCGTATGAACAAAAGGGAAAACGTGAAGGAGCTAAGCAAAAAGAGCGAGAAATGATGCGAAAAATGATTGCAAAAGGAATGAGCATTGCCGATATTGCACATATATTTGACCTAACGGAAGAAGAAGTTCATAAAAGGGTAAAAGATGAGTAGGAAGGGGCAGTACTTGGCATCTGCTCGAACGTGATTTTATTTATAAGGATGAAAAGACGATTAGAGGATTTAAAGAAATAATGGAGCGCCTTTTGGAACTGGAGAGATACAAGAGAACATTATTAGATGACGAGGATACTTCTTCCGATATATTAATAACAATGAAAATAGCAACCATTGAGCAGACATTAAATTATTTGATGGAATACGAACAAGGGAAGTTGCATGAAGAATTTAACCGGGAGCGAGAACGTATACATTATGGGAGGAAATAAAGAGATTTCAAACGATATTTTGCATGTGGAGTGAAATGTATAACGATTGACCACGACCGCTTGTTTAAATAAAAAGATGGCACAGCGTTTTTTAATGGTTTTATTCTTCGCTTTTTCCCGAATATGTATTGGCCTGGTACCTGTTGTTACCCGCTAAAGGAGAAAGCTACCCTAAGATGATGGGGTAGCTTTTTTGTTTCGATTGCCTGAGTTTTCAGACGGTATATTAGGTTAATTATGCATAGGAAATTTGCAAATGATTTTACAATATTCGACAACGTTTTTCTACAAATATTGGTACAATCGAATTAAATGAGATTTTTGGTTTAGGAATAAGGAAGGGGATCATGATGACAACGATTTGCAAAGCCGATTACTATTACGGGGCGTTGCTTTCTGCGCTGGTTAATGGGGGGCTGGCGCCTGCACTGTTTGAAAAAGAAAACGATAACCGGCAAATATACGAAGTCACGACGAATAAAGCGAGTTATATCATTTATACGAAGTACAATACCACTCCATCAGGTTCCAAGGATTTCACTTGGTCCTTTTCGTTTAGCGACAATGAGATCGAAGAAATTACTAAGATTCATCAGGAAAACAACAAAGAAAAAGAATTTATCTTTGCCTTTATTTGCGGCCAGAAGCAATTAAGCGACTACAATCAAGTCATTGCCATCGTCTACTGGGACGAATTTCTCGAATGCGTGGATATCGAAAAAGAACAAGTTCGCGGAACGGCGCGGCTGTCCGTGAAAGCAGTCAAAGGCTCCCCATGGCTGCGCATTTACGGCAGCAAGCGCGCTGACAGGCTCGATGGGAAAGATAACACGATCAAAATTGAACGAAATCGCCTAGGTAATCTGTAAAGTGGTATGGGGGATGTGAAAAGGGAGGGGGGCAGACGAACGTGAATCTTTTCTATACACTGCTTCTTTTATGTTTGCTTGCCTTATTGGCAAGATGGATCAAGTCAAAAGAAGCGGAATGGATTGGATCGTATGGAGAATATAAAGTCCGTAAAGCAATTAAAAATATAGAAGCAACATCATCCGGAAAATACAAAGCTTTTCATAACCTGTATATTCCAAAACAAGACGGTTCAACTTCGCAAATTGATCATGTTATCCTTTCCGATCAAGGACTGTTTGTCATCGAAACGAAAAATTACAGCGGCTGGATTTTCGGAGATGAAACGTCAAAATATTGGACGCAAGTCATTTATAAACGAAAAGAAAAATTTCTTAATCCTATTTTGCAGAACAAAGGGCATATCAAGGCGTTAAGAGGCTGGCTTGGGGAGGAGTTTGCGCATATTCCGATTCACTCGGTTGTCGTGTTTTTGACGCGGGCAAAGTTTAAATCAAATGCTCATTTTGCCCATGCTTATGTGGTTTATCCGAAACAATTGAAACAAGTGCTCGAGCAACATCAAACAAAAGTGATCGATAGGGAAACAAAGGAACGTTTAGCTCAAAAATTAGAAACAGTGCTTGCCAAAGATAAGACACAAGAAAAAGAAATGAAAAAGCGGCACGTGCAAACGATTCGAACGAAGCAAAAGCAGACGGAACAACATATACAGCAAAACCGTTGTCCAAAATGTGGCGGTGTTCTAATCGTTCGGAAAGGGAAATACGGAACATTTAAAGGTTGCAATAATTATCCGAAATGCAAGTTTACGCAGTCGATTGGCTGAACTTGCAACACGGCCGTTTGGGCAGCAACTATAGATAAGGGAAGGAGGAAAATGATGTTTTCTATTCACGAGGAATTGGAACGCCTATCGCAAAAGTATCGATTTTTTGCTTCAAAAGAAGCGTTTAAACAGTCATTAAAATTTCAGCTTCAAGAAAAATTCCGCGTCGAGGAGAACAAACGCTTTCATGATTATCTGATCGATTTGTGGGTGGAAGAACCGGAAAGTGGGCGCCAATACGCGATTTGTTTAATGAACAAGCTCGCTCGGGTCACGATAAAGCAAAACGGGCAAACGATTGAATTGAAGCACCACGGTGCTCAGGATCAGGGTCGTTATGATTTTTTGGCGCAAGTGGAAAAGTTAGAACGAATAACAATGGGGAGAAGGAATGTATACGGGATCGTTGTGCTGCTAACGAATGACCATTTGTATTGGACCGAGCCGATGCGACCAAATACGGTGGACTGCGAGTTTCGCATTCATGAAAACCGGATCATCACCGGGGAGTTAAAATGGCAGGAACGTGCATCAGCAGGGACGAAAGAAAACCGTGATGCGCCGATCTTTATTAAAGGGAGATATCAATTGAAATGGCATCATTATTCTACTATCAACCAAGATAAACATGGCGAGTTCCGATATGTAGCCGTTCATGTTGGGGACGTATATAGTTGAGAGAAATAGTTTTAGTGTCTGTTGTCACCTATCGAAGAAAAGCTGTGTCAGGAACGAAAACGTCTCGGGCAAGACTTGATTAACCCGGATTTATCTGTTGTGATGAAGAAGTGTTATGAGAAGCAATTAAAAAATTAGAGTGCGACAGGAGAAGCTTCGTTGCACGCGGATCCTGTCACTTGTCGAATGTATGGGCACAGACAGGGGGGAGAAAGTTTGTTAGCTGAAATACATGGAAAAATATCATCAGACGGTTCGAATTTAAGCGAGCGGCTTGAAGATCAGCTGACAGCGAACGTATTTGGTACGTCGCGTTATCTCCCTTTTCACAAAGGGATTAAGCCGATTTTAAGCAAGGCTGTATTTTTTTCTCAAACTGATCAAACGGTGTTCATAAATGGTTTGGAGATGCAAAAAGACGAGTTTATAGGGGATAAGGTTAAGTTTTGGGTCAAGGGAGAAAGAAGTGAAATCGATGTTTTACTTGAATTGGATCATTTGATCATAGGAATCGAAGTGAAATACCATAGTCCTTTATCATCAGACGATCAATTGGAGCGAGAAGCGAGTGATTTACTAAAGGGTAAAGGGCAGACGCCAAAGTTTTTGCTCTTATTAGGAACGGAACCAGAAGTGAATATGATTGCTAAAAAGGTGATGGAAAACAGAAAACTGCCAAGCGGTGTTCATTTTGGGTATTTATCGTGGCAAGAAGTGTTCCATCAATTGGTGTACGTGCAAAAAAATGAAACATTGAATGAGTTTGAAAGGTTAATGCTGAAAGATTTGATTGCTTTATTGAGAAAAAAGGGATTTGATCGTTTTCAAAACTTTCAAAGCCTTGCTTGTCCTTTAGTTGACCACTGCTCCTACTTTCATTTTTATACAGATGAACAATTTTTTCATTTAAGTGCCAATCGTATTGAAAAGGAGTGGTATTATGAATTCCGTTAGTATACGAGAGAACATAAAAAACGCTTTTGAGGTTGTGCGAAAAACGTACGAGAGTGTCGATAAACTGTTGGCGGAATTGGACCGTCAATCGGTTGAATGTGGATTTGTTCCGGTGATCCCACAATTTTTACGTCAGAAATCTGACCGCGAGTATCAAGGCTGGTTCATTCAATCTTTTATCAAGCTATATCAGAGAGATTCTGCGCCTCCTTGCCAGTCGGGGAATGGGTTGAAAAACGACCCAATCTATGCGGTTGAAATCTCATTCAAAGAAGAACCACGAATGACGTTGTGTAAATACGTGTATTCAACCCTTGAACATTGGGATAAACCACCGAGCGTTTCTGAGCATTGGTTTTTCTACTGGCCTTTATATGATGGCAATAACTTTACTAATCATGAATCTGAAAATGGAGTGTTTAAACGCGTTCCAAATGACGAAAAAACTTCAGAAAAATATGGTAAAATTCAAGAAGTTATTTCAAAGAAAATTGATTTATTATCCATTACATCAACGAACATTAAGGATAGGGTGTTTGATGAGTTGCATCGTTTGTGACAGATAAACTGGAATTAGGGAAATTAAAACAGTTGACAGACTTAGGAGGGCGGTGCGTAGGGATCAAAATAGAAATGTCTCTTCGGATGGTAATATTCCGTCTAGCAGAGTTGGACAAATGGAGAAACGGGGGAAAGAAAAAACGGTAAAGATTTTTATTGAAGAAAACTGCCTGGTACGAAAGGATTTGGTTATTTGGGAGTTTTAAAACAAGCCGGTAGAGCATCATTACCATTTCACATTGCTTTCGGCGAAGATGTGGCGAGCCCTGTTTTTTACCGTGAATCACAAAGAGTATCGTATTAAAGAGG
>NZ_MQMG01000047.1 GCF_001908025.1 Geobacillus proteiniphilus
AGATTTTAAGCAGCAAACCGGAAGAGCGGCGCACGATTTTTGAAGAAGCGGCCGGCGTGTTGAAGTACAAGCTGCGGAAAAAAAAGGCGGAGGCGAAGCTAGCGGAGACGCAAGACAACTTGCACCGCGTCAACGATATTTTGCACGAGCTCGAACAGCAGCTTGAGCCGCTCCGCATGCAGGCGTCGCTCGCCAAAGAGTTTTTGGAAAAACGCGAAGAGCTCGAGCGATTTGAAGTGGCGCTGATGGTTCACGACATCGAGCGGCTGCGCGGGCAATGGAATGAGTTGAAGGAAGCGCTTGATGGGCACCAGCGGGACGAAGTGGCGCTGGTGGCGTCGTTACAGAAAATGGAAGCCCAAATCGAACAGCTGCGCGATCAAATGACCGCCATTGACGAATCGGTCGACGGTTTGCAGCAAGTGCTGCTTTTAGCCAGCGAAGAGCTTGAGAAGCTCGAAGGGCGGAAAGAAGTGTTGAAAGAGAGGAAAAAGCATGCCGCGAGGCGAAAAGCGCAGCTGGACGACATAACGGCTGCACTGGCTGCGAAACGGCGCCGCTTGACGGAGCAGCTGCATGCCGAGCGGGATGAACTCGCCCGGCTTGAGGCGGCCGCCGCAGCACTCGAGCGGGAGCTGAAAGAAAAACAGGCTTTGCTTTCGGCGCATGAAGCCGACATTGAAGAAGAAATCGAGCGGCGAAAAGGTGATTACATCGACCTTGTTCATGAACAGGCGGCGTTGAAAAACGAACGTGCACATGTGGAGCAGGCGCTTGGCAAGCTGCATGCCAAACGGACGGCGCTCGATGAAGCGAACCGCCGCCATCTCGCCGAACGTGAACAGCTCGAGCAGAAGCGGGCGGCCTTATGGGCCGAGCAGACCCGCCTCGAACAGGCGCTGGCGGAAGCGCATAATAGACAAGCCGCTCTCGCCGCGGCGCTCGCGGCGCAAAAAACGGAGCTCGAGCAACACGAAGCGCAGCTGCATCAGGCGCGCCAATACCGGCAGCAAACCAAAGCGCGCCAGCAATGGTTGGAAGAGATGCAACATGACTACGCCGGCTTTTTCCAAGGGGTGAAGGAAGTACTAAAGGCGCGCGACCGGCTGCCCGGCATTCATGGCGCCATTGTCGAGCTCATTCGCGTGCCGGACCGCTATGAAACGGCGATTGAAACAGCGCTCGGCGGGGCGATGCAGCATATCGTCGTTGACAGCGAACAGGCGGCGCGGCAAGCGATTCACTATTTGAAAACGAACGGCTACGGGCGCGCGACGTTTTTGCCGCTTGACGTCATCCAAGCGCGCGCGCTTTCCGAACGGGAGCGGGCGGCGATTGACCGCCATCCGGCGTTTGTCGGCATTGCGAGCGAGCTCGTCGAATACGACCGCACCTATAGGGCGGCGATCGCCCATTTGCTCGGCCATGTCATCGTGACAGCCGATTTAAAAGGCGCGAATGAGCTGGCTAAGCTTCTTCAGTACCGTTATCGTCTCGTGACGCTGGACGGCGATGTCGTCAGCCCCGGCGGGGCGATGACCGGCGGCGGAGCGGCGAAAAAGACCGTGTCGCTGTTAAGCCGGAATCGCGAGCTGGAAACGCTAGCCGCTAAGCTTCAGGAAATGGATGAAACGATCGCTCGGCTTGAGCGGGCTGTTGCGGCGAAACGACGCGAGCAGGCGGAGCGGGAAGCGCAGGCGGCTGCGCTGCAAGAGGAGATCGCGGCGCTGCAAGAAGCGTTGCAAAGACAAAAGGACGAGCAACGCGAGCTCGAATGGCAGAAAAAACGGATCGACGAGCGGCTCGCTTTGTATGATGAGGAAAAAGCGAACGATGAGCGCGAAATGGCAGAACTGAACCGCCGCCTCGGCGCCATTGACAGGCAGCTTGAGCAGCTTGCCGAGAAACTGCAGGCGATCGATGCCGACATCAACCGGCTGCAGGCGCAAAAACAGACGGAGCAAACGACGAAAGAGACGCTCCAGGCAGTGATCACCGAGCAAAAAATCGCCTTGGCGGAAACGAAAGAGCGCGTGAAACATGCGCGCCGGAAAGTCGAAGAGCTCGAAACGGAGCTTGCCGAAACCGCCCGCGAGCTTGAGGAGGCTGAACAAGAACGGGCCGCCTTGGACGCAGAAATGGAGGCGCCGGCATGGAATGAGGCAGAGCTTGAACAGCAACGACAGCAAAAGCTCGAGGACAAGCAAAAAACGATTGAACTGATCGCAAGCCGCCGCGAACAGCGGCTCGACTGCCAACGGCAGCTCGAGCATTTGGAGCGGGAATGGAAGGAAGCAAAGCGGCAGCATAAACAGCTCGCTGATGTCGTGAAAGACGAAGAAGTGAAGTTGAACCGGCTTGACGTGGAGCTTGAGAACTTGCTTGTCCGTCTGCGCGAAGAATATGGGCTGTCGTTTGAAGCGGCTCGCTCCGCGTACCCGCTTGAGATCGGCGCCGATGAGGCGCGCAAGCGGGTGAAGCTGATCAAGCGCGCCATGGAGGAGCTCGGCACCGTCAACTTGGGGGCGATCGATGAATACGAACGAGTTTCCGAACGGCACCGCTTTTTAAGCGAGCAAAAAGCCGATTTGGAAGAGGCGAAGGCGACGCTCCACCAAGTCATTGATGAAATGGACGATGAAATGAAAAAACGGTTTTTCGCGACGTTTGAACAAATCCGCGCCCATTTTGGCGAGGTATTTGGCGAGCTGTTCGGCGGCGGGCGCGCCGATTTGCGGCTGACCGACCCGAACGACTTGCTTGAGACTGGGATCGACATCGTCGCTCAGCCTCCGGGGAAAAAGCTGCAACATTTAAGCTTGCTTTCCGGCGGCGAACGGGCGCTGACGGCGATCGCCCTCTTGTTTTCGATTTTAAAGGTGCGTCCGGTGCCGTTTTGCGTCCTTGATGAAGTCGAAGCGGCGCTTGATGAAGCGAACGTGCAGCGGTATGCCCAATATTTAAAACGGTTCAGCCGCGACACGCAGTTTATCGTCATCACCCATCGAAAAGGGACGATGGAAGAAGCGGACGTGCTGTACGGCGTCACGATGCAAGAATCGGGCGTCTCAAAGCTCGTTTCCGTCCGTTTGGAAGATTCGAAGGAGCTCGTGCGGTCATAATGGAAAGGAGGCGCTTTGGATGGGTTTTTTTCAAAAATTGAAAGAAAAATGGACAAAGCAAGCGGATGCCGTAACCGAAAAGTTTAAAGAAGGGCTGTCAAAAACGCGAAATTCGCTCGCCGGGAAAGTGAACGACCTCATCGCCCGCTATCGGAAAGTGGATGAAGAGTTTTTTGAAGAGCTTGAGGAAATTTTGATCGCCGCCGATGTGGGCGTCACGACCGTCATGGAACTTGTCGATGAGCTGAAAATGGAAGTGAAGCGCCGCAACATTCAAGACCCGGCGCAAATGCGCGACGTCATCGCCGAAAAGCTCGTTGACATTTACCGCGCCGGCGCCGATGACAAAGAACTTTCCGCTTTGAATATACAAGAAGGCGGGCTGACGGTCATTTTGTTCGTCGGTGTCAACGGCGTCGGCAAAACGACAACGATCGGCAAGCTCGCCCATAAGCTGAAATCGGAAGGGAAATCCGTCTTGTTGGCCGCTGGCGACACGTTCCGCGCCGGGGCGATCGAGCAGCTCGAAGCGTGGGGCGAGCGCGTTGGGGTCGACGTCATTAAGCAGGCGGCCGGCTCCGATCCAGCGGCGGTCATGTATGATGCGATTCAAGCGGCGAAAGCGCGCGGCGTTGACGTATTGTTATGCGACACGGCCGGGCGGCTGCAAAACAAAGTGAATTTAATGAAAGAGCTCGAAAAAGTGAAACGCGTCATCAGCCGCGAAATTCCGGGCGCTCCGCATGAAGTATTGCTTGTGTTGGATGCGACGACCGGGCAAAACGCGATGAGCCAAGCCAAGCTGTTTAAAGAAGCGACCGATGTGACCGGCATCGTGTTGACGAAGCTTGACGGCACGGCGAAAGGCGGCATCGTGCTCGCCATTCGCAACGAGATGGCCATCCCGGTGAAACTCGTCGGCCTCGGCGAGAAGATGGACGATTTGCAAGTGTTCGATCCAGAACAGTACGTCTACGGATTGTTTGCTGATTTGCTGGAATCATAAACAAGCCAACAGAGGGTGCTCCCAAAGGTGTTGTGCGCTCGTTTGCCCGTTCTCGCTTGACACTCTACGGAAAAGACGGTACACTACATTTTTGTAAAGGTATTTTACTTAACAATGAGGGAG
This sequence comes from Geobacillus proteiniphilus, assembly GCF_001908025.1. Lineage (GTDB taxonomy): Bacteria > Bacillota > Bacilli > Bacillales > Anoxybacillaceae > Geobacillus > Geobacillus proteiniphilus. The sequence continues at coordinate 4,252 of NZ_MQMG01000047.1, forward strand.
GGAGAGTCCGGTGCTGGAAAAAACGATGCGCATGAACTATTTATACGATTTTTACCAAGCGCTGTTGACGCCGAAACAGCGCAACTATATGGCGCTTTACTACTTGGACGACTACTCCCTCGGGGAAATTGCCGAACAATATGAGGTGAGCCGCCAGGCGGTGTACGATAACATCCGGCGTACAGAAGCGATGCTGGAACAGTATGAAGAGAAGCTCGGGCTGCTGCGAAAATATGAACGGCGGCGGCAGATCATCGAGCGGCTGAAAGACTACATCAGCCGGCACTACGGCGCTGACGCCGAATTGGCGGCGCTCGTCAATGAGCTTGACGAACTCGACTAGGGAGGGAAACCGCCATGGCGTTTGAAGGATTGTCTGAACGTTTGCAGCAGGTGATGAACCGCATCCGCGGCAAAGGGAAAGTAACCGAAGCGGATGTCAAAGAGATGATGCGCGAAGTGCGCCTTGCCCTGCTCGAAGCGGACGTCAACTTTAAAGTCGTCAAAGATTTTATTAAACGGGTGAGCGAGCGGGCTGTCGGGCAGGAAGTGATGAAAAGCTTAACGCCGGGACAGCAAGTGATCAAAATCGTCAAGGAAGAACTGACGGCGTTAATGGGCGGCGAGCAAAGCCAAATTGCTGTTGCCAAGAGGCCGCCGACCGTCGTCATGATGGTCGGGCTGCAAGGGGCCGGGAAGACGACGACGACCGGGAAGCTGGCCAACTTGTTGCGCAAGCGGCATAACCGGAAGCCGTTGCTTGTGGCCGCCGACGTTTACCGCCCGGCGGCGATCAAGCAGCTCGAGACGCTTGGCAAGCAGCTGAACGTGCCTGTCTTTTCGTTAGGCGAGCACGCCAATCCGGTTGAAATCGCTAAACAGGCGCTCGAGCGGGCGAAAGAAGAGCATTATGATTACGTGCTCATCGACACGGCCGGCCGCCTCCACATTGATGAGGCGTTGATGGATGAGCTGAAGGAAATGAAAGAAGCGGTCAAGCCGGATGAAATTTTCCTCGTCGTTGACGCCATGACCGGGCAAGATGCCGTCAATGTCGCACAAAGCTTCCATGAGCAGCTCGGCATCACCGGCGTCATTTTGACGAAGCTGGACGGCGACACGCGCGGCGGGGCGGCGCTGTCGATCCGCGCCGTGACGGGAGCGCCGATCAAGTTTGCTGGGATGGGCGAAAAACTTGACGCTTTGGAGCCGTTCCATCCGGAGCGAATGGCGTCGCGCATTTTAGGCATGGGCGATGTCCTGACGCTCATCGAAAAAGCGCAGGCGGCCGTCGACGAAGAGAAGGCGAAAGAGCTCGAACAAAAAATGCGCACGGCCACCTTCACGCTTGACGACTTTTTGGACCAGCTCGGCCAAGTGCGCAAGCTCGGACCGCTTGACGAACTGATTAAAATGTTGCCGGGCGCCAACAAAATCAAAGGGCTCGCCAACATTCAAGTCGATGAAAAGCAAATTGCTCGCGTCGAGGCGATCATCCGCTCGATGACGAAAGAAGAGAAAATGCATCCGGAAATCATCAATGGCAGCCGGAAACGACGGATCGCCAAAGGAAGCGGCACGACTGTGCAGGAAGTGAATCGGCTTTTGAAGCAGTTTGACGACATGAAAAAAATGATGAAAATGATGACGAATATGCCAAAAGGGAAAAAGAAAGGATTCCGTTTTCCATTTATGTAAATGAAGATCTGTTAAGCGAAAAACCTTTACAAACGGAAAAAGAATTGTTAATATACTATCTTGTGTGAACTATATACGGAGGTGCGTACTGACTATGGCAGTAAAAATTCGTTTAAAACGCATGGGGACAAAGAAAAAACCGTTCTATCGCATCGTGGTAGCTGATTCGCGCTCGCCGCGCGACGGTCGTTTTATCGAAACGATCGGCACGTACGATCCGGTCGCTGAGCCGGCGCAAGTGAAAATCGATGAGGAATTAGCGCTCAAATGGCTGCAAAACGGCGCCAAACCGTCGGATACGGTGCGCAGCTTGCTGTCGAAGCAAGGCATTTTAGAGAAGTTCCATAACTTGAAATACGGCAAATAAGCGAGATGCACATGAAGCCGCTCATTGAAACGATCGTCAAGGCGCTTGTCGATCATCCGGAGGCGGTGGCGGTTGAGCGCCGCGAAGAAGAGACGGCTGTCATCTACGAGCTGTCCGTGCATGAAGACGACACTGGCAAAGTGATCGGCAAACAAGGGCGGACGATCCAGGCGATTCGCACGGTCGTTGCCGCCGCCGCGGCCGGATCGCCAAAGCGGGTTGTTGTGCAAGTGAAAGACAAAGGGTGAGGATGTTCCTCTCCCTTTTTTGATATGATGCCAAAGGGCGCGGAAATGGCCCGGGTGCCGTTCATTCCGTGTCAAAAAAGGGGGAAGAGGATGAAGCTCATTCAAACGGTTGAGGTGCGGCAAATCGTCACTGAACGGAGCAAACAAGAGCTTGCCGCCGCGTTTTTGGCGCGCAAGCAGCAGCTCGAGCGCGAGTGCGACCAGCTTCGTTTTGAACAGAAACGAATGGAGAAAAGCGGAAACTATCCGCCCGCTTTAGTGAAACAATATTTTGCCAAAGAGATCGACGAGCGGATGGAGAAAATGAAACTGCTTGAGTTTCAGCTCGAACAATTACATATGCTACCGTTAGGGAGCGAATTGAAAGAGCGGGAAGTCGAGGCGCTCGTTGAGGTGAACGTCGGCGACCGTTGGGAAGAGGTGACAAAAACGCGCGCCATCATCATTGAAGACGGCGTCGTCAAAGAGATTCGCTAAGAAGGGATGAAAGCGATGGAACGATGGTTTAATGTCGGAAAAATCGTCAATACGCACGGCATCCGCGGCGAAGTGCGCGTCATTTCGCGCACCGACTTTCCTGAAGAACGGTATAAAAAAGGAAACAAGCTGTACATTTTCCGCGAACGGGACACGGAACCGATTGAAGTCACGGTGAAAAGCCACCGCGTCCATAAATCGTTTGACTTGTTGTCGTTTGAAGGCTATGACAGCATCAACGACGTTGAACGGTTTAAGGGGGCGATTCTGAAGGTGCCGGAAAGCCAGCTCGGCGAACTCGCGGAAGGGGAATATTATTTCCACGAGATCATCGGCTGCACTGTCGTGACAGAAGGCGGGGAGACCATCGGCGCGGTAAAGGAAATTTTGACTCCAGGGGCGAACGACGTCTGGGTCGTCCGGCGCGAAGACGGATCGGAAGCGCTCATTCCGTACATTGACGAGGTCGTTTTGCACGTCGATCCGGAGCGGAAAACGATCATCATCCGGCCGATGGAAGGGCTGCTCGAATGATGCGGATCGATATTTTAACGTTGTTTCCCGGCATGTTTTCCGGGGTGTTGAACGAGTCAATTTTAAAGAAGGCGCAAGAAAAAGGGGCCGTCGACATCCGCCTTATTGATTTTCGCGAGTTTGCCGACAACAAGCATAAAACGGTCGACGATTATCCGTACGGCGGCGGCGCCGGCATGGTGCTCAAGCCGCAGCCGATTTTTGACGCGGTGGAACACGTGACGGCTGGATCGCCTGGCGCCCGCATCATTTTGCTTTGCCCGCAAGGCGAGCGCTACACGCAAAAAAAGGCGGAAGAGCTGGCGAAAGAAACGCATTTGGTGCTCATTTGCGGCCATTACGAAGGGTATGACGAACGTATCCGCCAATATTTAGCAACCGATGAAATTTCGATCGGCGACTATATTTTAACAGGTGGGGAACTCGGCGCCATGGTCATTGTCGACAGCGTCGTCCGTCTTCTCCCCGGGGTGCTCGGCAATGAGGCGTCGCCGGTCGATGACTCGTTCAGCTCCGGATTGCTTGAGTATCCGCAATACACAAGACCGGCCGATTTCCGCGGCATGAAAGTGCCGGATGTATTGCTGTCAGGCAACCATCAGCTCATCGCCGAGTGGCGCGAGAAGGAATCGCTCCGGCGCACGTTTTTGCGCCGTCCGGACTTGCTCGATGAATATCCGCTTACAGACAAGCAAAAGCAATGGCTGAAAGAGTGGGAAAAGGAGCGCGAATAGCTATTGCCTGAGTCAACAGTTTATGCTATCATGTCTTTTGTGTGACCTTAAGCGATCTGCTTGAGGACGGAAAACGATGTTCCGCTGCAATGAAGAGATCATTGGCATGAACATCTGTGGAAGGAGTGGATCATGATGCATCATTTAATCCAAGAGATCACGAAAGAACAACTGAGGACGGATTTGCCGGATTTCCGCCCGGGCGACACGGTGCGGGTTCATGTGAAAGTCGTCGAAGGCAACCGCGAACGCATCCAAGTGTTTGAAGGGGTCGTCATTAAACGGCGCGGAGCGGGCATCAGCGAAACGTTCACCGTCCGCAAAGTGTCCTATGGCGTCGGCGTTGAGCGCACATTCCCGGTGCATACGCCGAAAATCGCCAAGCTGGAAGTCATCCGCCGCGGGAAAGTCCGCCGCGCGAAATTGTACTACTTGCGCGAACTTCGCGGCAAAGCGGCGCGCATCAAGGAAAATACGAACGCAGCGCAATAATGGACAACGGTGGATCGTAGCGGAAAAGGAGCTTGCTTTCAAGCTCCTTTTTTCACTACCGTCAATGATGATTTACGGTAGTGATCCACGACTGCAAACTTTGATTTAGGTGGGTGGACAATGGAACAGAAAAAAAGCGAATGGCGCGAATGGATGAAAGCGATCGTCGTTGCCGTCTTGCTCGCCGGGGGCATCCGCTACTTTATTTTCGCTCCGATCATCGTCGACGGCTATTCGATGATGCCGACATTACATAACCATGAGCGGATGATCGTCAATAAACTGGCGTATAAAATCGGCATGCCGCACCGTTTCGATATCATTGTTTTTCACGCCGAAGAAGGGAGAGACTATATTAAGCGGGTCATCGGCCTGCCGGGCGACCGAATTGAATACAAAAATGATACGCTCTATATCAATGGCAAGCCGTATGAAGAGCCGTATTTGGACGAGTATAAAAAGCAGTTGTCCGACGGCGGTCCGCTGACGGAATCGTTCACTTTGGAGGAACTGACCGGGCGAAGCACGGTGCCGCCGGGGCATTTGTTTGTCATGGGCGACAATCGCCGTTTCAGCAAAGATAGCCGCCATATCGGCTTCATTCCGATGTCAAAAGTCGTCGGCAAGGCGAATCTTGTGTATTGGCCGTTGGCTGACGCCCGGATTGTGAAATAAACGAGGCAGGTGATGCCAATGACAGTGATTCAATGGTTCCCCGGCCATATGGCGAAGGCCAAGCGGGAAGTGCAAGAAAAATTAAAGTTGATCGACGTAGCGTTTGAGCTGCTTGACGCCCGTGTGCCGATGTCCTCGCGCAACCCGATGATCGACGAGATTCTCGGACAAAAGCCGCGCCTCATTTTGCTCAATAAGGCTGATATGGCCGATGAGGCGGTGACCGAACAGTGGATCCGCTATTTCCACGATCAAGGGCGGCTGGCTTTGCCCATCGATGCTCAAAGCGGAACAGGAGTCCGGCAAATCGCGGCGGCAGCGAAAGAGATGGTGAAAGACAAATTCGAGAAAATGCGGGCGAAAGGGATTAAAAACCCGCGCCCGGTTCGGGCGCTCATCGTCGGCATCCCGAACGTCGGCAAGTCGACGCTGATCAACCGGCTCGCCGGCCGCCATATCGCGAAAACCGGCGACAAGCCGGGGGTGACAAAAGCGCAGCAATGGATCAAAGTCGGCAAAGAAATGGAGCTGCTTGATACCCCAGGCATCCTATGGCCGAAATTTGAGGATGAGGACGTGGGCTACAAGTTGGCGGTGACCGGCGCCATTAAGGACGAAATTTTAAACTTGCAGGATGTCGCCGTCTATGCGCTCCGCTTTTTGTCGACTCACTATCCCAACCGGCTTGCGGAGCGCTACGGCCTTGATGACATTCCTGATGACATCGTCGCCTTGTTTGACGCCATCGGAAGGCGGCGCGGCTGCTTGACGTCAGGCGGCGCTGTTGACTACGATAAAGTGGCTGATATCGTTTTGTATGACATCCGCACGGAAAAATTAGGCCGCTTAAGCTTTGAAACGCCCGCTTCACGGACGTAGCGCGTCCGGCGGGCGTTTTTTGCCGGCGGTGCTTTACGGTCGGCCAAACAGAGCCGATAGTATAAGTAGAAGAGGGAGAGGAGCATGAAGCGGTATACGGTGAAAGACATTGAAGCGCTGCTTCCGAAGCTTGGCGCGGACGACCCGCGCTGGGAGATGCTGCGGCAGGATGAGCGAAAAAGCGTGCAGGCACTTCTTGCCCGTTTTGAAAGGCAGAAAGCGCGCCGGCACGCTGAGCAACAACGGTGGGAAGAACTGATGCGTTATGAGCGGGAACTATACGCCGCTGGCGTTAGACGGATCGCCGGCATTGATGAGGCCGGGCGCGGCCCGCTGGCCGGCCCGGTCGTCGCCGCCGCGGTCATCTTGCCGAAAGACGCCTATTTGCCGGGGCTTGACGACTCGAAGCGGCTGACGCCGGAAAAGCGCGAGGCATTGTTTGCGCAAATTGAAGCGTGCGCCGTCGCCATCGGCATCGGCATCGTCAGCGCGGCGGAGATCGATGAAAGGAATATTTACGAAGCGACAAGGCAAGCGATGGCGAAAGCGGTGAACGCCCTTTCCCCGCCGCCTGAACATTTGCTCGTTGATGCGATGGCGGTGCCGTGCCCACTGCCGCAACAGCGCCTCATAAAAGGAGACGCCAACAGCGCTTCGATCGCCGCTGCGTCGGTCATCGCCAAAGTGACGCGCGACCGGTGGATGAAAGAACTGGATCGCCGCTATCCACAATACGGGTTCGCGCGCCATATGGGCTACGGAACGCCGGAACATTTCGAGGCGATCCGCCGCTATGGCATTACGCCTGAGCACCGTCGTTCGTTCGCACCGGTGAGGGAGGTGCTGAAGGCGAGCGAGCAGCTCTAGAAGAAGGGATGGGACGAAATGGTCGAGCGCATGGAGCGGACGATGCCAACGACCGCTGTCCGCGACGCGACATCCAGCCGGCGGTTTCAGCCGGGGCAGGCCGTCGTTGGCCGAGTGGAGCGGGTCGAGGAGATGGAAACCGGGGAGCGGGCGGCACTCGTCCGCGCTGGCGGACAGCTTGTGCGCGCCCGTTTGGAGGCGCCGCTTGCCGTCGGACGTTTGTATTTGTTTGAAATTCACGAACGACAAGGAACAATGTATTGGAAAGCCATTCCCCTTTCCGAACTGGCGTCTGCTCCGTCAGGTGAAGAGGCGGTGCGCCGGTGGCAAAAAGCGTGGAAACTGCCGGATGCGGCGCTGCCGGTGCTCCGTCAAGCGCTGAAAGCTGGCGCGGCTGCAACGAAAGAGGAAATTGCCGCACTGACTGAAGCGGTGAAAGAGACCGGCCAGCCGGACGCGGCCGAAGACGTGCTCGCCCATTTGTTTCGCCGCCGGCTGCCGCTCTCTTCAGCCGTGTTTCGCGCGCTATGGGCAGCTAAAACCGGGGTGCCGCTCGCTGATGGTTTGGGGAAACTGAAAGCGGCCATTGCCGCCCTTTCCGCCCATCCGGCGGCGCTTGAGCTCAGCCGGGCGATGGAGAAGTTTCTTTCACCGCCGCTGTCCGCTTACGAGGCGGCCGTGCGTTTGTTGCTGTCGGAGGAGGAAGAGGCCGAAACGGCCCGCGCGCTTCTTGCCCGCCTTGGGCTCGCCCCGTTGCCGGAGGCCCGCCGCTTGGCGCTTCGGGAGGCGGTGCAACGCCGCCGGTTTGCCGATATCATTCGGCAGCTCGACTTGACGGACGAGGAGGCGTTTTTGGAACGGTGGGCCGCTCTCGATGCTGCCTATCAAAGCGGGGCGCTGCCCGCCGCGGAGGCGAAGTTGTGGGCGGCCGCTCGAGCGACGAAAGATCCGGCGCTGTCGCTGTTTTGCTGGCTGAGGCGAGCGGCCGGGCGGCTTGGGCTTGAAGACGAGGCGGCGCTCGTCCGTGTTGGGAAAATCGAGGATTTGCCTTCTGCCCCGTCGTTGAAACGGCTGCTTCTTCGCTTTCTTCATGAACCGGGGAGCGAAGGGGCCAAGCGGGCGGCCGAAGCGCTTCTCGACCAGCTCGATGGCATGGCCATCGCGGCTGGCGGCGATGGGCTCATTGAGCACGTATGGCTTTCGTTTCCATTGCCGCTTGGCGGCCGCAGCAGCGATTTTGCTGTGTGCTGGCAAGGAAGGAGGAAACAAGGCGGGCCGCTTGATGCCGATTACAACCGCATTGTTTGTTGCCTGACGCTTGAAGAGCTGGGAGAGGTGATCGTCGATATGCGCGTGCAACGACGGATCGTCCACATCTCCATTTTTCACGATGATCCGCGGTTGGCGGTTGTTGCCGCTCGGATGGCTCCGCTTGTCAAAGAGCGGTTTCAGGCGCACGGCTATGCGCTTTCAGGCATTGATGTAAAGGCAACGCGTTCCGCCCCTCCTCCGCCTTCCGTTTTTCTGTTTGCCGACAGTTGCAGCGAGGTGGATTGCCAAGCATGAACGAGGAGCGGAAAAAAGCAGTCGCCTTGTCTTACGATGCGGCACTTGACGCAGCTCCGATCGTCAAGGCGAAAGGGGTTGGCAAGGTCGCCGAAGCGATCATCGCCACCGCCCGGCAACACGGCGTGCCGATTCGCCAAGATCCGACGCTTGTTGAGCTGCTGGGCAAAGTGGAGATCAACGAAATGATCCCGGAGGAGCTGTACGCCTTAGTGGCTGAATTGTTCGCGTTTTTGTATCGGCTTGATCAAGAAGCGAAAGAAGAAAGGGTGGGGGAGGGATAATTTTCCTATTCCCCGCTTTCTTAATTTTGCGGCGAAACGGTGGACAAGCGCGAAATGTTAGGTATAAAATGAAAGCGCTAAGACTTTTTTGATTTTATACATAGGAGGTTGGCGCATGAACATTCATGAATACCAGGCAAAAGAAATTTTGCGAAGCTATGGTGTAAGCGTGCCGAACGGCCGCGTCGCGTTCACGGTGGATGAAGCGGTCGAAGCGGCGAAAGAGCTCGGCGCGCCGGTGTGTGTCGTCAAAGCGCAAATCCATGCCGGCGGGCGCGGCAAAGCGGGCGGGGTGAAAGTGGCAAAAAGCCTCGAGGAAGTCCGTACATACGCCAGCGAATTGCTCGGCAAAGTGCTTGTCACCCATCAAACCGGCCCGGAAGGAAAAGAAGTGAAACGGCTGTTGATTGAAGAAGGGTGCGACATCCAAAAAGAATACTACATCGGCCTTGTCGTCGACCGCGCCACCTCGCGCGTCGTTTTAATGGGCTCGGAAGAGGGCGGCACGGAAATCGAAGAAGTCGCGGCGAAAACGCCGGAGAAAATTTTTAAAGAATACATCGATCCAGCCGTCGGGCTGCAAGCGTTCCAAGCGCGCCGATTGGCTTTCAACATCAACATTCCGAAGCATCTCGTCAACCAAGCGGTCAAATTTATGATGGGCTTGTACCAAGTGTTTGTCGATAAAGACTGCTCGATCGCCGAAATCAATCCGCTTGTCGTCACCGGCGACGGCAAAGTGATGGCGCTTGATGCGAAGCTGAATTTCGATTCGAACGCCTTATACCGCCATCCGGATATCCTTGAATACCGCGACTTGGATGAAGAAGATCCGAAAGAAGTCGAAGCGTCGAAATATGACTTAAACTACATCGCTCTTGACGGCAACATCGGCTGCATGGTCAACGGCGCCGGCTTGGCGATGGCGACAATGGACATCATCAAATATTATGGCGGCGAGCCGGCCAACTTCCTTGATGTCGGCGGCGGCGCCAGCGAGGAAAAAGTAAGGGAAGCGTTCAAAATCATTTTGTCCGACCCGAACGTCAAAGGCATTTTCGTCAACATTTTCGGCGGCATTATGAAATGCGATGTCATCGCGAGCGGCATCGTCGCGGCGACGAAGCAAGTCGGCTTGACGCTTCCGCTTGTCGTCCGTCTTGAAGGAACGAACGTTGAGCTCGGGAAAAAGATTTTGCAAGAGTCGGGCTTAAACATTATTGCGGCGGAATCGATGGCGGACGGCGCGCAAAAAATCGTCGAGCTAGTACGTTAAGAAAGCGAGGGATACACGTGAGCGTTTTTGTCAATAAAGACACGAAAGTGATCGTGCAAGGGATTACCGGTTCGCAAGGGCTGTTCCATACGAGACAGATGATCGAATACGGCACAAAGATTGTCGGCGGCGTCACGCCGGGCAAAGGCGGCACGGAAGTCGAAGGCGTGCCGGTGTTTGACACTGTTTCGGAAGCGGTTGAAAAAACAGGGGCGAACGCCTCGGTCATTTACGTTCCGCCGGCATTTGCCGCGGATGCCATCATGGAAGCGGTTGACGCTGGACTCGACCTTGTCGTTTGCATCACCGAAGGCATCCCGGTGCTCGATATGGTGAAAGTGAAGCGGTACATGGAAGGCAAAAAGACGCGCCTCATCGGCCCGAATTGCCCGGGCGTCATTACGCCGGAAGAGTGCAAAATCGGCATTATGCCGGGCTACATCCATAAAAAAGGACATGTCGGCATTGTTTCCCGTTCCGGCACGCTGACGTACGAAGCAGTTCACCAACTGACGCAAGCCGGCATCGGCCAGTCGACGGCGGTCGGCATCGGCGGCGACCCAGTCAACGGCACGAACTTCATCGATGTGCTCAAGGCGTTTAATGAAGACGAAGAAACGTACGCTGTCATTATGATCGGCGAAATCGGCGGCACGGCGGAAGAAGAAGCGGCCGAATGGGTGAAAGCGAACATGACGAAACCGGTCGTCGGCTTTATTGGCGGGCAAACGGCGCCTCCGGGCAAACGGATGGGCCATGCCGGCGCGATCATTTCCGGCGGCAAAGGCACGGCCGCAGAGAAAATCAAAAAAATGACCGAATGCGGCATTAAAGTGGCGGAAACGCCGGCCGTGATCGGAGAAACACTCATTTCTGTGCTGAAAGAACGCGGCTTGTACGAAAAATGCAAAACGCACTAATGGTTTGGCCCCGCACGTCTTCGTGCGGGGTGTTGCGTATCATGTCTATAGATGCAATTTGAAGCTTTACCATTTGCCGCTTTTACAGAGCAATTGGATCGACTGTCGGGCGACCGAACAACGCCGCTTCTAGACCCATGTATGGGTCTGTGAAGCAGGTGGTTGTTCGGTCTTCCGTCACGCCAAGGCGTGACGAGGAAGCCTGCGGCTTGCCTCCGACAGTCGAAAAAATAGACAGGCGACTTTTCCGTCAAGGATAGTTGCACCTATATATCCATGCTGAAGGTGAAAAAAGAAAGGGGAGCAGTATGTACGATACGGTCCGCGACCGACTCATCCATCTCCATCATTGCCGCGGGGCGGGATGGAAGACGATTCATTCCTTGCTTAAGGCTGATCCGACGCTCACCGCTCCATTTTCTCTTCCTCCTAATGATCTCCGCCCGCTCATTCCGCTTTCCGACGCTCAATGGACCGCTTTTTTCCATGATTTGCATTCCATCGATGTGCAACGTGTGATAAAAACATATATGGACCGGTGCATTCATGTGGTCACCGTGTTTGATCATGACTATCCGCCGTTGCTTCGGCATATTTATGCCCCGCCGTGGGTGCTGTATGCAAAGGGGAACTCCGCTTTGCTTCAGGAGCGGAAACTGATCAGCATCGTCGGCACGAGACGGCCGACGAAGGAAGGAATCGAAGCGTTGAACAAATTGGTGCCGCCGCTTGTTGCCGCCGGCTTTACGATCGTCAGCGGGCTCGCGTTTGGGATTGACGTGTGCGCCCACCAACTCGCCGTCCAGCATGGCGGGTCGACGGTCGCGGTCATCGCCGGCGGGCTGGACCACATTTATCCGAAAGAGCATCGACCGTTCGCCACCCGGCTGATGAACGAACAGTTGGTCATCGCCGAGCATCCGCCGGCAACGCGCCCACAGGCATGGCAGTTTCCCGCGCGCAATCGCATCATCAGCGGGCTGTCGCTCGGCACGCTTGTCGTGCAGGCGAAGCGAAAAAGCGGTTCGCTCATTACCGCCGCGTATGCGCTTGAGCAAGGGCGGGAAGTGTTCGCCGTCCCCGGCCCGATCGGTTTGGCGGAATCCGCCGGGCCGAATACGCTCATTCAGCACGGGGCAAAACTAGTGCAAGAAGCGGCGGACATTTTGGCCGAATTCCCGTATGTGTAATGCACATGTTTGACAAATGCGGCAATAATCATTAATAATAATGAAGATTTCAATTTACCTCCTAGGGGTGGAAGATGGATGTCAGACTACTTAGTTATCGTCGAATCGCCAACGAAAGCGAAGACGATCGAACGATACTTGGGAAAAAAATATACGGTCAAAGCGTCAATGGGCCACGTCCGCGATTTGCCAAAAAGCCAAATGGGCGTTGATATAGACCATGGCTACGAGCCGAAATACATTACGATCCGCGGCAAAGGCCAGGTGATCAAAGAGTTGAAAACGGCGGCGAAAAAAGCGAAAAAAGTGTTTCTTGCCGCCGACCCCGATCGCGAAGGAGAGGCGATCGCTTGGCATTTGGCCCACATGCTCGATCTGGATATTCACTCTGATTGCCGCGTCGTCTTTCATGAGATCACGAAGGATGCCATTCAGCAATCGTTTCAGCAGCCGCGCGCGATCAATATGAATCTTGTTGACGCCCAGCAGGCGCGGCGTGTGCTCGACCGGCTCGTCGGCTATAACATCAGCCCGCTCTTATGGAAAAAGGTGAAAAAAGGGTTAAGCGCCGGCCGCGTCCAATCGGTGGCGCTGCGTCTCATCATCGATCGGGAACGAGAAATTCGCGAATTTCAGCCGGAAGAATATTGGACGATTCAAGCGACGTTTCAAAAAGGAGGAGAGACGTTTGCCGCCTCGTTTTACAGTATTGACGGACAAAAACGCGATTTAAAGACGGAGGCGGATGTGAAAGCGGTGCTGGACCGCTTAAACGGAACGGCATTTGTCGTGAAAACGGTGACAAAACGAGAGCGCAAGCGCAGCCCAGTGCCGCCGTTTACGACATCGTCGCTTCAGCAGGAAGCGGCGCGCAAACTGAATTTCCGGACGAAAAAGACGATGATGATCGCCCAGCAGCTGTATGAGGGAATCGATCTCGGCAGCGAAGGGACGGTCGGGTTGATCACGTATATGCGCACTGATTCAACGCGCGTCGCCGAGACGGCGCAGCAAGAGGCGGCGGCGTATATCGAGGCGACGTTCGGCGCTATGTATGTCAACCAAGAAAAGCGGAAAGAGAAGAAAAGCACGAACGCCCAAGACGCCCATGAAGCGATCCGCCCGACATCGGCATTTCGCGATCCGGACAAAGTGAAACCGTATTTGACGCGCGACCAGTTTCGGTTGTATAAACTCATTTGGGAACGGTTCATCGCCAGTCAAATGGCGGCCGCCGTGCTTGACACCATGAGCGTCGAGTTGGAAAACAACGGCGTCGTGTTCCGCGCCAGCGGCTCGAAGGTGAAATTTCCAGGGTTTATGAAAGTGTATATTGAAGGAACGGACGATCAAACGGAAGAGCAGGACCGTATCCTCCCGGATTTGGAAGAAAAGGAAACGGTTGAGAGCGAAACGATCGAATCGAAGCAGCACTTTACCCAGCCGCCGCCACGCTACACGGAAGCCCGCCTCGTCAAAACGTTGGAGGAACTCGGCATCGGCCGCCCGTCGACGTATGCCCCGACGCTTGATACGATCCAAAAGCGCAACTATGTCGTCCTTGAGAACAAACGGTTTGTCCCGACCGAGCTCGGCGAAATCGTTGTGGAGCTGATGCTCGAATTTTTCCCGGAAATTATCGATGTCGAGTTTACGGCGAAAATGGAAAAAGAATTGGACGAAATTGAAGAAGGGAAAGTGGCATGGATCAAAGTCGTTGACGAGTTTTACCGCGAATTTGAAAAGCGGTTGAAAGTGGCGGAAAAAGAAATGCGCGCAGTTGAGATTAAGGATGAGCCCGCCGGCATTGACTGCGAGGTGTGCGGCAGTCCGATGGTGTACAAAATGGGCCGTTTCGGCAAGTTTATCGCCTGCTCGAATTTCCCGGAATGCCGCCATACGAAGCCGATTGTCAAAGAAATCGGCGTCAAGTGCCCGAAATGCCGCGAAGGCAACATCGTCGAGCGCAGCACGAAAAGAAAGCGGGTGTTTTACGGCTGCGACCGTTTCCCGGATTGCGACTTCGTCTCGTGGGATAAACCGCTCGCCCGCCCGTGCCCGAAATGCGCAGGTTTGCTTGTGGAGAAAGAGCTGAAAAAAGGTGTGCAAGTGCAATGCACGGCGTGCGATTATGAAGAGCGGCTAGAAGCATGAACGGGCATTAGATACAATTCAGAATTTTGTAAAAAATAGTTGCGTTCATGCAGAAGAATATGGTACGATGTAGTAGCCGTTGCGGGGTGAGGCGATGGAGAATTCGAAACTTGCGTTACAATTGTTCATAGAATATTTACAAATCGAGAAAAATTATTCACAATATACTATTGTGTGTTACCGGCGTGACATTGAGCAGTTTTTCCGATTTATGGATGAGGAAGGAATCGGCGCGCTCGATGAAGTGTCCTACAGCGACGTCCGCTTATATTTGACGAAACTATACGAACAACAGTTGGCCAGCCGTTCGGTCGCCCGCAAAATTTCGAGTCTGCGCAGCTTTTACAAGTTTTTGCTGCGCGAAGGGCGGGCGGCCGAAAATCCGTTTGCGCTCGCGACGCTGCCGAAAAAAGAGCAAAAAATTCCTAATTTTTTATACCCGAAAGAATTAGAAGCATTGTTTCTTGTCAATGATGAAAATACCGCCCTCGGCCAGCGCAATGCGGCGCTGCTTGAGTTGCTGTACGCGACTGGCGTCCGGGTTAGTGAATGTTGTCACATTCGGCTGTCTGACGTCGATTTTGCTGCAACGACTGTGCTCATTCACGGCAAAGGAAACAAGCAGCGCTACGTTCCGTTCGGCCGCCCGGCCCGCGAAGCGCTTGAACGGTATATTCATAGGGGCCGACGCGAACTGACAAGAAAGCTGCCGGCGGACCACCGCTATTTGTTTGTCAACGCCCGCGGCAATCCGCTCACGCCTCGGGGAGTGCGCCATATTTTGGATCGGATTGTCGAAGCAGCTGCGCTGATGCAAAACATCAGCCCGCACGTTTTGCGGCATACGTTTGCGACCCATTTGCTCAACGAAGGAGCCGATCTCCGTTCGGTGCAGGAACTGCTCGGCCATGCGCATTTGTCATCGACGCAAGTGTATACGCATGTAACGAAAGACCGGCTGCGGCGTATTTATTTGCAGGCGCATCCGCGGGCGTAACCCGCAGGCAAGGAGGGGAAAATGATGGGAGCTTTTCATGCGACGACGATTTTTGCCATCCGCCATAACGGCGCATCCGCCATGGCTGGCGACGGCCAAGTGACGTTCGGCAATGCGGTCGTCATGAAGCATACAGCGAAAAAAGTGCGGCGGTTGTTCCAAGGAAACGTGCTCGCCGGTTTCGCCGGCTCGGTCGCTGACGCGTTTACGCTGTTTGAAATGTTTGAAGGCAAGCTCGAACAATTTAACGGCAACTTGCCGCGCGCGGCGGTTGAACTGGCGAAAGAGTGGCGGAGCGATAAAGTGTTGCGCCGCCTCGAGGCGATGCTCATTGTCATGGACAAACAGCACTTGTTGCTTGTCTCTGGCACGGGCGAAGTGATTGAGCCGGATGATGGCATGCTCGCCATTGGCTCGGGCGGTCAGTATGCGCTTGCTGCTGGGCGTGCGTTGAAGAAGTACGCGGGCGGCTCGATGACCGCGAAAGAGATTGCCCAGGCGGCGCTCGAGATCGCCGCTGACATTTGCGTTTATACGAACGGCCATATTATTGTCGAAGAGCTGTAAAAAAGGAGGAGGCCGATGATGGCGGAAACGTTGACTCCACGGCAGATTGTCGAAAAGCTCGATCAGTTCATCGTCGGGCAAAAAGAGGCAAAAAAGGCGGTGGCGATCGCGCTTCGCAACCGGTACCGCCGCAGTTTGCTCGATGAAAAATTGCGCGATGAAGTGATGCCGAAAAACATTTTAATGATCGGCCCGACCGGGGTCGGAAAGACGGAGATCGCCCGCCGGCTCGCCAAACTCGTCGGTGCGCCGTTCATCAAAGTCGAGGCGACGAAATTCACCGAAGTCGGCTATGTCGGGCGCGACGTCGAATCGATGGTGCGCGATTTGGTGGAAACGTCAGTTAGGCTCGTGAAAGAACGGAAAATGAACGAAGTGAAAGACAGGGCTGAACAGCAGGCGAACAAGCGGCTTGTTGAACTGCTCGTTCCGGGCAAGCCAAAGCAGACGATCAAAAACCCGCTTGAGCTGCTGTTTGGCGGCCAAGGAACCCAAGTGGACAACAGCTACAGCCATGAGGATGAACAGGTGGAGCAAAAGCGGCGCCAAGTTGCTTGGCAGCTGGCAAACGGGCAGCTTGAAAACGAGATGGTGACGATTGAAATCGAGGAACAGGCGCCGCTATGGTTTGACTTTTTGCAAGGGGCAGGCATTGAGCAGATGGGGATGAACATGCAGGACGCCTTGAGCAGCCTCATGCCGAAGCGGCGCAAAAAGCGGCGTCTCAAAGTGAGTGAAGCGCGCAAAGTGCTCATCAACGAGGAAGCGCAAAAGCTGATCGACATGGATGAAGTGACGCAAGAGGCCGTCCGCCTCGCTGAGCAGTCCGGCATCATTTTTATCGATGAAATCGACAAAATCGCCCGCAGCGGAGGGGTGTCCGGTTCGGCCGACGTCTCGCGCGAAGGGGTGCAGCGCGACATTTTGCCGATTGTCGAAGGGTCGACCGTCATGACGAAGTACGGCCCGGTGAAAACAGACCATATTTTATTCATCGCCGCCGGCGCGTTCCATATGGCGAAGCCGTCGGATTTGATCCCTGAGTTGCAAGGCCGTTTTCCGATCCGCGTCGAGCTTGCGAAACTTTCGGTCGACGATTTCGTAAGAATATTAGTCGAGCCGAATAACGCGCTCATTAAACAATATCAAGCTCTTTTGGCAACAGAAGGTATAAGTCTTGAATTTTCTGACGATGCTATTCGTAAGATTGCCGAGGTGGCGTTTGAAGTAAACCAGACGACCGACAACATCGGTGCGCGCCGGTTGCACACGATTTTGGAAAAACTGCTGGAAGACTTGCTGTTTGAGGCGCCGGACATCGGAATCGACAAGGTCGTCATCACACCGCAATATGTCGAGCAAAAACTCGGCAGCATCGTCAAAAACAAAGATTTAAGCGAGTTTATTTTATGAGGAGGAGATGAAATCAATGAACTTGCTAGAGAAAACGCGGAAAATCAACGCCATGTTGCAAAAGGCGGCCGGGCGGCCGGTCAATTTTAAAGAAATGGCAGAAACGCTTTGCGAAGTGATTGAAGCCAATGTGTTTGTCGTCAGCCGCCGCGGCAAACTGCTTGGATTCGCCATTAAACAATCGATTGAAAACGAACGGATGAAGCGGATGCTGGAGGAGCGCCAGTTTCCGGAAGAATACACGAAAAACTTGTTCAACATTACGGAAACGTCTCCTAATATCGATATTAATAGCGAATATACGGCGTTTCCAGTGGAAAATCGTGACTTGTTCAAAACCGGCTTGACGACGATTGTTCCGATCAACGGCGGAGGCGAGCGGCTCGGCACGCTCATTTTATCGCGCCTTGACCGCGAGTTTGACAATGACGATCTCATTTTGGCTGAATACGGTGCGACGGTCGTCGGCATGGAAATTTTGCGTGAAAAGGCGGAAGAAATTGAAGAGGAAGCGCGCAGCAAGGCGGTCGTGCAAATGGCGATCAGCTCCCTTTCTTACAGCGAGCTTGAGGCGATCGAACACATTTTTGAGGAGCTTGACGGAACGGAAGGACTGCTTGTCGCGAGCAAAATCGCCGACCGCGTCGGCATCACCCGCTCGGTCATTGTCAATGCTCTGCGCAAACTAGAAAGCGCCGGCGTGATCGAATCGCGCTCGCTCGGCATGAAAGGAACGTACATTAAAGTATTGAACGACAAGTTTTTAAGCGAACTTGAAAAATTGAAATCGAGCTGAACGGCGCAGCCGCCTAAGCCCGCTGGGTATTTTGGCCCGGCGGGTTTTTTGTTTTGACAAACATCCTTGGCATCGTTTTTCTGTAATGGCATCGTCGAAAAATAGTACCAAGTTCCGTCTATACATTGGGTTTTCTTTCCCGTAAAATGAAAACTAGCAGAAATTGTCGAAAAATAGGAGAAAAGAGGGGATTCCATTGGCGCTCTTTTCAGCGACGATCGGTTGGCTTGAACAAGGGCTTCGCTACGCTGCGCTTCGCCAACAGGCGATCGCCGACAACATCGCCAACGCCGATACGCCGGGCTATAAGGCGAAAGATGTGCGCTTTCAGGCTGAATTGGAACGGGCGTTTCGGCTTGAGGCCAAACGGACGAATCCGAAGCATTTTTCGTTTCCAAACGAACAAAATGGAAAAATCATCGTGACGACGGACACAACGGTGAGTTACAATCATAATGGAAACAGTGTCGATATCGATCAAGAAATGTCAAAACTAGCAGAAAACCAAATTTATTACAATGCCTTAATCGAGCGGCTCAACGGCAAATTTACAACGTTGAAAACAGTGATTAAAGGAGGAAAA
The DNA here is from genome assembly GCF_001908025.1 of Geobacillus proteiniphilus. Taxonomy (GTDB): domain Bacteria; phylum Bacillota; class Bacilli; order Bacillales; family Anoxybacillaceae; genus Geobacillus; species Geobacillus proteiniphilus. Next base: position 22,969 of record NZ_MQMG01000047.1, read on the forward strand.
TAACGGGTGTCTTTGTTTCAAAGTCTAAACATTTCGGCTTCGGCGTTGACCGCCCAACGGTTGCGCATGGACGTGATTGCCTCCAACATCGCTAACGTCGATACGACGCGCGCCCGCCTTGTCAACGGCGAATGGGAGCCGTACCGCCGCAAAATGGTCATCATCGAACCGCGCAGCGGGTCGTTTTCGGGCTATTTGCAGGCTGCGCTCGGCCGTGCCGACGCGGTGGACGGCGGAGTGCGGGTGCGCGAAATTGTCGATGATCCGGCGCCGTTTAAACTCGTCTACGACCCGAATCACCCGGATGCGGGCGCCGACGGCTATGTGCGTCTGCCAAACGTCGACCCGCTGAAAGAAATGGTGGACTTGATTGGGGCGACGCGTTCGTATGAGGCGAACGTCACGGTGTTGAATGCTTCAAAAGGAATGCTCATGAAGGCGCTCGAGATCGGGAAATAGCATGCGAGGGGGATAAACGATGATTGATGGAGCAAGCCGCATTGGGCTGACGATGTCTTCCGCCGTTTCGCCCCCAGCGAAGCCGGCTGAGGCGCAAAAGCAATTCGCCGCATTTTTCAAAGAGGCGCTCAACCGCGTGAACGAAGCGCAAATTCAAGCCGATGCGCTGACGGAAAAGCTCGTTCGCGGGGAGAACGTTCAGTTGCATGATGTGATGATCGCCGCGCAAAAAGCGAGCATCACGTTGCAGCTGACGCTGGAGATCCGCAACAAAGCGATCGAGGCGTATCAAGAAATGATGCGCATGCCATTGTAGCAGCAATGAATCGCAATACATACGGAAGCCGCCGCCATTGTTGCGCTATGGCGGCAGGTATTGGATCATCGGGGGAATTGTATGAGAAGGAAATGGAAAGAGTGGTGGAGCCGGGCTCGCGCGTTTTGGCAGGAACGGACAAAAAAACAGAAATGGCTCGTGCTCACTGCGGCAGCGGCCGTGCTTTTGGCCGTTGGCGTCGGCGTCTTTTTCGCCACAAGGACGGAAATGGTGCCCCTCTACAGCAATTTGTCGCCGCAAGAAGCGGGGCAAATTAAAGCAACGCTTGACCAGCGCGGCGTTCCGGCCGAAGTGGCGGACGGCGGAACGACGATCAAAGTGCCGAAAGAGCAAGTGGACGCGCTGAAAGTCGAGCTCGCTGCTGAAGGCATCCCGAACAGCGGGGTCATTGACTATTCATTTTTCGGCCAAAACGCGAGCTTCGGCATGACGGATAACGAGTTCAATATGGTGAAGCTGAAGGCGATGCAAACGGAGCTCGCCAACTTGATCAAGACGATTGACGGCGTCGAGGACGCCAAAGTCATGATCAACCTTCCGCAGCCGAGCGTATTCGTTTCCGATGAGAAAGGGGAAGCCTCGGCCTCGATCGTGCTGAAGACGAAGCCGGGCTACCAATTCAGCGACGAGCAAATCAAAGCGCTCTATCATCTCGTCGCCAAAAGTGTTCCGAACCTCTCTACAGATAATATCGTCATTATGAATCAGTTTTTTGAGTATTTTGATTTAAAAAATGACGGCGAAAATTCGACAGGAACGACATTCGCCTCGCAACAGCAAATTAAAAAGCAGATCGAGCGCGACATTCAGCGCCAAGTGCAGCAACTGCTCGGCACGATGATGGGGCAGGATAAAGTCGTCGTTTCCGTGACGGCCGACATTGACTTTACGCAAGAAAAGCGGGAAGAAAACTTAGTCGCCCCGGTTGATGAGAAAAACAATGAGGGCATTGCCGTCAGCGTTCAGCGCATTAAAGAGACGTACTCCGGGAGCGGTGCGCCGCCCGGAGGCGCCGCTGGAACGGGAGCGAACGAAGTGCCGGGCTATCAAAACGCAAACGGCGCAGCAAACGGCAACTATGAACGAACCGAAGAGACGATCAACAACGAGGTAAACAAAATCAAAAAGCAAATCGTCGAAAGTCCATATAAAATCCGCGACCTAGGCATCCAAGTGATGGTCGAGCCGCCAGACCCTAATGATCCGAACTCGCTGCCGCCCGAGACGGTCAATGACATTCAAAAACTGCTAGGAACGATCGTCCGGACGTCAATCGACAAAAGCGAAGCGCAAACGCTCACTGATCAGGACATCAACAACCGCATCGTCGTTTCGGTGCAGAAGTTTAACGGCAAGCCGACATTCACCGAATCAACGCCGGATCGGCCGGCGTGGTGGTGGTATGCGGCCGGTGCAGGAGCGCTGTTGCTCGTTGCCTTGCTGTTGTTCCTCTGGCTGCGCCGCCGCCGTGAAGACGAGGAAGAGGAAGAAGAACACTTGTTCACTCCGCCGCTTTCGACGGAGCCGGATTTGCCGGAGCCGCCGGAGACGGAAGCAGCGTTGCGCCGCCGACAGCTTGAGCGGCTGGCGAAAGAAAAGCCGGATGAGTTTGCAAAACTATTAAAAACGTGGCTATCGGAAGAGTAGGGGGAACGGCGTATGGCAAAGCGCGAACGAAAAGGCGGGTTGTCGGGCAGGCAAAAAGCGGCCATCCTGCTTATTTCTCTCGGCCCGGATGTGTCGGCCTCTGTTTATAAACATTTATCCGAGGAAGAGATCGAGAAGCTGACGCTAGAAATTTCCAACGTCCGTCAAGTGACGGCTGAACAAAAAGAGGAAGTGCTTGAAGAGTTTCGACAGCTCGCCTTGGCGCAAGATTACATCGCCCAAGGCGGCATCGCCTATGCGAAAGAAGTGCTTGAAAAAGCGCTCGGCCCGGATAAGGCGATGCAGATCATCAACCGCCTGACATCGGCGCTGATGGTGCGGCCGTTTGATTTCGCCCGCAAAGCCGACCCGATGCAGCTGTTAAACTTCATTCAAAATGAACATCCGCAAACGATCGCTCTGATTCTTTCGTATTTGGAGCCGGCACAGGCAGGGCAAATTTTATCGGCGCTGCCACAGGAAATGCAGGCGGATGTCGCCCGGCGCATCGCGCTGATGGACAGCACATCGCCGGAGATTATCAATGAAGTCGAGCAAATTTTGGAGCGGCGGCTGTCCGCGACCGTCGTGCAAGATTACACGCAAGCCGGCGGAATTGAGGCGGTCGTTGAAGTGCTGAACCAAGTCGACCGGAGCACGGAGCGGACGATTTTGGATGCCTTGGAAATCCAAGACCCGGAACTGGCCGAGGAAATTAAAAAACGGATGTTTGTCTTTGAAGATATCGTGACGCTCGATCACCGCGCCATTCAGCGCGTCATCCGCGAGGTGGACAACAACGATCTCATGTTGGCGCTGAAAGTAGCGAGCGACGAAGTGAAAAACATTATTTTCCGCAACATGTCGACAAGAATGGCCGAGACGTTCAAAGAAGAAATGGAATATATGGGGCCAGTCCGGCTGCGTGATGTCGAGGAGGCGCAATCGCGCATCGTCGCAGTGATCCGCCGTCTCGAAGAGGCCGGAGAAATCGTCATCGCGCGCGGGGGAGGAGATGATATTATTGTCTAACGTCATTAAAGCGCCGAAATTGGCGGCGCGCGCTGGGAAAAAGACGATCGTCGTGCAGCGCCATGTTTCCGATCTTCCATCGTCCGCCGACGATCGGCAGCGGGAGATGGAAGCGGTCGCCGCCGCCAAGGAAGAAGCAGCCAAGCTTCGCCGCCAGGCAGAGCAATATTACGAATCGGTGCGCGAGCAGTTGGCCCGCGAGCAAGAGGAATGGCAGCGTGAGAAAGAGCGTCTCATGCAGGAAGCGCGCGCCCGCGGGTATGAAGACGGCTATGCGGCTGGGCGCGAGGAGGCGCTTGGCGAGCACCGCGCGTTGATCGAGCAAGCCCGCCGTTTGGCGGAGCGAGCGAACACCGAATTTTACGCTCGCATCGAATCGACGGCTGAGGCGATGCTGGAGGTGGCGTTAAAAGCGGCCGAACGCATTATCGGCGCCGCGCTTGAGGGCGATCGAAACGCCTTTTTGCCGCTTGTGCACCAAGCATTGCAGGAAGTGCGCCGGCAAACGGAAGTGGCCGTTTATGTGCATCCGCACTGCTACGAAATAGTGGCAGAGCAAAAAGAGCTGCTGAAATCCGTGTTTCCGCATCGCGTCGATCTATTTATTTACCCGGACGATGCGCTCCCTGAATACGGCTGTGTCGTGGAGACGCCGTTTGGGCGCATCGAGGCGAGCGTCGATGTGCAGCTTGAGCGGCTGCGCGAGGCGCTCTACCGGCGATTGAAGGAGGGGGCGTTTTCTGAACTGGCAGGCGCTTCTTGATGAAATAGACGCCGTCGACTTGTATAAACGGTTTGGCAAAGTGTCGCGCGTCATCGGCTTGATGATGGAATCGAAAGGGCCGGAAAGCTCGATCGGCGATCTTTGTTACATCCATGAACAGAGCGGCCGCCGGAAAATTCCCGCCGAAGTCGTCGGCTTTCATGAACAGCACGTCTTGCTTATGCCGTTTTCCGCCATGTCTCATATCGCTCCCGGCTGCCTTGTCGAAGCGACCGGCCGGCCGCTTGAAGTGCACGTCGGCGATGCGCTCATCGGCATGATTCTTGATCCGCTCGGCCAACCGCTTGACGGGAGCCCGTTGCCGCCCGGGCTGAAGCCGGTGTCGGTCGAACGCGATCCGCCCAATCCGCTCGTTCGGCCGCCGATTGCCGAACCGCTTGAAGTCGGCATCCGCGTCATCGACAGCCTGCTTGCCGTCGGCAAGGGGCAACGCGTCGGCATTTTTGCCGGCTCGGGCGTCGGCAAAAGCACGCTCATGGGAATGATCGCCCGCCATACGTCGGCCGATGTGAACGTCATCGCCTTAATCGGCGAGCGCGGCCGCGAAGTGCGCGAGTTTTTAGAGCGCGACCTTGGCCCGGACGGCTTGGCCCGCTCTGTCGTCGTCGTCGCCACGTCCGACCAGCCGGCGCTGATGCGCGTCAAAGGCGCCTATACGGCAACGGCGATCGCCGAATATTTCCGCGACCAAGGGGCGGATGTCATGCTCATGATGGACTCGGTCACCCGCGTCGCTATGGCGCAGCGGGAGATTGGCCTTGCCGTCGGTGAGCCGCCGACGACGAAAGGCTATACGCCATCGGTCTTCGCCCTCCTGCCAAAGCTGCTTGAACGGGCTGGAACGAACGCTTCCGGCACGATCACCGCGTTTTATACGGTGCTTGTTGACGGCGATGACATGAATGAGCCGATCGCTGATGCGGTGCGCGGCATTTTGGATGGCCATTTTGTGTTGGAACGCCAGCTGGCGAACAAAGGGCATTACCCGGCGATTAACGTGCTCAAAAGCGTCAGCCGCGTCATGCCCCACATTATCAGCGCAGAGCACCGCGAAGCGGCAAACCGGTTCCGCCGCCTTCTGTCCACTTATATAGATTCGGAGGATTTGATTCAAATCGGGGCGTACAAACGGGGGTCGTCCCAAGAAATTGATGAGGCGATCGAATTTTATCCGCAAATGATGGCGTTTTGCCGCCAAAACATCGATGAAAAAACGACGCGCGCCGAAAGCATTGATGGGTTGTTGCGCTTGTTGTCGGTTCGGTGAGAAATCGCGCGTCATTTTCAGACGATGAAAGGGTGAACAAATGTGACGCCGACGTTTCGGCTGCAAAAAGTGCTGGCGATGAAAGAAAAAGAAAAAGAGAAGGCGCTTGGCGAATACGAGGAGGCGGTCCGCCGGTTTGAGCAGGCAGCCGAAACGCTTTACCGCCTGCTTAAGGAAAAAGAAGAATGCGTGGCGGCTCGGGATGAACAGCTTCAAGCCGGCCTGTCCGTTGGAGACATTCGCCTTAGGCTGCAATATATGGCGAATTTAGAGCGGACGATCGACCATTATCAGCTCGTCGTCATGCAGGCGCGCGAGCAGATGCAGCGCCGGCAACAGCGTTTGATGGAATTGAATATCGAAGTGAAAAAATACGAAAAAATGCGTGAGCGCATTAAGCGGTGGGCCGAGCAGCTTGAGAGGGAAGCGGAACGCCGCCTGCTCGATGAAATGGCGGTTCAACGCTTTGCAAGGCAAGGAGAGGTATAGATGGCAGAGAGCAAAGTTGAACAGGAAATGCAGGCGAGCTGGTGGCAATGGCTGTTGTTCGTCATTGTCATTCCGAGTGCGTTTGCCGTCTCTTTTCTGTTGTTGATTTTAAACGTTGCCGGCGTTGATGTGGCCAAGGCGGCAAAGCAGTGGACAATAAAGGCGCCGTTTGTCTCCGAGTGGATCGACTGGAGCAAAAGGGAGAAAGCTTTGCAAAAAACGATTGAAGCTCAGCAGCAGACGATTGAACAGCAAAAACGAACGATCGCCGACCAACAAAAGCAAATCAAGCGGTTGAAAAACGAATTGGCGGCAAAGGAAAAGGAAATCGCCCAGCTGTCTGCGCCAAGCGAGAAAACGGACGCTCAGGCTGAGCCTGTTGACGAGCCAGCCTTGACGGAAGAAGATGTCGCCGGCATGTATGACGCCATGTCGGAAAAACAGGCGGCGGCTATTTTAGCGGAACTGCCTGAGAGCGAAGCGCTCCGTGTACTGAGCCAGATTGACGGCGACAAAGCGGCAGCCATTTTGGAACAAATGCCGGCTGGGCAGGCGGCGAAACTGTTGGCATCGTTAAGCAAAAGGGCGATGGGGAAGGA
>NZ_MQMG01000048.1 GCF_001908025.1 Geobacillus proteiniphilus
TTAGAAAATAACGATTTATTATTATCAAATTATTCTGTAATATTTTAATTGTATATATATTCTATTATAGTGAAGGAGGAGTTTTTCTGTCTAAGCGTTCGATCACTTCACTCGTTGCTGCGCTGTCCCTCGGCATCGGGCTGTGGGCATCTCCGGCGGAAGCTCCGAAAGCGGCCAACACCGCTGGCATTCCGGCTGTGAAGCAAGGGGGGCCGATCGATTTTGCGATCGCCAACGAAGAGAAGCTGGCGGAGATGTTGAAAAAAAGTGGAAAGCTTCGTGCTGATGCGACTCCTGCTGAGGCGGAACAAGCGGTGCGCGACTATTTGCGGCAAAAGGCGGCCTATATGCCGCGGGAGAAAGGGGAATTATACGAGAAAGAGGCAAAGCGCGCCGGGGCGCTGCGGGACGGACAGCGGACAAACGGGGTGCTGAACGGGAAAGGGAAAAAGCTCGGACAATCGAAAACGGCTTCCGTGCCGTCTGCCCAACCGGAGCGGTGGAACGGCGGCAAGCGGGTCGACCGTGTACTTGTTTTGCTCATCGAATATCCGGACTTTCCGCATAACAGCATTCAGCCAACTGAAACGGATATGTATTATAAAGATTATACACGCGAACATTATGAAGATATGATTTTCGGCGGCGATGACGGCTATTATGATGGGCCGAATGGCGAGAAGCTCATTTCGGTGAAAAAATATTATGAAGAGCAATCGGGCGGCAGCTATTCAATTGAAGGAAAAGTGGCGGGCTGGTATCAGGCGAAACATCCGGCCAAATACTACGGCGGCAATGTACCGGCGCCGGATGGCAATGACGCCCGTCCGCGCGACCTTGTGCGCGAGGCGCTGGCGGCGGCTGCGAAAGATCCGAGCATCAATTTGCGCGAATTTGACCAAGAAGACCGCTATGATTTGGACGGCGATGGCAACACGCGTGAGCCGGACGGTTTGATTGACCATTTAATGATCATTCATTCCAGCGTCGGAGAAGAAGCAGGCGGCGGTTCGCTCGGCGGCGATGCCATTTGGTCGCACCGCTGGAATTTAGGATCGGTGTACCGCATTCCGAATACGACGACGGATGTGCCGTATTGGCGCGGCCAACTGGCGGCTTACGATTATACGATTGAGCCGGCTGACGGGGCGGCAGGAGTGTTTGCTCACGAATACGGCCACGATTTAGGGCTGCCGGATGAATACGATACGATTTACTCCGGTCTGGGCGAGCCAGTTGCCTATTGGTCGATTATGTCAAGCGGAAGTTGGGCGGGACGCATTCCGGGCACCGAGCCGACCGGCTTCAGCGCCTGGGCGAAACAGTTTTTGCAGTCGACCATGCCGGGCAGCAACTGGCTGAGCGGAACGACCGTTGAGTGGAACGAAGTAACGCCAAACGGTGTTGAAGTCGTGCTCGATGAAGCGAACACGAAAGGGACGAACAACGATGCCGTGCGCATCAACTTGCCGGACAAAGAAACGGTCATCACGACCCCGCCAAGCGGTGCGTATGCATATTTCTCCGGCAGTGGAAACAACTTAGATCATACGATGTCAACGACGATCGATTTGACGAGAGCGTCCAAGGCGACGCTGGCATTTGATACATGGTATGCGATTGAGAAAGACTGGGATTATGGGGCGGTAGAAGTAAAACCGCATGGCAGCAACGAATGGACAACAATTCAAGGAAACATTACGACGCCCGACAATCCGTACGGGCAAAACCCGGGCAACGGCATTACCGGTACGTCAAACGGCTGGGTGAAGGCCGAATTTGACTTGTCGGCCTATGTGGGCAAAATCATCGATCTCCGTTTCCATTATGTAACGGATGTGGCGGTGTCGGAAGCCGGCTGGTATGTTGATAACATTCAAGTGACGGCAGATGGCGCAACTGTGCTTGTCGACGGCGCCGAAGGGGACAGCTCCTTTGTGATGGACGGCTTTGAGAAAAGCGATGGCAAGCGGTATTCGGAGCATTACTACTTGCTTGAATGGCGCAACCACCGCGGCGTCGATGAAGGGCTCGCCCATATTTTGCGCGGCGACCGGCTTCTTTCGTACGATCCAGGGCTTGTCGTCTGGTATGTGGATGAAGGATATGACAACAACTGGACGGGCGTCCATCCGGGCGAAGGGTTTCTTGGCGTTGTGGATGCCGATCAGCATACGTTAAAATGGTCGGGCAACACGACAGCGTCGACTCGCTATCAAGTGCACGATGCGGCGTTCAGCTTGAAAAAAGGTGCACCGTTCCGCCTCGAGTTGGGCGGCTCGCAACTGATCGACAACGATACATCGCCGACGCCGGTGTTTGACGACAGCCGATCGTATGACAATAAAGGGGCAGTTGACGCCGGCCGGAACGTGCCCAACTATGGCCTAAAAATCCGCGTCATCGGTGAAAGCGCTGACCGCACGGCAGCGCGCGTGTTGATCTATCGCTGACAAAATCTAGAGGCGCACGGAACGTTTCCGTGCGCTGAACATTTATCGACACAGTTTGTCATTCGCTCATCGAATTTGTTGATTTTTCTTCACTCCCTCTTCCGTCTTTTTCTTTTATAATCATGGATAGGGATGAGTGAGAAGGGGGAGCGAATGAATGAACGAATTGTGCCAACAGCTTTCGATGTGGATTGAAGAGAAGCAGCCGGTGCGCGTCAAAACGAATCAAGGGGAAGCGGTCGTGCTGCCGATCAAGTTGTACCAAGAAGCGCGCAAATTGTTTGTCTACAACCGTCAAATGCGGCTGATGAATATTCCGTTGGATCGGATTATTTCTGTTGAGCCGACGCGCATCATCGGTTCCTTTGACCGACGAGGAGAGGAAGCTGTCGTACATACTCGCTGAACGGCACGCGCCTTAGAGCGCGTGTTTTTTCATGGCGTTTGAAGCTGTCTATGCCCTACACATTCTTTCGAGGAGGAAGGCAGCCTGTCAAAAAGCGCAATGGTTTTGGTTGCATAGCCCAACGCCGTCCTTTAGAATGGAAAGGACGAACGACTGACCATAAGGGGGAAGGGACATGCATGGCAAACGGATTGCCTTGTGCGCCTCACGCAAACTGGACGAAATGACAACGCTTATTGAAAAGCAAGGGGGAACGGCCATCATTCGTCCAGCGCAAGGGACCGTCTTTTCAAAGGGAAGCGAACTGGGAGAGGAAATGCGAACCGTCATCGCCATGCGGCCGGACTGGATCGTATTTACGACGGGAATCGGCTTTGAGGCGCTGTTGGAAGCGGCCGACCGGGAGGGAATGGCTGCTGAATGGCATCGAACGATCAAGGAAGCGAACGTGGCTGCCCGCGGCTATAAAACGGTAACAGCGTTGAAACAAATCAGCGTCGCCCCAGTGGCCGCAAGCGAGGACGGGACGACGAAAGGGTTGATTGTTGCTCTTGACGGGCACGACTTTGCGGACAAGAACGTTGTTGTGCAGCTGTACGGCGATACCGCGCCGGCGCTTCGGCAATTTTTCCTTGAGCGTGGCGCGTCCTATACGGAACTGCTTCCATACCGGCATGTCGCTCCGGATGAGAAGACGCTTGAGACGCTATACAATGAAGTTGTCGGTCGTGAGGTCGATGCCGTCTGTTTTACTTCAGCGATGCAAGTCCGCTTTTTCTTTTCGTTCGCCCGCGAGAAAAAAGAGATCGCACCGCTGCTTGACGCGTTTCGCACCGATGTCGTGGCCTGCGCCGTCGGCAAAGTGACAAAAGAAGCATTGGAAGAAGAGGGAGTCGATCGCGTCATCGCCCCGGAACATGAGCGGATGGGAGCGATGATCGTGACGCTCGCACGCTACTTTGATGCGTAAGCCCTTTGTTGACGCTCGCCGGTGCGGTCATTGAGGCACATCATATTTTGGATGAGCATTTCATGAAAGAAGAAAACGTGCTCTTTCCGATGGCCGAGCGGCTGTTGTCGGATGAGGAAAAAGAGAAGCTGTTTGTGCGCATGAACGAGTAACGGTGAGATGAAAAACGGGATGCGCCCTGATTGGGAGCGCCCCGTTTTTTTGTTTGGTGGTCCTTAGGTGATGACCGCCGCTCGCTCACTGAGCGCGGTCGAACGGTTCCGCTTGTTTTGGCATTCGCTTTCGATAGACGACGTAGCTGCGCTGCAAATAGCGGAGCGGGAAGCTGAACACGTGGACGAGACGGGTGAACGGCCAGACGGCGAACAAGCCGAACGCGGCGAGAATATGGATTTTGAACCAAAGCGGCACTGTTTCCATATAGACCGGGTTCGGGCGGAACGTGAGGAGGCCGCGGAACCACGGGCCGATCGTCGTCCGGTAGTCAAAGCCGTGCGGGTTGACGTTCAGCAACGTCGATGACAATCCGCTGGCGATGACCACGAGCAAAAACCCAAGAGCGATCCAGTCGCCGGTGCTGCTTGTCGCCCGCACGCGCTTTACCGTCAGGCGGCGGCGAAAAAGGATCACGAAACCAGCGAGCGCCGCTAAGCCGGCCGGAATGCCGCCTGCCAAGGCGATGGCGTGGTACATCTCTTCTGTCACACCAAGCGCTTCGTAAAACGGCTCGGGAATGAGAATGCCCATCACGTGGCCGACAAACACGAACAAAATGCCCCAGTGGAACAGAAGGCTTCCAAGGCGCAACTGCCGTTTTTCGAGCAGTTCGCTTGATTTTGATGTACAGCCAAACTGGTCGCGCCGGTAGCGCCAAATATGGCCGACGACAAATAGGACAGGCGCCAAATACGGAACAATCACCCAGAGAAATTGGCTGACCATGCCGTTGCACTTCCTTTCGGGAGCGGCGTCACGCCGAGTTGAGTAAAGGTAACGTGGAGCGCTTCAAACAGCTTGGCATACGAGCTGCCCGCCGCTGCGAGCCGGTCGCCGATTTCGCGGATGTGGCCGGCATAGTCGGCAAGCAAGGCGATCGTATGCTCTTTATCTGCATAGGCCATCCATTCGAGCATCAGCGGCAAATAGTCGGGCAGCTCGTGATCGGAGACGGCGAATCCGGCCGCCTCGTAGCGCGCTTTTAAGGCGACGAGTTCGATTCCGCGCTCGCGCTGCTCGCCGTTTGTCATATACGTCAAGTATAAATTCGTCAAAGAAACGAACAAATATTCTTTTGTGTGGTATAATGGGGAAAACGATAAAAGTTTGAGGGGATTTCGTTGCGATACTCCAGCCATGTCATTGCCACATTATGCCTCGGCGCGGTGGCGGCCGCGCATACAAAGCTGCCGTTTACCGCCGCCTATACGGCGGGGCTTGTCATCGGCAGCCTTCTTCCTGACATTGACGAGCCGTCGTCATACGTCGGCCGCCGTTCGTTCGGCGTCGCCGGCAAAGTGAAAGAAGCGTTCGGCCATCGCGGCATGACGCATTCGCTCATCGTCTGGGGGGTGCTTGCCGCCCTCGTCTGGCGCGACTCGGCGTCGCCGTTTACCGCTGGGCTCGTGCTCGGCTACTTGTTTCATATTGTGGAAGACTTTTTTTCTGTTCAAGGGGTGCCGCTGTTTTGGCCGTTTTCGTCCAAGCGGTGGAAAGTGCCGCTCTATCGGACGGGAAAAGGGATGGAGAAAGCATTGGTTGGCATCGCTTGGATCGCGTTCGTCTATTTTGGCGTCAACGGCTTGTTTCACGAATGGTGGCGGTCATGGTTGTCGATGTGGTAACGGCGCCCGATCAAAAAAGGAAAAAAGAGGTGCGGCGGCGAATATGGTGAGAGGAACGGATTTGACTAGATAAGGGGGGAGGAAGATGAGTGAACAATATCCGGTGCTCCCGGGCGCCGAGCCGTTTTACGCCGAAAACGGGCCGGTCGGGGTGCTGTTGTCTCACGGGTTTACCGGCACGCCCCACAGCATGCGCCCGCTCGCTGAGGCGTATGCGAAAGCCGGCTACACGGTCTGCCTGCCGCGCTTAAAAGGGCACGGAACGCATTATGAAGATATGGAGCGGACGACGTTCCACGACTGGATCGCCTCGGTCGAAGAAGGATATGAATGGCTGAAAAAACGATGCGGAGCGATTTTCGCCACCGGACTTTCGATGGGCGGGACGCTCACGCTGCATCTTGCGGAACATCACCCAGACATCCGCGGCATCGTGTTGGTGAATGCTGCTATCGATATTCCGGCCATCCGCGCTGGTCTAGCGGGTGGGGGCGAGCTGCCGAGGTATCTCGATTCGATCGGTTCGGACTTGAAAAATCCGGATGTGAAAGAGCTGGCATACGAGAAAACGCCGACCGCTTCGCTTCTTCAGCTGGCTAGGCTGATGGAACAGACAAAAGCGAAACTCGATCGCATCGTCTGTCCGGCGTTGATTTTTGTCTCCGACGAAGATCACGTCGTGCCGCCGGGAAACGCCGACATCATCTTTCAAGGCATTTCATCGACGGAGAAAGAGATCGTCCGCCTCCGAAACAGCTACCATGTGGCGACGCTCGATTACGACCAACCGATGATTATTGAACGGTCTCTCGAATTTTTCGCCAAGCACGCCGGATAAAACGAATCGGTATATGGCTGATCCTGTTCAAAGGAGAGGCCATTTTTTGTTTGTCGGTATTTTTGTGAAAAAATATGTGGCTGTTTTGCCGGGCTTGTTCTACACTTATAAATAGCTGGAAAAAGAATAAGGGAGTTTTCTTTGTATGAATCATATCAAACCGATCGCATTGCTCGTTGAAGAAAAACGAATCGTGGATGCCCTTGCCCAGGTGCGGCCGCATTTAGAAAACATGGGATTGTTTCAATGGCGGCCGCTCATGGCGTCATGGGATGCGATTGAACCGTTTCGGACGTTCGTCCGGTTGTTTGATTATGCGCTCATGTACCGGCATAGCGGGCTTGTCGCGCGGTACGCCCACCGGAAGTTCAACACGCTGCAGACGCTCGCTTGGGTGTGCGATGAGTGGCTCGAGAACCGCCGGCCGCTCGATGTGGAAGAGGCGCTCACCCCGCGTCTTACAGAAGCGCTCGAAGGCCGGGTGGAGGAGCCGAGGGAATCGATCGCCCGGGCGGCGTTTGCGTTGGTGCGCGCTTTGCTCGATATGCAGCGGATCGATGAGGCACGGGAATGGATGGATGTGGTTGCCCGCTATGAGACGGTGCCGATGCATGACAAGTGGGGCTACTTTTATATCGAGACCGGCGACCGGAAGCGCGCCGAACAGGCGGTTCGCGCCGGTCTCGATGACCCGGAGCGCGGCGACATGTGCTATTTGCTGCTTTCGGATTTGTACGCTCTTGACGGCCGCCATCACGAGGCGCTTGCCGTTCTGGAGGAAGGAAAGCGGCGCTTTCCGCAAGTGCTGGCGTTTTACGCTGAGCGCGTGCGCCGCTTGCGCGATGTGCGCGCCTACCGCGAGGCGCTCGCGGCGATGGATGAACTTGACCGCCTGAATCCGCTTCATATGCATCGCCGTTATTTCGCCCATTTGCGCGCCGAACTGTATTACCAGCTTGACGAATGGGAGAAGCTTGAATCGCTTGTGAAAGCGGAGCCGCAGCTTGAAAAAACGCCGTACGCCCGAGCGCTTGGGCGGCAAAGTAAACGGTCGGTGGTGCTGCCGCTTGTGCCGGTCGTGCAAAAGCATAACTATTGCGTGCCGGCAAGTTTGGAAATGATGCTTCGATTGCTTGGCTCCCCCCGTACGCAGGATGAAGTGGCCAAACATATTTTTGATGTGCGCGGATCGAAATTGTCGACGACGGTTCATTATTTGGAAGAGCTTGGCTTTGTTTGCCGCTTTTTCGTCGGCTCGCCGCTTCGTTGGAAGCGGCTGATTGATGAGGGCGTTCCGGTGCTGTTAAGCGTCGATTATGAACAGTCATCGCACGTGCAGGTGCTGTTTGGCTATGACGAGCGGCTTGGGGCGTTGTACGTGCAAGACCCGAATCTATTTGATCCGTTTGTCGTTTCCGAGGACGAGCTTGCCAAATGGTATGCAGGGACGCATTATTTGTCGATTGTTGCGCTTCCCCGGGAAAAAGCGGCGCTCGCCGCCGAGCTCCCCGAAGAGGAAGACCGCTATTTCCGCGAATTGCATGCGTTGGCCGAAAAGATGGATGAGGACGAACAGGTGCATTTCGACGCGTTTGTCGCCTTTTTGCGCAAGCATGAGCACATCCCGTACACATGGCTGTATGTCATGAAGCATTTTAGCAGCGATGAGGCGAAGCCGCTTGTGTTGGATTACACCGGGCGCGTCTTGAGCGAGTATCCCGAACATAACGACTTGCTGCTGATGGCGGCGAAAGCGTACGTCTACACGCAAGAAATGGAGAAGGCCGAAGACGTGCTCAAACGGGTGAAAGGAAAGGCGCAAAGCCCGCTCTACCATTATTTGCGCGGCCGAATCGCCTTTTTTGCCAGCCGTTACGAAGAGGCGGCCCGCTATTTTCGCACATCGCTCCAGTTGGACCCAGATCAGCCGGAAGTGTGGAGCTATTTCGGACTCGCCTCGGCGTACGCCGGTCATATCGAAAAAGGGCTCATCTCTTCGCGCGTAGCGGTCAGCTTATATCCGGGCGATTTGTTTATCGAAACGAACCATGGTGTGCTGTTGTTCCACGCGAAGCGGTTTGCCGAAGCGCGCGCCTGGTTTGATCGTCTTGTGCGCCGCGAACGGCGGGATGCCCAGCTTTGGTATGAGCGGGCCCGCTGCGATCGGGAGCTCGGCCGCCGGCGCAAGGCGGAACGCGGCTTTTGCGTCGCCAAAGCGCTCGACCCGCAGGAACCGTACCCGTATTTGATGTTGGCTGACTTGTATGATGACGACGGTGATCGGGAAAAAGCGAAAGCGGTGTTGGAAGAGGGATTGGCCGCCGCCTGGCGGTTGGCGCCGCTTTACGTCCGCCTTGGCGATCTCTATATGGAGGAAGGAGA
The DNA here is from genome assembly GCF_001908025.1 of Geobacillus proteiniphilus. GTDB lineage: Bacteria > Bacillota > Bacilli > Bacillales > Anoxybacillaceae > Geobacillus > Geobacillus proteiniphilus. The sequence continues at coordinate 8,891 of NZ_MQMG01000048.1, forward strand.
GGCGGAACAAGCGGTTTCGTGCTACGAAGAGGCGATCCGCCATGACAGCGATGACGTGTTTGCCCATCTAGGCTTGGCGGCCGCCCTCGCGGAGCGCGGGGATGTGGAAGCGGCGCGCCGGTATGTAATCAAGCAGCGCACCCGTTTTGCCAACAACAGCGAATATTGGCTCAATGCAGGCAAATGGCTCATCGCCCACGGTTTCGCTGATGAGGAGGAAGGACGCGAGACGGCGCTGTCGTGGTTGGAGGAGGGGCTGCGCCTTGCCGAGTTTGATGCCGAAGAAGCGTACGAGTTTTACATCGACCAGCTGACAACGCCAACTCTTCGAGAGCGCGGCCGGGCGTTTTTGAAACAGCTTGTCTCGGCTCGCCCGAAACTCGCTTCGGCCCATTCCGCTCTCGGCGTCCTTTATGAGCGGCAAGGCCGGCCGTCCAAGGCCATGGCGTTTTACCGAGAAGCCGCCGCCATGGGCCATTGGCTTTCACTCTTCCGGCTGGCGGAGCTGTGCGCCTCGCTCGGACGCTACCAAGAGGCGAAACAACATTATGAGGCGTGTCTCAAAGCCGATCCGTCGTTTGTCCTCTGCCATTTTCGCTTAGCTGCGCTCTATGAGGCAGAAGGAAACGAAGAGCGGCAGCACGCGCATTTGCTTCAGGCGATTCGCCTTGCTCCGCTGCGAGTGGATAGCGAACAGCTTGCAGCGATCATAGAGCCTCCGGCGCTGCTTGAGGCGTTGGCCGATGCCCGTCCGCGTGGAGGAGATGTGTGGTACTATGACAGCCTCGGGTATGTATATGGAGCGCTCGGACGCCTCGATCAAGAAAAGGCGGCGGTCGAGAGGGCGCTTGCTCTTGACCCGGATCACAGTGAAGTGCTTCGTCATTACGCGAATGTGCTTAGCCGGGAAGGACGCACGAAAGAGGCAATCAAGCTGCTCGAGCGGTTGATGGTGCGCCATCCCGACGATGAATCGTTGTATTCGGCATATGTCGCCTTATTCCCGAAAACGATGCGCGGCTTAGGGAAGCTGCGCCACCGGCTGGAACGGCTGAAGATCGGCCGTGAGGCGAAAAGCGTTATTTATCGGAACGCGGCCGCCGCTCTCCTTCCGTATTTGGAAGAGGAACAGAACGAAAACGACGAGCCGGTGCGGTGGTGGACAAAAGCGAAAGAATGGATGGGCAGGTTTTCCTTGTTTTCGATCGTCATTGATTTGTATGAGGAGGCGATTCGCCTCAATCGCAGCCATGCGGAAGCCTATGGGCAGCTCGCCCGCCTTTATGCGGCGATCGAGCTGGAGGACGATGCCATCAAAACGTGGCGCAAAGCGCTTGCCCGCGTTTGGGATCCTTCATTGGCGCGTGAATTTGTCGAACACTTGTTGAAGGCCGACGAGGAGAAAAAGCGCCAAGAAGCCAAGCGGTGGCTTGAGCGGCTAGTGGCTGATGACCCGGACGATGTCGAACTGCGCGTGTTGCAGGCGGTCGTTTGGCTTCAAGAAGGGCAGCACGAGAAAGCCGAGCGGCAGCTGGAGGCGATCGTGGCGGAAGAACCGCTCGCCCGTGAGGCGCTCATGTTGCTTGGCGAACAGTATATGGAAACGGGCCGCTATCAGGAAGCGGCGGCGCTTTGGGAGCGCTACGCCGATTGGTATCCTGAGGATGAAGAGCTGAATATGCAGCTCGCGGCTGCTTATGAAGCGGCAGGGCACATTGAGCGGGCGTTGGCTGCCATTGAACGGTGCGCCCATATGGCCAAAGATGCTCGACTTCGCTACGAACGAGCCCGCTGTCTCGCGCTGCTTGGACGCTTCGATGAGGCGAAGCAAGAGCTTGAGGCGGCATTTTCGGCCGATGAAAGCGGAGAGCTCGCCATGTTGGCGGCTGACGAGCCGGCATTTCACCGCTTGGAGCGGATGTGATCAATTGTTGCTTTTCTTTTGATGGAAAGTTTGCTATTGTATGAGAAGAGAAGATGGACGGGGCAAAAGGGGGTGGACGGGACGCATGGAAGCGCCTATTGATTTGCTTGTGTATATGTCGCTTGTCGGCGCGTTATGGATCATCATGAAAGGGTATATGGGCGCACATCGGACAGCGAAATCATTGTTTTACGAGCCGGCGTTGGCCTCGGTTCGCGAGCGGGAGGCGGGAGGAGGCGCCGAACGAGCGGCGCTTCCATGGCGCCCGCTGTTTTTGCCGCAGCGGCGGAAAATTCCCGTTCGGGAACGGACAAGCCGAACGGATGAGGATGGAAGGCCCTTTCCTTTATGATGAAACGGCATGATTTTGCAACATGATATTAAGGAGGGCTTTTCATGAAAAAATGGGTATTGGTGCTGCTTGGTGCAGTCTTGCTTCTTTCCGGCTGCAACCGCAACGAACCGATCAATGAACATAGCCAAGGCATTTGGAACCATTATTTTGTCTACCCGATGTCGAAGCTCCTTTTGACGCTTGGGCACTGGTTTGGCGACAACTACGGCATCGCCATTATCGTGCTGACGCTCATCGTCCGTTTTTGCTTGCTGCCGCTCATTTTGAAGCAGTTCCGCGCATCACTCGCCATGCAAAAACTGCGCCCGGAATTGTTGAAGCTGCAAGAAAAATATAAAAGCAAAGACCCGGAAACGCAGCGCAAGCTCCAGCAAGAAATGATGCAGCTGTACCAAAAGCACGGCGTCAACCCGGCGAGCGGCTGTCTGCCGGTGTTAATTCAAATGCCGATTTTTATGGCGCTTTATTACGCGATTTCGCGGACGCAAGAAATTAAAACCCACTCGTTCCTATGGGTCGAGCTTGGCCACCGCGATCCGTATTTCATTTTGCCCGTTTTGGCGGCGTTGACGACGTTCATCTCGCTCCGCCTCTCGCCGTCGATGGCCGAAGAACAAATGCCGCAAATGGCGATGATGTTGTACATCATGCCGGTGATGATTTTTATCGGTGCCAGTTCCGTTCCGTCGGCGCTGTCGCTCTATTGGGTTGTCGGCGGTTGCTTCTCGATCATCCAGTCGCTCATTTTGCGCAGTCAGCTAAAAGCGGCGAAAGCGGCGGAAAACAGCTAAAACCACATCGACAATCCCCTGTCCGCTTCAAGTAGGCAGGGGATTCAGTATGAGTAAAATATTTGTGGGTGACATTCCGAAATGATTCCCTGATGAGGATTACGAACTTTTGCTTGTGATGCTCGCCTAGAAGGCTGGTGAAAAACTAGTTTTTTGCTCAAATCGGCGGTATTTGATCAGAAAGGAGAACAGATCTGAAAAGGCTTATCTCATTGAAAAAGAGTTAGGGTGAGCCGCTTTTTCATTAAAAATCACCGGCCTTCTAGGTCACCAAGCTGATGAGCGAATAGAGGCCTATGATCCGTGCCGAGACCTGTTGGTCATCCAGGCCAAACGGAAGGCAGGACGGTTATGGGCGGATGTGGTGCGTCAGAACATCCCGTATCTTCAACCGTCATCCAGGACGCCGATTGATCAAGCGTTGTCGGCGCTTCGGGATGAAGGTTGCGTGTAAAAAATGAAATACAATGTCATCGCCGTAAGATGAGGGATGAGAGTTCAAAAGCGCTTACGATATCCATTCCTGAAAATGGTTCACTAATCGGTGATGGACAACGCCCGTAGTGAACCGAAAAAAGTTCTCCACAAAGTCTTGACTGACTCGGGGATTCGTTGTTTCATCTGATGTTAACGTTGCTATGGTATAATGATAGAAAAGGCCAAAAAGATGTGGGCGAGATGGAAAAACAGCAACCCGACCATGTAGGAATAGAGGAAAAGAGAAAAAGGGAGTGAATGGGAATGAACAAGGCGCTCATTAACATCGACTACACCGTCGATTTTATCGCCGATGACGGCGCGCTCACATGCGGGAAGCCGGGGCAGGCGATTGAAGAAGAACTTGTACGGGTGACGAAACAGTTTATCGATCGTGGAGATTTTGTTGTCTTTGCCATTGACAAACATGTGGCGGGAGATCACTACCATCCGGAAACGAAGCTGTTTCCGCCGCATAACATTGAAGGGACAGAGGGACGAAAGCTGTACGGGGAGCTCGAGGCGGTATATCAGGCGAACAAGCATAAAGACAATGTGTATTGGATGGACAAAACGCGCTACAGCGCGTTCGCCGGGACCGATTTGGAGCTGAAATTGCGCGAGAGAGGCATCACGGAAGTGCATTTGGTCGGCTGCTGCACCGATATTTGCGTCCTCCATACGGCGGTTGATGCATACAATAAAGGCTTTCGCATCGTCGTCCACCGGCGGGCGGTCGCGAGCTTCGACGCGGCGGGACACGAATGGGCGCTCCGCCATTTTCGCCATACGCTAGGCGCAGAAATAGTGGAATAATGGAGAAAACATGATAGAATAGACGGTGAACGTTCTTTTTCTCCATTCGGCGGCGCAGTCATTCGTGTGTTGGAGGTTGCACATTCATGAACGAAAAATATGCCGATGACAGTTTGATGCTTCATACGGACTTATATCAAATCAATATGGTCGAGACGTATTGGGAAGATCGTATGCATGAGCGCCGCGCCGTGTTTGAAGTGTTTTTCCGCAAGCTGCCGTTTGGCAACGGCTATGCGGTGTTCGCTGGGTTGGAGCGCGTCATTCAGTTTTTGCAACAATTCCGCTTCTCCGACAGCGACATCGACTATTTGCGGCATGAGCTTGGCTACCGCGACGACTTTTTAGACTATTTGCGGACGCTTCGTTTCACTGGCACGGTCCGTTCGATGCGAGAAGGGGAAATCGTGTTCGCCAACGAGCCGATTATGCGCATTGAGGCGCCGCTCGCGGAGGCGCAGCTCATCGAAACCGCCATTTTAAACATCATCAATTTCCAGACGCTCATCGCCACGAAAGCGTCACGCATTAAGCATATTCTCGGGGATGAGCCGGCCTTGGAGTTCGGCAGTCGGCGGGCGCAGGAGATGGATGCGGCGCTATGGGGCGCGCGCGCGGCGTATATCGGTGGGATTGAGGCGACATCGAACGTGCGCGCTGGGAAGCTGTTTGGCATTCCGGTCGCCGGAACGCATGCCCATTCGATGATTCAAGCGTATCAGGATGAATACATCGCATTTTTGAAGTATGCACGCCGCCATAAAGACTGCGTATTTCTCGTCGATACGTACGATACGTTGAAGTCGGGGGTGCCAAACGCCATTCGCGTCGCTAAGGAGCTGGGCGACCAAATCAACTTTATCGGCATCCGCATCGACAGCGGCGATCTCGCCTATTTGTCGAAAGAAGCGCGGAAAATGCTCGATGAAGCCGGATTTCCGAACGCGAAAATTTTCGCCTCGAACGATTTGGACGAAGATACGATTTTAAACTTGAAGTCGCAAGGGGCGAAAATTGACGTCTGGGGGATCGGCACGAAGCTGATCACGGCGTACGATCAGCCGGCGCTCGGTGCCGTGTACAAAATGGTGGCGATTGAAAACGAACGCGGTGAGATGGTCGATACGATCAAAATCAGCGGCAATCCAGAGAAAGTGACGACGCCGGGGCTGAAGCGGGTGTACCGCATCGTCAACAAAATCAACCATAAAGCGGAAGGCGACTACATCGCCTTAGAGAGCGAAAACCCGCAGCAAGAAGAGCGGCTGAAAATGTTCCATCCGGTGTACACGTTCATCAGCAAATTCGTCACCAATTTTGAAGCGCGTGATTTGCATGTGACGATCTTCGACAACGGCCGGCTTGTGTATACGTCGCCCCCGCTTTCGGACATTCAAGCGTATGCGAAAGAAAGCTTGCGCTTGTTTTGGGAGGAATACAAACGGACGCTCAACCCTGAGCAATATCCCGTCGATTTGAGCCAAGCGTGCTGGGACAATAAGATGGAAAACATCCGCAAGGTGAAAGAAACGATCGCGCGCATGTCGACGAAAGAGTAACCGACCGCCGGACGCGGACAAGTCGAAAGGCGGATCCGCCTAACTTTCGCGCTGCCGGGCGGCCATTCGATGCTGAACAGAGAAAATCGGGCGTCTCGCCGCGCCTCGTTCGCTGCTTGTGGGGCGGCGGATGCGGCGCGCGGCGAAGGAAAACGTGTCCCGCGGCGAGGCGAGGCACGTTTTCGTTCATGATTAGGAATTTTCGCTTGCCAGTTGTTTGTCGAGTTCATCGACAAGAGCAGTGAAGTGGCGCAAGACGCGCTCGATCGGTTCGGGGCTTGTCATATCCACTCCGGCTCGCTTGAGCAGGCGGATCGGGTCATCGGATGCGCCGGAGCGCAAAAATTGTTTGTACCGCTTCACCGCTTTCCCGCTTTTGTCGGTTTGGATATCGCTCACAATGGCGTACGACGCAGCGAGCGATGTTGCGTATTTGTACACATAAAAGGCGTCATAAAAATGCGGGATGCGCAGCCAGCCCAGCGCCGATCCCGGATCGGCGGCGTATGCTGGACCGTAATACGTTTTGAGCAGGCCAAGCCAAAGATTGTTCAGTTCGTCCGCCGTCAAGCTGCCGCCTTGGCGCACTTTGTCATGGATTATCCGCTCAAATTCGGAATACATCACTTGCGTGTACAACGTGCCGCGGATTTGCTCGATTTGTTCGATGAGCAGGCGGAGCTTTTCCTCTTTTGTTTTCGCCTGTTTGTACAAATAATCGAGCATGAGCCATTCGTTCGCGGTCGATGCCACTTCCGCGGTGAAAATCGAATGGCCGGAATAATGGTACGGCTGCGTGCGGTTCGTGTACACGGAATGCATGGCGTGCCCGAGCTCATGCGCCATCGTCAACACGCTGTCGAGCGACCCGTTGTAATTGAGCAAGATGAACGGATGGGTGTCATACGCTCCCGTGTTATAGCCGCCGGTATATTTTTTCGGACGCGGGTAGACATCAAGCCATCGTTCTTGAAACGCTCGGTGCACCTGTTTGATATAGTCGGCGCCGAGCGGCTTGAGCCCTTCCACTATGAGCGTCTTCGCCGTTTCGACCGGAATCGGTTTCATTGTTTCACCGACAAGCGGCACGTACAAGTCATAGCTATGGACGCGGTCAAGCCCGAGCGCGCGCCGCCGCAGTTCGACATAGCGGTGAAGCGCCGGCAAGTGGCGGCGGGTGGCGGCGATCAAGTGATCAAACACTTCCTTCGGTACGTCATCGGCGGCCAGCGCGGCGGCAAGGCCGGACGGATAGCGGCGCACGTTCGCATACAGTTCGTCCGCTTGGACGGAGGCATACAGCGTCGCGGCCGCGGTTTGTTCAATGGCTTCATAACTTTTGGCTTTCGCTTCAAACGCCGCCTTTCGATAGCGGCGGTCCGGGTGCTCGAGCATGGCGGCGTATTGGTCGTCGGTCAATGTCACCGTTTTTCCGTTCGGCATCTTGACAGACGGCGGCTCGTAATCGCCGCGGGCGGCGTGGTCATAAATGTTCTCCGCTTCGCCGAGCGCCGGCGATAGTTTCGCGAGCAGCTGTTCTTCGCGTTTCGTGAGCGTATGCGGCTTTTGCTCGAGCAACTCATTGAAGTAATGGCGATACGCCTTCAGCGGTTTGCTTTTTTGGAGCTTCCTGAGCGTCCGCTCTGGGAGGGCGAGCAGTTCCGGCTCGATAAACGCTGTTTTCGCCGCATATTGGGCGGCGAGCGCTTCCACTTTTGCCCCGAGCCGGGCCGCCGTTTCATCTTCAATGTTGATATCGCGTTTTAAATGGGCGTAAAGCGACAGTTTTTCCAGCTTGCGGGCCGTTTGTTCGTTTAGGGCGAACAGTTTGGCGATCGTCTTTGCATCGTCAAGCTTCCCTTCAAACGCCGCCAATTTCGGCAAGGCGTTTTGCACCGCCTTATAGTCGCGCATCCATTCGTGTTCGGATGGGTAAATGTCGGCTACATTCCATTCGTATGCGGTTTCGGCGGCTGATGTCGGCCATGGGGAGGCCAAAAGAAGCACGGCGGCGAGCCCAAGGAGCCAGCGCCTCATATCATCACGTCCTTTCCGTTTTTTCCTCTTGTTGGTAGTATGCGCAAGCGGAACGATTTTAGCCAAAAAAAGAAAGGGAGACGATCAATGGAACGAATCCGTTTAGCGGACGATTTGACTTTTTCCCGCCTCATTCACGGCTGTTGGCGGCTTGCGGACTGGGGCTATTCGCGCGAGCAGCTGCTGTCGCTCATTGAATTTTGTCTTGAGCGCGGCATTACGACGTTTGACCATGCTGATATTTACGGCAACTACACGTGCGAATCGCGCTTTGGCGAAGCGCTGGCGTTAAAGCCAAGCTTGCGCGGTCAGATCGAGATCGTGACGAAATGCGGCATCAAGCGGCCGCCAAAATACGGGATGAAATTATATGATACAAGCAAAACCCATATCATCGCCTCGGTCGAGCAGTCGCTGCGGAATTTCCGCACCGATTATATCGATGTCTTGCTCATTCATCGTCCGGATCCGTTCATGAATCCGGAAGAGGTGGCCGAGGCGTTTTGCCAGCTGAAACAGGACGGAAAAGTGCGCTATTTCGGCGTCTCGAACTTTAAACGTTCGCAGTGGGAAATGCTTCAGTCGTATTTGCCGTTTCCGCTCGTGACCAACCAAATCGAAGTATCGGCGTATCGGTTGGAAAATCTTGAAGACGGCACAGTTGACCTTTGCCTTGAGAAGCGCGTTCCGCCAATGGTATGGTCGCCGCTCGCCGGTGGAGCGATTTTTTCCGCTGACGATGACCGGGCGGTGCGGTTGCGCGGCGCGCTTGAACAGGTGCGAGAAGAACTCGGCGCCGAGACGATCGACGAAGTGTTGTATGCGTGGCTCTTCGTTCATCCAGCGCGGATGATGCCGATTGTCGGCTCGGGGAAACAAGAACGCATCGAGCGGGCGGTGCGGGCGCTGTCCTTCCCGCTTTCCCGCGAGCAATGGTTCGCCATTTTGCAAAGCTCCATGGGGCACGATGTGCCGTAAGGGGAAAGGACGATGAAAGTCATTATTGCGGAAAAGCCGGACCAAGGGGCGACGCTCGCCTCGATTTTTCGGACGAAAAAACGGCAAGGCTATATCGAAATTTTGCCGAATGACTTGTTTCCCGACGGGGCGTATATGACATGGGCGATCGGGCATTTGTTCCAGCTCGCAGCTCCTGAGCGGTACCGCCCCGAGTGGAAACGGTGGACGCTCAACACGTTGCCGATCATCCCGGAACGGTTCGAGTATGAGATCGAAAAAGCGAAGGCGAAACAGTTTCAAGTGGTCAAGGAACTGTTGCGAAAGCCGGAAGTGACGGAAATCATCCATGCCGGCGACGCGGGGCGCGAAGGGGAGCTCATTGTGCGCAACATCATCCGCATGAGCGGCGTCAACAAGCCGATCAAGCGGCTTTGGCTGTCATCATTGACCCCGAAGGCGATTGAGGAAGGGTTCCGCCGTTTGCTTGATGAGCAGACGACGCGCCCGCTCTATGAGGAAGCGTACGCCCGCGCCTGCGCTGATTGGCTCGTCGGCATGAACGCCTCGCGCGTGTACAGCCTCTTGCTGAAAGAGCGCGGGATGAATGATGTGTTTTCCGTCGGACGCGTGCAGACGCCGACATTGGCGCTGATCGTCCGGCGTGAGCGGGAAATTGAGCAGTTCCGCCCTGAACCGTTTTGGGAAGTCGTCGCTTCGTTTGTCATCGGCGATAAGCGCTATGAAGGAAAATGGACGGATGAAAACGGCCAAACGCGTCTCAAGGACGAGGAGATGGCGAAAAAGATCGCTGCCTTTTGCCAAGGAAAACGAGCGGAAGTCGCCGACGTCCGCACGGAGCGGAAAACGTATCAGCCGCCGCTGTTGTTCAACTTATCGACGCTGCAGGCGACAGCCAACAAGCTGTACCGCTTCTCGCCGAAAAAGACGCTTGATGTGCTGCAATCGCTCTACCAAAAAGGGATCGTTTCGTATCCTCGTTCCGATTCGATGCATGTGACGAAAGGGGAAGCGGAAACGTTCCCTGCCATTTTGCAAAAGTTGTCATCGTTTCCAGCGTACGCTTCTTATTTTCCGCTGCCGCAGCCGTCGATTTTACAGAATAAACGTTATGTAAACGAGAAAAAAGTCACCGACCACTACGCGATCATCCCGACTGAACAAGTTGTTGCCCCGGAGAAGCTGTCGGACGACGAGCGGAAAGTGTACGATTTAGTCGTTCGCCGCTTGATTGCCGCCCACCACCAGGCGGCGGTCATCGATTATACGACTGTCACGACACTCGTTGACGGTCGGGCTCGCTTCGTTTCGAAAGGAAGACAGGTCGTCGAGGAAGGATGGCGCGCGGTCATCCGCCCGCATGAGGAGGAGAAAGATGCTGTGCTGCCTGCCCTTGAGCGAGGCGAGGCGGGGGAAGCGGCCGCTGTAAAGGTGAAAGAAGGGAAGACCGAGCCGCCGAAACGGTATACAGAAGGCGAACTCATCACCTTGATGAAAACGGCGGGAAAATTTTTGGACGATGAGGAACTGGAAAAAGTGCTCGCCAAAACGGAAGGGCTGGGCACGGAAGCAACAAGGGCGGCGATCATTACCATGCTGAAAGAGCGGAAGTATATTGAAGTGAAAAAGAACCTCGTGTACGCGACCGACAAGGCGAAAGTGTTGATCGAGGCGCTTGGCGGCACGATCCTCGCCTCGCCGGAAATGACGGCGAAATGGGAGCAGCGCTTAAGCGAAATCGGCGAAGGGAGCGCCTCGCCCGCCGCCTTTATGGAACAGGTGAAAAAGTTGGCGCAAAAAGTGGTCGCTGACGCCATCGCCGCCGCGCCAAATTGGAATTTCAGAGAGGTTAACACCGCCTCGATCCAGCGGACAAGGAAGAAAAAAACGATGGGCGAGAAGCTTGGGCCGTGCCCGCTTTGCCGCGGGACCGTCATCGACAAAGGAACGTTGTACGGCTGCGACCAGTACGCGAAAACAAAATGCTCGTTTACGATCTCCAAACGCATTCTCGGCAAGTCGATTTCGGCGGCGAATGTGAAAAAGCTGCTGGCGCAAGGGAAAACAAATGTCATAAAAGGGTTTAAAAAAGGCGGGAAAACGTTTGACGCCATACTCGTTTGGGATGAAAACGAGAAGAAATTGTCGTTTCAGTTTCCGAAGCGGTGACGAAGGCAACAGGCGTTGGGGGACGGGAGGTTTGGCGAAAAGGCGGACCGATGGCGGCCCGCCTTTTTTTGCCCTTTACTCCGTTCGCGGCTCTTGAATCCGCTCCATCAACCGCTCCGGCTCGCTCGGCGCGGCAAAGCCGAACTGCCTGTACAGCCCGTGCGCGTCTTTGGTCGCGAGCATCACCTTGCGGACAGCGGCGACATCAGGATGGGCGAGCACGCATGATAACAGCCATTTCCCGAGACCTTGCCCACGGTATGCTTCATCGATGAACACGTCGCAGAGATAGGCGAACGTCGCCCGGTCGGTGATGACGCGCGCCATGCCGATTTGCCTGTCACCGTGAAAAAGGGAAAAGCAGAGCGAATGGTCAAGCGATTTGACGATCGTTTCGCGGCTGCGCTCATTCGCCCAATACGAGCGGGCGAGGAAGTCAAACACGCGCTCGAGCTGAACGCGGCGGCGTTCCGTCGTCACGGTAAATGGGCCGTTTTCGTAATCGATGATCGTCCACATGATCTGGCCTCCTTTTTCTCAAATGATACACCGAATCGGGTCAAATGGAAATGATTTTCGTTTTTATTAACCATAATAACATTATGTAAACAATAAGCTCCCCCTGGCTCCCTGAAGGCCGGTCAATGGCGGGGCAGCCGGCGGCAGGCAGCAATGCGAGCCGGGCGGTCAGGGTAATCAGTAAACACACCGTCAACGCCCATGGCGCATAGGCGCTCCAGATCGTGCGGAGCGTTGACGGTATAGACGTGAACAATGAGCCCGCGGCCATGGGCGGCGCGCACCCACTCTTCGGTGACGGCCGAAAGCGGCAAGCCGATGCCATCGGCATAGACGGCGATTTGTTGCAGCAGTTCGTCGCGGCCGCTGTGCGCTTCCTTTTCGCCGACCAATTGAATGAGCCGAATGCCGTGCGGGATGAGCGGTCGGAGCGCTTGCAAGCTTTCCGGGTGGAACGATTGAAACATGACGCGGCGCTGTTGCAGGAATCCGTGTTTTTTCAATAGATGGACGACCGCCTCTTCGATGCCGGGCTGTTTCGTTTCGATGTACAACGGGGCTTCCACACGCTCCGCTTTCAGCATCTGAATCACCTCATCAAGCGTCGGGATGCGCTGGCCGGCAAAGCGTGGATGAAACCACGACCCGGCATCCAGCCGCCTCAGTTCAGCGAACGAAAAATCATTTACCCGCCACGGAGCACGGCGCGGGTAGACCGTTTCGGCATTTGTCGTTCGGGCGAGCGTCGCATCATGCAGAGCAACGAGCTTCCCGTCTTTGGCTGCGCGCACATCGACTTCGATATAGTCCGCCTGCATGCGGGCGGCAAGGCGGTAGGATGAGAGCGTATGCTCCGGCGCGTATCCAGACGCGCCGCGGTGGGCGATGATGATCGGTTCAGGGGCAACGGACGGCTGTGAAGCGGTTGATGCGGCGAGGCCGAGCGGCAGCCACAACAAAAACAACACATAAAGCCATTGGCGGAGGGCGGCGGTTCGGCGCAACGTCGTTCCCCCCTTTCTGTTTTGTATCATAATGCCCGGATGCAGCGATTGTAAAGAGTTGGTTAAGACAAGGCAAAACGTGCGGAAAATGTATCTGTATTTTGCCGCATGCAGCAAAATGATATTCGGTTTTCGCGCATAAAGAGCCGATTCGTGCTGCATACTTTGACACTCCACACGCCTAAAGGGCGTGGGATTCTTGGGTCGTTGGCGCCCTCATCCATTTCTGGTTCGGACAACGCCCAAGTTTAGGGGTGTGTCATCACCCCGTCCCATCGGGTTAAGATGTACCCCAATGGGCGGCGCACCTGTGACCAGTGCGCTAGGCGCTCAAGCCCGAAATCGCTTTGGCGATGTTGATGGCGCCATTCAAGTCGGCATGAATCGTATATCCGCATTTTTTGCATTGGAAGTGGATGCCGTTTCGGTTCGCTTTCTCTCGATGCCCGCATCGGCATGTTTGGCTTGTATAGGTCGGCTTCACCCACTCCACCCGAATGCCCGCCATTTCCGCTTTATAGGCAATCATCGTTTGCAGTTGATGAAACGCCCAAGAGTGAAGGCTTCGTCCCGCTTCTTTGGCCGGTGTTGCCCGCTTTCGAATCCCCGTCAACTTTTCCATCCGAATCACGCCAACACCGTTGGCGAGGGCAAAACGGACGATTTGACGGCTGATTTTATGGTTCCTATCCTTCATCCAGCGGGACTCTTTACGGCCGATTTTACGAATCATATGGAGCTTCTTGGCTTTGCCCAACGTTCGCCGCAAAGCCGCATATCGTCGGCGTACAAAGGCGCATTGGTTCCCTTTGAAAAACAACGATTTCGTTCCCACGCTGGCAACGGCAATATAGCGAAGTCCCAAATCAACGCCCATTGCCTTGGTTTCTTCCCGTTGTTGGACTTCAACTGTGATCGCAATAGCGAAGTACCATTTCTTTTTCTTCTTGTAGAGTTTTGCCGCCCCTTGTTTGGCTGTTCCGTCCAACAATCGATTCAGCCATGCTTCTTGATAGGGACGCGTGACCACCGGCACACCGACTCGCTTCTCTAATGTTGGGAATGAAACGGTGTAGAACTCTCCTTTCTTTTCAACCTTTACGTTTTGATTGTTAAAGCAACACCATAATGTTCGAAACTTCTTTGTTTTCTGGTTTTTCTTTTGGGACTTCACTTCTCGAATCGTTTGATTCACGACAGCAGAAGGAAACCGTTGCGACGAAAACTCTTTAAATAGTTTGCTCATCGCTTGATTCAGCTCGGGATGATTCAACAGCCAATTCGCAAACGCTGTATTCACTTCTGTCATCCGTTCGTACATGTCTTGTTTGACTTTCGTTGGTTTGTGCAGTTCCAGCCTTAGTGTGATCGTCGGCATGGATTCACCTCCTTGTGGCGATTACAGGATACCATTTTTTTAGAATCATTCAAAGAAAAAGGCTCGCTTTCATCCCACCTCTAAAGGAGTGGGCTTTCTCGCTCGCGGGTCTGTAAATGGCAATCAACGTTGGGCTATAGCCAAGCGGCAAGGCAACGGACTTTGACTCCGTGATGCGCTGGTTCGAATCCAGCTAGCCCAGCTGAACGTCTGGTCAAACCGGAGGGGCTTTGGGCCGGCGAAAACGGTCTCCGCCATATATCGGCGCGGGGCCGTTTTTTATGGTTTCAATGCGAGCGGTGGAATACATCGAAGCGATTGACGGCCACACAATGGTTTGGTTCACATCGCCGCGTTCGTGTCAGTCGTTCGAATGAAAGATCGTCGACAAAAAACTGCTGAGGCAGAAGGATTTTGGCGAATGACGGCGAATGCAAAACATGAAAGGGGAGAGCGACAATGAAAACAGCCGATTTATGCGATCAATTTTTAGACGAGTTGCAAGTATGCGAGTTGCCGTTCCAATCGTACGGCGGAAAGCGGGCGTTTTCCGGGCCGATTGCGACGGTCGACGTGTTTGAGGACAACGTTCTTGTCCGCGAAGCGCTGGAGACGGTGCCGCCGGGGACGGTGTTGGTTGTCGATGGAAAAGGCTCGCGCCGCGTCGCGCTATTAGGCGACCGGCTGGCGCAAATCGCTTGCGAGAGGGGGCTTGCTGGCGTCATCATCCACGGCTGCATCCGCGATTCAGCGGAAATTGGCGCCATGCCGATTGGAGTGATGGCGATCGGCACATGCCCGGTGAAAAGCAAAAAAGAGGGAAAAGGCTCACGCGACGTTGTGCTCGAGTTTGGCGGCGTCCGCTGGGAGCCAGGGGCGTACGTGTACGCTGATGCGGACGGCGTTGTCGTCGCTCGTGAAGATGTGCGTCTAAAAAACGATTGATGGTTATCATAGAGGAGTTGTACTACGATTGTACGAACGGCGCTGTGGTGCCAAAGTTTTCGATTTTTGGGCAGTGATATATGGATACAAAGAACAATTTGAGGTGATGGAGATGAAATGGCAGGAAGTGCGTTTACTGTATCCAAACCAATTTGTGAAATTACAGGTATTGAAGTCTCATTTACAAGGGGATCAGGAAATCATTGAAGAGGTGGCTGTCATTGGAACGGTTTCGGACGAGGACGCAACTCGGGAGTTACTGCAATCAAAAGGGAATCAGTTTGTTTATCACACTAGTCACAAGGAAATTGTCTTAAAAGTTCGGAAAACGATTGGTCTAAGAGGGAAATTTCGTTATGCAAATTGAATATCGTGATGGGTTGTTGTTTACATCGATAGAAATCGTTTACCAAGGAAGGTCTAAATTGGTTAATAATATGGTTATTGATACTGGTGCTGTTAAAACACTGATTTCTCAAAATGCAGTAGAGGATATTGATTTGCGAGTAGAGATGAGCGATCATATTGTTACTTATTATGGAATCGGTGGAAAAGAGTACGCATTTGCAAAGAAATTGGACTTTATTAAGTTAGATTCTTTTCAACTGAGAGAGTATGAGATTGATTTTAGCGGGATGGACTATGAAGGGATTAACGGTTTGTTAGGATTAGATATATTGCTGGACGCTGGATTTGTCTTAGACCTGGACAAATTAGAGATGTATCGTTCCGGTCAAAAATAAATGATCGGTGTCTGTGGTCCGAAAAGAGTTCGTGCCACTGTGTACCGCTCGAAATGCAAAAAAAGAAGGAAAAGGCGCCCGCGACGTTGCGCTTGAGTTTGGCGGCGTCCGCTGGGAGCCGGGGGCGTACGTCTATGCTGATGCGGATGGCGTTGTCGTCGCCCGCGAAGATTTGTCGGCAAAAAACGGTTGACGGCAACGCATTGGTTGTACTACGATGAAAACGGATGCTTGTTCCATGACAGCGCATATATGGCGGTAAGACAAACAAGGTGCCTAGCCCGCTTAGGGCTTGGGTGAAAAGGGAAGCCCGGTGAAAATCCGGCACGGTACCCGCCACTGTGATGGGGAGCTTTGCGGCAACAAGTCACTGAAGGATGCTTCGGGAAGGCGCCGCCAAGCGATGATCCTAAGTCAGGAGACCTGCCTTGTTTGGATTCGGACGGATGCCTACGGGACTATAGGCAGACGTGCGGAAGAATGATGGCCGAATAAGGCTTCTTTTAGCTTGTTTATGGCTTCGTATGCATTTTTCTGCACCTCTGCTAGAGAGGTGCTTTTTATTTTGCTTTAAACGCAGCTGAGCGTTCTGCATGTCTATCATTCTCGTGAGGAGGAATTGGATGGCGACGTGGGATTTACGAGGAGTGAGACATCATGTATTCATTTGCAACGGCGGGACGTGCCTGCGCCATGGCGGCGATGAAGTGACAGTCGCGGTGCGCGAAGAAATCGCCCGCCTCGGGCTGGATGACGCGGTCCATACGACAAGGACGCGCTGCAACGGCCGCTGCCAAGACGCATGCGTGATGATCGTCTACCCGGACGGCGTCTGGTACCGGCTGATGACCCCGGAGAAGGCAAAAGAGGTCGTCCATCGCCATTTACAAAACGGCGAGCCGCTTCGCACGTGGGCGGCGTATGAATATCGTGAAGACGGGTTGACCCGTCTTGGTGGGACGGAGTCGGTTATTGGCGTTCGAAAGAGGGGGACGTAATGATGGAATGGGCCAGTTATGTAATGTTAGCGATATTTCTCGGCATGCGTCATGGGATGGACAGCGACCATGTCGCGGCCATTGCGGATATGGTCGGAAGCGAGTCGCGGCGAAGACAGCAGTTAGCGCTCGGAATCATGTACGCTATTGGACACGGAGCGATCGTGTTTGTCATGGGGGTGGCGGCGCTCGTGGTCGGCGCCCGGCTTCCCGAGTCGTCAGCCGCCGCCATTGAGCTCTTAGTTGGCGGTACGCTTGTGCTTCTTGGCGGGATGATGCTTTTTTCTCTTTTTCGGCAGGGTGAGGTGAAAAGCCGGTTTCAGCTCCTTTATGAGTTCGGCCATACGGTCACCCGATGGCTGCGGGGAAGGCGGGAAATGGACAGTTGCCGTTCTTTTTCGCATGTTGGTTGGGCTGGCGCCTTGATCATCGGCATCATTCATGGCATTGGCGTCGAAAGCCCGACCCAGCTAGCCATTATCACCCACGCGGCCGGAAAAGTGCATGTGAGCGCCGCTGTCCTTCAGCTTGTGCTGTTTGTCGCCGGCTTGCTCATTGCGACGATTGCCACAGCGGCTGGATTATCGTGGGGATTTTGGAAAGCCAAGCAGCGGGAACGGCTGTTTTATGTCCTTGGTGCGGTCACAGGGATCTACAGCATATGGTTAGGGATGTCGATGATAATCGAGATATGGAGAGGGGGACTGTAAAGTGGGCGGCAAATTGCTCATTGTCGGCTTTGGCCCGGGAAGCGTCGACCATATGACGAAACGGGCTCGGGAAGCGATTGAAGAAAGCGACGTCATCATCGGCTACAAAACGTACATCGAACTTGTGCGCGACCTGATTGTCGGAAAGGAAATCATCAGCACTGGCATGACGGAAGAAGTGAGCCGCGCCCAAGCGGCGGTGAAATGGGCCGAGCGCGGCAAAACGGTCGCCGTCATCTCAAGCGGCGACGCCGGATTGTACGGCATGGCCGGGCTCGTGTATGAAGTGCTGATCGAAAAAGGGTGGACGAAAGACAGTTCGATCGAAGTCGAAGTCATTCCCGGCATTTCCGCCATCCATTCGTGCGCCGCTTTGCTTGGAGCGCCGATTATGCACGATGCGTGTACGATCAGCTTAAGCGATCATTTGACGCCGTGGGAGCTGATTGAAAAGCGGCTCGAAGCCGCGGCGGCCGCTGACTTTGTCATCGCCTTGTACAACCCGAAAAGCGGGCGGCGCACCCGGCAAATCGTCGAAGCACAGCAAATTTTGCTGCGCCACCGCGCGCCGACGACACCAGTTGGGCTGGTGAAAAGCGCGTACCGTGAACGCCAGCACATGGTGCTCACTGATTTGGCGCATATGCTTGACCATGAGATCGGCATGTTGACGACGGTGATTATCGGCAACTCAACGACATTCGTCCATGACGGCGTGATGATCACGCCGCGCGGCTACCAGCGCAAGTATCAACTAGCAGCCGCCGTCCAGCCGCTCAAACCGCATGAACGGCTGCGCAAAGAAGCGGAGCCGTGGGCGCTTGACCAGACGAAACCGCTGGAAGATGAGGACGAAGGAAGCACGGGGGCACCGGGGGCATCAGGGACGTCCGAAGCGGCTGTCCTCGCCGGGGACGACCAGAAGGATCGTGCTTTCACCGCCTTGGCCACCGCGGTTCGACCGTCGTCTGTTGCCACGGTCACTAAGGAGGCCGAGCCAACGCCGCCGGCTGCCGTTTTGCCGACGCTTGCCGCGCCGCTGGCAAAAACAGCGGAACGGCAGCCGACCGCCGCGCCAAAACGGGTGAAAGAAACAGCCGAAGACGCGCTCGCCGCTTTAGAGAGACGGAAAACAAGAAAGACGGCGGCCGTGTTGTTGGAAGCGGCGGTGAGCCCGGGCGTGGCCAATAAACAGTTCACCCCGGAACAGCTCATCGTGCTTGCTGAAGTGGTAGGGACGGATGGAAAAATGACCTACACGCCGGATCATTATATGAAAATCGAACGGTTGACAGAGGACCCAGATGGGCTTGTGGCGCGTCTCGTTGACGCCGGGCTGATCGTGATGCCGGTCGGTGATGTGCTGACGGTGAAGGCATGTGATTTTTGCGATGGAGAGAAAAAAGACGCCATTCCATACGCGGAGGAATTGGCTCGCCGATTTGGCGGCATGGCGCTGCCGAAAGAGTTGAAGCTCGGCATCAACGGCTGCGGGATGGCGTGCTACGGCGCGGTGCGCGAAGATATTGGGCTTGTGTACCGGAAAGGGAAATTTGATTTGTTTTTGGGCGGGAAAACGGTCGGCCGCAACGCCCATCCCGGCCAGCTCGTCGCTGAAGGCATTCCGCCGGAAGAGATTGTGGCTGTTATGGCAGAAATTATCGAACAGTATCAAGAACAAGCACATCCGAATGAACGGTTTCATAAGTTTTTCCGCCGCGTGAAGCAAGTCGGACGTTTTTCACACGAAGAGGCAAAACCGGCGGCGTCCATCGAAACGCCGGCTTGCGGTGAGTAACGGGAGCACGCGCCGGCTTTGATTAAGGGAGATCATTGGGGGATTGCGCTTATAGGGAACGGCGGAAGACGTCCGCCACAAAAAAAAGGGGGGAAACAAGGATGAGAGCCATTTTATTTGTCGGCCATGGCAGCCGCGACCCGGAAGGGAACGAGCAAGTGCGGAAGTTTGTCGACCGCCTGCGGCCGCGTTTGCGCGATTCGTTTCATATTGAAACAAGTTTTTTAGAATTTGGCCGTCCGTCGATCGGCGAAGGAATCGAACGCTGCGCCGAAGTCGGGGCAACGGAAGTGGCGGTCATTCCGCTCATTTTATTGCCGGCCGGGCATTCGAAGCTGCATATTCCGGCGGAAATCGATGAGGCGAAAGCGCGCTACCCGCATATGGCGTTCCGCTACGGCCGCCCCATCGGCGTCCATGAGCAGACATTTGCTATTTTGCGCGAACGATTGCAAGAAATCGGCGAGCGGCCGGAGCAGCCGGACGACGGAACAGCGGTCATTTTGCTTGGCCGCGGCGGGAGCGATCCGGATGCGAACAGCGATTTGTATAAAATCGCCCGCCTCTTTTGGGAACAGACCGGCTATGCGCTTGTTGAACCAGCGTTTATGGGTGTGACGACGCCGTCGCTTGATGACGCTGTCCGCCGCTGTCTCATGCTCGGAGCTAGGCGGATCGTTGTTCTTCCGTATTTTTTATTCACCGGCATCCTTATTAAGCGGCTTGAGCAGCAAGTGGTGCAATACCAAGCTGAGCACTCGCATATCTCGTTTGCGCTTGCCGGCTATTTCGGATTTCATCCGAAGCTTGAGGAGATCGTGCTTGACCGCCTCAACGAGGTGCTCGGCCAAACGGTGGCGATGAATTGCGACATCTGTCAATATCGGCTGCACGCCGCCC
>NZ_MQMG01000049.1 GCF_001908025.1 Geobacillus proteiniphilus
AAAAAACAAGTAAAATGAAACCAATATAAAACCGATTATAGCCATGATAACACAGTATATTTTGGTAGATGCGCGTAAAGCTGTTCCAAAAATTTCTTTTCCCGTCACGGAAAGCATTACCCCCATCGCCAATGCGATAATCATTGCTACTAACCAAGGAACCCCCATTCCGTAATTGCTTCCGATGAATGCTCCAACTCCTATGGGGGCGGAGGCTATGGTTGCCCCAAGTATGATGCTGAGAATTCCAAACCCAGCCATCAGCAAGGGAGTAAAAACAGCAATACCTTCTGGAATATTGTGAAGCATAATCGCAGTCATCATTGGTTTAGTCAATGAATCGTGAGTATTGGCTCCAAGTGCGATGCCTGTTGGAAAATTGTGTAGGGCAATACTGAATGTTAAAAATAGACCAGAATGTACAAATAAGTCTTTTTTAGCGTCATTGGTAATAATGATCACATGATGGGAAACCTTTTCTAGATGCTTATAAATAAAATAACCAAAAATCAATCCGACAATAGCAATAAACCAACCTCCAATTTCTATGCTTTCAGGCAAAATTTCCATCGTGACCAGTCCAAATATCATACCACTACATACTGAAAAAATGGTTGGCGTTCCTTTTTGCCAGCCTTTAAACAACCAAGCAATCACTCCGCCAGATAACATTCCAATAGCAGAAGCAGAAAACCCTAAAAGCCAAAGTGAGTTCATCCATCATCCCCCTTGTACTAAGTTGTCTTTACTTTTATATCTGCCAAACTTATAAAATATGCCTTAAGAAAACAAAAAATCCTCCACCGTGGGAGGATTGTAAAGCCTTCGTTTTCGGAAAAGTGAGGTTTGTTTATTATAAAGGCATTGGAGTTTTAGTTGGTTTTGCGTAACCTTCTTTGTACTTTTCATCAATGTAATGGCGAATTTCCTTTATAGACTTACCTTCTTGTTTCATTTTAATGGATTCCGCTGCGATTTGTAAGCAAACACCACAACGAGTACCGTGGTCATCCCAGACAACAGAACCATCTTTATTGATTTTTTTGACAAAGCAATTCATACTACTTTTATGTCCCGCACTCTCGGCACAACCGCAATAACAAGGAATCCATTGTAACAACTCTATTGATTTGCCAGCAGCTTGATATACCAAGCGGACCTCTTCACTTTGACCTTTCAAAAAGGTCGGTAAAACGTCAGCAGAAGCAGTTTTTTCTTGCAAATCCCCATTGGAAGAATGCTCTTGATGTGATTGTTCTTTATTGGAACTGCAAGCCGAAATGATCAAAGTGAGCAGAAGTAAAACAATCATTCCCTTATATTTCATCCTTGTCACCTCTTATAACATTAGACATGACTAATATATCATAAGGGGTGGACATATTCAGCGTAATAATAAATTGTTCAAAATATTGTCAATTTATAAAGCTAAATCAACATATTATATTAGTCAACTATAATATGATCAGTTATAATAGGTACCGTCAAGAATTTTGTGTAATGCAAGATAGATAGGGTATCTCTGAAATGGATTTGGAATGGATAGGGGACTAGTTTCCTCCACACGAGGGACTGAATATTCAGTCTATTGCGCAGAAAGGGAGAATCCCCTTATCGTATTGGTTTGATATTTACATTATTTGGTTAATTGTAACGTTCTTCAAACATTCGCTCGAGGGCTTCCTGTGCTTCGGCAAATCCTCTTAACTTTCGCCCTGCCCATTTCTCATTAAAATCTTGGATGGTCAAATACACGACTTTTTCCGCGGCTTCTAAACTGCTCAAACTGTTCATCGGCTTTAGACGTTTCCGAATCTCTTTGATCGTTCGTTCAATGGCATTGGTTGTATAAATCACACTTCGAATACTGCTCGGATAGTCCATAAAGGTGAGAAGGACATCCAACTCATTTGCCCACGATTGGACTTCCCTTGGGTATTTGTGAGACCATTTGGATTGAAACTGTTGAAACATCTCCAATGCGATTTCTTTATTCGGAGAACGATAAATGAGTTTCAGGTCCTCCGCCATTTCGAATTGATCTTTTTTCCGAACACAACGGAGATAGCAGCCGTTTCTCCTATTCGGTGTTCGAGCCTGTTCGATTTCGAGGAAATGTTTGATTTCTTCCCGCATAATCAGCTCTAATTTTTCTTTCACAAATTGACGAATAACACTTTCCAGTTGATTTGCCCAGTCGACATTCGGTATACTTCTTTTAGACATAGGTAGGGTTCTCCTTTCTCTAAGATTTTTGGTCCAATCAGAGAATACCCTACCTTTTTTCTTTTGTTCTAGCAAAATGTTTTACACAAACTTTTATACATCACCAATCGGTCAGGGTGACTTTTTGGTAATACTGCTTGCTGATATAACTTGTGTTTAAGCATTGAATGGATTGGCAATTTGCGAATTTTTTCTATGTTTATCAAACTTCCTTCATTTTCCCGGGCTTTTTTGATTATGTCAAAAGGAATATCCGGATGGACAAAATAATTTTCAATCTCAGCTTGAGTAACTCCCAGCTTTCGGGCTATCGTGACAACCTTTACTCCGCTATTAACCATTTGATCAATCAACATATGTTTGTCTAACCACTTTGTTGTTTGATGATGGAACATCCTCCTTAGCAACTTAATTCGTTGTTCCGTTTCATTCGAATATCGCTGAATAACGCAAAATATTTTTGGGCACCTTTTATGCATTTCATTCATTTTTTTATATGCTAAGTATTCTGGGTACCCCGCAACTAACCAATATTTATCTTCCGTTCGATCCTTTTCAACAATAACATGGCTGCTTAACTGATCCCCTCCCTCTAATATTTTGACCATTTTCTCTACTGCTCTTTTTGAAACATTTTCAACGTATATGGGGACAATTTTATCTAATTCAATGGATTCCATCCAAATCCCATCAAGCTTCATTCGTACCCCTCCCCATCATATTTTGTAAAACTATATGAGAAGGGAAATTTGTCTAATAACAATAAACCAGCATTAGGAATCCAATATCCTAATGCTGGTTTATAAAAAGAGATCGTGTCATATATGCTTGTTTCGGATGGTTTATTTGCTCTGGATATAGCGGTTCTAATTTCCCTTCCTTAAGCAATCGTGAAATGTACTTTTTGCGAAGAGGATCCATCTGCCTATTCAGTAATTGACTTAATTCTTTGAGCGTTAACGGCTTAATTGCACAAAGATTTAAAATGATCTCATCCATTTCGGAAGGATTTAATCTCTTTTTCTTCCTTGCTAATTCAGAAATATCCAATAGCACTTTTTCATGATCTTTTGTTTGTTCGTTTTCGTTAGGTCCGGAGTTAGCAGCGTTAGGTCCGGAGTTATTAACATTAGGTCCGGAGCTTATCCGATTATATCTGGAGTTCCCTATAGACTTTTGATGAAACATTTCCGTTAGCGTATATTTTGTACCTCTTCCTTGTCCATTTGGTTCTAAATATCCTTTTTCCACCAGTCCGGATAATAATTTGCTTATTTCATCACTCTTTTTATCTGTCAGGCTTTGCAATCTCGTATTGGTCACATAATTTTCTTGATGTGCCGTCACTAAAATTAATACTTCATCATTGGTTAAAAACTTATAATGTTTCCCAAGAACTGCTTTTAGAAAATCGACGCTTTCCTGCGGTAATAATGAAGTTGTTCGCAACGTAAGAATCGTGCGATCCGGCTGAAATTCTTCAATTAATTCTGGGGCAGTCCAATGTTGTTCTTTCCACGCCAAATGAATATTCTCAATCCCCGACCCTGCCCGTTCACCAAGTCCGATTAACATAAACATTTTAAAAATCGTTGGATTTCTCGGATCACTTATTCCACCTTTCAGTGCTTGTTGCAAAGGAATCCGAAGAACACCCGGGTTGGAAAATCGAAATAACATCTTTTCCTTTTCGATAACAATTCCGCGTCGCCCGTAGTAATCGGCATGAGCCAACGTATTGACTAAAGCCTCACGAAGAGCAGCGTGCACCCTTGTATCATCCTTGCGAAAAAGCCCCTCCATTTGAAAAGGAATGTTTAAATCATCCGTTAGTCTGCGGATCACTTTAAAATAAAAATCATACAAATTCCCCGACCAAGTGCCGTCGGAAGAAATAATCCGATCTGTCCATCTCTCCCCCGGCACATCCGAACTCTTTTCCCGATATTCTAAGAAATACTGCGGTAAATACTCTGTAATGCTGCGCTCTTCCCCAAACATGAGCAACCCGGCTAATGTTAGCCCTTCCTCGTTGGTTTCGCGTAGCCTTCCCAAAGCTCCAATTTTATATAAAAAGTCCTTCAGTTCTAAACCATTCCAAGGATGATCTGGTTTCAAAGAAGAAAAGCGATTTCGATAACTTCTCACCGATTCCATATTCAAATCATTTAAACCGTAATTGGGAAGAACTTTGCTGTCTTGAGGAATTGGAGATTGATCCGCTATCATTCGCTGTACTTCTTCTTTTGTACATTTATAGTCTCCTTCATAATTGCGGCGATATGTACCTGTAAAAGGATTATGACCAATATAAATTGGCTTGTCCTCACGTGAAGCTCTTGGAACATAAATTTTCACGATTTCTTTCCCATCAACTTCAATAATTTCTACATTTCGATCCACTAAGATATTTTTACTAATCCTTTGGGGATTATTAATTCCATCCCAAAAGTCTTTGACTAACTTTTTTGCATCAACATCGACTGGGAAAAACTCTTGTCCTTTTTGCTCAACCCCAAGCAAAATAATACCGCCATTTGTATTTGCAAAAGCAGAATACGTTTCCCAAACATCTTTCGGTAGACCGCCTTTGGCTGCTTTACATTCCAATTCGGCATTTTCTCCATCTTCTATAATACGCAACAAATCCTTCGCGTCCATTCCGCCATATATCTCCTTTAAATTTCTAATATTTACTACAATTATTTGACAACGAAAAGAAACAATCCTTTTAACATTCAACAAATTATACAATTTTCCATTTGTCAAAGAAATTTATGGTTCACCAGGACAAAATGTATTACAAATGTTATTTTAGCATGATCACTAAACATTATCGAACCATGCAGCAAACCATTAATCAAATGTGCAATATTTAAACATTTTAACATCAAGAAAATAAAAAAATCACTTTCGTATACAAGTGATTTCTCATTTACATATTTAAGCTCCTTTGCAAAACGAAGCCCATCCTTCGTTCATGATTTTCGTCTCCAGCTGCGGCCAAAAATAAAGCATTTCCTCGCGCATCATCGTTAAAATGTCGCGTTGCCAATCCTCCAGTTCGCGGCTGTATTCTTCAATGAACAATAGCACATCTTTTTCCGGTTGCGGCGGAAACTTGCGCCGTTTTTTTCGCGGCGGCGTTTTCAGTTTGTTTCGCTCGTCAAGCGACCATAAATCGTCGTACGGCGTCGATGTTTTCGGAGGCTCCTCCTCTTCGTACACTTCCGTATCTTCCCACGTCCATGACAGCTTTGGCCGCAGGAGCGAGGGATCGATATGCTCCTGAATGGCCAAGACGGCATCCAAAAATTTTTCCACTTCCAATTTTCCGTATTGATGTTCATAATGCTTGATCCGCTCCGCTGTCGCCGCCATGCTTTCCACCATATCGCGCTTCGTGTTGCTGAAGCGTACGTTGTTTTTGAAAAAGTCGCTGTGGGCCAACACATGGGCGACGATCAGCTTATTTTGGATGAGCGTATTCGTATCGAGCAAAAACGCGTAGCAAGGGTCCGAATTGATGACGAGCTCGTAAATTTTGCTTAACCCTAAATCATAATGAAGCTTCATTTTGTAAAACTGTTTCCCAAAGCTCCAGTGGGAAAATCGCGTCGGCATCCCGTAAGCGCCAAACGTATAAAGAATGTCCGCCGGGCAAATTTCATAACGCATTGGATAAAAATCAAGGCCAAATCCTTCCGCAATTTCCGTAATCTCCGCAATGGCCCGTTCCAGCTCTTTCAGCTCGTCCTGCCGCATCCATCTCCCCCCTCTTTTTCCTCTTATCACAATGTATGAGGGAAACGGCGTTTTGATACGTTCCATCGTTTGGCATGAACGCGCAGCGCCCCATTTTCATTTGTGGACCGTTGGCTTATAATGGTCATATACAAGAAATCGCGGCAAAGCGTGGTGGTCATTTGCAGCACTATTTGCATTATCTTATCGAACACTTCGGCTACATCGGCATTATGGTTGCGCTGATGCTCGGCATTGTTGGGCTGCCGATCCCCGACGAGCTGCTGTTGACATATGCCGGTTACCGCGTTTCAACGGGGGCGTTTTCGTATCCGCTCGCTTTTCTTTCCTGCTGGCTTGGAGCCATCATTGGCATCTCGCTCAGCTATATGCTCGGGATTACGCTCGGGCTGCCGTTTTTGCATAAATTCGGTCCCAAGCTCCATCTTACAGAAAAACGGCTCGAGCAAACGAAAGCGCTTTTTTCGAAGCTCGGCCCAGCGGTATTGTTCATTTGCTATTTCATCCCCGGCGTTCGGCATCTCGCCGCCTTTTGGGCCGGCATGAACGCCTACCGTTGGAGAAAGTTTGCCTTGTTCGCCTACAGCGGGGCGATGGTGTGGGTCGCTGTCTTTTTGACGATCGGCGCCTATTTTGAAAGCCGCTGGATGGTCGTCAAGCAGTACATCCATGCCTACCGTCCATTCTTATTTCCAGTCTTTTTGGTCGCTCTTGGTTTCGCCATCTTCTATTGGTACATCCAGCAAAAGCGAAAAACACCGGGGTAATCTCCGGTGTTTTTCATTCTCTATGCGCGCTATACGTTCTCGCGCGGGCCGCGATGGTACGTTTCTGTCAGCAATCCCATAAACAGGCCGAATCCGAACATAAACATCGAGGCCCCGATAATGCCGAGACTGATGATCGTCAAGAAATAGTCTTTGTTGTAAGCGCTTGCGATAAAACTAAGCAAAAACAGTACGACTCCGACAATCAATCCCACTGACGCCATCCATTTGCACATGTTGATCATTTCTTGCCCTTCGTGCCGTTTGTTCATTCTCATCATCCCCTTATTTTGAGGATACTACCCTTGTCACAAAATTGCAACATTTATTTTTCCTTTTTCGTTTTCATTTCGGTTATAATTTATATTTTGCCTTCTGTCGCAACATTTACAGGGCAACAAAACGCCCCACCGTCATACACTAACAATGACTCCTTCTTGATAAAGGAGGCATGCCGCTTGAACACCGTCGACTATGATAAGGCGCTCTATTACACGCATCGCTCCGAATGGGACAATTTGCTCATTTTAATGGTGCGTACGCCTGATGATATTCTGTCAAAAAAAATTGAAAAGTTTCTCCACGCTTATAATTTTGAACATGACTACTCCGTCATCCAGGAGCGGTTGCACGCCTTGCTTCGCTATATTGACCATGCGCTTGAAGTGAGCGAACAAAAAATGGGAGTCGAGCAGTACGCGCAGTTTTACTCGTAAAACGAACGGGGAATTGGCCGATGCCAATTCCCCGCAGATTGTGCTGATCATTGCGCATAAGAAGGAGAAACGGTGCTGAGCACATCCTTTACGCGCTGCATGACGGCTTCTGTTAAGCGGGCTAGTCTTTCTTCGCTGTCCTCCAGCGACGTCCCTTTGACGCCGAAGTACGCCTTCATTTTCGGCTCCGTCCCTGATGGACGCAGACAAAACCACGAGCCATCCTCCAAGATATACTTGAGCACATTGGATGTCGGCAAATCAATGGCCGTTTTTTCGCCGGTCAACGTGTTCGTCCGCTCTTTCGTTTTGTAATCCTCAATCACCGTCACCTTTTTCCCCGCGGCCTCCACCGGCGGCTGTTGGCGGAACGACGCTAAAATCGCGGCAATCGCCTCTGCTCCTTCTTTGCCTTTCAGCGTGAGCGATCGTTGTCCCTCGCGATAATAGCCGTACTGGTCAAACAATTGCAAGAGCGCCTCATACAACGATAGCCCTTGCTTTTTATAAAACGCGCACACTTCCGCCGCGAGGACAGCCGCCTGCACGGCATCTTTGTCGCGGACAAAATCGCCGATCAGATACCCATAGCTTTCCTCATATCCGAACTGGAACGCATATTGCCCTGTTTGTTCGTATTCCTTCATTTTTTCGCCGATGAATTTGAAACCGGTCAACGTATCGACCGTCTCAAGACCAAACGATTGGGCGATCGCCCGACCAAATTCAGACGTCACGATCGTTTTTAAGACAACACCATTTTCCGGCAGAGTGCCTTGAGCTTTTCGTTGCGACAGCAAATAGTGGAGCAACAAGCCGCCGGTTTGATTGCCGGTCAGCACGACATAGTCTCCCTTGTCATTTTTAACCGCCACGCCGAGCCGGTCGGCGTCCGGATCGGTGGCGATCAGCAGATCGGCGTTCACTTGCTTGCCCAACTCCATCGCCATGGCGAAGGCCGCGTGTTCTTCCGGATTGGGCGAGGCGACCGTCGAGAAATTCGGATCCGGCAGCTCCTGCTCTTTGACGACAAAGACGTTTTGGTAGCCGAGTTCAGCGAGCGCGCGGCGCACCGGTTTGTTCGACGTGCCGTGAAGCGGCGTAAACACGATGTTGATCGCCGTTTCCCGAGCGAGCTCCGGATGGATTGAAATCGTTTTGACAGCATGGATATAAGCATCATCGACGTCGCTTCCGATGATGCGAATAAGGCCTTTTTCTCTTAACGTTTCCTCATCTTCCACATGAATGGCGAGCTCGTTTTCGACTTCATTGACATAGCGGATCACTTGGTCGGCGACAGCAGGCGGCAGCTGTCCCCCGTCCTCTCCATACACTTTATAGCCGTTATATTCGGGCGGATTATGGCTAGCGGTGATGACAATGCCGGCAAACGCCCGCAAATAGCGAACAGCAAACGACAGTTCCGGCGTTGGGCGCAATTCATCAAACACGTATGTTTGAATGCCGTTGGTAGCCAACGTTTTCGCCGCCTCCATCGCAAATTCCGGCGACTTATGCCGGGAGTCATAGGCAATGACGACCCCGCGCTGCTTCGCCTCATCGCCAAACGATTGTATGTATCGCGCCAATCCTTCCGACGCTTTTCGCACCGTATAAATGTTCATTCGGTTCGTCCCCGGGCCAATCTCGCCGCGCATGCCGCCGGTGCCGAATTCGAGATTTTTATAAAAGCAATCCTCCAGCCATCGTTCATCATCGCGGCGTTGTTCCAACAACCGCTTCAATTCCGGCTCCAGTTGCGGCTCACGCAGCCATTGTTCGTATTTTTGTCTCCACTCCATCGCTGTTCCCCCTTGATTTTCATTTTCCCTGTTTATGTATTCGCTCCCATCATACAATATACCTGCGAAAAGAAAAAGGATGCCCAGAAAAATAAGGCATCCTTTTTCTTCCTTTACGCTTGCGGCTGCGAAGGCTCAGAAATGTTTGTCAACGCTTGTTCAGCCGCTTCGTTTGATGCGCTGTTCGTCGCAATATCGCCTAGCGCAACAATGCCTTGAAGCTGGTTGTTTTCCACGATCGGCAAACGGCGAACTTGATGTTGGGCCATGACATTCGCGGCTTCCTGTACGCTCATATTCGGCGTACCGGTGACGACTTGGTTCGTCATGACCTCCGCTACTTTGACGGTCGACGGGTCTTTTCCTTGGGACGAAACACGCAACGTAATATCGCGGTCAGTAATCATCCCTTTGACTTGCCCGTTTTCCACAACCGGAAGCGCGCCAATATTTTTTTGGCTCATGATTTGCGCTGCTTCTTGCACCGTTTGGTTCGGCGAAATCGTTGCGACGTTTTTCGTCATAATGTCCTGCACTTTGTTTCCGCTGTTGTTCGTCAATGTGATCCTCCCCTTTCACCGATTAGTATGGCTCGTTTGTCGAGCGATATAGATAGAAAATGTTGTTTTCTTTCCTTCCCTTTGCCGGTTATGAATGGACGTGCCGTTTTCCATCCCTTATAATGGAGCTGAACAGTGTAAGATCGGGCAACGGTGTCTGCAACGGAAGAAGGGGAGAAGAATGGAGCAAGAAAAACGCGCGGAACACTTGCTTTTGGCCGCATGGGCGACCGCGCTCATCGCCACCCTCGGAAGCCTTTATTTTTCCGAGGTGCTTGGGTACATTCCGTGCGACCTGTGCTGGTTTCAACGCATTTTTATGTATCCGCAAGTCATCATTTTAGGAATCGCCATCGTGCGCAAAGACGCTGCGGCAGCTCGTTACAGCTTCACACTGTCATTGATTGGCGGGGGCATTTCCCTGTATCATTATGGACTGCAAAAAATTCCACTGTTTCAAGAATACGCCATCAGCTGCGGCCGCATTCCGTGCACAGGGCAATATATAAACTGGCTTGGATTTATCACCATTCCATTTTTGGCGTTCACTGCCTTTATGATCATTATTTTGTTAAGTTGGACCGTCATGCGCCAGCAAAGAAAGGGGAGCGAACGTTGAAAAAACTGCTCGCATTTGGCGGCATCATCATCGCGCTATTTGCCGCCATCGCTTTTGTTACCTCGTATGAACAAAACGAAGCAGCCAAAGGAAACCCTTACCATAAAAACGAGCTGCATCCGGCCACCATCGCACAACTTGACGACCCGAACTACCGCAACATTATTTTGCCCGCGGAGTTGAAACAGCAGCTGGCTGACGGCAAGACGCTGACCGTTTACTTTTACAGCCCGACATGCCCTCACTGCCAGCGGACAACGCCGATCGTCGTGCCGCTCGCAAAGGAGCTCGGCACCGATTTAAAGCTGTTCAACTTGCTTGAATTCGAAGACGGGTGGGATGCGTACCATATTGAAGCCACCCCGACGATCGTCCATTACGAAAATGGCAAAGAAATCAAACGCATCGAAGGGTATCACGACGAACAAACGTTCCGAAACTGGTTTTCCTCATTGCACAGTGAAAAGTAAACAAGGAGCTAAGCATAGCTTAGCTCCTTGTTTTACATCACCCATTGGCTCACCGCAGGCGCATACACGCTGCACGGCCAAAGCCGCCTGCAAGTGAACTGCTTAGCATGAAAAGGAAAGGCAATGCCATGGCGGGCCAAAATCTTTTGATTGCGAACAAACAGCCATTCATACTGTTCCAAATCCCCATGCCCTCCGATATGTTCGATGACGGTAATGAGCGATTGCAACGCCGAAATGATTTGGAAAGCCTCTTTCATTGTCCCATTATATGTAACATGTTCGTGGTCCAGCGAAAGAATGCCCCATTCCTCAAATTGACGGATTTGTTCATCATCGAAGTAATGCGGAAACACATCGGTATAAAAGTAGTTGAGCAAATACTGCATGTAATGCTCTTGTTCCGGAGTCGCCGCATACATCATTTTCAACGTCCATACCACCTTTTCTCGCCGCAATGCTTGCGTTCTCCATCACTGAGACGATACTATGAGTGTACCATATCTCGCGCAAGGATAGAGGTAGAAAGTGTTTCCACAGCTAACAAGCAATTGGGAGTGTGACAACCTTTGTGGACAAGAAAAGGCGATTGGCTGGAATGCACCATCCCTAGCTGGTGGAGCGGTTTGACAATTGAACAGCTCCTAAAAGACGTATGGGCCGCCTCGAAAAAGCTCGCCCACCGCTGGCGGATGGAACACGGCGTCAAACTAAACGGCCAGGCGGTTCCCTGGCAGACGGTGCTCAACGAACGCGACCGGCTTCAGCTTTACGCATATGAGCCGGAGCCGTCGTTCATCGTTCCCGAATATCGGGAGCTTTCGATTTTATGGGAGGACGACCATCTGCTCGTCTTGAACAAAGAAGCCGGCATCGACATTCATCCGTCCGAACCGGGGCAAACCGGCACGCTGGCCAATGCGGTCGCGTTTTATTTGCAGTCGCAGGCGATTTTGACAAAAGTGCGCCACATTCACCGACTTGACCGCGACACGTCGGGAGCGATTTTATTTGCCAAACACCCGCTCGCCGGTGCGACGCTCGATCGGATGCTCGCCCACCGTGCCATCAAGCGGACGTACGTCGCCCTTGTTCACGGTCGTTTGTCCCCGAAATCAGGAACCATTTCCGCGCCAATCGGCCGCGACCGCCACCATCCAACGCGCCGGCGCGTCTCGAAAACGGGGGCAAAAGCTGTGACACACTATCGCGTCATCAAAACATTCCCGTCAACATCGCTTGTCGAGCTTTCTCTCGAGACCGGACGGACGCACCAAATCCGCGTCCATTTGGCCCATCTCGGCCATCCGCTCGTCGGCGATGTGCTTTATGGCGGCAAACCAGTGTTTCATCGCCATGCGCTTCATGCCGCTAAGCTAACGTTCCGCCATCCGTTTACAAACGAAGAGGTCATTTGTCTCGCGCCAACAAGCGATTTTCCCACCGACCTTTCGCGCATTTACAATTGATCTACTCCGCCGTCCTTCGATGGAGGAGGGGATTTCTCGGCCGAAACGAGAAAAGGCAGACGCCCCCGTCTGCCTTACAAACGCAACTCCTCCTCTTCGGCGCCTGCCGCCTCCTCCTCTTTGCTCGGCTCTTTTTTTGCCACTTCCAGCGATTTCACATGATGGCCATCCATTTCCTTCACCGTAAACAAGTAGCCATCGATTTCTACACTCTCGCCTGGTTTGATATCATAATGCTTCGTTAAAATCCAGCCGCCGATCGTATCGACGTCATCATCGTCAATGTCCAGCCCAAGCAAGTCATTCACTTCGCTGATCAACACTTTGCCATCCAAGATAAATCGATCGTCCATTTTTTGAATCAGCGGCGTTTCATCAATATCAAACTCATCTTGGATTTCGCCAACGATCTCTTCCAAAATGTCCTCGACTGTAACCAGTCCAGACGTGCCGCCGTATTCATCGACCAAAATCGCCATATGGATGCGTTCTTTTTGCATTTTGACCAACAAATCGTGAATGGCGATCGATTCAATCACTTGAATGATCGGGCGGATATAGTCTTTCATCTGCTTTTCGTTGGACGGATTGGCAATAAAGTCCGTAAACACCTCTTTGACATTGATGAGTCCAAGCACATGGTCTTTATCGCCGTCAATGACCGGATAGCGCGTATACTTTTCTTCGCGAATGATGTCCAAGTTTTCCTTGACGCTTTTGTTAATATCGAGCGCCACAATTTCTTTGCGCGGCACCATAATTTCTTTTGCGATGCGGTCGTCAAAACGAAAAATGTTATTGACATAGCGGTACTCTGACTGATTGATCTCCCCGCTTTTGTAGCTTTCCGATAAAATGAGGCGCAACTCCTCCTCAGAGTGGGCGATTTCATGCTCCGCCACCGGCCTGAGGCCAAACAGGCGCGTCACGAGCCGCGCAGAGTTGTTGAGCGTCCAAATGAACGGATACATGATTTTGTAAAACCAGATGAGCGGCTGAGCCGTAAACAGCGTAATCGCTTCCGCCTTATGAATGGCAAACGTCTTCGGCGCTAATTCACCGACGACGACATGCAAAAAGGTGATGAGCGAAAACGAAATGATAAACGCTAAAAAATGGGAGACGGATTCCGATAAATGGAGGCGTTCAAACAGCGGCAGCAACATCCGCGCCACCGTCGGCTCCCCAAGCCAGCCAAGGCCAAGCGAGGTGAGCGTAATGCCCAGCTGGTTCGCCGATAAATAGCCGTCCAAATTCGAAATCACTTTTTTCGCCGCGACCGCCCGTCGATTCCCTTCATTGACAAGCTGATCGATGCGCGAACTACGCACCTTGACGATCGCAAATTCCGAAGCGACGAAAAAGGCGGTGCAAGCGATGAGAAACGCCACCAACAGCAAACTGGCTATATCCAATTCGTCTCCGAGCGCGGATGAAGCGCCCAGGTTACACCTCCTGCACACAAAAGTTTCCATTGCAGCTGATAGGCGATGATGCCGCTGGGCCGCCTTAGGCGGCCCAATATGTTACGATTCCTCATTATTGTTCCCTTGGGTGAAAATGAGCACATATTTCAGCAGTTCAAACACGGCGATCAACGTTGCCGCGACGTACGTCAGCGCCGCCGCGCCAAGCACTTTGTTCACGCCGCGCGCTTCATTTGGGGCGATCAACCCTTCGGCCAGCATAAACCGCTTCGCCCGTGCGCTCGCGTTAAACTCCACCGGCAAGGTAATGATTTGGAAGGCCACCGCCAGCGAGAAAAACAAAATGCCGAGTCCAATCAGCGAAAATTGATGGAGCACAAATCCAACGAGCAACAACAACGGCGCAACGCCCGAAGCGAAGTTCACAATCGGAAACATCCGGTGGCGAAGGACGAGCGCAGCGTAGCCTTGCTGGTGTTGAACGGCATGGCCAACCTCGTGGGCGGCAACGGAAATGGAAGCGATCGAACGCCCATAAAAGACCGGCTCCGACAAACGGACCGTGCGGGAAATCGGATCATAATGGTCGGACAATCTCCCCGGCACGACCTCCACCGGCACATGATGCAACCCGTGACGGTCTAAAATCATGCGCGCCACTTCCGCCCCCGTCAACCCCGATGAGGCTGGAACTTCAGACCAGGCATTGAAATTGCTTGATACCTTCCATTGCGCCCAAAGCGATATCAGGAAGGCGATAAAAATGAAAATATCCATCGGATGGAATAGCATCGCAGCACCCTCCGTTTTTTCAATGTTCATCAAATGTGTATACTATTATTTATTGTACTTGCTCACCTTTTCATACGTCAAACAGCCCGCTCCGGTTTCAAAAAAAAACAGCGCCTGCATCGAGGCGCTATTTGGCTGATGGGGACATCAAAAATTGAAATTGTCTGGGTCAGGACCGACCCGTTTGTTCAAGTTCAACGCGTCGATCTGTTTCATTTCTTCATCGGTCAGCGAGAAATCAAAAATATCAGCGTTTTCCTTGATCCGCGCCGGCGTCACCGACTTCGGGATCGTCACAACGCCGTGTTGCAAATCCCAGCGCAACACCACCTGCGCCGGCGTTTTCCCGTACTTGCGCCCAATGTCAACGATCGTCGGTTCGCTTAAAATTTCCCCGCGCATGAGCGGCGACCATGCTTCAAGCTGGATGCCGTTTTCCCGGCAAAACGTAAGCAGCTCTTTTTGCGTCAGGCGCGGGTGATACTCGACTTGGTTGACCATCGGCTTGATTTCACACTCCGCCAGTACATCTTGCAAATGGTGGATATGGAAATTGCTGACGCCGATCGCGCGCACATAGCCATCTTTATACAACTTTTCCAGCGCCTTGTACGTCTCTTTATACTTCCCTTTCACCGGCCAGTGGACCAAATACAAGTCGACATAATCGAACCCGAGTTTTTTCAAACTTTTGTCAAACGCCTTCAGCGTCGTCTCATACCCTTGGTCGGTGTTCCACACTTTCGTCGTCACAAACACTTGCTCACGTGGAATGCCGGATTCGCGGATCGCTTGACCGACACCTTCTTCGTTTTCATAAAAAGCGGCTGTATCGACATGGCGGTAGCCGATCTCGAGCGCGGTGCGCACCGCGCTTCTTACTTCCTCCCCTTCTTTGACTTTATAAACGCCAAGGCCGACCCAAGGCATTTTCACCCCGTTATGCAAAGTGGCGCAATCTTGCAGACCTTTCATATCCTCTCCTCCTCGAGCGTCATTATAGTTTCATTATGGGAAAAGAGGGAAAGAAAAGCAAAATATATGCTTAGCCACGAGTGTTGATTATCCATTATTTTACTAAAAAACACAGAATCATATGGCTGAACACAAGCTTTTCTGCCTCTTCCCTCGAACAAGAACGCCGGCAGGCAAATTACATTTGCCCGCAAAGCGTTCATTGTTCGAGGAGGGCATGGTAATAATCCCAGTCGGCAAGCTAGCTTAGCCGACTACGGCAGAAAAGCTAGGAATAGAGCGATGTCAACTGGTTTTTAATGGTTAATCAACACGCTTGATGCTTAGCACCTTTTTCTTGTCCGTAAGTTTCCATCTCCCCTGCTCTGGAACAATCGGCGTAAAAAAGAGGGTGTCCCAAAAGTAACGGGACACCCTTTCTGATCACCATATACACGCACAAAACACCCTGACAAAACTATATATTGTATCTTGCATGAAGAAGGACAATCTTTTGGGTCAGCCCCGCATTGTTATTGTATCCTTTTTTCACCCATTCGGCGATTTGCAGCATGCAGCTCGTTTGATGTCTGCTTGCATCCGCGAAGCGCCGCTTATTTGGCCACGCTCATCGAGGCGCTCTCTACTTCAGATTCGTTCGGATGAAACTCGTTTTCCATTTTCGAAACAACCACTGTCGCTACAGCGTTGCCGATAATGTTCGTAATCGCCCGCGCTTCCGACATGAAGCGGTCAACCCCAAGCAACAAGGCGATGCCTTCGACCGGAATCATCGGAAATGCTGCCAACGTTGCAGCCAGCGTAATAAAGCCGGAACCGGTAACCCCTGCTGCCCCTTTCGAGGTGAGCATTAATACGCCAAGCAACGTCAGCTCTTGCCAAATGGTTAAATCAATGCCGTACGCTTGAGCGATGAAAATGGCTGCCATCGACAAGTAAATCGATGTGCCGTCTAGGTTAAATGAATACCCTGTCGGAACGACAAGACCAACAACCGATTTCGAACACCCGTATTTTTCCAAACGTTCCATCAGCCGCGGCAGCGCTGATTCAGACGAAGACGTGCCCAAAACAAGCAACAGTTCCTCTTTGATATAAGCGAGAAACTTAAAGATGTTAAACCCATAAAACTTGGCAATCCCGCCAAGCACGACGAAAATGAAGAGCGCCATCGTAATGTAAACAGACCCCATCAATTTGCCGAGCGACACGAGCGATCCGAGGCCGAACGTGCCGATCGTGTACGCCATCGCGCCGAACGCGGCGATCGGCGACACCTTCATAACCATGTTGACGACGCCGAAAAAAATTTCCGCCAGCTGTTCAAACAAGGAAATCACTGGTTTTGCTTTTTCCCCAAGCGCAGCAGCCGCTAAGCCGAACAACACGGCGAAGAAGAGCACCGGAAGCAGTTGGCCGCTCGCCATCGCGGCAACGACGTTGTCGGGAATGATGCTTAAGACGAAATCAACAAAACCGTGGCTTGTTTCTTCCGCTTGTTTCGTGTATTGCGAAATGTCGCCGCCTTTTACTGCATCGGTATTAAATCCAACCCCCGGTTTGACAAGGTTGACGACGACAATCCCGATCGCCAACGCAAACGTCGTTACAATTTCAAAATAAATGAGCGCCTTGCCGCCGATGCGGCCGATCTTTTTCAAATCGCCCATGTTGCCGATTCCGATGACGACGGTGAAGAAAATGATCGGGGCGATCACCATTTTAATCAGCTTAATAAATCCGTCTGCCAATACTTTCAACTTCGCGCCAAATTCCGGAAATACAAATCCGACAATGATCCCTAAAATAATGCCGATGATGACTTGCACCGTTAAGTTTTTCAGTTTTCTCCGCACTTCACCCACTCCTTTCGTTATCTTGGCAACGCTTTCAACGTTATCATAAAGAAAAATCGGTGAAATAAAAATATTATGGTGATAATGGTCGTTTTGGTCTTTTTGGTCTCCAGCGCCGGCAAAGGCGTTCTCCATAAAAAAAGCTTCCACCGACGGAAGCTCATTCGCGCGATTCCTTGATTTCATTCAACAGCTTTGAACCGAACTGCCGCGTAAACTCTTCATACAGCGGCGCAAATTTTTGTTGCCATTTCTTTTTTTCCGTTTCCGATAACATGTAAAGATGGACCCCCTCCTGCCGCTCAAGCTGCTTGAGTTCCCGTTCGTTTTGCTCTTTCGACTGCTGCAAATTCCAATGCGTCGCTTCAGCCATCGCTTCAGTAATTTTTTGCTGTATGTCTTTTGGCAAACTGTCCCAAAATGACTGATTCATCATGACTGCGTACCCGAGATAGCCGTGATTGCTGATTGTAATATACGGTTGAAATTTGTAAAACCCTTTCGAGTAAATATTGGAAATCGTATTTTCCTGCCCATCAAACTTATGCTGTTCAAGCGCTCGATAGACGCGATCGAATGAGACGGCAATCGGCTCCCCTCCGAGCAGACGAAACTGCTTTTCAATCACTTCGCTCTGCATAATGCGAAAACGCAAGCCGCGAAAATCGTCAGGGGCGATGAGCGGGCGGGTTGTGCCCATCATTTGTTTAAATCCATTGCTCCAAAACGCCATTCCTTTAATTCCTTTTGCCTCCAGCATCCGAAGCAGCTCGGCGCCCACTTTTCCAGTGAACACACGGCGCACGTCGTCCTCATCGCGGAACAAAAACGGCAAATCGAGCACTTGCCATTCGGGGACAAGCTCTGTCACTTTTGAAAATGATGGCGCGATCATTTGCACGTCGCCGCGCAACAGCGCATCAAGCTCTTCCCCATCCGAATAAAGCGAGCCGTTCGGGAACACTTCGACTTTGACGCGGCCGTTTGTTTTTTGCTCGACGAGCTCGGCAAACTTTTGCGCCGCCAGCCCTTTTGGCGTATTCTCTGCTACGACATGGCTGAAATAAATAATGATTTGCTTTTTCAACCCCTTTTGCTCGTCGTCATAAACAAGCGGCTCACGGCCCAGTTGACGGCTCGCTGCCCAGCCGATCAGACCGAGGCCGACAAACAAAAGGATTGTCCATGCTCTCCATCTTTTTCCCATTGTTCACACCATACTTTCATCCATCCTATTGCTAAAATTGCACTCCAACGGAATACTCCCCGCCGACTCGAATCATTGAAGCAAAAAAGCGGCCGGAACTCACGGATTCGGTTTGAGAACAGCAATCGCCACGTCTTACGTATGCCCCATCTTCTATTCAGGCGAACAGAATATTTGTTCCCCACCACCATTTTACACCTTTCGTTTCTTTCCATTCAAGAAGATTTGGTATAATGAAAAAAACGTTGATTCATTCTCTTCCTGAATTTAAATATGGCATGACCAACGGCAATCACGACTGACAAAAAGGAGTTCCGCCATGAACCGGCTGCCGATTCGCTGGAAAATTACGATTTTGATTTTCGTCATCGTCAGCTTTTCCATGTTGCTGAGCGGTGTATTTATCATCAACGACTTTTTCCATACAAAAGAGGAGGAACTCAGCCAGCGCGCTTTATTGACCGCGCGCACCGTCTCCGAGCTGCCCGAAGTCAGGCGCCATATTGTTGGAAACAAACAAAGTCGAGCGCTCATCAATCCAATCGTCGAGCGGGTGCGCGTCATTCATGGCGCCGACTATATCGTCGTTCTCGATATGAACAAAGTGCGCCTCTCCCACCCGCTTCCCGTGATGATCGGCACCATCTCCCGCGGCGCGGATGAGGGGCCGGCGTTTGCCGAACATACGTACACATCCAAAGCCCACGGGGAAATCGGGACAGTGGTTCGCGCCTTCGTCCCGATTATGAATAGCGATCACGAACAAATTGGCGTCGTCATCGCCGCCTACCGACTGCCGACGTTTTTCGAAGCGATTGATTCGTTAAATGGAGAAATTACCATAGCGGTCGTTTTGTCGCTCGTTGTCGGCGGAATTGGAGCATGGCTGCTCGCCTCCCATATCAAGCGGCAAATGTTTGAGCTGGAACCGCATGAGATCGCCAAACTGCTCATCGAACGAACGGAAGCGTTTAACGCCATGCACGAAGGCGTCATTGCCATTGACAGCGATGAAAAAATTACCATCTTCAACGACCGGGCAAAACAAATGCTCGGCATCAAAGGGGATGTCATCGGCCGGTCGATCCGCTCCGTCATTCCGGACACACACCTTCCGGAAATCTTGGAGGTAAACAAGCCGATTTACAATAAGGAGCTGCAAATCGGCAATTTAACGATTTGGAGCAACCGCATCCCGATCAAAGTCAACGGGAAAACGGTCGGCGCCATTGCCATTTTCCAAGACCGGACGGAAGTGAAGCGGCTGGCTGAAGAACTGACGGGCGTAAAAGCGTTTGTCCACGCCTTGCGTGTGCAAAATCATGAATACATGAACAAGCTTCATACGATCGCCGGCCTCATTCAGCTCGGCCATATCGAAAAGGCGCTTGAGTACGTGTTCCAAGCCACGGAAGAGCAGGCGGAGCTCACGCAGTTTTTAAGCCGCAACATTAAGGACGAAAGCATTTCTGGACTGCTCCTAAGCAAAATCCGCCGCGGCAAGGAACTTGGCATTCGCGTGACGATCGATCGCCACAG
Organism: Geobacillus proteiniphilus; assembly: GCF_001908025.1. Taxonomy (GTDB): domain Bacteria; phylum Bacillota; class Bacilli; order Bacillales; family Anoxybacillaceae; genus Geobacillus; species Geobacillus proteiniphilus. The sequence continues at coordinate 20,194 of NZ_MQMG01000049.1, forward strand.
CCGGCTGCACCGCTTTCCGCCGCATCTCGATCACCATGATTTCGTTGTTCTCCTTGGCAATTTAATTGAAAACGCCTTCGATGCCTTTCGCGGCGTAACCGACCGGGAAAAAGAAATTTACGTCAGCCTTGAACAAAATGAAGACATTTGCTCCCTCTCGGTTGAAGACAACGGCCAAGGCATCGCTCGCGAGCATATTGACCGCATTTTTGATGAAGGCTTTTCAACCAAAGGGGAGAACGGACGCGGCATCGGCTTGTATTTGGTGAAGCAAATTGTGGAAAAGGGAAACGGGCGCATCGATGTGCAGTCGGAGGAAGGGAAAGGAACGGTGTTTACTGTTACCTTTGATATGTGACTACCCATTCATGCAACGGCGGCCGCGAAAGACACCCCCGTCGAGACGAAGGAGGAAAAGGCTATGTATCGCGTGTTGTTGATCGAGGATGACCCGATGGTGCAAGAAGTGAATCGGCAAATGATTGAACAAGTCGACGGCTTCACCGTCATCGGCCTCGCTGGAAACGGTGAAGAAGGGCTCCGCCTCATTCACGAGCTCCGTCCCGATTTAGCGATGATTGATATTTACATGCCGCAGCTGGACGGCCTTGAAACATTAAAACAAATCCGCGCCCGCGGCCATGAAGTCGATATCATCGCCATTACCGCGGCGAGCGACATTGAAACGGTGCGCCGCGTCCTGCAAAATGGCGCCTTCGATTACATTGTGAAACCGTTTAAATTTGAACGGCTCAAACAGGCGTTGGAAAATTATCGGACGTTCCGCCGGTCGCTTGCGGAAAAGGAATCGCTCACCCAGGTGGAACTCGATGCCCTAAGGCGGGCGACTGAACAACCGGCCGGACCGTCCTCCGAGCTTCCGAAAGGACTGAATGAGGTAACATTGGAAAAAGTGATCGCCTATTTGCGCCAACACCGCTTCCCCGTTTCCGCCGAGGAAGTGGCCGAAGGAGTCGGCATCGCCCGCGTCACCGCCCGCCGCTATTTGGAGTACCTTGAGAAAACGGGAAAAGTCGTGCTCGATGTTCAATACGGCGGCGTCGGACGCCCAGTGAATCGGTACCATCTGAAAGCAACATAACACGATGCCGTTTCGAGTGGCTTCAAGCTGGTTGTCAGAGACGGAAAGCCAGGCCCTATTATGCCGTATCCCGCACCAGCAACCGGGCAGGCAGCTCTTCCTGCTTTCGCGTCACATTGCCTGTCTCCAACCAATGATGAATCAAGCGAAACGCTTTCCCTCCCAGCTGAAAATGAGGCAAAGCGACGGTCGTAATGCCAAGCAACTCAGCGAGTGGGTCGTTGTCAAACCCAATAATGGAAAGTTCTTCTGGAATACGCACCCCGATGCGTTGCGCCTGCAAAACGATGCCGGCCGCCACTTGGTCACTGGTGACAAGCAAAGCGCTCGGCCGCTCCTCCATAGCGACCCATTGCTCGATTACGCGCTTTCCGTCTTCGAGAAATAGACAACCCTCAAAAATCCACTGGCGTCGAGGAATGACGCCAGCTTCGCGCAAAACATCTTGATACGCCGCCGCCCTCGCTTGGCTGTTCGGCCCCGTCATTCTTCCAATGCAATAGCCGATGCGTCGGTGTCCTTTTTTTACCAAGTAGCGAAGCGCTTGGACAAACGCTTGATAATGATCAATGTAAACAGCAAAAAAATCGTGCTCTCCGACATGTTCGCATAAAACGATGGGACCGTCTCCCTGATAAGCGGCAAACGCCTCCCAGTCCACTTCGTGGGAGCACACGATCAGCCCATCCATTTGCCTCATCCGCAGCCGCTCTAACGCCTCGAGTTCCCTCTCCACGTCATAATTCGTCTGAAACAAAAGCAGTTGGTAGCCATAACGGAGCGCCTCTTTGGATATACCTTCCATTATCGCAGAAAAATAAGGATGATGAATGTACGGAAGCATAACGCCGACAATCGCTGTCCTTCCTTTCGCCAAATGGACGGCTTGAATATTTTTCGTGTAATTGAGCTTCTCCACTGCTTCCCAAACCGCCTTCCGCTTTTCCTCGCTCACATACGGATATCCGTTCAACACCCTTGATACAGTAGCCACCGATACGCCTGCCTCTTTCGCCAAGTCACGGATATTGGCCATATTCACACACTCCCTAAAAAAGACTTGCCTTGAAACGCGTTTCATACATTATTGTTGATCCTGCCATCTAGTATACATGAGGAGGGGGACAACATGCTTTACGGATTTGCTTCACTCGTTCTGCTCGTCGCCGCTGTTTGGGGCGGGGCGCATATCGCCTTGCACGTCAAACAACGTGCAAAAACAAACAAGCAGAAAAAATAGGGAAACCAGTCTGTTTGTTTCCACCGTTTCAATTGGTATAATGGGGAGTATATGGAACGTAAGGAGGAATGAACATGACTCGATACTGGAAACTGTTGTTCTCTCTCGCTGTCGCCTCCGCCTTGCTGGTTGGCTGCGGAATGAAAGCGCAGGAGTCAGCAACAGAAGCAGCGGAAGAACAACAGCCAGCCGCCTCAAGAGAAACGTCCGCCGATGTGCAGCCGACAAACGAAAAGCAAGCTTCTTCCGGCCAATCGGATGCGGCGGCGAGTAGACAAGCAGCCGCAAAAGAAGAAACCTCCGGGCAGCCGCCCGCTGACGAAGAGCAACCTGCCTCTTCGCAACCAACGACTTCTTTGTCCTATCGGACAGGAAATCAAACAGTCACCGGAACAGCGACGCTGCAAACGAGCGACAATCAACATTTTTCCCTCTATGTTTTGGAAGGGTGGACGCTTGACGCCGAAGAACCGAGTGCCGATGTCTTGCTTCATGGCGACGCATTCGCCCGCATCCGCTTGCTTTCTCCGGGTGAAACAAACTATGAACAACTAGCGAAAGAACATGCCCAAGCAGTCGACGCCAACGCCGCCCGCCAACAAACGGACGGGTTGCCTAAGCCGTTCGCTGATGCGGTTTGGTACACCGCCCAAGCGGACGGCGTCACGGTTCATGTCATCGCCAGCGCCCAACCGACGCCGATGCTATTGACCGTACACGCTCCAAGCAACGAAGACGTGCTTGGCGCCGTGCTCGCCATGGTTGCTACATTACAAAAGCAATAACGTATCCAACGGGGAAGGAAACCGCTCTTCCCCGCTTCCAAAAAAAAATCCCCCTTCCAGCCAACAAGAGGATCAAACAAGCTGTTTGCTCTCTTCTTTGCGGAAAAATGTTTTCATCGCGTAGAACACATCCGATTTTTGTTTCAAAATATAGTAGCGGAACTTTTCATCCTTAATATTGCGATACGCCGACATGAGCGTGGAATGGCGGTTGTACTGATACAACTGTATACGCTATACACAATCTCCTGTATTATCTATCATAACATTTATGGCTTAGCCCTTCTTCAATCCTCCTTTTATTTCCTAATTTTATCACAATATTCATTAAAGGATGTCGAAAACTTTTGCTTGACACGTTTTTTCGGACAAAATTGGTTAAAATCGTTGATACAACAATATTTTCAAACAGAAAATGGCTAGTTTGTTATACTAAAATCAAAGACATTTTCCCATACTGGTAATCATACACATCCAGTATGGGAGAGTGATACGTAATAGATGAAAATCATAAGAAACGTACCAACAAAAACAGGGGGAATGATGAAATGTTAAGTGTGAAGGAGTTGGTTCAACGGAACATTGGCGGCGCCAGCAAAAAGGTTTCTCCTGTAGATGAAGCTCTGAAACGGTTTCGTGACGAGAACGGCTACGACTTTTTGGACATGATCAATAATGATAAAATAAGAAAAAAGCATCTTTTGAAACAAATACAGAAAAGTTCCATGAGCAATTTTTGCTCTCCACCCGGGCATGAAAATCCCCCTTTTCTTCCCATAATGAAGAGTAGGCGCAAACAGCTCAATAGGACGTTATACTTAATGGTGGCTTGGACCCTGTACAGAAAAGCGTTCGAATCCACTGGGTGCACCACCCATTGTCCGCCCTTTCCCGATGCGGAGGAAAGGTGACGACGAACGGAAAACTGCCGCATTTCTCCCGTGGATTCGCTGTTTGCGCACTCGATCATCGAAAAGGAGGATTTTCATCATGGATGTCATCTATCCTCGCTGCGCAGGATTGGATGTTCATGCCGAAACCATCGTCGCCTGCGCGCTATGGGAAGAAGATGGACACATTCAAAAGGACATTCAAACCTTCTCCACGTTCTCGAAGGGACTTGGCGACCTGCTTGAGTGGCTCGAAGAACATGGCGTTACCCATGTCGCCATGGAATCCACCGGCGTGTATTGGAAACCGGTCTTCGCCTTCCTCGAGGGCTATGTCGACTTGACACTGGCCAATCCGCAGCGGATCAAAAATGTCCCGGGAAGAAAAACCGATGTCTCGGACGCCGAGTGGATCGCCAAGCTGCTCCGCCATGGACTCGTTGAAAAAAGTTTCGTCCCCCCGGCGGATATTCGCGAATTGCGGGATTTTACCCGCCTCCGCAAAAAATGGGTCGGACAGCTGACGTCGGAGAAAAACCGGATTCAAAAAGTGCTCGAGTCTTCCAATGTCAAACTCAGCTCGGTCCTCTCCGATCTCTTCGGCGTTTCCGGAAGAAACATCCTTACCCGGCTGCTGGAGAAGGGATACGTGGACAAGGACGAGTTGGATGAATGCCTGCGCGGCAGGCTCAAAACGAAAAAGCAGGCGGTGTACGATTCACTGCTGGGCACCTTGACCGAACACGAGCTCCGTCTCCTTCGCCTCTTGTGGAAACACGTTGAGGAATTGGAGCAGTTAATCGAAGAAGTCGACCAGCACATCGACCGCCTGCTCGAGCCGTATCGCGAGGAAGTCGAATTGCTGATGACCATGCCCGGAGTGAAAAAACAAACCGCCGCCGTCATCATAGCCGAGATGGGAACCGACATGAGCGTCTTTGAAACGCCGGAACGGGCGGCTTCATGGACTGGATTGTCCCCCGGCAACCATGAAAGCGCCGGAAAGCGAAAGAGCACGCGCACGACAAAAGGCAATCCCCATCTCCGATCGGCGTTATGCGAGGCGGCATGGTCAGCAGCTCGATCCAAGACGCATCCCTTGTCCCGAAAGTTTTGGTCGTTGGCGGCCCGGTGCGGGAAGAAAAAAGCCCTCATCGCCATTGCTCGGCGGATGTTGGTGATCATCTTTTGCATGATCTCCCGCAAAGAGCCGTTCCGCCAACCACAACTTATTTAGTCTAGCCAAAAGGCAGACAGGTTATACGAGATGCCTAAAATCGGGCACCTCTGCTTTCCTATTGCCTTTTTTGGCCATTTTCAGTATACCCTCACGGATCAGGAGCGTATACCGCACTCACCAAGTGGTGGGGATTTTCACGGAAAAGACTATAGCGACAACGACTTCTTTGAAATGTTTGAAGATAAGCAAGGGGAATGATTTTTTTCTAAGGGAGAGAGAACTTGGATCGACTTGAATTTCGGCAAGGAGATATCATTTGGTTTAAATTTCCGGAAGAAGATCCGAAACCTCAATATACCATTAAAGGATCTCATCCTGCTCTTTTACTCCACGATTATACTTTGCCAAATCAGACAGTTGTTTTAGCTCCTTTGACATCTCTGTATGATAAAAACGGAAATGTCAAGGAGCTAAAGTCATACCATTTACCGCTTTATAAAAAAGACTATCCGCAGCTAAGCAATGACTAATATGTGAAGTTAGATCAAATTATGACTTTCTCTCGTAACAAAATCGGGGATTACATATGTTCATTAAACGAAATAGATAGGGCTGCTCTACATCTTAAGCTCATAGAATCACTTCAAATGCATGACACGATTAGGGAAATCGTTGTTAAACAAATAGAACAAACTGTTCACAAATTGATAGAGAAATACATTGAAGATATGATGAACAAAGAGTCAAAATAGCCTATCCTAATTCATTAGGAACGGGCTATTTTCGCTATATTGCTTATCTATACTCTATCATATGCTCCAAAGCCTCTTCGAAAAACTCGCACGCTGCGACGATTCCCTCAGCAAAAGCCTGTTCCACAACATCTTCTGTTTCCATTTTAGCATATTCGTTCCGCTGTTCGGCGATAAAAGCGTGGAGAACAAGCAATTTAACCACTAACTTATCCATGTGGTCTACCACCTCATGAATCTCGCAGTTTTAATCGGGCCCCGGCCACCTTTATGTCAGAGTACGATGACTGCGACTGTTGCGGTTGTTTCAACGACCGCAAGAAACCTTGTTCTTTTTTATGACCCTGCCGTTTGGCAGGGTCATTTCACTCGTTTGCTCATCTACAGTAAAAAAGTCTGCTCCAATTTATGGGGCAGACTTTCTGTTATCTCTTATTTTTTCTTTTTGCTCTGTTGAGCTTTTTGCTGTTTCTTTAATTCCTCCTGCAGTTTATGAATGTTCGGCAACCCTTGGATATAGCCAACAGCTCCAGCTTGATTAATTCCATATGTTGCATCGATCGCTTTTTTCACATCCTCAAGTTTGACAGCTGTCGGTGTAAAATTGTCTAATTCGTCTCCCGGATGCTGGAAATTGCTCATAATGTAGCTAAATCCATTTCGGTTATCAGCCGCTTGAAGTCCTGTTGCCTCTGCACCAGCGGGAACAGATAAAATGCGGGACAATTTTTTCGTATCCACGTTATATGCCCATACAAAATTGTTAATATGTTGGCTACTATCTTCTCCGATAAACAATGTGCGATAATCCTCAGAGAAGCTTAAGTTATCCGGACCAGCAATTTTATTCACGTTCGCTTTATTGCCGTAAGCGTCAGGTTGAGCCAAATCTTCACCGACAATAAGCGCCTTCATAGAAACGGCTGCATACCCGCTGTTAATCGGCTCACCAGTTGTGCTCTTTTGTCTTGGCTCTAAGCTTAACTCATAAACCGCACCAGCTTTCACTTTCGGTAATTGAATGTGATCCGTTGGGTCTTGATTGTTTTTCTCCATCCCTTTACTAATGTCGGAAATAGCCACATACACTTTTTTGTCTCTCGCGTTCACCGCTAAGCCTTCCATTTTATTAAACTCGCTTGTTGCCCCTAACATCGCTGCGTAACGGCGCGTCTCCAAGAATGCCGCAGCCTTTTCCATACCCGGCTTTAATTTCAAATATTCTATTTTGCCATAGTTTGCACTTTGTCCTGAGTATTGCTTAACAGGAGTAAACCCTTCTTTTGGTTCATTAGACACTTCAAAAATATCGCTGAATTTAATGCCTTTATCAATGATCCGTTTAATTTCTTTATCTGTCGCATGTCCAAGTTTAATCCATTCTAAATTGCCAGCCCCACCGTTTTCTGCACTTGTTTGTACAAATTTCGCCGCATATAATGTGCCGGCTGACAAATCACGCGGCTTATCAGCCACATACATAAACAGCATTGTATATTCGCCGTCGTCTCCAAAGTAAGCAGTACGCTCATCCGGCATGACAACCATCAATTCATTGGAACGACGTCCAGTACTGTAATGTTTTACAACGCGAGTAGTTCCGTCAGCATTGACCATCACTTCAGGAATAAAGCCGTAATAATAAGGGTTTGCTTTTTTCTCATCATCAAAATATAGCTTTGCGAAATCTTTTAAATGAGCTGTTGATGGACTGAGCTTATCTTGTGTATCAAATTCAAAAGAGCGAGCGTCAGGTTCATATTCCTCTGAACCTAAGTGCGTATTCCATGGTGTTAACGATCCGTTGCACGGCACCCATAACCCGTTTACTGTGGAAACATCAATTTTATCAACAGTTGCAACCTTCAGTTCTCCTGTTTTCATATTTTGATATAGTTTCGTTAACGTCATCGAAGCAGGTACACGACGCCACGCAGGATTTCCAGCATTGTCCAACGAGTCATACTCATAATGAGAAACAAGGTACAAAGAACCGTCCTTCATTGGACGAAGTAAACTGTTCGCATCTGGTGCATCAGATACATAGTGAACAGGTTTCCCATCTACAGATTTGTCGGTAATTGGGTCACCATAATAATCCGTTGGTGTACCTGCTGAGAACGTCTCGCCATTGGACATTTTAAACTGATCGGTTGTTTTAAAAAGCTGCTTATATGTAAGCGGGAAGTTTTTTGTTTTTCCATCCGTATACTTTACAACAACTGAAGCTGTTGTAAACGGCTTGCTCATTTCTTCAGCGGTAGTTGGTACTCTCGAGCCGCTAAATGAGATCGATTCAATCTTTACTTCTTTTGTTGCGGCTTGAGATGGGTGCAATGCCGGAACCATAATTCCAAGAGCCAAAGCAACGACAATTCCTTTCCTTTTCATCATTTTCCTCCTTGTGATAAAATAAATGTCCTACTTACATTTAACAATATAATTGTTAAAATATTTTAATAGATTCGTAAATCGAATGTTAATTTATGTAAAAAGTAACATTTTCCTCTCAGCAAAACTGAAAAATGAACAAAAAATGCCCCCAGCATGTTCATAATCCTTAAAAAACCCCCTGCATCATGCAAGGGGTCATACGAGCGTTTTATTTTCTTCTTTTCGGAAAAAGGTTTTCATGGCGTGAAAGACGTCTGACTTTTGCTTAAGAATATAATACCGAAACTTTTCATCTTTAATGTTTTTATAAGCAGACATAAGCGTTGAATGGCGGTTGTACTGAT
>NZ_MQMG01000050.1 GCF_001908025.1 Geobacillus proteiniphilus
CTTGTTTGACTTTCGTTGGGTTGTGCAGTTCCAGCTTTAGTGTGATGGTTGGCATGGATTCACCTCCTTATGGCGATGACAGGATGCCATTTTTTTTAGAATCATTCAAGTATGAAGAAAACGGCTCGCTTTCATCCCATCCCTCAACGAGTGAGCTTTCTCGCTTGCGGGTCTGTAAACGGGCGGCCGCGCCGGTTTTGCGCCCGCACTTTCACAAATTTCGCGCGCGGCACTTCGCCAAACAAGCCGGGAAAGCTCAAACAGCCTTCAACATCCACTTGTTCGCCGCGCGCCTCGATCACGACCGGGTTGATGAGCTCGATCCGACCGTGTTCATCACCGACATCGATGACGGCGATCTGTTCGGCGACGCCGATTTGCGGGGCGGCTAGGCCCACCCCGTCAGCGGCAAGCATCGTTTCATACATATCGTCAAGCAGCCGCCCGAGCCGACGGTCAAACGCCGTCACCGGCGCGCACGGCCGCTCCAAAATCGGGTCAGGATAAGTGACAATCGGCAAAACAGACAACGTCATTCCCCCAAGTTCACATCATCATATATGGGTTCGTATCAATGGTGACCATCACTCCGCCATGGGCGGCATCGGCTTGGTAGCGGTCGATGACCGCCTTGAGCGCCGCGGTCAAATTCGGCTCCCGTTTGTATTTTATCATGCATTGGTAGCGATATCTATCGTGAAGACGGGCGATCGGCGAGGCGACCGGACCGAGAATGACCGCTTCGTGCGACAGATGCTTGCGCAAATAGGCGGCGATCTTTTCCGCCGCTTTGGCTGCGGTTGGCGCCTCTTCGTGGGCGGCGGTAATGAGCGTCAAATAATAGTACGGCGGATAGCCGTGCGCTTTGCGCAGCGCCATCTCCCGCTGGTAAAAGGCGCGGTAGTCGTGGCGGGCGGCCAGTTCAATGCTGTAGTGGTCAGGCGTATACGTCTGAATGATGACTTCGCCGGGTAGCTCGTGCCGTCCGGCGCGCCCGCTCACTTGCGTCAACAGCTGAAACGTTTTTTCCGCGGCGCGGAAATCGGGCAAATGAAGCATCGTATCGGCCGCCAGCACACCAACAAGCGTGACGTTCGGAAAATCAAGCCCTTTGGCGATCATTTGCGTGCCGAGCAAAATATCGGCTTCCTGGGCGGCAAAACGGGAAAGCAGCTCTTCATGCGCCCCTTTGCGGCCGGTCGTGTCGACATCCATGCGGATGACGCGCGCTTTCGGCAGCAACCTCGTCAGTTCTTCTTCCACTTTTTGCGTGCCGGTCCCGAAAAAGCGGAAATGTTCGCTTCCGCATGACGGACAGCGAGGGACAAGCGGCTCTTCATGCCCGCAATAATGGCATTTCATCCGCTCGCCGGCGCGATGGTACGTGAGCGAAATGTCGCAGTGCGGACAGCGGATGACATAGCCGCAGCTGCGGCACATGACAAACGTCGAATAACCGCGTCGATTCAACAGCAACACTGCCTGCTCGCCGCGCTCAAGCCGGCGGCGCAATTCGTCAAGCAATCGGCGTGAAAACATCGAACGGTTGCCGCTTCGCAGCTCCTCGCGCATATCGACGACATGAACGTCCGGCAGGCCGCGGTCGCTGATGCGCTCCGGCAGCTCGAGCAGCTCGTACACCCCTTTGGCGGCGCGGGCGAACGTCTCAAGCGAGGGGGTGGCGCTGCCAAGCACGACCGGGCAGCTGTGGCGGCGAGCGCGGTAAATGGCGACATCGCGCGCATGATAGCGCGGCATTTCTTCTTGCTTGTAGCTCGTCTCATGCTCCTCATCGATGATGATCATCCCTAAGTTTTCAAATGGGGCAAACACCGCCGAACGCGCCCCGACGACAAGCTGCACTTCTTTCCGGTGAATTTTCCGCCATTCGTCATATTTTTCGCCGACCGACAGCCCGCTGTGAAGCACCGCTACTTTCGAGCCGAACCGGCTTTTGAAGCGCTCGACCATTTGCGGCGTCAGCGAAATTTCCGGCACGAGAACGATCGCTTCCTTTCCTTGGCGCAACGCTTCATCAATCGCCTGCATATACACTTCCGTCTTCCCGCTGCCGGTGACGCCATACAGCAAAAACGTGCGATGCTCCCCGGCGCGCACCGAAGCGGCGATCTTAGCCAACGCCGCCTCTTGCGCCCGGGTGAGCGCCGGCGGCTCGCTCGGCTGAAACGTGCGATGCTCGTACGGGTCGCGGTACACCTCGACATCGTTCAACACCACAAATCCTTTGTCGACGAGCGCTTTCAGCGGCGCTGAGGAGACGCCAAGCACCGCTTGCAGTTCGGCAACCGACGCCGCCTTCCCTTTTTCAAGCAAAAATGAAAGCACCTCTTTTTGCCTTGCCGGCAGCGACCCGAGCTCCTGTTTCGCCTGTTCCGATGGAATGGCAAGAGCGGCGTGCTTCACCGTTTTCTTGCCCGCTTTTTCTTTCACCTTGTAGACCGCCTCGAGCACGCCCTGCTGCACCGCTTTTTGCGCCGCCCGCCATAAACCGGCCGCCTCAACCTCTTTCCAAGCGGCTTCCGTCCGCCCGGCAAACAGCGGCTTTACCTCATCCGGCAACCTCTCTCTCTTCTGCTCATCCGTCAAGCGGAGCGTTTTTTCATATTTCGCCCGCATCGCCGCCGGCAGCATCGCCTGGTACGCCGAAATGGCAAAACAAAGCGTCGTTTCCGTTAAATAGCGGCCAAGATCAAGCAGCTCTTCGTTTAACACCGGCACGACATCAAGCACATGCTCAATCGGTTTCAGTTGTTTGATGTCGGAATGGTCTTTCACATCAACGACAAACCCTTGCAAACGCCGCGCCCCAAACGGCACCGTCACCCGCATGCCCGGCTGGATGATGCCTTGCCAGCGTTCCGGAATCCAATAATCGAACGGGCGGTCCGTCTGCCGGGACGGGACATCGACAATCACGGATGCTACTTTCATCGAATCGCCTCGATATACGCGTGAATTTCTTTTAAAATTTCCTCGGCCGCCTCGCGTTTCGTCATGAGCGGCAGCGGCCGAACGACGCCGTCGCGGCGGAAGATGGTGACGATGTTCGTATCGCCGGCAAACCCTGCCCCTTCTTCGGTGACATTGTTGGCGACGACCATATCAAGCCGCTTTTCTTCAAGCTTTTTTAACGCATACTGTTCAAGGTTGTCCGTCTCAGCGGCAAATCCAACTAAAATCTGTCCCGTTTTCCGCTCACCAAGCGCTTTCAAGATGTCCACCGTCCGCTCCATCTCCACCACATAATCACCCGGTTGCTTTTTGATTTTGGACGCCGCAACATATTTCGGCCGATAATCGGCGACCGCCGCCGCCTTGATCACGATGTCCGTTTCCGCAAACCGAGCCATCACCGCTTCATACATCTCTTCCGCCGATTCGACCGCCACCGTCTCGACGCCATCGGGCGAAGAAAGCGCCGTCGGTCCGGAGACAAGCGTCACCGAAGCGCCGAAGCGGGCCGCCGCTCCGGCGATGGCGTAGCCCATTTTGCCGCTCGAATAGTTAGAGAAATAGCGGACTGGATCAAGCCTCTCCCGCGTCGGCCCAGCGGTGACAAGCACACGCTTCCCGCGAAACAGCGGCGGATCACCGGCAAAAAAGCGCTCGATATGGGCGATGATTTTCTCCGGCTCCTCGAGCCGCCCTTTGCCGATGTAGCCGCACGCCAAATAGCCTTCCGACGGCTCGATGAACCGGTAGCCGAATTGGTAGAGCCGCTCAATGTTCGCTTGGACGGCCGGATGCTCGTACATATGGACGTTCATCGCCGGAGCAATCCAGACGGGCGCTTTCGTCGCCAAAATCGTCGTCGTCACCATATTGTCGGCGATGCCGGCGGCCAGCTTCGCAATCGTATTGGCCGTCGCCGGTGCGACCAAAACGAGATCAGCCCAGTCCGCCAAATCGATATGGGCGATGACGGCCGGGTTGTTTTCGGCAAACGTATCGACATACACTTCCTGGCGCGACAAAGCTTGAAACGTGAGCGGTGTAATGAACTGGCACGCCCCTTCTGTCATGATCACTTTTACTTCAGCGCCGCGCTGGGTCAACTGGCTGGTGAGCGCCGCCGCCTTGTACGCCGCCACCCCCCCGGTCACACAAAGCAAAATATGTTTTCCCTTGATCATGTTGGCCACCCCCCGACATTGAAAAAAATAACAACCTAAAGCTAGGTTGTTATTTTTCCTCCTCCACTAATTCGACCTTGTCACCAGCGATTTCCTCGAGCGCCTGGCCGACAAATTTTTTCGACACCGGCTTTTTCACCATCAGCTCCGCACCGTCCTGCAGCTCGCGCGCCCGTTTGGCCACCACCGTGACGAGCTTGTATTTCGAATCGACTTTTTGCATCAGCAAATCGATGGAAGGATACAGCATCGTCATTCCACCCCCAACATCCGTTTATATCGCTCGGCGACGCGTTCGCGCCGGCAATGTTCGGCGATGACGATCGCCTTGATCCGCTCGCAGGCGAGCTCCACTTCATCATTTTCCACGACATAGTCGTACTCGTCCATCATTTCAAGCTCCTCTTTCGCCGCCCGCAGCCGATTTTCAATCAGCTCTTTCGACTCGGTGCCGCGTCCCATGATCCGCTTTTCAAGCTCCGTGAGGCTTGGCGGAGCAAGGAAAATGAAGAGCGCCTCTGGAAACGCCCGCCGTACTTTCATCGCTCCCTGCACTTCGATCTCTAAAAACACATCTTTCCCTTCGGCAAGCGTCTTCTCCACGTAGTCGATCGGCGTGCCATAGTAGTTGCCGACGTATTCCGCCCACTCGAGCAGCTTGTTTTCCCGAATCATTTGTTCAAACTGCTCGCGCGTGCGGAAGAAGTAGTCGACGCCTTCCACTTCGCCTTCGCGCGGCTTGCGCGTCGTGACCGACACCGAATAATGAAGATTGATGTCCGGCTGCGAAAACAGCGCCTTGCGCACCGTTCCTTTGCCAACGCCAGACGGACCCGACATGACGATCAACAACCCACGTTCGTTCTTCAACGCCCAAAACCCTACCCTTCCTCGGAGAAATCGTCGCTTCCATATAAGCGGTTCGCCACCGTTTCCGGCTGCACGGACGACAAAATGACGTGATCGCTGTCCATGATGATGACGGCGCGCGTCCTCCGCCCGTGCGTCGCGTCAACGAGCTTGCCGCTTTCGCGCGCATCTTGAATGATTCGTTTGATCGGCGCCGAATCAGGGCTGACAATCGTAATGATGCGGGCGGCTGACACCATGTTTCCGTACCCGATATTGATAAATTTCATCATCATGACACGCCCACCTGCCATATCCGATATTGTTGCCGCCAACAAGTCGTTTTAAACAGTTATTCCACGTTTTGCACTTGCTCGCGCATTTTCTCAAGCACGCTTTTCATCTCAACGACTTGCGCGGCAATCAGGCTGTCGTTTGCCTTGGCGCCGATCGTGTTGACTTCCCGGTTCAACTCTTGCACCAAAAAGTCGAGCTTCCGCCCGACCGGTTCGTCCATTTCTAAGGCGTCTGCCATTTGCGCCAAATGGCTGCGGATGCGTTTCAATTCCTCATGAATGTCCGCCTTTTCGGCAAACACCGCCACTTCTGTGAGCAGGCGCGCCTCATCGACCGGAGCGGGCGCCCATTCGCGCAGGCGGCGCGCAAGCCGCTCGCGGTATTGTTCAATAACAAGCGGCGCCCGCTGTTCAATGGCTTCCACCCCGGCTTCGACTTCATGAAGACGGGCACGCAAATCCGCGGCAAGCGCCTCCCCTTCGCGCCGGCGCATGGCGGCAAGCGCCTTTGCCGCTTCATCGACAGCGGCCAAAAGCAACGGCTCGACCTCCTCGTTCGCTCCTTCCTCTTCCACAACTTCGACCGCCCCATCAAGCCGAAGCAGCTCGGCCGCCGTCACGCCGCCGTCAACGGCAAATCGCTTTGCTGCCTCCTGCAACCCGGCCCAATATTGGCCGAGCAAATCCCAATCAATATGTACGTTCCGCTTCACAAGTCCTTCGCCGGCGATCGTGACGAACACTTCCACTTTTCCGCGCCGCACGTACGGCAAAATTGCTTTCTTTATTTTATCCTCAAACACGAGCCATTGTCTAGGGAGGCGAATGGAAATTTCGCAAAACCGGTGGTTGACCGATTTCATTTCCACCGCCACCATCAAACGATCCGTTTTTTTCGTGCTTGCGCCGAAGCCGGTCATGCTGTAAACCATATCATCACATCCGTTGTTGCCTTGATGAAAAAGAAAAGGTCATAGAGCGTTCCTCTATCACCTTTTTTATTATAACATATCCATCCTTTTATTTTCTCGTAAAAAGCGAGCCGGCAAACAAAAATGTCGGCAAGGCGGACAAGCCAATGATGAGCAGCCAATCGACCGCTGCGAGCGGCTTCGTATGGAACACGGCGGCCAGCGGCGGATAGTAGATAACGACCAACAGCAATACAAGCGACACGGCCACCGCCGCAACAAGGTACATGTTCCCGAACGGACTGCGGTCAAAAACCGAGCGTTCGCAACGGCAGTCGAACACATGGATCAATTGGGCCAACACAAGCGTCGCAAACGCCGCCGTCTGGGCGTAAACAAGATCCTCACCGCTCCGTTCATAGGCGGTCAGAAACGCGGCCAGCGTAACCACACCGATCAAAACACCGCGGCTTACGATTTTCCAGCCGAGCCCGCGGGCGAACACCCCTTCATCGGGACGGCGCGGCGGCCGCTTCATCACGTTTTCTTCTGGTTGGTCGAGCCCGAGCGCCATGGCTGGCAAACCGTCGGTGACAAGATTGACCCATAAAATTTGAATCGGCACGAGCGGCAGCGGCAAGGCAAGCAGCATCGCAAACAACATGACGAGAATTTCCCCGACGTTCGAGGCGAGCAAGTAGCGGATAAACTTGCGGATGTTTTCGTAAATGTTGCGCCCTTCTTCGATCGCCGCCTCAATCGTCGCAAAGTTGTCATCCAACAAAACGAGCGACGCCGCCTCTTTCGCCACCTCCGTCCCCGAACGGCCCATGGCGACGCCAATATCAGCTGCTTTCAGAGCGGGCGCATCGTTCACCCCGTCGCCGGTCATGGCGACAATATGGCCGCGACGCTTGAGGGCGTTGACGATTTTCAGCTTATGCTCGGGAGCGACGCGGGCAAACACGTAAATCTCATCAACTACGCGTTCGAGCTCATCGACCGACAGCTTCGACAACATCGCCCCGTCCATCACTTTGCCGCCGGGCGGGAGCACGCCAAGCTGTTTGGCGATGGCGGTGGCTGTCAACACGTGATCGCCGGTGATCATCACCGTTTTCATGCCCGCTTCTTTGCATCGCGCCACCGCTTGCTTCACCTCAGGCCGCGGCGGATCGATCATGCCCGCGACGCCGAGCAGCCGAAGCTTTGTCTCCGCATCCTTCTCCGACCCGATCCGTTCTGTTTCCGCAAGCGGCCGATACGCGACGGCGATCGTGCGCAAGGCGGAAGACGCCATCTGGCGAATCGCCTTCTCGATCGTTTCTTTCCACGCAGGCGTCAACACCTGCTCGCGGCCGTTCCATTCAAGGCAGTCAGACCGCTCAAGCAACACATCGGGCGCCCCTTTTGTCACGATAAACCGGCGGCCGTTTCGGTCGCGGACGATGACGGTCATCATTTTCCGCTCGGAATCAAACGGAAATTCCCGTTCAATGATATAGTCGCGAAGCAGCTGGCCTTTTGTCATTCCCGCTTTTTCCGCGGCGACCAGCAGCGCTCCTTCCGTCGGATCGCCGTCGACGTAACGGCGGCCGTTTTCCTCTTTCAACTCCGAACTGTTGCAAAGCGCCGCCATTGTCAACAAGCGGCCGAGCGCCGGAATGCGGTTCGGATCGACCGTCCGGCCGCGTTCAGAAAACTCGCCATCCGTTTCAAGACCAACGCCGCTTACCGCAAATGTCCGCCCGCCTGCCCATACTTGCGTGACGGTCATCATGTTTTCCGTCATCGTCCCCGTTTTGTCGGAACAAATGACCGAAGCGCAGCCGAGCGTTTCCACCGCCGGGAGCTTGCGGACGATGGCGTTGCGTTTGATCATCCGTTGCACGCCAAGCGCCAAGACAACCGTCACAATGGCTGGCAACCCCTCCGGAATGGCGGCGACAGCGAGCGATACGCCGGCCAAAAACATTTCATACAGGTCGTGCCCTTGAACGACCCCGACTGCCACCACAGCTGCCGTCAGCGCCAATGCGACGACAAGCAAAATTTTCCCAAGCTGCTCGAGTCGGCGCTGGAGCGGGGTTGCCCCCGCATCCGCCTCTTCGAGCATCGTCGCAATTTGTCCCATCGCTGTTTTCATCCCGGTGGCGATGACAATCCCGACCCCATTCCCTCTTGTCACGAGCGTCCCCATAAACGCCATATTGTGCAAATCGCCGAGCGACGCCTGTGCTGTATGAAGCGGGGCGGCGGATTTGGCCACCGGCACTGATTCGCCCGTCAGCGCCGACTCCTCGATTTCCAGGCCGGCCGCCTCAATCAAGCGAACGTCGGCCCCGACCCGGTCGCCGCTTGCAATCCTCACCACATCGCCGACAACAAGCTCGCGCGCTGGGACTTTCACCCACTCCCCGCCGCGCAACACAACCGCTTGCGGAGCGGACAACCGTTTTAAGGCGGCAAGCGACTTTTCCGCCCGCCGCTCCTGGATAAACCCCAGGATGGCGTTCATGATCACGATGACGACAATCGCCACCGCATCCACATACTCGCCTAAAAACGCGGAAATCACCGTCGCCAAAAGCAACACAAGCACCATAAAATCTTGAAACTGGCGAAAAAAGACGACGATGGCCGACTCCTTCTTCCCTTCCGCCAGCTCGTTGTACCCGAACTGCCGCAGCCGTTTTTCCGCCTCCGCCGCAGTAAGCCCGGTTTTGACATTCGTCTTCGTCTCGTGCGCGACATCGCTTGCCGCGAGCGTATGCCATTGCATCTGTCTCCCTCCGTCCTTCCATTTTTTCGCGCGCCGTTCCCGCTTCTCTATGCTTATTCATACATGTCCCAAAAAATGATAGTCCCCGCCATGATGTTTAGCGACACAAACATAAGGAGTCGTGGGCCCTTTCCCACGCCATCTCCCCCATAAGGGAAAAAATCGTGTCAAAAAAGCGGGCCTCCCCATTTTATGCAACATTTTCGTCGGGCATCTTCGTCCGTCTTCTGGTAATATTCAAAGAAATGTTCAAAACGGCGGGTCGTATGGTAAGATCGAAATAGCAAACAAACGAAATAGAAAGGTGTTTTCCATGTCCTTTGACGGAGTGTTTACGTACGCCATTGTCGGTGAACTCGAAGAGGCGCTTGCGGGCGGGCGGATCACGAAAATCCACCAGCCGTCGGCGTATGAGATCGTGCTGCTTGTGCGCGCCCGGGGCCATAACCATAAAGTGATGCTGTCGGCGCATCCGACGTACGCCCGCGTCCATTTGACAAACGAAACGTACAACAACCCATCCGAGCCGCCGATGTTTTGCATGCGGCTGCGCAAACAGTTGGAAGGAAGCGTCATCGAAGCGGTCCGCCAAGTCGATTTTGACCGCATCATCGTCATGGACACAAAAGGCCGCGACGAACTCGGCGACGTGCAGACAAAGCGGCTCATCATTGAAGTGATGGGCCGCCATAGCAACATCATCCTCGTTGATGCATCGACCGACACGATCATCGACAGCTTGAAACATTTGCCGCCGTCGGTCAACCGCTACCGGACGGTGCTCCCCGGGCATCCGTACGTCGCCCCGCCGACGCACGGCAAGCTGAATCCGCTTGAAGCGACGGAAGAAATGGTGCTGAAAAAAATCGACTTTCACGCCGGCAAGCTCGCCCATCAGCTTGTTTCCGCCTTCAGCGGCATTTCGCCGCTATTTGCCAATGAGGCGGTGTTCCGCGCTGGACTCGCCAACCGGACGACGCTGCCGAAAAGCTTCCTCGCGCTCATCGATGACGTTCGGCACCGCCGCTTTGCCCCGATGATGTACACGAACGGGGAAAAAGAATGGTTTTACGTTTTGCCGCTTAAGCACTTAAAAATCGAAGGCCAACCGTTTGCGAGTGCAAGCGAGCTATTGGACCGCTTTTATTTCGGCAAGGCCGAGCGCGACCGCGTCAAGCAGCAAGCTCATGACATCGAGCGTCTCATGGCGAACGAAAAGGCGAAAAACGAGAAAAAGCTCCTAAAGCTCGAACAGACGCTCGAAGAAGCAAAGAAAGCCGACGTTTATCGACTGTACGGCGAACTGCTCACCGCCCATTTGTACGCCATAAAGCGCGGCATGACGGAAATCGAGGTCGCAAACTACTACGACGAAAACGGAGGCACCATCACCATTCCGCTCGACCCGCAAAAATCGCCGTCCGAGAACGCGCAACAGTACTTTCAAAAATACCAAAAAGCGAAAAACTCGTTCGCCGTCGTTCAAGAACAAATCGAGCGGACGAAAGAAGACATCGCCTATTGCGACACGATTTTAAGCCAGCTTGAAACCGCCTCGCCGAAAGATGTCGAGGAAATCCGCGACGAGCTCATTGAACAAGGCTATTTGCGCCCGCGCGCGGCGAAAGGAGCAAAAAAGCGCAAACCAACCGCGCCCGAGCTTGACCGCTACGTCGCAAGCGACGGCACGGAAATACTCGTTGGCAAAAACAACAAACAAAACGATTATCTCACAACAAAGCTGGCCCATAAGGACGATGTTTGGCTGCATGTGAAAAACATTCCCGGCTCGCACGTCGTCATCCGGAACAAGCAGCCGTCTGACGAGACGCTCTTGGAAGCGGCGAATCTCGCCGCCTACTTCAGCAAAGCCCGCCACTCCGGATCCGTGCCTGTCGACTACACGCGCATCCGCTATGTAAAAAAACCGAGCGGCGCCAAGCCGGGGTTCGTCATTTACGAAAACGAGCAAACGCTCTACGTCACACCGGATGAAGAACTCGTCCGCGCCATGAAACAGCGGCAAAAAGAAAAAGCGGCGAAACAGTCGTAAACGCGCCCTAATGGCCGCCAACACCACATCTGGCGATTCGCCCGAACTCTCGGCATAAACACAACAAAGGGCTATCCCCAAGGCCGGCTAGCCAGCCTTAGGGACAGCCCGTTTTTTTAAACATGTGGAGTCAATCCAGTTATGGAAATCAACAACAAGCCACCATCACACTTTTCGACGTCTAGCCATCCGCCTCAACGAAACACATCCTCAAGAGCCACTTGAAGCCCAGGAAAGCATACGGACTGCACCACACCCGTTCCCGCTTTCACATCCGCCTGCTCATACAGTCCTTCTCCATTCAGCGCATAGGCGATCATCGCGTCTTGCATCGGATTGACGATCCAATTTTTTAACTCAATCTCCGAAAGAAGTCTCCCACTTCAAAACGAAGTGAAAGTGGGAGATGAATTTCGGTTGGCAATCGCAACGAATATGATAGTCTATGGTTAGAACGGACACCTTCGGAACGAAGAGAAGCGTAAAGGGTTCTTGTGTGTGGCTTACCGTTCGGCGAACACGCACAAGTCGCTTGAAGCCCCCACCTCTAAGCGAAGCGTAGGTGGTGGGTAGTTCACTGATTTAGGTAAATCCGGTTTTCAACCCGTGGGATGAAGCGGATGACGAGTGAGGCATCTCCCCCGCTTGATCCATGACAAAGCGCGAACCGTTTCGTGGTCCGCGCTCCTCTTTTCCCGCTTTTATTTCCCCCACTCCTCCGGATTCTCCCGCCATTGCCGCAATGTCGCCAGATCGTGTTCGCTGACGGCGCCAAGGCGGACGGCCGTTTCGATGAGCGTGTCGTAGTCGGTGAGGGTGTAGGCAGGCAAATTCGCTTCGGCAAACGCCTGCTTCGCTTTTTCGAGCCCATACGTGAAAATGGCGGCGACGCCAAGCACCTCGCAGCCCGCTTCTTTCAAGGCGCGGACAGCCGTAAGCGAGCTGCCGCCGGTGGAGATCAAATCTTCGATGACGACCACGCGCTGGCCCGGTTCGGCTTTGCCTTCGATTTGTTTTCCTTTGCCGTGCGCTTTTGCTTGGCTGCGCACATAGCACATCGGCAAGTTCATGCGCTCGCTCACCCAGGCGGCGTGCGGGATGCCGGCGGTCGCCGTGCCGGCGATGAGGTCCGCTTTAGGGAAATGGGTGCGGATGAGTTCGGCGAGGCCGTCGGCGATCGTGCGGCGCACGTCGGGGTAAGCGAGCGTCAGGCGATTGTCGCAATAAATCGGCGATTTTAAGCCCGATGACCATGTAAACGGTTCGTTCGGCTGCAGGGCGACTGCCCCGATTTCAAGCAATTTGGCGGCGATGTCGTGTTTCATTCCCTCTCTCCTCCGTTCCATTCGTGTTGCAAGCGAGCATAAGCCCCGAGCGGATCCGCGGCGCGGGTGATGCTGCGGCCGATGACGATGTAGTCGGCGCCGAGCTCGCGGGCGCTCTTTGGCGTGACGACGCGCACTTGGTCGTGCGCCGCATCATCAGCAAAGCGAATGCCCGGGGTGACGGCAAGGAACGAGGCGCCGCACCGTTCTTTGATGAGCGCCGCTTCTTTCGCCGAGCAGACGACGCCGTCAAGCCCGCTGTCCTTTGCCAGCACGGCGTAATGGCCGACTGTTTCCGCAAGCGGGCGGGAAATCCACAGCTCCTCATGAAGCATCCGCTCGTCCATGCTTGTCAGCTGGGTGACGGCGATGCAGCGCGGCCGCATTCTTCCGCTTGGCGTGCCGGCGTCAAGCCCCTCGATCGCCGCTTCCATCATGCGCCGGCCGCCGGCGGCGTGGACGTTCACCAAATCGGCGCCGACACGGGCGAGCCCTTTCATCGCCTGTTTCACCGTATTTGGGATGTCGTGCAGTTTTAAGTCTAAAAAGACGGCATGTCCTTGTTCTTTGAGAAACGCGACGATGGATGGACCTTCCTGATAGTACAGCTCCATGCCGACTTTGACGAACAGCGGCGTTCCGGCAAACGGCCGCAAAAACCGCTCCACCTCTTGTTTTGATGGGAAATCAAGCGCGACAATGAACGGCGTGTGCACCGGTCTTCCAGCTCCTTCCTATGCATTCGGAAATGCGGTCGATCCCGAGTTCATCGAGCAGCGCCGGCAGGTCGGCGATGATCGTCGGGCAGACGAATGGATCGACGAAGTTGGCCGTTCCGACCGCAACCGCACTCGCGCCGGCGTAGAAAAACTCGAGCACGTCTTCTGCAGTTTGAATGCCGCCCATGCCGATGATCGGAATCGACACCGCCTGGCTCACTTCATAAATCATGCGAATGGCGATTGGCTTGACCGCCGGGCCGGATAAGCCCCCGGTGCCGTTGGCCAAAATCGGCCGGCCTGTTTTCACGTCGATGCGCATGCCAACGAGCGTGTTGATCATCGTCAACCCATCGGCGCCCGCTTGTTCAATGGCCTTCGCCATCGCGACGATGTCGGTGACGTTCGGAGACAGCTTCACGTAAACCGGCACGGCGGACACTTCTTTGACAAGCCGCGTCAGTTCCGCAGCCACGTCCGGCACGGTGCCGAACGCAATGCCGCCCTTCTTCACGTTCGGGCAGGAAATGTTGAGCTCTAACGCATGGACATTGGGCGCTTTGGAAATCGCTTCGGCTACCTCGACGTACTCTTCCACCGTCGAGCCGGCGATGTTGGCGATGATCGGTACGTCAAACTGTTCAAGCCACGGCAGTTCTTCTTCGAGCATTTTGTCAAGGCCGGGGTTTTGCAGGCCGATGGCGTTTAACATCCCGCCCGGCGTTTCTGCCACCCGCGGCGTCGGGTTGCCAAAGCGCGGCTCTTTTGTCGTCGCTTTAATCATAATGGCGCCTAACACGCTTAAATCGTAAAACTGGGCGTACTCGCGGCCAAATCCGAAACAGCCGGACGCCGGCATGATCGGGTTTTTGAGCGAAAGACCCGGCAGTTCGACCGCAAGCCGATTCATAGCACCACCTCCCCGGCCCGAAACACCGGACCGTCGCTGCATACTTTTTTATACGCCGTCTCGCTCCCTGGCACATGGCAGACGCAGGCGAAACACGCCCCAACGCCGCAGCCCATCCGCTCTTCCAGCGACAAGTACACCGGCCGGTTCGGAAACCGTTCCGCAAGCGCCCGAAGCATCGGCTTCGGGCCGCAGGCGTACAAGACGTCAAACTCGAGCGAGCGCGCTTCGATCACATCCGTCACCCGCCCGCACGCTCCGTGCGAGCCGTCATCGGTCGCGACATACGTCTTGCCGAACGCGGCAAATTCTTCTTCGTAAAAGACCGCCGCTTTCGTTTGAAACCCGAGAACGCTCACCACTTTGACGCCGCGCTTCGCAAGCTGTTTCGCCAGTTCATAGAGCGGCGGGACGCCGATGCCGCCGCCGACTAGCAGCGCCCGGCCGCCCGCCGGCGCGGCCTCGAGCGGAAAGCCGTTGCCGAGCGGGCCGAGCACATCGACCGTATCGCCCGGCTGTTTTTGCGTAAGGAGCGCCGTGCCTTTCCCTTCCTGGCGGTAAATGATCGTGCATTGCCCCTGCTTGTGGTCGATATGGCAAAGGCTGAGCGGGCGGCGCAGGAGCGGATCGGCGGATGCGGCCGCTTTCACATGGACGAACTGGCCCGGTTGGCGCATCTCTTGCACGAGGCGGCCTGAAAGCGTCAATTCATACGTCCGCTCGGCGATCAGCCGCTGGCTTGCGACCGTCATTCGTTCGCGGCCGATCATGAGCGCACCAGCCCTTCAGTCATCGCCGTCGTTGAAAACGTCATCGATTCGAGCACTTGCAGCATCGCCCTTGCTGTATCGAGCGACGTCAAGCACGGGATGCCGTTTTCGACCGCTTCGCGGCGGATGCGGAAGCCGTCGCTTTCCGGCTGCTTTCCTTTCGTCAACGTGTTGATGACGACTTGCGCCTTCCCTTGACGGATGACATCCAAAATGTTCGGCGACGCGGAGTGGATTTTATTGACGACCGTCACCGGAATGCCAGCGGCTTTCAACGTTTCCGCTGTGCCGTTCGTCGCCAAGAGTTGGTAGCCGATGTCGGCAAAGCGGCGGGCCAGCTCGACGGCTTCTTCTTTATCTTTGTCGGCCACCGTCAACAGCACCGCTCCGTGCGGCTGGATATGGATGCCCGAGGCGACAAGCCCCTTATAGAGCGCTTTTTCAAACGTCACGTCCTTGCCGATCACTTCGCCAGTCGATTTCATTTCCGGGCCGAGCGAAATGTCGACGTTGCGCAATTTCGCAAACGAGAACACCGGCACTTTCACGTACACGCCAGGGCGCACCGGGCAGACTCCCGTCTCATAGCCCATCTCGGCGAGCTTCGCCCCTAAAATGGCTTTCGTGGCGAGATTCGCCATCGGCACGCCGGTGATTTTGCTTAAAAACGGCACCGTGCGGCTTGAGCGCGGGTTCACTTCCAAGACGTAGACGTCGCTTCCCGAGACGACAAACTGGATGTTCAACAGCCCAACAATATGCAGTCCGCGCGCCAGTCGGATCGTATAATCAGCAATCTTATCGATCACTTCAACACTTAATGTTTGCGGCGGGTAGACGGCGATCGAGTCACCGGAATGGACGCCGGCCCGCTCGATATGTTCCATGATCCCGGGGATGACGACCGTCTCGCCGTCCGCGATGGCATCGACTTCGACTTCCTTGCCGGTGATGTAGCGGTCGACAAGCACTGGGTGCTGCGGATTGACGCGCACGGCGTGTTCCATGTAATGAAGCAGCTCGCCGCGATTGTACACGATTTCCATCGCCCGGCCGCCGAGCACGTACGAAGGGCGGACGAGCACCGGATAGCCGATTTCTTCGGCGATGGCGACCGCTTCTTCGACCGAAACGGCGGTTTTGCCGGCCGGTTTGGGAATGCCGAGTTCCGAGAGCGCCTGTTCAAATTTGTCGCGGTCTTCGGCGCGGTCCAAATCTTCGAGCGTCGTCCCAAGCAAGCGGACGCCGCGCGCCTCGAGTTCCGCCGCCAAGTTGATGGCCGTCTGACCGCCGAATTGGACGATGACGCCGACCGGCTGCTCGAGGTCGATGACATGCATCACGTCTTCGGCCGTCAGCGGCTCGAAATACAGTTTGTCCGACGTGCTGAAGTCGGTCGAGACCGTTTCTGGGTTGTTGTTGATGATGATCGCTTCATAGCCGGCCTGCTTAATGGCCCAGACGCAATGGACGGTCGCATAGTCAAATTCGATCCCTTGGCCGATGCGGATCGGGCCGGAGCCAAGAACGACCACGCTCGGTTTCTTCGTGACGATCGATTCGTTTTCTTCCTCGTACGTGCTATAGTAGTACGGCGTTTCCGACGTGAATTCGGCCGCACACGTATCGACCATTTTGTACACCGGCATGATGCCTTGTTGGCGGCGCAGCGCGTAAATGTCGCGCTCCGTTTGCCCCCATAGCGCCGCCACGGCCGCATCCGAGAACCCAAGCGCTTTCGCTTTCTTTAACACGTCAAGGTCGCCCGGGTGGTTTTTCAAGACCGTTTCCATCTCAATAATGTTTTGAATCTTATGCAGGAAAAAGCGGTCGATTTGACTCCATTCATGCAGCGTCTCAACCGTCACCCCGCGGCGGAGCGCCTCGGCGATGTAAAAGAGCCGTTCATCGCCCGCCTTGCGGATCCGTTTTTCAATCACGTCGTCGGCGGCCGTTTTCGCCTCGTTCAATTCCAGATGATGCACCCCGATCTCGAGCGAACGAACGGCTTTTAACAGCGATTCTTCGAACGTCCGGCCGATCGCCATCACTTCGCCGGTCGCTTTCATTTGCGTGCCCAACCGGCGGTTCGCCGATTCAAATTTGTCAAATGGAAAGCGCGGAATTTTCGTCACCACATAGTCGAGCGCCGGCTCGAAGCAGGCGTACGTTTTTCCGGTGACCGGGTTGATCATTTCATCAAGCGTCAACCCGACGGCGATTTTCGCCGCCAGTTTCGCGATCGGGTAGCCGGTCGCTTTTGACGCCAGCGCCGACGAGCGGCTGACGCGCGGGTTCACTTCGATGACGTAATAGCGGAAGCTGTCTGGGTCAAGCGCGAGCTGGACGTTGCAGCCGCCTTCGATGCCAAGGGCGCGGATGATTTTCAGCGACGCGTTCCGCAACAGCTGGTATTCGCGGTCGCTTAACGTCTGGCTCGGGGCGACGACGATCGAATCGCCGGTATGAATGCCGACCGGGTCGATGTTTTCCATATTGCAGACGACAATCGCGTTGTCGTTGGCGTCGCGCATCACTTCGTATTCAATCTCCTTGTAGCCGGCGATGCTCCGTTCAAGCAGGCATTGGTGCACCGGGCTCATCTTCAAGCCGGTTGACACAATCTCGACGAGCTCTTCTTCGTTCGTGCAAATGCCGCCGCCCGTGCCGCCGAGCGTGAACGCCGGGCGGACGATGACCGGATAGCCGATTTGTTCGACAAAGGCGTATGCCTCTTCCAAGCTGTGAATAATCGCGCTTTCCGGCACCGGCTCGCCAAGCTCGTTCATGAGGGCGCGGAACTGTTCGCGGTCTTCCGCCTTTTCGATCGCCTCGAGCTTCGTGCCGAGAATTTCCACGCCGCACTCCTGAAGCACCCCGGCTTTCGCGAGCTCAACCGCCAAGTTGAGGCCCGTCTGGCCGCCAAGCGTCGGCAAAATCGCATCCGGCCGCTCTTTGCGGATGATGCGGGCGACAAAATCGAGCGTCAGCGGCTCCATATACACTTTATCAGCGATTTCCGTATCGGTCATGATCGTCGCTGGGTTTGAGTTCACCAGAATGACTTTGTATCCTTCTTCTTTTAGGGCTAAGCACGCTTGCGTCCCCGCGTAGTCGAACTCGGCCGCCTGGCCGATGACGATCGGCCCCGAGCCGATGACTAAAATTGTTTCAATGTCGCGGCGTTTAGGCATGGATGACTTCCCCTTTCTTGTTGAACTCGCGGATGAGCGCCAAAAACTCGTCAAACAGCGGATTCGCATCTTCCGGGCCCGGCGAGGCTTCCGGATGGTATTGCACCGTAAACGCCGGAACGTCCAAATGGCGGAGCCCTTCGACCGTGCCGTCATTTAAGGCGATATGCGTCACCTCAAGCCGGGTGCCAGAAAGCGACTCGTGCGTGACGGTATAGCCATGGTTTTGCGACGTGATGGCGACTTTGCCGGTGCGCAAGTCTTTCACCGGATGGTTCGAGCCGCGATGGCCGAATTTCATTTTCTCCGTGTTCGCGCCGCATGCCAACGCGAACAATTGATGGCCGAGGCAGATGCCAAAGAGCGGCACTTTGCCGACAATCCCGCGAATCATCTCGATCGCTTCTGGCACGTCTTTCGGGTCGCCGGGGCCGTTTGAGAGCATCACCCCGTCCGGATGCCAGCTGAGCACCTCTTCAGCGGTGGCGTTGTACGGCAAGACGATCACATCGCAATTTCGCTTGTTCAGTTCGCGCAAAATGCCGTGTTTCATCCCGAAATCAATCAAGACGATGCGCTCACCGCGCCCCGGGCTCGGGTAGGCGCTTTTCGTTGAGACGCGCCGCACTTGGTCGCGCGGCCACTCCATCGCCCGCAGCTTGGCTGCTGCTTCCACCGGATCGACATCTAGCCCACAGATCATCCCTTTTAACGTTCCGTATTGGCGGATAAGGCGCGTCAGTTTGCGCGTGTCGATGCCGGAAAGGCCAGGGATGCCTTTTTCTTTCAAATACTCGTCCAACGTCAGCTCCCCGCGCCAGTTCGACGGGGTCGGGCACGCTTCTTTGACGATGAACCCGTGTACGTACGGGCGGATCGCTTCAAAGTCGTCGCGGTTGATGCCGTAGTTGCCGATCAATGGATATGTCATCGTCACGATTTGCCCGCAATACGATGGATCGGTCAAAATTTCTTGGTATCCGGTCATGCCGGTGTTAAAGACGACTTCCCCGGTCGTCTCTTTCAAGCTGCCAAACGCTTCGCCGACAAAAAACGAACCATCTTCTAAAATCAGCTGCCGTTTCATATTTACGCCCTTCCTTTCTCCCATACGAGTGTACCGCCGACAAACGTCATCACCGGCCAGCCTTGGCACACCCAGCCGGCAAACGGCGTATTTTTCCCTTTGGACGCAAACGTCTCGGGATCAATCGCTTCTTCTGTTTCCAAATCAATGACCGCAATATCCGCCGGCGCCCCGACGGCAAGCCGCCCGGCCTTGAGGCCGAAACATTGCGCCGGCTTGATCGTCAGCCAATCGACAAGCTGCTTTAATGTAAACACGCCTGTTTTGACGAAATGGGTATATAAGAGCGGAAACGCCGTTTCGAGCCCAACGATGCCAAACGGCGCCGCCTCGATTCCTTTCGCTTTTTCCGCAGCCGTATGCGGCGCGTGGTCCGTGGCGATAAAATCGATCGTGCCGTCGAGCAGCCCTTCCATGAGCGCTTCACGGTCCGCGCGGCTGCGCAGCGGTGGGTTCATTTTGTAGTTCGCATCAAGCCCTGGAATATCCTCATCGCACAAGAGCAGATGGTGCGGCGTCACTTCGGCGGTGACGCGGATGCCGGCCCGCTTGGCGTCGCGGACGACACGCACCGACTCTTTCGTGCTGATATGGCAGACGTGATAATGGCATCCGGCTGCCTCGGCAAGCAAGACGTCGCGGGCGATATGCACCGCCTCGCAGACGGACGGGATGCCGGCGAGCCCGTACCGGCGGGCGAAATCGCCGTCATGCACCGATCCGCCGTTTGTCAGCGTGTCGTCCTCGCAATGGGCGACGATCGCCATATCGAGCGCCGCCGCCTGTTTCATCGCTTCGAACATCATCCCAGCCGACTGGACGCCGACGCCGTCATCGGTAAAGGCGAATGCCCCCGCCGCTTTTAAGGCGGCAAAATCGGTCAGCTCTTCTCCCCTTTGCCCAATGGTAATCGCTGCATAAGGGAGCACATTGACATGCGCGGTTTCGTGGATGCGTCGCACGAGCCATTCCATCTGTTCTTTCCGATCCGGCACCGGGTTCGTGTTCGGCATGGCGGCAACCGTCGTAAATCCGCCTTTTGCCGCGGCGAGCGTGCCCGTTTCAATCGTTTCTTTCGCTTCGCCGCCCGGTTCGCGCAAATGAACGTGCAAGTCGATCAGGCCGGGAACGATGAGACGGCCGCCAACGTCGATAACGTCCTCCTCATTCGCTTCTAGCGGCTGTTCATAGAGGATCGCCGCAATGTTTCCGTGTTCGATTTTGATATGTGTCCGCACCAATTCCCCATCTTTATTGAACGACATGCCATTGCTCAGCCATACGCCCATGCTCCATTCTCCCTTCCATTGCCCGTTTTAAGACAGCCATCCGGACGTAGACGCCGTTTTCCATTTGTTTAAAAATGCGCGATGCCTTCGCTTCGACAAGTTCGCTTGCGATTTCGACCCCGCGGTTGACCGGCGCCGGGTGCAAGATGATGGCACCCACTTTCATCCGCCGCGCCCGCTCAAGCGTCAGCCCATACCGCACATGGTACTCTTCTTTTGTCAGCCCCATCGCCTCTGCATGGCGTTCATGTTGGATGCGCAAAAGCATCACAACATCGGCGCGGGCGATGGCTTCGTCGACTTCGACGTACGTCCCGTACGGATTCGTTTCATCTTTCCACTCTGCCGGTCCGGAAAACAGGACGTTTGCCCCCAACCTTGTCAACACTTCCGCATTGGAGCGGGCGACGCGGCTATGACGGATGTCGCCGATGATTGCCACCGTCAAACCGGTGAAGGCGCCAAACTCTTGGCGGATCGTCAATAAATCCAAGAGCGACTGGGTCGGATGGTGCCCGCAGCCGTCGCCGGCGTTGATGATCGGAATGCCGACCGCATGGCGGAGCGCTTCGAAATAGGCATCTTCGTGATGGCGGATGACAACGGCATCGACGCCGATCGCCTCAAGCGTCCGTACGGTATCGTACAGCGTCTCCCCTTTTTGCACGCTTGAGCGTTCCGGGTCAAATGGAATGACATGAAGCCCGAGTCTCCGTTCCGCCATCTCGAAGCTGCATTTCGTGCGCGTGCTCGGTTCGAAAAACAAGTTGGCGACGTACATCGGCGCCGCCGGGCGCCAGATGCGCCCGCTGCGGAACGCTTCCGCTTCATCGAGCAAACGGTGGATTTCATCAAGCGGCAGTTCACTTAATGTGAAAAGATGGGTCATCGGTCTCGCTCCTTTTCGTTTTTTCGCGAAAAAAACACCTTGCCGGCCAGGCAAGGTGTGACGATCGGCGCATGGCAGGGCCGAAGGTACACTCCGGCCCTGGATGCGCCTGTTTTCACACCTTTTTAAGCCTCGCGGGACTTAATTAAAAGGTGCTTTCTCCTATTAGGCGACATGGTCGCTGCTGTTTTCTTCAAATAGGTTTTCCGCGGCTTGCGGACGCCCCGGCAAAATCAAGTTGAGCAGGACGCCGACAATGGCCGAGAGCGCCATCCCGGTAATTTGGAAGCTGTCGCTGATTTTCAGCACGGCGCCGCCGATGCCGATGACCAAGATGACCGAGGCGATGACTAAATTGCGCGTCTGGCCGAAATCGACGCGGCTGTCGATCAACATGCGCAGTCCGGACGAGGCGATGATGCCAAACAGCAAGATCGACACACCGCCCATGACCGGCGTCGGAATCGAGCTGATCAGCGCCGTGATTTTGCCGACGAAGCCGAAAGCGATCGCGATGACCGCCGCGCCGGCCAGCACGTAGACACTGTAGACGCGGGTGATCGCCAGCACACCGATGTTTTCCCCGTACGTCGTTTTCGGCGGACCGCCAAGCAAGGCGGAGATCATCGTCGCCGTTCCGTCCCCTAAAATCGAGCGATGCAGTCCTGGTTTTTGGATCAAATCGCGGCCGACGACTTTGCTTAAGACGAGCTGGTGGCCGATATGCTCGGACAAGGTGACGATCGCCACCGGCACCATGAGCATGACGATCTCCCATGTGACGCGCACCGGATAATCGGCAAACGGGATCAAGAAATCCGGCCATTCGAACCATTTCGCCGCCGCCACTTTCGACAAATCGACGAGCCCGACCGCCAACGCGTAGAGATAGCCGACGACAATGCCGACAAGCACCGGAATGAGGCTCAACATGCCGCGCGCGAGCACGGAGCAGACGATCGTTGCCGCGAGCGTCACCAGCGCCACCGAGAAATGGAGCAGGCTGTATTTGCCGTCCGGGCCGTTCATCGCCATCCCGACCGCCGTCCCGGCCAAGCCGAGGCCGATGACGATGATGACCGGGCCGACCACAACCGGCGGCAACAGTTTCATCACCCAGCGGTAGCCGGCTTTTTTAATGATGAGGGCGACAACCCCGTACACCAATCCGGCGAGAAAGCTGCCGATCATCGCCGCTCCCGGGCCGCCAGCCGTTTTCGCCGCGATGATCGGCGCAATGTAGGCGAACGACGAGCCAAGATACGCCGGCACTTGCCATTTGGTAATGATCAGAAACGCAAGCGTTCCGAGCCCGCTTGTCAGCAAGGCGATCGACGGATCTAAGCCGACTAAGTACGGCACTAAAATCGTCGCGCCAAACATGGCGAATAAATGCTGAAGGCTTAATGTGATCCATTGCCCAACGGTCGGGCGGTCTTGAATGTCCAACACCGGTTTGTTCATCTTTCGTCACTCCTTTGATCAAATGAGCGAGGCTTGCTTTCTAGTGTGCACAAAAAAACCCTCTTTGCCCGCGAAGGCGCAAAGAGGGTGCAGAAACAGCCGAAACGATTCCGCCCCTTTTGCAGCCTCACGGGACTGCGCTTAAAAGGGAGCTTCGCTATTTTTCATGAATGGAGACTTGATCGATGCCGTCCACCTCGGAAAGTTCAACGACAATCATTTCCGCACTGGATGTCGGGATGTTTTTGCCGACGAAATCAGCGCGGATCGGCAGTTCTCTGTGGCCGCGGTCAACAAGCACGGCGAGCTGGATGCGCGCCGGGCGGCCCAAATCCATGACCGCATCCATCGCCGCCCGCACCGTCCGGCCGGTGAAGAGTACATCATCGACTAAAATGACATTCCGCTCGGTCACCGGAAACGGCACATTCGTTCCTTTCACAAGCGGTTCATGGTCGTCCGTCTTCACGGTCAAATCGTCGCGGTACAAGGTGATGTCAAGCTCACCGACGGGAACGGACGCCCCTTCAATTTGCTCGATCCGCTCAGCCAAACGGCGCGCCAAATAAATGCCGCGCGTTTTAATGCCGACAAGCACGCAGCCGTCAATGCCTTTGTTTCGTTCGATGATTTCGTGGGCGATGCGCGTCAACGCGCGGCGAATCGCCTGTTCGTCCATCACGACCGCCTTTTGCATGCAAGCCACCTCCGTTGGCACAAAAAATCCCCCGCCTGTGAAGCGGGGGATGGCGCGCTTATCGCCAAACAAGATGGGCATACATCGCCCTTCTTTGTCATTCCGACCCCTTTTCAGCCTCACAGGACTGAACTTAAAGGTTCCTGTTCACCTGTTTTCATTGTAAAGGGGGCGTGTTCGTTTGTCAATCGTTTTTTCGCAGCCAGTCAAGCAATTCGGCAAACTCCGGCGGTAGCGGAGCTTCGAATTCCAAATACTCGCCGGTGCGCGGATGACGGAAGCCGAGCACCCCGGCGTGAAGCGCCTGGCCGTCGATTGCGAGCGTTTTTTTCGGCCCGTATTGCGGATCCCCGGCAAGCGGGTAGCCGATGTATTTCATATGGACGCGAATTTGGTGCGTCCGACCCGTTTCCAGCTGGCACTCCACATAAGTATAATGGCGAAACCGCTCGAGCACGCGGAAATGGGTGACGGCTTCCTTGCCGTTTTCCTCGGTGACGGCCATTTTCTTTCGATCGCGCTTGTCGCGGCCGATCGGGGCATCGATCGTGCCATAATCGTGTGGAATGACGCCGTGGACGATCGCCTTGTAGCGGCGCGTCACCGTTTTGTTCACAAGCTGCTCGACGAGCGAGCGGTGGGCGGCGTCGTTTTTCGCTACCATCAATAGTCCTGATGTGTCTTTGTCAATCCGATGGACGATGCCGGGGCGAAGCACGCCGTTGATCCCAGACAGGTCGCGGCAATGGGCGAGAAGCGCGTTGACAAGCGTGCCGCGCATATGCCCGGGCGCCGGATGGACGACCATGCCGCGCGGCTTGTTGACGACAAGGACATCCTCATCCTCATAATAAATGTCCAGCGGAATCGGCTCCGGCTCGACATGAAGCGGCTCCGGCTCCGGCGGTGAGACGGCGACCGAGTCGCCCGCCTCGCATTTGTAGTTCGCCTTCACCGCTTGGCCGTTCACGGTCACAAGCCCGTTTTTGATCCATTGCTGCACTTGCGAACGCGACCATTCCTCATTTAACGCCGCGATCACTTTATCAATTCGTTCGCCGTCATATTCGTCTTCGATGTGAAATGTGATCGTGTCCATCTACTCATTCCCTTTCTCTGGTGTCGCGAAAAAAAACATATGGACAAACAGCAAGATGACGCCGACCGTCAGCGCCGAGTCAGCCACGTTGAACACCGGAAAACTGTACGTGCCGATGTACGCGTGGATGAAATCGACCACTTCCTTGCGAAAGACGCGGTCGAGAAAATTGCCAATCGCCCCGCCGAGCATCAGCCCAAGCCCTACGCCTGCCAGGCGTTCGGAAGGCTTCAGGCGGCGAATGTAGATAACGATTCCGGCCGCGACGATGACCGTAATCAAATAAAAGAGCCAAAACTGCCCTTGCAGCATGCCCCACGCCGCGCCGCGATTGCGGTGCGACGTAATATAGAGCGCATTGTCAATGATCGGAATGCTTTCCCCAAGCCGCATATAGCGGACGACAAGCCATTTCGTCCATTGATCGAGGATGACGACCGCCGCCGCAATCCAATAGTATGCCACCGTGCCAAGTCCCCCTGTCCTTCTCATTCATCCTTTTTGCATTGTAGCATAATTCGCCATGGCAAACAAATGAAGCGGCAAGGCCGCGCCAAGGCAGCCTGCCGCTTTTCGTTATGCGGAATAATGTTCGCCCACAATGTGCGCGCAGCGCGGGCAAAGCGTCGGATGCGACGGATCGGCGCCGACTTCTTTCGTCACCGTCCAGCACCGCTCGCACGTCTCGCCTTCCGCCGGGCGGACGATGACGGCCACGTGGTCGAGCCGCTCGGCTTCGGCCGGCGCGGCGTCATACGGTTCATCCGCAACGGAAAACGCCGAAACGATCAGGAGCTGGCGCAAATCTTCGTCAAGCGACGCCAATAGCTTCCGCGCCTCGTCTTTCGGGTAGACGATGACGCTGGCCGTCAGCGATTTGCCGATCACTTTTTCATTGCGCGCGTTCTCGAGCGCTTTTAAAATGTCATCGCGCACGTCCATAAACGCATCCCATTTCGCCAGCAGCGCTTCTTCGCCGTCGATCGCGATCGGCTCCGGCATATCGGTGAGCTGGACGCTTTCGACGTTTTCTCTTCGATTCGGGATATGCTCCCACACTTCATCGGCGGTATGCGGCAAAATCGGCGCGATGAGCTTCGCCAACGCGACGACCGTTTCATACAGCACCGTCTGCACGGCGCGGCGGGCGCGGGAGTCAGCCGCTTCGATGTACAAAATGTCTTTCGCCATATCCAAGTAAAACGCGCTCAGCTCGACGGTGCAGAAATGGTTCATCTCATGGTAAACCGCGGCGAAATCATAGCTGTCGTACGCTTTTTTCACCTTGATGACAAGCTTGTTCAATTTCGCCAACATATAGCGGTCGACTTCGCCAAGCTCCCCAATCGGCACGGCGTTTTTGTTCGGGTCAAAATCGAACAAGTTGCCGAGCATAAACCGGAACGTGTTGCGGATTTTCCGGTACACTTCCGACACTTGTTTTAAAATATGGTCGGAGATGCGCACGTCCGCTTGATAGTCGACCGAAGCGACCCAAAGGCGCAAAATGTCGGCGCCGAACTGTTCCATCACTTTCGCCGGCACGACGACGTTGCCGAGCGACTTGCTCATTTTCCGCCCTTCGCCGTCCAAGACAAAGCCGTGGCTCAACACGCCTTTATACGGCGCTTTGCCGGTGACGGCAACGGCGGTGGACAGCGATGAGTTGAACCAGCCGCGATATTGGTCGGACCCTTCCAAGTACAAATCAGCCGGACGCACGAGATCGTCGCGTTCGACCAACACGGCTTGGTGCGACGAACCGGAGTCAAACCAAACGTCCATAATGTCCGTTTCTTTCGTAAAGATGCCGTTCGGGCTCGACGGATGGGTGAATCCTTCCGGCAGCAAGTCTTTCGCCTCGCGCTCAAACCAGACGTTCGACCCGTATTGGCGGAACAAGTTTGACACATGCTCGATCGTCTCATCGGTGATGATCGGTTCGCCGTTTTCGCCGTAAAAGACCGGAATCGGCACGCCCCAGGCGCGCTGTCGGGAAATGCACCAGTCGCCGCGGTCGCGCACCATGTTATGGATGCGGATTTCCCCCCACTCCGGAATCCATTTCGTTTCTTTGATGGCATCAAGCAACTGGCCGCGGATTTTATCGATCGACGCAAACCATTGCGTCGTCGCCCGGAAAATCGTCGGCTGCTTTGTCCGCCAGTCGTGCGGATACGAGTGGGTGATAAATCCGAGTTTCAACAAGGCGCCCACTTCCTCAAGCTTCTGTGTAATCGCCTTGTTGGCGTCTTCGTAAAACATCCCCTCAAATCCAGGCGCTTCGCTTGTCATATAGCCGCGTTCATCAACTGGGCAAAGGACCGGAAGCCCGTATTTTTGCCCGACGAGAAAGTCGTCTTCCCCGTGGCCCGGCGCCGTATGGACGCAGCCGGTGCCGGCATCGGTCGTGACGTGTTCGCCGCAGACGACAAGCGAGTCGCGCTCATAAAACGGATGTTTCGCCACCACATACTCGAGCGCTGTTCCTTTGATCGTTTTCACAATCGACCATGCGTCCCAGCCGACTTCGTTCGCCACCGACTCGACAAGGGCAGCGGCGACGACGTATTTTTGCCCGTTTGTTTCCACGACATGGTAGTCCAACTCCGGATGGACGGCGATCGCCAAATTCGCCGGAATCGTCCACGGCGTCGTCGTCCAAATGACGATTCGCTCATCGCCCTCAAGCACGCCTTTGCCGTCTTTCACCGGGAAGGCGACATAAATCGACGGCGAACGCTTGTCTTTATATTCGATTTCCGCTTCGGCGA
>NZ_MQMG01000051.1 GCF_001908025.1 Geobacillus proteiniphilus
TTTTTTTTTCAATATGTTCTTTTTATTTTTTAGTATTTTTGCTTAAAAAACACCATTAAAAACAATCTTTACAAGAACATCCAACGGCTGATACGATAAAAATAAATGAAAAACATGGGAGATCACCTATGCGCGAACGGATGCTACCAATCTTCCTTCTCATCATCGCTACTGCTTTTTTCGGAGAAATGAAAGTGAATCCGGTTTGGAAGTTCGTTTCGCTTTTCGCTCGGAAGCGCCGTTTTCTTTTTCGGGCTTATTTGGTTTCGAACGGTGCCAGTTTTTATTCGCGTGAGAATAATGCCAATCGCACCCTTGAATAGTGCGTGTTGCCCGTGACGAGGGCTTGGTTTTTTGGCAAATCGTATCATCGATCGAAACAAAAATGGGTGAATTCTCCCGTTTCGAGCTACGTTCGACACGACGAAGGATCCACTGCTGGAGTTTGCGAAGCAACGTCTCTTCCTCCCACGGGCTTTTCGTAAAAAAAAATGGCTGAGTGTCGTGCGATGGTTCGGATGAAAGCTTCCATGATGAAGATCGGTCAACGTTCCCGAAAAACCTTTCGTCACCATCGCATCCACGAGATGAACGAGATGCTTCATCACAGGTTTCGAGAAATAAAGCGCCAACCCTAACATCGTGAAAAACTTGTGAATTCCTTGATGATGTGCTCATCGATTCATGAGACATGAACCTCCTTGTGATAGTTGTGGGCACATCTATTCGAACCAAGGAATCGGGTTCATGTCTTCTTTTTTGTTTGGTTGTAAATTTGTGTTAGTGAATTTGCTCATCTACAGTCAAGAAAAAAATGAAACGGCCTTTTCTCGAAGAAATATCGAGAAAAGGCCCAAAAATATAACTTTGCGCAAAAATGCACCTTGCCTTGATGGGTCATTTTCATACCTAGGTGAAGAGCAAAATTTGCTCATGGAACTTTTCTGCGAAAAAACATATACGTTCATATTCACAATGGAGGAATTTACTTATATTGTGCAATAAAAAAGGGAGTTAACTACACACCTATTTTATTTTTGCTCCCCTGTATACCCACCTAAAGGAATATGATCTTTCCGGGCCACCCCAGTGCGGTAAGCCGCTTCGACGACCGCTTGTCTGACGCGTTCAACGACTTTGCTGTTGAAGACGCTCGGGATGATGTATGTTTCGTTCAATTCATCCTCCGTCACGACAGAGGCAATCGCCTTCGCGGCAGCGAGCTTCATTTCCTCGTTAATTTCTCTCGCCCGGCAGTCGAGCGCCCCGCGGAAAATGCCCGGGAAGCAAAGGACGTTGTTAATTTGGTTCGGATAATCAGAACGTCCGGTCGCCATGACGCGCACGTACGGCTCGGCCAGCTCCGGATCAATTTCCGGAATCGGGTTGGCCATCGCAAACACGATCGGGTCGCGCGCCATTTTTTTCACATCTTCCACTTTTAAAATGCCGGGAGCTGAGACGCCGATAAACACATCTGCGCCGGCGATGACATCGGACAAGCTTCCTTTCAGATTATCCGGATTCGTGATTTGCGCATATTCTTGCCAATACGGATTTTCATACGTTTCATCGCGATGGATGGCGCCATGACGGTCGACCCCGATAATGTTGCGTACGCCGGCCGCAAGCAAAATTTTCGTGCAGGCAATGCCGGCCGCGCCAATGCCGGTTAAGACGACTTTAATGTCCTCGAGTTTTTTGTCGACGATTTTCAGCGCGTTGAGCAGCCCGGCGAGCAACACGACCGCCGTACCGTGTTGGTCGTCATGGAACACCGGGATGTCGAGCTCTTCCTTCAACCGCTTTTCAATCTCAAAGCAACGAGGAGCGGAAATGTCTTCGAGGTTAATGCCGCCAAACGCTGGGGCGATCGCTTTCACTATTTGGATGATCTCTTCCGTATCTTTCGTATTCAAGCAAATCGGAAACGCGTCCACTCCGGCAAATTCCTTAAACAGCATCGCTTTCCCTTCCATGACCGGCATCGCCGCATACGGGCCGATGTCGCCAAGCCCGAGCACCGCCGTGCCATCCGAGACGACGGCTACCGTATTCCGTTTAATCGTCAGCGAATACGCCTTGCGCGGATCCTCAGCGATGGCCGTGCAGACGCGCGCCACGCCCGGCGTGTACACCCGCGACAAGTCATCACGCGTTTTCACTGGGATTTTTGAATTTGTTTCAATTTTCCCCCCGATGTGCATCAAAAACGTGCGGTCGGAAACGTTGATGATTTTGACGCCTTGAATTTTTTTCAGCGCCTCAATGATCAAATCGCACTGCTTCGTGTCGAGCGCGCTGACGGTGATGTCGCGCACCGTATGGACTTTGCTTGATGAAATGACGTCAATCCCGACAATGTCCCCGCCCGCTTTGCCAATCGCGGCGGCGATATCGCCGAATGAGACGATATCTTTTTCGAACTGGAGACGAATCGTAATGTTCATCGCTGCCCCGCCTGGTAATGCCATAATGATCGTCCTTCCTTTTCTCTATTTTCATAAGTAAATCTCCTACGGTACAAATGTTATCCTATGAGTAGGAAAAAGACAACCCTTATTGTGCAAGCCTCTTCCTTGTGGGTGCATATTCTTGCAACGGTTTTTCCGCCAAAAAGCAAAACGAGCCAACATCATCGGTATACGCCTTGATCCGTCCGTGTCATCCCTATCGCTTCCCCCATACAAGCTGCCATTCGTTTCTCAGCATTGCCAAAAAGGCAAGGATGATGCATTGATGTTAGGAAAACAAACCGACCGGTGCCCAGCAAATGTTAAGAAGGAAATCAGGACGACGATGAAGTAAAAGTAAAAGAAAGGAAAACAAGACAGGAGCGAAAAAAAATGAAAGAAAAACTGTTTCTAGTGCTGGCAAACTTGTTTTGGGCTGGAAATTACGTCATCGGCAAGTCGGTGATCACGGAAACAGGCCCATTTTGGCTGACGTTAATTCGTTGGTGCGCCGCCTTCATCGTGTTGGTTCCCGTATCGTACTGGCTCGAGCGGCCGCGCTATCGGGATGTCATGAAACAATATTGGCTTCCGCTCGCTGCGGCCGGGGTGCTTGGCATCATTGGCTACAACTTGCTTTTGTACAGCGCGCTCGCCTATACGTCATCGATGAATGCGGCGATCGTCAACTCGCTCAATCCGGCTATCATCGTCGTGTTGTCATATGTATTGCTGCGCGAGCGGCTGTCGAAAACAAATATCGCCGGCTTTTTGTTGTCGCTCGCCGGCGTGCTCTTTATTTTAACAGACGGACACGTGACGCACGTCTTCCAAACAGATTATAACCGCGGCGATTTGATGATGCTCGCGGCCGGCGTCGTCTGGGCGCTTTATTCGATCATCGGCAAAAAGCTGCCCGTTCCGCCGATTACAGCGACAACGTGCTCCGTCTTTTTCAGTTTGCTGATGTTATGGCCGTTCGCGTTTTTTTATCCGTTTCCGGCTGGGCACATAAGCGCGGCCGGGCTCGCCGGGGTCGCTTATATTGGCCTGTTTCCGTCTGTTCTTTCCTTTTTGTTTTGGAACGTGTCAGTGCAAAAAGTCGGTCCGAGCCATGCCGGCGTGTATTTGAACTTGATTGCCGTCTTTACCGCCGCCATTACGTTTTTGCTCGGCGGCGCCCTGTCCGTCCCGCAGCTTGCCGGCGGCGCGGTCGTCTTATTTGGCGTCTATTTGGCGACGAAAGCACCGAAAGCAAAGCCGGAACAAGCGAATATCGCCGGATGAGGGAGATTGCCGCCGCACACGATCGGGCCGCTTGTCTCTGTTTTTCTTCCGTGCCGGCTGGCGTAATGGTAAAAACGGTTACACACCATGACAGGGGAGCCTTCGGCCACCAAAAGAAACAGCGCTGGCCGCCGGCCAAGGCTCCTTCGCCTCAAAAAACGGCCTCCCCATGCCATTGCAAAGGGGGAGACCGATTTTCCGCTATTGAAGCAATCGGAGAAACTCGCGCATAAACGCCGGCAAATCCGGCCACGCATGGGCAGAAACAAGGTTGCCGTCAACATGCACCGTATTGTCAGACACATACGTCGCCCCAAGCGCCTCTACCCCCGGTTTGCAGGCGATATACGCTGTCAAGCTTCGTCCTTTCAAGACATCCGGCATCGTTTCAAAGATGAGTGAAGCATGGCAAATTGCGGCGATTGGCTTATTCGCCTCAAAGAAATGGCGAACGATGCGCTGCACGTTCTCATCAAGGCGAATGTATTCCGGAGCGCGCCCGCCCGGGATGACCAATCCGTCGTATTGCGCCGGGTCAACCTCGGCGAACGACGCATGAGCGTCGATCAAATAGCCTTGCTTTTCCACGTACGTATCCCAGTCGGCAAAATCATGGACGACGGTATGCAGTTTCTTTTTCTTCGGCGCGGCAATCGTGACCTCATGCCCCTCTTCGAGCAAGCGATAGTACGGGTAGTACACTTCAAGCGCCTCCACCGCATCGCCGGTGATGATCAACACCTTTTTGCTCATTTTCCTTGCCCCCTTGTCCATTTTTTCCTTCTCTTTTATCATAATGGAAACAGGCGGAAAGGAAAAGCAAAATGATTGTCGAACTTCTTATTGGATTCACCCTTTTGCCGAAACGAAAGAATGATTTGCTGCAGCGAAAAAGCATCTTGTCTATTTTCTCCGCTGCTCGAAGCAAGCCTTGGCGTGCTGGGAGACCGAACAACCACCCGCTTCCCGATTATCAGTTCCATGCATGAATGTGGAGAACAGCTTCGATCTCCCGATAATCGATCAAACAGCTCTATTAAAGCTATAAATGTGAAAATTTCAACTTTCATCATAAAATGAAGGGGGAACAAACATGTCCATCGCTTCATGGCTGGCCGCCTCGCGCCGCACCGTTGTGCTGACCGGCGCCGGCATGTCAACCGAAAGTGGGCTGCCCGATTTCCGCTCGCCGCGCACCGGGCTGTGGGCGCGTTTTAACCCGAGCGAACTCGCTACCATCGATGCGCTGTACCATCGCCGTGAATCGTTCGTCGAGTTTTACCAATATCGCATTCGCACATTGCAACAGTGCCAACCGCATGACGGACACCGCTTGTTGGCCGATTGGGAGCGGCGCGGGATCGTGCAGACGATTGTGACGCAAAATGTCGATGGCTTTCATCAAGAAGCGGGAAGCCGACGCGTCATTGAACTCCACGGCTCATTGCGCACTGTCCATTGCCAGCAGTGCGGACAACAAAAACCCAGCTTCGCCTATTTGCACGGTGTATTGACGTGCGAATGCGGCGGAGTTTTGCGCCCGTCGGTCGTGCTGTTTGGCGAGCCGCTGCCGGAGAAAACCATCGATCAAGCATGGGAAGCGGCCCGTCAAGCGGACTTGTTCGTTGTGCTCGGCTCCTCTCTGCAGGTATCCCCAGCCAACCAGCTGCCGCTTGTTGCCAAGCGGAGTGGGGCTAAACTCGTGATTATCAATTGGGAACCGACTGAACTAGACGATCTCGCCGACGCTGTCATCCATCAGCGAAAAATCGGTGAAGTGCTGAACGAGCTCAATGAGCAGTTGGCGGAGGTGGATCAATGAACAAGGAAACGATGTTGCAAATGGCGCTCCAATCGATCGGTGATCATTCCCGCATCCGCCATTGGCGCCGCGTCTCGGGCGGCGACATCAATGACGCCTACCGCGTCCGAAGCGACAAGCAAACGTACTTTATCAAAATGCAACGTTTCCCACCGAGTGGATTTTTCGCTGCCGAACGGATGGGCCTCGAGCTGATCAGGCAAGCACGCGCCATCGACGTTCCGCATACCTTCGGCTTCGGGGAAGCGGACGGTTGGGGCTGGCTCGTCTTGGAGTGGATTGAAGGAGCAGAAACGGAACAGACGGCGGAACAGCTCGGCCGCGGCCTTGCCCGCCTCCATCAATGCCGCGGGCCGGCGTTTGGCCTTGCCCGCGATACCTATATCGGGACGCTGCCGCAGCGAAACGGATGGTACGGCCGTTGGCTCGACTATTACCGCGACGCCCGCCTCCTGCCGCAAATGATGCGAGCGGCGGAGAGAGGTCTCCTGCCCGCCAAGCGGCGCAAACGTCTCGAACGGCTGCTCGAGCGTCTTGACCAATGGCTCCCGGATGACTGTTTTCCGTCACTTTTGCATGGCGATTTATGGGGCGGCAACTGGATCCCAGGGCCAGAAGGCGTCCCATATTTGATCGATCCATCTGTTTTATACGGCCATCATGAGTTTGAGATCGCTTTTACCGAGCTGTTTGGCGGTTTTCCAGTCCGGTTTTATGAGAGCTATCGCGAGCTTATGCCGCTCTCTCCGGAGTATCATGAGCGGAAACCGCTCTACCAACTGTTTTACTTGCTCGTGCATTTGAATTTGTTCGGTGAGGCGTACGGTGGGGCGATCGACCGCGTGCTTGAACGTTATACGGAGGATTGACACTCCACACGGCTAAATCCGTGGGATTCTTGGGGCGTTAGCGTCCTCATCCATTTTTGTCCCCACGCCTGCCACAGCGATATATCGCAGCCCAAGGTCCACCCCCATGACTTTCGTTTACTTGTCATATGGCACGTCCAGTTGATCCAGTGATTCATTGAAACAATCAAAAAAAGCGAACGCCCCTAACGCGGAGCCCGCTCTCCGGCGGGCTCATTTTGCGCTGATCGCCTCAAGCAGTGCATCGCCATTTTCGCTCACGCGCACATAGGCAAAGCGGGCGCGCTCTTGCCATTGCCTTCCGGTCTTTTCTGGAACGAAATACGATTCAATGCCATACACCACTTGTGGGCCGTGAAACGTGCCGGTGATGATCACATCTCCCGGTTGCGGCGTGTATCCCGGCCTTTTTTCTCCATTGACCGCATATACTCCAGCCAAACGATGCACCCCGTCCTCTCCTTTTCGCAACCCGACTTGCACCCGTCCGCTACCGTCAAGCGACGGAATTGTGGAAATATCGTACCGAAGCTGAATATAATCCCCTTGCAACACTGAACGCGGGTCCAATGGTTCAATCTCAAGCTTCACGACATCACCATATTGCAATAGCCGCTCCTTTTGCCACACGGTATAACCTAAGAATGAAAATTGGGCGACCACAACAGCGAGCACAAGCAGCGAAACGCGTCGGCTCCAGTGCACTCCTCCAGTCCATGTGAAACCATTTCGTTTCTCCAGCCAAACCGTCCATGCGAGCAACACAACTCCCGCCGCGAGCAAACTGACCGATTTATGAAGCAAATTCCACGCCAGTTCATAATACTTCAACACAAGATAAAGCACGAAATACACCGAAGCGACCTTTCGCTCCGGCCGCCGCCCGCGAAAAAGAAAGAAGGCAAGCGCGGCAATCATGGTGATATTCAGAGCCATGTACAGCCCATCAGCCGCAAACACATCAACGCTTGTCGCAATCCCAAGCGCGCCGAACGCCAAGACAAGCGGAGTGAGAAACGGCGTTCCACTCCAGCGGCCATACGCATACAGCCCGCCGTTGACAAAAGCCAGCGCGAGCAACACCATCCGTCCGTTATCCACAACCGAATCAAGCCCTGCTGCCAAATATAGCGTCAGCGCTACCGTTGTCAACCGGCGCACCGCACTGTCTGATGATCGGACGACCCCGATAGCGAGCCCGATGGCATAGATGAACAGCGCCGCCCGAGACACTTCCCACGCCATCGTCAATCCAAGCCCGTAGCCGACAGCAAGCAGCGTATAACGAACCGCCGTATTCCAACGCCGACCAAGCCAAGCGGGAACGACAAATCCAAAGACGGAAACGAAAAAGAGCACATACGGCGACCATGACTCCGCCCAAATCAAATACAAACCGAGTAGGCTCGCCGTTGCCAACGCCGATGCTGCAAGCGTGACAATGGCTTGAAACGCCGCCAAAAACCGCCTCCCGGCTTTCGTCTCCGCTGAAAACAGCCCAGTCCGCCGCAATAGCACAATTCCACCGTATAGCACTGCAACAGCCGCCATAAGCCCAATAAGAAGCAGCCACGTTTCAAAATGATCAGCGAGCAGGCGAATGTATTGAATCAACAAAAACAGTCCGGC
Organism: Geobacillus proteiniphilus; assembly: GCF_001908025.1. GTDB lineage: Bacteria > Bacillota > Bacilli > Bacillales > Anoxybacillaceae > Geobacillus > Geobacillus proteiniphilus. The sequence goes on from NZ_MQMG01000051.1 coordinate 8,061, forward strand.
AAACAAACTCGTCAACAACACATACGACCGCTGCTTAGCGATGACAAGAAAATAATAAAGCAACCCGGCAAGCAACGCCGCATAAACGTATGGCCACCAGACGTCGCGCCCATATGAAAAGCCGGTCACCCCAACAGCAAGCAGCCAGCCATGCATGGCAATATAAGCGAGATGGGCGACTAACGGCGTACGGCTGACACCAACCAGCACGCCGTTGATCGCTGCAAACAATAAGAGCAAACCAAACGACGACCATTCCGTCCATTCAATCCGATAAGCCGACGGAAAATAATAAAACCAGCACGCGAGTTGCAACAAACCAAGCGCAATAACCGACAGCGACCGTTCTTTTGTCAGTGGCGCTAACACAGCAGTCGGCACAAGCCAGGCAAGAAACAGCCAATAACTGTCAGCGTGCGAATTGTAAATTTGCCCAAGCAACGCCAACGCAATACCAAACGCCAACACCCCACCGATCAACATCCAGCGTCCTAAAAAACGATGGCGGCCCGCCAGCGCCGCGCTTGCCCCGTAAAACCCCACCATCATGCCGATGCTGATCCCGACTTTCGCCTCTCGCCCCATTTCAGGCCAGTTGGCGGCAAAAAAATAAACAATACCGGCAATGATGCACAAAAACGCCAACGCATACCCCGTTTTCACGATACGGGCCGCCATATCGCTTCCCCCTTGTGACTTTATCTTTTCTATAACATATGCTGAAAAAGCTGTCTAGAAGACCAGTGAAAACACGCCTTATTCAATCGCATTTTCCTAGTTACCACCGGCCTTCTAGACTTTTTTCTTTGTTGCGGTGAAGAAAATTATGGTTGGAGATAATTTTTTAAGTGGAAAATTTCCATATCATGCTCTGTCACTTTTTTCATCAAATAATCGATGGATGCCTGTTTGGAAGAGAACTCGCGCGAAGCCATATCAAGAGCGGCCTGATGCTTATGGAGCATGTTTTCAATGTGGCGAAAGTGGCTCCGCATTTCTGTAGCAAGGTAGTCAACTTTTTCTTCGAGCCGTTGCTGTCCTTCTTTCAATGTTTGGACATCGTCCTTGACCGCGTCCATATCGGCTTTCAATGTTTGGACGTCGCCTTTGACCGCGTCCATGTCGGCTTTCAATGTTTGGACGTCGCCTTTGACCGCGTCCATGTCGGCTTTCAATGTTTGGACGTCGCCTTTGACCGCGTCCATGTCGGCTTTCAATGTTTGGACGTCGCCTTTGACCGCGTCCATGTCGGCTTTCAATGTTTGGACGTCGCCTTTGACCGCGTCCATATCCACTTTTAATGTGCGCACATCCTCCTCAACCCGGTGAAGCCGTTGTTCCAAGCGGGCTTGTCCCTCCTGTAACAACTGCACTTCATCTTCCAAGCGCGCCTGCCCTTCTTTGAGCGCCTGCACCTCTCCTTCAAGGCGCATCTGCCCTTCCTTGAGCGCTTGCACTTCTCCTTCCAGCCGCGCTTGCCCTTCCTTGAGCGCTTGCACTTCTCCTTCCAGCCGCGCTTGCCCTTCCTTGAGCGCTTGCACCTCGCCTTCCAAGCGCGCCTGTCCTTCTTGAAGCGCTCGGACATTTCCTTCGATCCGATCGAGCCGCACGTGGATGGGATTCAGCTTTTGGTCAAGCAGTTCGGCCATCATTTGCACGAATTCGGCTTGCCCCATCGTTTCACCTCCTTTTCCCCATTGTATCATTGTCTCGATCAACGCGATAGTATAGAAAAAGAGATTTTCTCCTTCCTTTCGACAGCATCAAAGCACAATATAAAGCCGCAAATCGGCTTCACAACCGAATAAAAACGGGACAAAAATCGTTTTTTGTTATGACCCAACATATCGGACTATAAACGCCCGCATTGCTGGACCAGCGTACGATAAAGAGCAAGGCAGGCCGATACGTAGGCACCCCCAAGCAAAAACCCGCCAAGCACATCAGACGGATAATGCACTTGCAGACTTAACCGGCTTAAGCCGGTCAACAGAGCAAGCGCTCCAAAAACGCCGTAAATCGCGGCCCACTCGCCGCGCTTCGTGCGCGTTTGCGCCAAAAAGTACGCCAAAAGCAACAAGTAAATCGTCCCAATCATCGCGTGACCGCTTGGAAAACTGAACCCGCCGACTTCAGCATGAGGCGGTCGAGCCCGTCCAATGATATGTTTTAGCCACTCATTGATGCCATATCCCCCGCCAACAGCGACCACAACCAACACCATTCCGTAGACATCGCGGCGGAAGAACCATAAACCAATGACAAGCATCACACTAATCATGCCGATCGTTTCCCCGTTGCCAAAGAAGGTGAACGGATCAAGCCATTGCCATGAATCAAACAACCGCAGCCCACCTTCATCGATGGCCTTTGTCAGCCCAGTGGCCATCGCCGCCCAAACAAGCAAAAAAAGGGCAAGGCCTATGGCTGACGTGATCCATAATCGCCGATTCATGTTGAGCACCACTCTCCTCCTTCTATTCCTTTTCCAGCAAAACAAAAAAAAATCCTCCTTAAAAAGCGCCACTTTTTAAGGAGGAAACAACCATTACGGCAATTTCGTCTCTCCCATCAGGAACCGGTCGACTTCACGGGCCGCCCCCCGGCCTTCATGGATGGCCCAGACGATCAAGCTTTGGCCGCGGCGGGCGTCGCCAGCGGCAAACACGCCCTCGATGTTTGTTGTATATTTGCCGTAAGGGGCTTTCACTTTGTTGTTGGTCGTTTCAACGCCAAACTGCTTCAACAACGGCTGCTCCGGCCCTTCAAACCCGATGGCGATAAACACCAAATCGCACGGCCATACTTGTTCCGTCCCCGGAATTTCTTTAAAGATCGCTTTGCCGTTTTCATCGATGATTTTTTCCATTTGAATCGTATGCAGCTCTTTCACGCGGCCGTGCTCGTCGCCAACGATTTTCTTTGTTTGAATGCAATATTGGCGCGGGTCGGCGCCGAATTTCGCTTTTGCTTCTTCGTACGCGTAGTCAAGCGTAAAGACGAGCGGATATTGCGGCCACGGGTTATCGTCCGGGCGCTTGTCCGGCAAAGCAGGGTGTTTGCCGAACTGGACGACGCTTTTACAGCCTTGGCGCAGCGCGGTCGCCACGCAGTCGGCCCCCGTGTCGCCGCCGCCGATCACGATGACACGTTTTCCTTTGGCATCGATAAACTGGCCGTCGGCAAAATTCGAATCCAATAAACTTTTCGTCACGCCGGTCAAATAATCCATCGCAAAATGGACACCCTCAAGCTCCCGGCCTTCAATGGCCAAATCGCGCTGCTTTTGCGCACCGATGCACAAGACAACGGCGTCGTACTGAGCACGCAGTTCGTCAGCCATAATATCTTTGCCGACTTCGGTGTTCGTAATAAACGTGATGCCTTCCTCTTCGAGCAGACGCACCCGCCGTTTTACAATCTCCTTTTCCAGCTTCATGTTCGGAATGCCGTACATCAATAAGCCGCCGATGCGGTCAGCCCGCTCATACACCGTCACCGAATGGCCGGCTTGGTTGAGTTGGTCAGCGCAGGCCAACCCGGCCGGGCCGGAGCCGACGATGGCCACCTTTTTCCCCGTGCGCGTCTTCGGAATACGCGGTTTCACCCATCCCTCGGCAAACCCTTTATCAATAATGGCCCGTTCGATTCCTTTAATCGCAACCGCTGGGTCGGAAATGGCCACCGTGCACGATCCTTCGCACGGCGCCGGACAGACGCGGCCGGTGAATTCTGGGAAGTTGTTGGTCTTTAAAAGTCGGTCAAGCGCTTCTTTCCAGCGGCCTCGGTACACCAAATCGTTCCATTCTGGAATCAAGTTGTGCACCGGACACCCCGAGGTAAGGCCGTTTAGCTCCAATCCCATATGACAAAACGGTGTGCCACAGTCCATACAGCGGGCGCCTTGGCGGGCCAGCACCTCTTCCGAAAACGGCTGTGTATATTCTTTCCAATCATCAAGACGGGAAAGCGGGTCGCGCTTTTTTTCCTCCTCGCGTGCATATTCCATAAACCCTGTTGCTTTTCCCACGATGGTTCCCCTCCTTCTTTCCGTACACGTCCTCTCTTCTCCCCGATGCGGCCTTCCCGCCTGTTAGGCCAGTCAAAAAGCGAGCCCCGCGCGGCCGCGGGGCCAAAGCGGCGCCGCCATGCCACAGCCGCCCGAAAGGAAGACCTTACTTCGCGGCCACTTGCAACACATGGGCGCCGACGGCAGCCGCTTTTTTCTGTTTCGCCACCGTTTCAAACGCCGCCATGACGGCTTCTTCATGCGAAAACCCAGACTGTTCGAGCGTTCGAATCGTTTCGACCATCAGTTTGTAGTTGCGCGGAATGACTTTGACAAAGCGGCGGACATACGCGTCCCACTCTTCGAGCACTAACACCGCCCGCGGGCTTCCCGTATAGCGGTAATGGTTTTCGATCATCCGACGCACGTTGCGAATTTCTTCCTCGTCTTCGAGCCGCTCAAACGAGACGAGCTCAAGGTTGGCCGTCTGCTGCCAACTGTCTTCGTCAGCGAGGACGTAGGCGATGCCTCCTGACATGCCAGCGGCAAAGTTTTTGCCAACCGAACCGAGGATGACGACGCGGCCGCCGGTCATATATTCACAGCCGTGATCGCCGACTCCCTCAACAACGGCATGAACGCCGCTGTTGCGCACACAGAACCGTTCACCGGCGCGGCCGCGAATGTACGCTTCACCACTTGTTGCTCCATAGAAAGCGACGTTGCCGATAATGACATTGTCCGCTGCGGCAAACGGCGCCTCATGCGGCGGGCGGACGATCACTTTGCCGCCCGAAAGCCCTTTGCCGACGTAGTCGTTCGCGTCGCCGACGAGCTCGAGCGTCATTCCTTTCGGCACAAACGCCGCAAAACTTTGCCCGGCCGATCCGGTGAAATAGAGGCGGATCGTATCATCCGGCAACCCTTTCTCACCGTAGCGCTTCGAAATTTCGCTGCCGGTCATCGCCCCGACCGTGCGATGAACGTTGCGGATCATCAGCTCGAGCTCAACCGGCTCCTGCCGCTCAAGCGCTGGCTGCACCGCCGGCAAAATTTCTGTATGATCAAGCGTCTCTTCCAAACGATGGTTTTGCCCTTTGCTGCAAGTGCGCGGTCCATCGACTTGGTACAGAAGACGCGACAAGTCGAGATGTTTCGCTTTCCAATGCGCTTTCGCCCGCTCGCTTACCTTCAAGACATCGACGCGGCCGACCATTTCGTCGATCGTGCGGAAGCCGAGCTCCGCCATAATTTCCCGCACTTCTTGAGCGACAAAGTACATAAAGTTGACGACATGTTCTGGCTTCCCGGTGAATTTTTTGCGCAGTTCCGGATTTTGCGTCGCCACGCCGACCGGGCATGTATCCAAATGGCAGACGCGCATCATGACACAGCCTAAGACGACAAGCGGCGCGGTCGCAAACCCGAACTCTTCAGCGCCAAACAGCGCCGCCATCACGACATCGCGGCCGGTCATAAGTTTGCCGTCGGTTTCTAGAACGACGCGGTCGCGCAACCCATTGAGCATGAGCGTCTGGTGCGTTTCCGCCAATCCAAGCTCCCACGGCAGGCCTGCGTGCTTAATGCTCGTTTTCGGCGAAGCGCCCGTGCCGCCGTCATAGCCGCTGATGACAATGACATCGGCGTTCCCTTTCGCCACGCCAGCGGCGATCGTGCCAACGCCGGCTTTGGCGACGAGCTTCACGCTGATGCGCGCATCTTTGTTGGCGTTTTTCAAATCATAAATGAGTTGGGCCAAATCTTCAATCGAGTAAATGTCATGGTGCGGCGGCGGAGAAATAAGCTCCACCCCCGGCGTGGAGCCGCGCACTTTGCCGACCCACGGATACACTTTGTTGGCCGGAAGCTGCCCGCCTTCGCCTGGTTTTGCTCCTTGGGCCATTTTGATTTGCAATTCATCGGCATTGACCAAATAATGGCTTTTTACGCCAAAACGTCCGGACGCCACTTGTTTGATCGCGCTGCGGCGCCAGTCGCCGTTTTCATCTTTCACATAGCGGGCCGGGTCTTCGCCGCCCTCGCCGCTGTTGCTTTTTCCGCCGATCCGGTTCATAGCGATCGCCAGCGCCTCATGGGCTTCCTGGCTGATCGAACCGAACGACATGGCCCCTGTTTTAAAGCGGCGGACGATCGACTCGATCGGTTCGACTTCCTCAATCGGCACCGGCTGTCGGCTCGAATCGAAATCGAACAAATTGCGCAAGAACGTCAACTGTTCTTCATTGGCCAGTTTCGAATATTGTTTATAGAGGTTGTAGTCGTTTTTCCGGCATGCCCATTGCAGCAAATGGATCGTCTTCGGGTTGAACGCGTGATGTTCGCCGTTGCGGCGCCATTGCAGCTCGCTGCCCGTATCCAGCACATCGTCTTCGTACCGTGCGTCAAATGCGGACTCATGGCGCATTTTCGCTTCTTTGGCGATTTCCGCAAGCCCGATGCCGCCAATTTGCGATGCCGTGCCGGTAAAGTATTCATCAATGACATCGTTGCCGATGCCGACCGCCTCAAAAATTTGTGCGCCGCGGTAGCTTTGCACCGTCGAAATGCCCATTTTCGACATCACTTTGACGACACCGTCAACAGCCGCCTTGATATATGTTTTCACCGCTTCACGGTAAGACAAGGCGATCGTGCCGTTTTCTGACGCTTGGCGGATCGTCTCCAGCGCCAAGTACGGGTTGATGGCGTCCGCCCCGTAGCCGATGAGCGCCGCAAAATGATGCACTTCACGCGCTTCACCGCTTTCTACAAGCAGGCTGACGTTCGTGCGCGTCCCTTTGCGGACAAGATGCTGGTGAAGCCCGCTTGTCGCCAACAAAACCGGAATGGCGACATGTGTTTCATCAACGCCGCGGTCGGACAGCACAAGAAGCGCCGCCCCGTTTTCGATCGCTTCATCCGCTTTGGCAAACAGCTCATCAAGCGCCTGTTTCAAATCATCAGTAAACAGCGTCGGCAGCACCGCGCACGCAAATTCCGGGTACGGATTGGCTTTTAACGCTGCGAGCTCTTCGTTCGTCAATAGCGGAGTTTCCAAGCGGATGCGCCGCGCCGCTTTGGCGTCCGGATGCAAAATGTTCCCTTCTTTGCCAAGCAGCGTCATCGTCGAGGTGACGACATATTCGCGGATCGCATCAATCGGCGGATTTGTCACTTGGGCGAACAGCTGCTTGAAGTAGTTGAACAAACTTTGCGGCCGCTCCGACAGCACGGCAAGCGGAGCGTCCATGCCCATGGCGCCGGTCGGATCTTTTCCTTCCGCCGCCATCGGCAAAATCGTTTTTTCCACATCTTCAAACGTGTAGCCGAACGCTTTTTGCAGTTTGACGAGTTGCTTCGGCGCTTCGACGTCCTCCGGAATTTCCAGATCGCCAAGCGTGATCATTTGCTCGTTGATCCATTGGCGATATGGCTTTTCATGAGCCATTTCTTCCTTGATTTCCTGGTCGGAGATGATGCGCCCTTGCTCGAGGTCAACCAAAAGCATTTTCCCCGGGCTCAGCCGTTCCTTATATAAAATGTTGTTCGGGTCGACATCAATGACGCCGACTTCGGATGAGAAAATAATGTAGTCGTCTTTGGTGACGTAATAGCGGGCCGGACGCAAGCCGTTCCGGTCCAAAATGGCGCCGATTTGCTTGCCGTCGGTGAACGAAATCGCCGTCGGTCCGTCCCACGGCTCCATGAGACAGCTATGGTACTCGTAAAACGCCTTTTTCGCATCATCCATCTGCTCATCCCAAAACCACGGTTCCGGAATGAGCATCATCGCGACATGGGCCGGCTTCCGGCCAGCGAGAACGAAAAATTCGAACGCATTGTCCAAAATCGACGAGTCGCTGCCGTTCGTATCCAAAATCGGCACGACTTTTTCCAAATCCGCGCCGAACGCTTCCGACACAAATTGCTTCTCGCGCGCCGTCATCCAGTTGACATTGCCGCGCAGCGTGTTGATCTCGCCGTTATGGATCAAATAACGGTTCGGATGGGCCCGCTCCCAGCTCGGGAACGTGTTCGTGCTGAAGCGCGAGTGCACGAGGGCAAACGCCGAACGGAACCGTTCATCTTGCAAATCCAAATAAAACGCATCGATTTGTTCCGGCGTAAGCAACCCTTTATAAACGATCGTCCGGCTCGAGAAGCTTGCTACGTAGCACTCGTTGTTTTCCACACGCTTTTCAAATTGTTTGCGAATCATGTACAGTTTCCGTTCAAACGCCAACTCATCGGCCACGTCATCACTTGCCGCGACAAACACTTGGCGGATGAACGGCTGGCTTTGCCGCGCCAGTTTGCCAAGCTTTTCACGATCGACCGGAACTGTCCGCCATCCGAGCAGCCGTTGCCCTTCTTGAGCGACGATCTCATTGAACATCGATTCATAGTACGCCCGTTTCGCTTCCTCTTCCGGCAAAAAGAACATCCCGACCCCGTAGCGCCCTTTTTCCGGCAAGTTCATCCCGCCGCACACCGCTTGAAAATACTCATGCGGAATTTGCGTCATAATGCCCGCGCCATCGCCCGTTTCCGGATCGCTCCCTTGTCCGCCGCGGTGTTCAAGCTGGCGAAGCATATGAAGTGCCTTTTTGATAATGTCGTGCGACGGTTTTCCTTTCAAATGCGCATAAAACCCGATCCCGCATGCATCATGTTCAAATTCCGGGCGATATAACCCTTGCGCTTCCGGTAATCCGTAGTGTTTCATGCTGCCTTCCCCTCCCGTTCCGAATTGTCTGTAATATTCATTGTAGTTTTCAAAATTAATATAAACAATATATAATTTAGATAAAATCCATCTCATTTTGCGATCAATCAAAAGGAGGGAGAAAAATGGAGCTGCGGCAACTGCAATATTTCGTGGAAGTCGCCCGGCGCGAACACGTCTCCGAAGCCGCCGATGCCCTCCATGTCGCGCAGTCGGCGATCAGCCGGCAAATCGCAAACTTAGAGGCGGAGCTTGGCGTGCAGCTTTTTGAACGGGAAGGGCGGAACGTGAAGCTCACCCCCATCGGCCGTCATTTTTTGCCGCACGCCGAAGCGGTGTTGAAGGCGGTCGATGATGCAAAGCAACAAATCGAAGAATATTTAGACCCGGAGCGCGGGACGATTAAAATCGGGTTTCCGACAAGCCTGGCAAGCCACATGATGCCCATGGTCATCTCCGCCTTTAAAGCGGAACACCCAAACGTCTCGTTCCATCTCCGCCAAGGGTCGTACTATTATTTAATCGAAGCGGTGAAAAAACGGGAAATTGACTTGGCCTTTCTTGGACCGATTCCCGCACGCGAAATCGGCATCAAAGGGGAAATTTTATTTTCTGAACCGTTTGCGGCCCTCCTGCCGAACAGCCATCCGCTCGCTCGCCGCGACCGGATCGTGTTAAACGAACTGCGCCACGACCCGTTTGTTACGTTTCCAAAGGGATACATTTTGCATCAAATCGTCATTGACGCTTGCCACCAAGCCGGATTTTCGCCCAACATTTCATCGGAAGGCGAAGATCTCGATGCCATTAAAGGGCTTGTCTCCGCCGGCATCGGCGTGACCCTCTTGCCGGAGAGCGCCCTGTCGGAAAGCTTGCTTCGCTACGCCGCCAAAGTGCCGATTGAAATGCCGCAAGTGAAGCGAAATGTCGGCATCATCGTCTCCGACCATCACGAGCTCGCCCCGTCGGTGAAAGTGTTTTACCGGTTTGTGAAAGACTTTTTCTCCGAGCTGGAGCGGTACCAATTGCGGGGATAAAAAAAGACGCAGGCGCTGCTTCCTGCGTCTTTCTCTTATTCTTCTGCACGCCTGCCTCCCCCGTCCCCTTCACTCTTTTTCGTTTAGAAGACTGGTGATTTAATGAAAAAATCAGCTCAACAATATCCCTTCTCAAGTTAAGAAACCTTGTAAAATTGGCTCTTCTTTCCCAACAAAAATCACCCATTTGACGAAAATGATCGTTTTTCACCGGCCTTTTAGGAAGTGTTAGTGTCAAGGACAAAACAAGAAGGAATGTGGAAGCATCGGGCTTTTGGCGTTGCTTCAAGCAGACCGCGTCCCGAACGTCATCCTAACCGCACCACCATCCGGCCGCGCAGTTCGCCACGCAAAATGCGCTTAAGCGCTTGCGGCAATTCAGCGAGCGAAATCTCTTGAGCAATCCGCTCAAGATCCGGCTTTAAGTCGCCAGCGAGCCGCTCCCAAATGCGGAGGCGCACATCCATTGGACAATAGACAGAATCGATGCCAAGCAAGCTGACACCGCGCAAAATAAACGGATGGACCGTCGTCGGCACTTCCGCCCCTCCGGTCAGTCCGCTCACCGCCACGGCTCCGCCGTAGCGGATGCGGCTTAACACCGTGGCCAGCGTCCGGCCGCCGACCGGATCGACTGCCGCTGCCCAGCGCTGCTTATCAAGCGGACGAATGTGCTCGGCCGTGACGTCCTCTCGCGTCAACACTTCTTTCGCCCCTAAAACGCGCAAATAATCGTGCTCCGCCGCTTTGCCTGTGCTCGCTTCCACCGTGTAGCCGCGCTTCGCGAGCATCGACACGGCCAGACTCCCGACTCCGCCCGTCGCCCCCGTGACAAGCACCGGTCCGCGTTCCGGCGTCAACCCATGCTCCTCAAGACGGTGAATGGACAGCGCCGCTGTAAACCCAGCCGTCCCGATCGCCATCGCTTCTTTCAACGTCAACCCTTTCGGCAGCGGAACGAGCCATTCGCCGTGCAGGCGAGCATATTCACTGTAGCCTCCGAAATGCGTCACGCCGATTTCATAACCGGTCGCAACCACTTCGTCCCCTTCGCGAAAACGCGGATGTTGCGACGAAACAACCACCCCGGCCAAATCAATTCCCGGCACAAACGGATACGTTTTCACAATTTTGCCGTCCGGAATGGACGCCAATCCGTCTTTGTAATTGACGCTCGAATAATGGACGCGGACAAGGACGTCGCCTTCCGGCAAATCATCCATGGAAATCGTCTGCACACCGGCGGTAAATTCTGTTTCGGTTTTGTTGACAACAAACGCTTGAAATGCGGACATCATTCTCTCCCTTTCCCCATACATTCTTCACTCATGTCATTCGACAAACAAACGCCAGATTCCTTTTTTATCATCCTGAACCAAGAAGACCCTCACTCCCGCTTGTGAGCGTAAGCGGGTGATAAATAAACGTCTAATGAAAGTCCTCCCTACACTTCCTTGATTTCTTTTGCTAAACTGTAAACAAACGTATCCTTAAAATGAAAGAGGGTGAAACAATGGGCAATATCCCTGACTCGAACAAAATTTACACTTATGCTGACTGGAAAACATGGGAAGGTCGCTGGGAACTTATAAATGGAAAAGCATATAATATGACACCTGCTCCATCTTCGGAACATCAATTTGCAGTCGGAGAATTGTATTTTGCTTTGCGCCATTTTTTCCAAAACAAACATTGTTATGTTTTTATAGCGCCGTTTGATGTATTCCTTAGCAAAAATGAAACGTATGAAACCCCTGATGACATTGTCCAACCCGATATTGCCGTGATTTGCAATAAAAAACAGATTGTCCAAAAAGGATGTTACGGGGCACCTACACTGGTTGTTGAAGTCTTGTCACCTTCAACCGCTTTAAAAGACTACAACGAAAAATTTTATACTTACCAACACTATGGAATTGCGGAATATTGGATTGTTGATACTGCTAATAAAATGATTCATGTGTACTATTTGCACGAAGGTACATATCAACGACATGCAACATACGGACAACAAGACACGCTGCATTCCGCACAATTTAAGGACTTAGCTATTCCATTAACGTATGTATTTGAATGGGGTTAAAACGGCTCTTGTTCGGAATGACCATTCAGTGTTCATGATCGATCTTTCGTCAAACACACAGGAATCGATGATCGGGCAGCCTGCCCTGAGGCAGGTGTCTAAGAATCTCCCATCTCGAAGAACAAGCGCATAGGCGGGAGAACGTTCAGCCCTAGCGACAGCCGCCTGCTTCTATGTTTTTCCGAATGTCTGCACGAAGGCAAACAAAACACCAGCCTGTCGACCCAAGCTGGCGTTTGTCCTTCTTCTTATTGAATGGCCGCTAGCGCCCCGGTCAAGACACGCACCACAAACGAAAGTTCATCATCCGTGATGCAAAGCGGCGGCGATAAGGTGAGTACGTTGTTGTATCCGGCGACCGTCGTTCCGTTCTTGCCAATGATGAGGCCGTTTTCTTTGCATCGATTGATCACTTGATTGACAAGCGACACATCAAGAGGCTCTTTCGTCGCTTTATCAGCGACAAGCTCAATGCCCACAAGCAGCCCTTTGCCGCGCACATCGCCGACATACGGGTGGTTGGCCAAGTTCGTTTTTAGCTCATCAAGCAGCCATTCCCCGGCCTCTCGCGAACGATCAAACAACCGCTCCGTCTCCATGATCTCGATGTTTTTCAGCGCCACCGCACAAGCAGCCGGGTGGCCGCCAAATGTATTGACATGGCGGAAATAGTCGTATTCGCCTGTTCCTTTGAACGCGTCATAAATATCCTTGCGAACAGCGGTGGCCGCCAACGGCAAATACGCGCTCGTAATGCCTTTCGCCATCGTGATGATGTCCGGCTTGACGCCGTAGTTTAGAAATCCGAACGCTTTTCCCGTCCGGCCAAAGCCGCAGATGACTTCATCGACAATAAGCAAGGCGCCGTGTTTTTCACATACTTCTTTGACCGCTTTCATATACCCGTCCGGAGGAATGAGCACGCCACCCCCGGTGATGATCGGCTCCATAATGACGGCAGCGATCGTTTCGCTCAACTCCCACGTCATGACATCATCAATGGCCTTTACCGCCCGCAGCTGGCGCGGATCGTCAGCTGAATCGGGGTCGCGGTAGACATCCGGCGGCGGCACATGGATGAAACCTGGGGCGAGCGGCTCGTATTTGTATTTCCGCTGCGCCTGCCCGGTGGCTGAGAGCGCCCCCATCGAGTTGCCGTGGTACGCCCGGTAGCGGGAAATGATTTTGTACCGATGATGCTCCCCGCGCTGCTGGTGGTATTGGCGGGCGATTTTAAACGCCGTTTCGTTCGCTTCCGACCCGCTGTTTGAGAAGAAGATGACATACTCATCGCCCAACAGTTCGTTAAGCCTTTCCCCAAGCTGGATTGCCGGTAAGTGGCTTTGCGTCAACGGGAAATACGCCAGCGTCTTCAGCTGCTCATACGCCGCTTCGGCGAGTTCCTCGCGCCCGTAGCCGACGTTGACGCACCAGAGCCCGGCCATCGCATCCAAATACTGATTGCCAGCTGCATCCGTCACCCAGCAGCCTTTCGCTTCGGCCGCAATCAGCGTTGCTTGTGGGTTATATGGCTTCATCGAATGCCAGATATATCGATCATCTTTGTCGAGCCACAGTTGGTGGGTTTGTTCAGTTTGCATGATTCTCTGCCCCTTTCACCCAACACAGGTTAAAAATCAAACCGGGAAGTAATCATCTTTTTGCGCGTGTAAAAATTCACGCCATCTTTTCCATTCACATGAAGATCGCCGTAAAACGAATCTTTCCAGCCAGAGAACGGGAAAAACGCCATCGTCGCCGGCACGCCGACGTTAATGCCCAACATCCCCGCATCGGCCTCTTCACGGAATTTCCGGACGGCCTTCGCATCCTTTGTATAAATCGTCGCCCCGTTCCCATACCGAGACTTCCGAATATAGCTGAGCGCTTCATCTAAATCATTGGCCCTCAGCAAACTTAATACAGGTGCGAAGATCTCTTCTTTCGCGATCGTCATATCCGGGGTGACATAATCAAAAATCGTGGGACCTAAAAAATTGCCTTCGGGTCTATCATCCATTTCCTTTCGCCCATCGCGCAGCAATACCGCGCCCTCTTCAATCCCCTTTTGAATGTAGCCTAGCACCTTTTCACGATGAGACTGCCGAATGACCGGGGTTAATAACACTTCCGGATCCATGCCATTCCCAATAATCAACTCATCCGCTTTTTGTTTCAACCGACGGACGAACGTTTCATTTTCCCCGACAATCACGACTGCACTGCAAGCCATGCAACGCTGGCCCGCGCTGCCAAACGCTGAGCTGATCACATGTTGTACGGCCGTCTCTACATCCGCATCTGGCATGACAATATGATGATTTTTCGCCCCCGACAACGCCTGCACTCGTTTGCCTTGCGCTGCTGTCCGTTCATACACATACTTGGCCACTGGCTGTGAACCGACAAATGAAATCGCACGAATATCCTCATGATCAATCAAGGCGTTGACCACCTCATGCGCTCCATGAACGACATTGAGCACCCCAGGAGGGGCACCTGCCTCCGTAAACAGTTCTGCTAACTTATTGGCCAAAATGGGCGTCCGTTCCGATGGCTTCAATACAAACGTATTGCCGCACACAATCGCCAACGGGAACATCCAAAGCGGCACCATCATGGGGAAGTTGAACGGAGTGATCCCTGCCACAACTCCCAACGGATAACGAAACATTTCCGAGTCAATCTCTTCCGCAATATTCGACAGCGATTCCCCCATCAGCAAAGTCGGAGCGCCGGCCGCAAACTCCACGCATTCAATCCCCCGTTGAATTTCTCCGTACGCTTCTTTATACGCTTTGCCATTTTCCTGTACGACAAGCTCCGCTAATTCCTCATGATGCTGGTTTAACAAATGGTGAAATGAAAACATAATCCGCGCTCGTTTGGGAACAGGGACATCTTTCCACGTCGCAAACGCTTTCTTGGCTGCTTGCACCGCTTGATCGACATCCTCTTTGGTTGAGATCGGAACACGCGCCAACACTTCCCCAGTCGCCGGGTTCGGGACTTCTAGCGTTTCTGTGCCACTCGATGCCACCCACTGTCCACCGATATAGTTTTTGAGAACCGTTGTTTCCGGTTTGGTGATGGACATCAGATTCTCCTCCTTATTCCTATCTTTGTTCATGATCTAAATATTTTGTATTGTTACACAAAATTATCCTCCAGTTTTTGATTGCCTTCACTAGACAAAGCGTAAAAGCGATTAGCCTATTTATTCCACAATGTGACCAAATTTTGAAAATGTGCGCGCCTTGGACTGAGATTTTCATGTCGGTGGAGAGCAAAAAATTGCTCATGGATGTTTTTACGAAAGAAATCCCCCTAGAAGCCTACGGCATCTTCTGCTTTTCGCTTCTCAGGGGGGAGACTTCTTACTTACAATCTTCGCAACCGATCATGCTGCACATATTTGTTTTCCATACTTTGCGATTGTAAATATTCATATGCCTTGATCATAAACTCAATAGCGAGCCGTTTTTCCGGATTCATAAAATCCTCTCCTAAAAGCGACTCTAGTTTTTGGATTCGATGATACAGCGTTTGCCTAACGACAAATAGTCTTTGTGCGGTTTCTTTTTTTGAACCGTTACACGCCAAATATACCTTTAACGTTTCCAACAAGTTTCCATTATATTTTTCATCGTATTGAAGAACAGGCTCTAAGTATTCCATGACAACTTCATACAAATCATTGTATTTATGAATAAGGGAAATAATTCGATAGATATGCAAATCCTCATAAAAACAGCTATTGGCTCTGCCGCCAAGATGATGTTGAATTTTGATCGTCTCTAAAGCCGTCCGATAACTTTTGTCCATATGAGAAACATTTTCGATAAATTTTCCGACCCCGACAACAAATTGAGGTAATTTCTTCTTTTGAATATAATCCGATTCAAGCAAAGAATTCAGTCCTATTTTCATTCGACTTTTCCATGTTTTCATTTCCCTGTTATTGATCATAATAAATACGATGCTGCTGTGAAAATCGACAGGAAATGTCGAAAAACCTTGTTGTTCAAAAATCGTCCGGCATAGCATTTTAAAATAAATCATGTCTAAATTCGAGCATTGCTTCATTGAAGATTTAAAACGGACAACAAGCACTGTCCCTCCTTTTGGATTTGGCTCTGCCCCATACTCAGCCAAATAACTAAACACATTTTCAATGGGATGCTCTCCCTCTAGCCAGCTTTTCAACCACTCATTTTCTTCTACTCTCTTTTTTTCATCGACATACAAATCACGAAGCAGATGCTGTGCCAGCGCAGTTGCCGTACGATCCAAAATCAGCAGATCAAATTCGCTGATTTCCTTTCCGGTTGACACAATGGATAGCTCGGCATATTCATTCCCGAGAAATTGGATCGGTTGGGTGGCCACTCTTTTCTTGGAAGCTGCGTTGTCGTCAACTATCAACTGTTCTTCCTTAAATGTTTTGCTGTATTTAGGAAATATCTCCACCTCTCTGCCGTTTATTTTAAAAACCACTTGATGTCCCGAATAGTGGTGCAATAGTTTTAAAATTTCACTATAATGGTCCATTGAAAGTAATTTTTTGTTTAATTGCTGTGAATATGATTCTAGTCCGGAGATGATTTCATAGTGTTGGTTAATTAAATAAGTGTGGATGTCTTGGGTGATCTCAACGAAAGGCACTTCTTTGAGAAAGAGAATGATCGGAAAGTGATGCGCATTCGCTAAATCGATTACTTCTTGCGGAACAGAAGGAGTATGCATACCGATTTCAATACATAATCCCGAAGCGTCACAGTTGATAAGCTGTTCTACAAACGATCGAAACAGTTCCTTATTTTCCTTCCATCCTACCCCAGTAGATAAAATCAGCTCTTTTCCGTTTAACAGATGATGGATTTTCGCAACCTCGACAACATGAACCCATTTTACAGTGCGGTTGAGCCCATTATGCCCTGCAGCCACTTCAACATGTTCAAAATGTTTCCGCTTTAGAATATCAGAAACCGTTAATGTAGGAGTCTTCATACACTTTGTTTCACTCCCCTTACAGCAATCATGGCAATGCCATTTTAATATTAGGCAGCGTAAACGGTCGCTCCTGCTTCTATCACAAATTTTTATGTAACGGCTTGGCTATATATGGCCTTCTACGTTTCATTATACAGAAAGCAACATCATCGATCTCGTTTTATGTTATGAGATGTGACATTCATTTAGGCGATTCGCGCTCTGTTTCATGAAAATCAAAGCGCCGGCCCTGCCTCTATAATGATTGAGGATATATAGAGGAACTCGTTCCGGCGCTTATCGCGATGTGCATCGCTCTTCTCTCTATTCGTGGTGTTTTCTGAGCTGGCGGATTAATAATGACGAAAAATATTTGCGTGCATCAGCGTTTGTAATATGCAGTGTTTGGATATCTCTTGTTTCTGACAAAGAGTCTTCTTTCTCAAATTCAACAAACGATCCGCTTAAATTTTCTTTTACGCTTTTCATATAGTATCCTTGTTCAATTAAGTAATCGATCTTTTCTCGCTCACGTAGAAACTGATGGTAAGTCATCACACACCCCCCGCTTCTCGTCGTGACCCGCATCCTTACCGCCAGGCACAGCTTGTTGGTGTTCAATGATTTATTTACGTTAGGACATTTTCACCACATCTTGGTCGGCCATTAGCGCCCCATATTTCGCGCGTTTAACATATTGGCCGTACCCCGGTTTCCCGACAAATTGTTTATCACGTACCACAAATTCTCCTCTACATAAAACCGACACGGGTTCCCCTGTTACTTTCATCCCTTCAAACGGATTATAATCCACAGCCATATGGTGTGTTTCGGCTGAAATCACCCGTTCAACCGTTGGATCAAAAATGACTAAATCCGCATCCGCACCGACGGCAATGGTTCCTTTCTTCGGGAATAGACCAAACAATTTGGCGATTCTTGTTGATACAATATCAACAAACTGGTTGAGGGTAATTCTCCCTTTTTTCACTCCTTCACTGAAAAGAATACTTACCCGATCCTCAATAATAGGACCACCATTTGGGATTTTGGTAAAATCTCCCCTTCCTAATTCTTTTTGGCCTTTAAAATCAAATGAGCATTGGTCAGATCCGAGCGTTTGCAGCTGGCCGTTTTTCAAGGCATTCCATAGCACTTCTTGATGCCATTTCTCACGAAGCGGCGGTGACCATACATATTTAGCACCTTCAAAATTCGGCTTTTCTAAATAGGACTGATCGAGCACCAGATACTGGGGACAAGTTTCGCCCCATACATTCAACCCCTTATTGCGCGCTTCAGCAATTTTCTCTACCGCTTGAGCACACGATACATGAACGACGTACAATTGCGAACCAGCGAGTTCTGTCAATTGACAGGCGCGCCCCGTCGCTTCTCCTTCTAGCTCTGGAGGTCTCGTTAATGCATGATAAATCGGATCAGTATGCCCGTCCTCCAAGGCTTTTTTCGTTAAATAGTCAATCACGTCTCCATTCTCGGCATGCACCATGACAAGCGCTCCGAGTTCTTTTGCCGCGACTAGCGTCCGATACAAGGTTCCATCATCAGCTTGAAACACATTTTTATACGCCATAAATACTTT
>NZ_MQMG01000052.1 GCF_001908025.1 Geobacillus proteiniphilus
TCAAATCCCACCGTTGATACTTGTCAAGCCACTGGGCGATCTCATAGACGGTGTACCGCTCCAGCAGCTTCTGCACTCCTCGAATGCGTGATGCCGTCTGTTTCGGTTGTTCCATGAAGTATTTCCTAATGGCCTCCGGCAAGTAAACTCGAAACCGCGAATACTCCACCACCCGGGGCTTTTGCGCCCATTCCGCCAAAATGTCCTTCCAAGGGAGCTCCCGTTGCTTTTTCGTGTACGGCCTTGGCGCTTCCAGGTACACCTCCCCTTCCTGGGACAAAACCATGAAACGATCCCATTCCTTTTTGACAAGGACACGGTTGGGAACCGGGATCCCATGAACCACAAACGCCTCCCCATCCACCGTTACTTCCCCGTATTTATTGACATTAGCGTGGTGGAAGGAGAAGATCGGGAGATCTCTCTCCGGCAGGACAAGCAACTCCTTTTGTTCTTCCTGCCATAATTCCTCAATGGTTCTCCCTTTTTCATAGTGGGGGCGGGCTCGATCTTCGATCATCTTGCGATGCAGCCACTCCGCCAGTTCTTCATCCCCCTCGATCAACGGAGCAGGGACAAAGCAGTGTTGACGAGTATAGTAAACTTTCCGTTCGACATTCCCTTTTTCGTGTCCGCTATACGGATTGCACGCCTGTACGTCAAACCCATAATGAAGCCGGAATCGCTCAAATGCTTCAGTATATTGACGTTCGCCTCCTTTTCGAATCGAAACCACCGCCGCCGCCAAATTGTCGATGCGCAGTTTTCTCGGGACGCCTCCGGCCTGTCGAAAGAGCTGAGTGAGTCCGTGAAGAAAACATTCGCTGTTTTCCGCCGGCAATGGATACGCATACGCGGCGTTGCTGTACGGAAAGCTCAAAATCAGAATTGATCGGTCTTCCTCTTTTCCTTCCTTCGTCACAACGGACATGGTGCCGAAATCCACCTGCGCTTCCCCCGGAGGGTGTTCCAGCCTCTCGTAACGCCGTTCCTTCTCCAGCTTAAGCTGGGGTCTTCGTTTTTGAACGTAGGCGCAAACCGTTCGATAAGACCCTTTAAAGCCATGTTCCTGCTTTAATTGTTCGTACATCTTCTTGCTTGTCCGCTGTTGTTTTCTTGGCAGTTTGGCGTCCTCCTCCAGCCAGTCATCAATGATTTGACCGTATCCTTCTTCCTCCATCATTCCCCGTTTTCTCTTTATTTTTTGTCTGACCGAAATGTCTCCATCCGCATATTTCTTGACTGTTCTCCAGTTAAATCCCGTCCTGCGGACAATTTCGGAAAGCGATAACCCTTTCTTTTCACGCAAATGTTTGATATGATGAATTTCAGGCATTGCTAGCATCCTTTCTTTACCTCCACTGTTTTGTTCTTCACAACCTTAACAGTAGAGGGAATTTTAGGAGCTGGCAAGCCTTTTTTTTATGCCATGAAGCTCTGCACTTTTTTGTTGCAGAACTCTGTACTTTCATTTTGCACTAAACACCCTTTACCCTGGCGGAGAGAAACGGCGCCACGTACCGGGTATGGGAAACGGCCGCGACATATGAAGGCCACCCGGTTCGGCTGATCGTCGTTGAATCGAGCGCGCTCGACCAGCGCAAAGGAAAGACGCTCGAAAAAGAGCGGGTCAAAGAAGCGGAGCTTCTTCGTGAGGAACAAGTCCGTTGGGAGCGCCACCCCTTCTCCTGCCGCGAAGACGCCGAACAAGCCTTGACGTCCCTCAAGGCGTCCCTTCGCCCTCGGTTTCATCGAGTGGAGGCCGCGGTCGAAGAGATCGTGCGTCCGAAAAAACGGCGCGGACGGCCGAAAAAAGGAGCGGAACCCGAGACGGAGACGCTGTACACCCTTCGCCTAAACGTCGAATTCGACCAACAGGCATGGGAACAGGCAAGACGGAAAGCGTCCCGGTTTGTCCTCGTCACGACCGTTCCGAAGGAATGGAAGGGCCAACCCATGGATGCCCAAGAGATCTTGAAGCTGTATAAAGGGCAAATCTCGGTGGAAATGAACTTCGCGTTTTTGAAAGATCCGTTTTTCACGGATGAGATTTATGTCAAAAAGCCAGAACGAGTTGCCGTATTGGGCTATCTATTTCTCTTGGCCTTGGCGATTTACCGCGTTCTTCAGCGCCGGGTGCGTCAGTTCATCACACCGGAACACCCGTTAAAACGTTAAAAGGGGCTGGAGGCCGCAAGCTGACCCGGCCAACCGGGCAGGCGATTTTTCAGCTGTTTCAATATGTGAACGTCGTCCTGTTCCAGCTGCCGGATGGACGCATCCAACGCGCACTGGATCGCTCCCTCAACCCGGATCAGCGAAGGATTCTGCAGGGATTGGGCATGGATGAGAGCATCTACGTCTAACATGATACAGAACGACTAGCGATGGTAAAAAAAGGATTGCCATCGCTCGTTGTGTTGGTCAAAAAGTTATTCTGAAAAACTAAATAAAAAATCCTTTGTTTTGACCTTGTTAGGGTGCGAAATGTGAGTTTTACTCTAAGTTGGGGGAATTTTTTTGTTCCCTATATCTTAATACAATCACCGGAGAAACTCCCAGCATCCGTAACAATATATCAATTTTTTGGACAATACGGTTTGGTTGAATATGGGAAATTGGCTGCTTTTTCTCTCATTTATACAATCCCCCCGATCATTCTTTACATGATTAGTCAACGTTTCATGTCAGAAGGGTTTAATTTTGGGGGAGCAACAAAAGGATAAGTGAAATTTGCGACAATAAAAGTTAAAGGGGAGATTTGATATGTTTTTAACTGAAGAAAAATTGGAAGCTCGTATTAATGAGTTGTCGGAGCATCGCTATCGCGAGGCGATTTTGATTCCTAAGTTTCGTTTTTTGGTGGACGAAAAAGGGGAGGTAGGTGCCCGTTCGCCGGAAACAAAAGAATGGAAGGAAATTAGGCTAGGCGATTATTGGAGTGGAAGAGATGTCTATGCCTGGCTTCAAGCTGATATTGATATTCCGGAACAATGGAAGGGAAAGGAGATAGTAGGTCTATTTGATTTTGGCAAAACCGGCGAGGGAAATAACTCAGGATTCGAGTCACTTTTATACTTAAACGGTTCTCCATATCAAGGCGTAGATTCCAATCATATGGAAGTGTTTTTTCCAAAAGGTTCGGCTGGCGCTAAAATAAGTTTAACGTTTCGCCTATGGTCTGGGCTTGAAGGAGGGGGGATTCCGAAATCGCAGGAACATAAGATAAAACGGGCAGAGGTAGCTTGGCTTGATGAGGTTACTGATGATTTGTTTTTCACCGGAAAAGCTATTCTTGGAACGGTGAAAGTTCTCGGTCAGCACTCTCCTGAGCGTCAATTGCTTCTTTCATTGTTGGATCGTGCATTTCGGCAAATTGATTGGTCCAAACCGAAGTCGGATTCATTCTACAATTCCGTTGCCATAGCCCTTGAAATGCTTAAAGATGAATTAAAGAGAATGGAGAAAAAACATCCGGTAACCATTCGTTGTATTGGGCATACACACATCGACGTTGCCTGGCTTTGGCGCCTTAAGCATACAAGGGAAAAGGCTGCGAGATCATTTTCTACAGTGCTTCGACTAATGGAGAAATACCCAGAGTACATTTTTTTGCAAACCCAGCCTCAGCTATATGAATATATTAAATCGGATTATCCTGAAATATTCGAGCAAATTCGGAAGCGGGTTGCGGAAGGGCGTTGGGAAGCGGGAGGAGCGATGTGGCTAGAAGCGGATTGTAACATTCCCTCCGGGGAATCATTGGTACGACAAATACTTATGGGAACTCGTTTTTTGCGTAAGGAGTTCGGTGTAGAGTGCAAGTATTTATGGCTTCCGGATGTGTTTGGATATAACTGGGCCTTGCCGCAGATTCTTAAAAAATCCGGGATTCATGCGTTTATGACGACGAAAATCAGCTGGAACCAATATAATCGAATGCCTCATGATACATTTATATGGAGAGGAATTGATGGAAGTGAGATACTTACACACTTTATTACAACTCCTGAGCCCAACAAAAACTGGTGGTTTTACACTTATAACGGGGTAATTACACCTGAGACGGTGCAGGGGATTTGGGAGGCATATAGAGATAAGGCAATTAATCAAGAGTTGCTTTTATCGTATGGTTACGGAGATGGCGGGGGAGGGGTAAATAGAGAAATGTTGGAGATGCGCCGCCGCCTAAACGATATCCCTGGATTGCCGAATGTAGAAACTGGTAGAGCAGATGAATTTTTTGAACGGTTAAACGAAAAAATTAGAAATACGGATCAATATGTACATGTATGGGATGGAGAACTTTATCTTGAGTATCACCGCGGAACCTATACGAGCCAGGCTTACAATAAGAGAATGAATCGAAAGATGGAACTTCTGTACCGTGAGACGGAATGGATGGGAATTGTATCGGCGACGTTAAATTCCGATTGGTCCCGTTATCCTTTTGAACGGTTAAATGAAGGATGGAAAATAATTTTACGCAATCAGTTCCACGATATTATTCCTGGTTCCTCTATTCGTGAAGTCTATGAGGATAGTAGAGAGGAATATGAGAAAGCTGAAAAGTATGCATTAAGTGCTTGGAAAAACCTAAGCGAGAGCATTATAGTCGAGAAGAAAGGGGATACAGTTATAGTGTTCAACTCCTCTCCTTGGGTAAGGACAGATTTAGTCCGAATTCCGGCAACTACAAAAACCAAAAAAGGGATATGGAAGGATGTATCAGGGAGAGAGTTAAAGGCAGAAAGAGTTGGTGACAATTGGGTTATATTAGTAGAAGATGTCCCGCCTCTAGGATTCAGTACAATTCGGTTTTATGATGTAGAAGCGGATAATACTTTGGTTCAAACTAATATGTTCCATGTAGGTTCTTCTGAAGTTATTTCACCGTACTACAAAATTAAATGGAATGATAAAGGGCAAATTATCTCCATTTATGATCTTCAGGCCAAACGGGAGGTCTTAGATGACGGGAAATGTGGGAATGTATTACAAGTGTTTGAGGATAAACCTCTACGCTTTGATGCTTGGGATATTGATATATTTTACCAAGAGAAAAAGCGAGAGGTAGAGGATTTACAACATGTAAGCATAAAGGAAATAACATCGCTTTATGCGGTTATCCATTTTGAGTGGAAGTATATGGACTCCATTATCAAACAAGATATGATTCTGTATACACATAGCAGAAGAATAGATTTTAAGACAGAGGTGGACTGGAAAGAACAGAACCAGCTGTTAAAGGTGGCGTTCCCTGTTAAGATCCGTTCTACATTAGCGACCTATGATATCCAATTTGGTAATGTGAAAAGACCTACACATTGGAACACAAGTTGGGATTACGCGAAGTTTGAAACAGTTGCGCATCAATGGGCTGATTTATCAGAAACAGGATATGGGGTTAGTTTATTGAATGACTGCAAATATGGCTATGATATTAAAGATAATGTGATAAGACTATCACTGATTAAATCTGCCACCTATCCAGACTATCAACAAGATCAAGGGTATCACATTTTTACTTACTCCTTACTTCCGCATCAAGGAGACTGGGTAGAAGGCAATACGGTAAAAGAAGCATGGTATCTAAATAATCCTTTAACTTACGCCGTAGGAGAGCCGATTAGAAAAAAATATTCATTGTTTGGTACCAATACTGACAACATTATGGTAGATGTTGTAAAAAGAGCTGAGGATTCCAATCGGATTGTTCTTCGATTACATGAATTTACAGGCAGAAGAAACAAAGTGTATATAACAAGCGATTTGCCCATCTTCGCTTGGCAAGAGTGTGATCTTATGGAAAGGGAGGTAGGGGAAGGAACGATAAGTGAGAAATTGGAATTTGATATAAATCCATATGAAATCAAGACGTTTCTCATAGATCTCAAATAGTATAAATAATTTGTATATTGTTGTTTAAGAAAAATCCCCTTGCTGGTTAGAAATCTTCCTTCTGGCCGGATATAAAGGGGATCTTTTTCTATATTGTATTGAAAGAAAGTGGAAAAACCATTAAAATAACATTAAGAAGAGCAAGCGCTTTACCTAACGAGCTTGACTACAACAGATGGAGAGAATGATGAGCGATGAAAGTAACCATTTACGATGTAGCAAAAAAAGCGGGTGTATCCATTTCAACGGTATCAAGGGTGCTCAATAATACCGGGCGCATTAGTGAAAGAACGAGAAAAAGAGTCCTTCGGGTAATGGAAGAGCTGCATTATCAACCGAGCATGGTCGCCTCGGCGTTGACTGGGAAGCGGACAAGAACGATTGGCCTTGTCATCCCTGACGTAGCAAACCCATTTTTTTCTGAAATCGCTAGGAAAGTGGAAGATCGGGGGAGAGAACAGGGATTTAACGTTCTGATGTGCAATACGGATAACAACCCGGAGACGGAAGAAATGTATCTTTCTTTATTGCGCCAAAAAAGCGTGGATGGCATCATTATCGGAACCACAACGAACAATTATACAATGATCAAAGAGCTGTTGGAAGAGAATTTCCCTTTGGTTTTTATTGCCCAAGACATCCCGGAGCTGGCCATTAACGTGGTGAGAGTTGATGATTTTTTAGGGGGATATCAGGCTGTCTCGCATCTTGTTTCCCTAGGACATCAACAGATCGCGATCATGCTTGGGAATTTAAGTCGCACAAGCGATAAATACAGGCTGCAGGCCTATCAGCAGGTGCTTCAAGAGAACGGCTTGAAATGCGAAGAATCTTGGATTGTATATACGGACTATTCGATGGCTGATGGAAAAAGGGCGGCGATGGAGCTGTTGCAGTCGACCCCAAGGCCGACAGCGATTTTTGCCTGTTTTGATTCTCTTGCCGTTGGCATTTATCAGGCGGCCAAAGAGTTGGGACTCCGCATTCCCGATGATCTGTCAGTGGTTGGATTTGATAATACGATTTTATCGGCCATTATCGACCCGCCGTTGACGACAGTCGCCCAACCTATTGAAGAAATGGGAAGGCAAGCGGTTGACCTGCTAATTGCCCAAATTGAAGAGACCAATCATACGAAACAGCGGATCATTTTGCCGCCTCATCTAGTGGTAAGGAAATCGGCCTGTCATATCGCTAAAGTGAAATCGTAAGGATGTGAGCAGATTGTTTTTATGGAATAATAGATGTTACCGGAGAAAACGTTAAATTTAATGAGAAGAACAGCTGTAAATAGCTGTTCTTTTATTTTTTAATAAAAATTCTATAAGGCCGGTGAATTAATGGGGCATAGACTTCCCACATGTCGAATTTTGGAGGCCATTCTCCCCGCCGTTTGGCGCCAAAGGATGGGAAGACGAGCAGGACTTCCTACTCCCAATTCCGGTTTTGCGCACGCCAAAGAGCCGGTCCCCCCTCGTTTTTTTCGAAACCGGCACAATCGCTTCAGATTTTGCACGACGGCGGTCAACAGCGCCTGTTCTTCCATGGCGTAAAGGCCCCGGCTTCGGGCCCGGTCCAGCCCGTGACATTCCTTCCCTTCGGCGAACACATGCTCACAACGCGTGCGAAGGGCTTGAATGGATCGATAGCCGCCCTGTTGCTGAATGAGCCTCGCTTGATTGCGAATCTGAACGTCTCGGACTTTCGCCTGGCGCTTTGCTTCCTGAGCGGGATCCTTCGCCCGGCGCTTCCAGGTTGGAATCTCCTCCATCTCCTTGCGGCGCAACGGCACGAGCGGTGTGATGCCTTGAACGAAGAGCGCTTCCAGATACTCGGTGGTGCCATACGCTTTGTCCGCAGACAAGGTCCGAATCGTAATCGACGGGTGGCGAAACTGAATCGAAGCCAGCTGCTCCAAACTCGTCTCCCGTTCCGCCGTTCCAGTGGCGAGGCTGGCCCGTCTGGATAAAATCACGCGCGACTGGACATCGATGACGTCGTGCACCAGATACCGAGGATACGCTTCCTGCCCTTTGCCTTTCTTGTACAACCGGGCATCCGGATCCGTCACGCTTCGATGGGTTTGGTTGGAAAACCTGATTCCACGGAAGTTTCCTCGTTCTTCGGCATGGACGCGTTCCCCTGATTTTGGAGACGGAGAGGGTGGGTCGTCATCCGGATCCCGGGCCTCGGTCTGTTCATCTTCCCGGGCAGTGCGGGCCAGATAGTCTTCCAACGTCTCCACCGGAGCGAGCTTGACCTCCCGCAAGCTGTGGATCGAGGCATTCGCCCGCACTTGGGTGCCGTCAGCCGCCGCATGGACATCCGGCGAGACCAACCCCGCCGCGATGCATTGATCCACCACATAGGTCATCAGCCGGTCAAAGATTCCATGTTGGCGCCAGCGTTTCCGTGTTTTGACGAGCGTCGTTCGATCCGGCAGTGTGGGGTGATGAGGATCCGGATGGAGCACGGATTCAAAGTCGAGACCGCAAAACCACAAGTATCCGGCATGCATGGGGAGGATCTCATACAACTCCCGCTCAGAGTGGTCGAACAAATACGAGAGCAGCATTAGGCGAAGCAGCCGTTCCGGATCCGCCGCCGGGCGACCCGTTTTTTCCGTGTACAGGGGAGCCACCCAATCGTGAATGACGGAAAAGTCAACCGCTTCGTTGATTTGGCGCAAGATATGATGTGGAGGAACCAGTTCTTCCATGTCGATGACTTGAAACAGACGAGGCTGAGTCGAAGGGTTTTTGGGGGCTTTCATGATCCGCTCACGCTCCATTCCAACGATTTTTCTTCCTTTTTCGACATAAGCCCCCTAAATCCCTGCCTCAGGGTGTACTTTTTCACCGGCCTTCTATAAATTTAGAAAAAAATACTTGATAAAATAATAGGTTGAGGGTAAAATAAAAAACAAAAGGAAAGCGCTTGCTCAAAAAAAGTTCGATGGAGATTAGATTGCACTATTATTAATGGACATAATAACCATTGTTTTCGATGTATTAGAAAGCGCTTCCCTGCTACAACGGAGATGAGGAGGAGAAAATAATGACTCGGGTGAAAGTAGGGATTTTGGGAGCCGGAGGGATTGCCAAGGTACATACGTCGATCCTAAAGAAAGATGAGCGGGTTCAAATTATTGGGGTAGCGGATATTGTGGAAGAAAGAGCCGCTTCATTGGCGAAGGAAGCCGGGGAAGCAAAAGCGGTCAAAAGCCTCGAGGAATTATTTGATCTTGGTGTAGATGCTGTTTACGTGACGACGCCAAACACGATGCATGTTGAGCCGGTACTAAAATGTCTGGAAAACAATGTGCATGTGTTCTCAGAAAAACCGATGGCGACTTCTTTGGAGGGGGCAGAGCAGATCAGGCAAGCGGCTGAACGATCAAAGGCGATTTACAACTTGGGAATGAACCGCCGGTATGCGTCGGTGTATAAAAGAGTCAAGGAATTGGTTGATTCCGGGGAGGTAACCCCCTATTTGGCTCATGTAAAAATGAACCGCGGCGAACTGTTAAATCCTCCTTGGACGGCAAACCCGAAGGTGACGGGAGGCTTCTTGTATGAAACTCCTTTCCATTTGATGGATCTATGCCGTTATTTATTTGGTGAAGTACAAACGGTTTACTGCGAAGCAAAACAAAACATTTCGACAGAGGAATTAGATACATTCGCGATTATGATGACATTTGTCTCGGGGACGATCGTCAATTTTGTGACGTATGCTCATGCTGGATGGAGCTTTCCGTTTGAGAGTTTGGAGGTTTATGGGAAGTATAGCACGGTCGCAACCCAAGAACTCGAAAAAGTCATGTATGCCCCAGGGTTGCAGCAGGCGGCGCACATTCATGATTTCTATCAATTATCCATTGAAGAAAAATGGGGATATAAGGAAGAGGATCGTCTGTTTATTGATGCCATTATCCATGGAACAAAGCCTCCGGTGACAGCTGAAGATGGCTTCCGCTCGATTCAATTGCTAGAGGCGATTTATGAAAGTGCTAAAACGGGGAAAATAATCGACTTTCGCCAAACAGCTCCGTCAAAATAAAAAGGCGGGTGAGAGAATGAAAGAGAAAAGACAAATCCGGATTGGCATGGTTGGTTATAAGTTTATGGGAAAAGCGCATAGCCATGCGTTTCGCGATCTTCCCTTTTACTTCGACACAGATGTCATCCCAGTTCTGCAAGCCATTGCGGGCCGGGATGAGCAAGGAGTTAAAGAAGCGGCGGAAAAAATGGGATGGGCATCGTATGAAACAGATTGGCGCCGCCTGATTGAACGGGATGATATCGATGTCATCGATATTGTTACCCCAAACAATACGCATGCGGAAATTGCAATCGCGGCAGCGAAAGCAGGAAAACATATCATTTGTGAGAAACCGCTTGCTCTCACATTGGAACAATCGCTTGAAATGTTGGAAGCTGTCAAGCGAGCAGGTGTAGTTCATATGATTTGTCACAATTACCGTTTTGCTCCGGCGGTTCAGTTTGCCAAGCAGTTGATCGCACAAGGGCGACTGGGGAAAATTTACCACATTCGTGCTACGTTTTTGCAAGACTGGCTGATGGATCCGAACTTCCCGTTAATATGGCGCCTGAAAAAAGAAGTATCTGGATCAGGCACACACGGAGATCTTGGGGCGCATATTATCGACCTGGCCCGTTTCTTAGTCGGAGAATTCCGCGAAGTTGTCGGCATGATGGAGACGTTTATTAAAAAACGGCCGCTTGGAGATATGGACATCCATTTAAAAGGGCGCGTTGAAGGCACGGCATGGGGAGAAGTGGATGTTGATGATGCCTCCGCCTTCTTGGCCCGTTTTGAAAACGGGGCTTTAGGAGTGTTTGAAGTCAGCCGTTTTAGCAGAGGAAATCGGGCAGGAAACCGTTTTGAAATTAATGGGGAACGCGGCTCGATCCGTTGGGATATGGAAAATATGAATAACCTTCAAGTGTACCTCGAAGACGATGAGCGCGGACTGCAAGGATTCCGGACGATCAACTGCACAGAGGTGGAGCATCCGTATGCCTCGGCTTATTGGCCGGCTGGGCACATTATTGGCTATGAACATACATTTATTAACTTGTTGGTGGAAATGATGAATGGCATTGCCGGCGGGTACAGCCCTTCGCCGAACTTCGAAGACGGCGTTCGCAATCAAGCCGTGCTTGAGGCGGTGGAACGGTCGGTGCAAACTGGGGGATGGGTAAGCATTTCTGAAGTGCTACCGTCAGTGCAAGTGCAATCGCGTTGATGAAATACGACGATTTAGAAAGCGATTACATTAAGCAAAGAAAGGTGTGTGGATCATGACCGTTCGTTGTGCAGTTCTTGGATTAGGGCGCCTTGGACACCACCATGCGAAAAACTTGGCAACTCATCAAGTGAGCGGGGCGAAATTAGTGAGTGTCGTTGATCCCCTTGGAGAAAGAGCGGAGCAGTTCGCACGTGAATACGGGATCGAGCACTGGACCAAGAACCCGGATGATGTATTCGAGGATCCGACAATTGATGCCGTCGTGATCGTAACCCCGACGAGCACTCATGCAGAGATGATTGCAAAAGCAGCCAAAAACGGCAAAGCGATCTTCGTCGAGAAACCGCTTACCCAAAGTTTAGAGGAAGCCGATGACATCATTCAAACGATTCAGGAGACAGGTGTCATTTGTCAAGTCGGCTTTATGAGACGGTTTGATCCTGCTTATGCCGAGGCGAAGAGAAGAATTGAAGCGGGGGATATTGGCAAACCAATCTACTTTAAAGGGATTACAAGAGATGCTGGTTCACCTCCGGCTGAGTTTATTCAACATAGCGGCCGCGTATTTTTGGACGTTTCGATTCATGACTATGATATTGCCCGTTACTTAATGGGGGCAGAAATTACGTCTGTTTCCGCTCATGGAAGAGTACTGTTGCATTCATTTATGAAAGAGTTTAAAGATGTGGATCAGGCAATTACGTATGTCCATTTTGACTCTGGCGCAGCTGGGGATATCGAGGCAAGCCGGAACTCGCCATACGGGCACGATATTCGTACAGAAATTATCGGCACAGAAGGCTCCTTGTTTATTGGCACTCTTCGCAATCAAAATGTCACATTGTTGAATTCCAAAGGAAGCACATACGAAATCATCCCTGATTTCCAAACGCGATTCAACGATGCGTACCGTTTAGAGCTTGTCCACTTTATCGAATGCGTTCAAAACCGGCAAACACCAAAAGTAACTGAAATTGACGGAAAAGTGAACCTAAAAATTGCCATTGCGGCGACCGAGTCGTTTGACAGCGGAAAAACAGTATGGCTCGAAGGGCATGTAGCTGAGCAAACACGCTAGTCGAAGGCAGCGAGGCCACTTTGGCTTCGTTTGTCATAGAACATGGTTCGTAGCGGCTTTCGCCCCCTATTGAGTGGCGAGAAAGGCCGCTATGGACAAGGAAGTTTTAAAGAAACAAAGGGGACAAGGGGGCAAAAGGAAGATGAAAGGTCGAATGAAGTGGATTTCATTGGTCGTATTGCTGTTTAGTTTTTCGTTGCTTTTTGGTTGCAACAAACAACAAGAAACAGCCCAATCAGGGGACAAACCAGGAAAAATTGTCATTGGCGCGGCCCTTCCAGATTTTGATGACAAATGGCTGAGTTACTTGCAAGACGGAATGAAGGAATATGCCAAAACGCAAAAAGATGTGGAAGTCATTTACGTTGATGCGATGAATGACGCAAACAAGCAATTGTCTCAAGTGGAAAACTTCATTCAGCAAAAAGTCGATGCGATTGTCATTATCCCTGTTGACACTGTTTCGGCTCCGCAGATGGTTGAGAAGGCTAATCAGGCTAACATTCCGATCGTTGTTGTCAACCGTATCTTTGATGGGGTAGACAAAGCAACCGCTTACGTCGGTTCAGAGTCAATCAAATCCGGCATTATGCAAATGGAAGAAGTAGCAAAAATGTTAGGCGGTAAAGGAAACATTGCCATTATGAACGGCCAAATGGGGCATGAAGCGCAGATCAAACGGACCGAAGGAAACAAGCAAGTGATCAAAAAATATCCGGGGATGAAAGTCGTCCTTGAAGGAACGGCCGAGTGGGATCGCGCCAAAGGAATGTCGTTGATGGAAAACTGGCTGCAATCTGGTAAGAAAATCGATGCCGTTGTAGCGAACAACGATGAAATGGCGATTGGTGCAATTATGGCTCTTGAGGCTGCCGGAAAGTTAAACGACGTTATTGTAGCGGGAATTGACGCGACACCAGATGCCCTTGAATACGTGAAGCAAGGGAAATTGAAAGTGACCGTCTTCCAAAATGCCAAAGGACAAGGGCAAGGCGGACTAGAAGTGGCCATTAAAGCCGCAAAAGGGGAAAAAGTCGAGAAGTTTAACTGGATTCCGTATGAACTCGTCACGAAAGATAATGTTGATGAGTATATCAAAAAGTGGCAATGATGTCCCGTTTTAACGTAATTTCCTAAAGAAGTCTCCTGCCTCAAGGAACGTGAAGGGCACAGACCAGTGAGTAGGCGGGAGATGAATTTCGGTTGGCAATCGCCAACGAAAACGAATAGGATCGTCTATGGTTAGAACAGACACCTTCAGAACGAAGGAAAGCGTAAAGGGTTCTTGTGTGTGGCTTACCGTTCGGCGAACACGCACAAGTCGCTTGAAGCCCCCCGCCTCTAAGCGAAGCGTAGGTGGTGGGGAGTTCACTGCTACTCGGCTGTAAAGGGTATTGTCCAAAAGGTGGCTTACGGCAATCTTGCAGATGTCCCAAAAGTGTTTGTATAACGTTCACTTTTGGGACATTTTTTAGCGGTGAAATGAATGGGAATAACAGTTTCCGTTTGT
Organism: Geobacillus proteiniphilus; assembly: GCF_001908025.1. Lineage (GTDB taxonomy): Bacteria > Bacillota > Bacilli > Bacillales > Anoxybacillaceae > Geobacillus > Geobacillus proteiniphilus. Next base: position 13,765 of record NZ_MQMG01000052.1, read on the forward strand.
TATCCCTCTTTATGAGTGAATTAGGATGAAAGGACACTATATTAGCCAGTGTCCTTTCATTCAAACGGCAGCTGCCGATAAGGCTTTTGCGGTTTGCGATCTCGTCAGACGATCAAAAAACCGGTTGGCAGACGTTCATAAAATAGTTTGTAACTAAGGATATTTTTTAAAAGGGAAAAAAGATAGGTTAGAGTAAGCGCTTGCCTAGCTTGCAATGAGAAGAGGGAAGGTAACGTCTTTCTTGGCTGCCGGTGTTGCACGGACAATTCCCTTAACAACAATGAATGATCAGTTATAAGGCAATCACAAGGGCAATTTTACTGAAGATTTAAAAAATGTGTTGTAAAAAATGCAGAAAAGCTGTAGAATAAAAGTAGGGAAAGCGCTTGCCCTAACAGACGGGTGCAGCAGTTGCGGAAAGAGCCCTACTGTTGCGCATAAAAGCGCATTCATGAATGAAAGCGCTAAATAAGGTAATTTTGTTAACTTTGTTCGGACGACGCCATTTCTTTCCGAACGCATCGCAGCAACTGCTAGTACCTTTCAGAAAAAACAGTGAACCTTGGTGGAGATGGGGGGAAGTGTATGAGCGAAGACTATGTGCTGGAAATGATAGACATAACCAAAGAATTTCCAGGCGTCAAAGCGTTAGACGGTGTGCAGCTGAAGGTTAAAAGAGGCACGGTTCACGCGCTCATGGGAGAGAATGGGGCTGGGAAATCGACATTGATGAAAATTTTAATTGGCATTTACACGCCGGACCGAGGCAAGATTATCCTTGACGGCGAAGAGTTGAAAGTCTCCACGATCAAACATGCGCTTGATAGAGGCATTTCAATGATTCACCAAGAGTTAAGCCCTGTTCCGAACATGACAGTAGCGGAAAACATTTTTCTTGGCAGGGAGCCGAGTTATCCGTTCGCCGGCTGGGTCAAAATGAAAGAGCTCGTCAAAAAGACGAGGCAACTATTCGAACGGCTTGAGATCGATATTGACCCCAATGCGAAGATGGCGGATTTGAGCATCGCCAATATGCAGATGGTGGAAATTGCAAAGGCGATTTCTTATCATTCGAAGCTCATTATTATGGACGAACCAACGTCTGCGATTACAGAGAAAGAGGTTCACCACCTTTTCCGAATTATCCGTTCGTTGAAAAAAGAGGGAGTCTCCATTATTTATATTACCCATAAGATGGATGAGCTCGAACAAATCACCGATGAGGTGACCGTGCTGAGGGATGGCAAGTACATCGGGACGAAGCCGAGCCATCAAATGACAAGAGATGAACTCATTCAAATGATGGTTGGGCGGGAACTAAATCAAATTTTCCATAAACCAAAAGTCCCGATTGGGGAAGTGGCGTTGTCGGTTCAAGGGTTGACGAAAAAAGGGAAATTTCATGATGTGAGCTTTGAAGTGCGAAAAGGGGAAATTGTCGGATTTGCCGGTTTGATGGGATCCGGAAGAACGGAAGTATTAGAAAGCGTTTTCGGTGTTACCAAACCGGATGCGGGAGACATTTATGTCCACGGAAAAAAGGCGACGATCCGCTCGACGCGGGATGCGATTCGGTATGGAATGGGATTGTTGACGGAAGACCGAAAACTGACAGGCCTGTTTTTGCCGCTGTCGGTCGAGGACAACATGATCACGGTTACGGTCAACCAGTATACGAAGGCAGGCTTTTTGCAGCAACGAAAAATCCGCGAAGACTGCCAACGGCTTGCTGAACAGCTTTCGATTAAAACACCGAGCTTGCAGCAGTTGATCAAATACTTAAGCGGAGGCAATCAGCAAAAGGCACTCATTGCCCGTTGGTTGCTTCACAACCCGGATATTTTGTTCCTCGATGAACCGACAAGGGGAATCGACGTAGGAGCGAAAGCGGAAATTTATCATCTGATTTTTGAGCTCGCCAAGAATGGAAAAGCGATCATTGTGGTTTCGTCTGAAATGCCAGAAATATTAGGATTGAGCGACCGGGTTATTGTTATGCATGAAGGGAGAAAAATGGGAGAACTAACGAGGGAAGAAGCGACCCAAGAGCGGATTATGCAGCTGGCAACGGGCCAGCTGATCGAGACGAAAAGATAAGGATAGGGGGAATGGAGATGGAAAGCCAAGTTTCTGTTACGAACAAGCGGGAGAAGGCAGGGGTTTCTTCCACGGCCACGTCGAAGGACAAATTGTATCGATTTTTCGACCGCTATGGAATGTTGATGATTCTCATTGGGCTCGTCATTTTGATGTCCATTCTTTCGCCGACGTTTTTTACAACCGGCAACTTATTAAATATCGTTCGGCAAATGTCGGTCGTCGGCATTGTCGCGATTGGCGTCACGATTGTCATTATTACGACCGGCATTGATTTGTCATCGGGATCCGTCATTGCACTTGTGTCGGTTGTGGCCGCCAGTTTTGCCCACCCGGATACGTATCCCGTGATTGTTCCGATTTTGATTGGTCTTGGGTTAGGGCTTTTGACTGGGGTCATAAACGGAACGATTATTTCGAAGGCGAACATTGCCCCGTTTATCGTCACATTGGGCATGATGACGGCCGCGAGAGGGGCAGCGCTGTTATTCAGCGACGGGAGACCGATTGGGAATTTGTCGCCATCGTTCTTATGGATTGGCCAAGGAGATGTTTTGGGGATTCCGGTTCCGATTCTCATCTTTGCGCTTGTAGGGGTCATTTCTTACATTCTCTTAAATAAAACGAAGTTTGGCAAATATGTCTATGCAATCGGCGGAAATGAGCAGGCCGCCGTCATTGCCGGGGTCAATGTCGATAAATATAAGATTTTCGTTTACGGATACGCTGGTCTGTTGTCCGGATTGGCGGGGGTCATCTTGACTTCGCGCATTTCCTCGGGGCAGCCGACGGCAGGGATGATGTATGAACTCGATGCCATCGCTGCGGCGGTCATTGGCGGTACAAGCCTTGCTGGCGGGATTGGGACGATCGGCGGCACGATTGTCGGTGCGCTCATTATCGGGGTGATGAACAACGGACTTGACTTGTTAAACGTTTCGCCGTATTGGCAACAAATTCTGAAAGGCGTCATTATTACGGTGGCGGTGTTCATCGATTCCCGCAAAAACCGGAAATCATAATCAGGGGGAGCAAAGGCTCATGAAGATTGTGTTTAATGAGGCGACAACACTACAAAACTCCACATTAAAGAACGACTTAGATCTATGCGAAAAGCACGGTTATGACGGCATTGAAATTCGGCTTGATAAGTTGAAAGAATTTCTCGCTTCCTATACGGTTGACGACTTGAAACAATTCTTTGCTTCTCATCGTTTAAAACCGTATGCCTTCAATGCGCTGGAGTTTATCACGTTCCGTGATGAGGAAGGATTTGGCCAAATTCGCCGCGATCTGCAGTTTTTGTGCGAAATTGGCCAGCAAATTGGCTGCAAAACGGTGATTGCAGTTCCGACGTTTGACGTAGGCGATTATACCAAGGCTGAAATTAAGGCGGAAACCGTTCGCGTACTGCGGGAGTTAGCAGAGTTAAGCGAACCATATGGCGTAAAAATCGCGCTTGAGTTTTGCGGATATCCCAATTGTTCCGTTAACACGTTCGCGCAGGCATATGAGATTGTCAAAGAGGTGGACAGCGGCCAAGTGGGCCTTGTTCTCGACTGCTTCCATTTTCACGCCATGAACTCCCGGCTTGAGGACTTGCAAGCGGCGGATCCGAAGGACATTTTCGTATTCCATATGGATGATTGTGAAGATTTGCCGGTTGGCGCATTGCGCGATCACCATCGAGTGTGGCCGGGGGACGGGGCGATTGACTTGGATGGCATTTTACGTACGCTCCAAGCCATTGGCTACAATGAAATGGCTTCCATTGAGTTATTCCGCCCCGAGTATTGGCAATGGGAAGCAGAAGAAACGATTCAAACCGGAAAGGCAAAGATGGAGAACGTTCTCCGTCGGTATTTTGAGATCGAACGAGTTTGAACATCTACGGGAGGGAAACCGGTGAAAACGATCCGCTTAACAACCGCCCAAGCGTTAGTCAAGTTTTTAAATCAGCAGTATGTGGAGTTCGATGGCCACATCCAGAAGTTTGTCAAAGGCATTTTTACGATTTTCGGCCATGGCAACGTACTCGGCCTTGGCCAAGCGCTTGAGGAAGATCCAGGAGAGCTCGAAGTGTACCAAGGGCGCAATGAGCAAGGCATGGCGCATGCGGCGATTGCCTTTGCAAAACAAAAACACCGGCGGCAAATTATGGCGTGCACATCGTCTGTCGGTCCTGGAGCAGCGAATATGGTGACAGCAGCGGCGACGGCTTCAGCGAACCATATTCCGGTTTTATTGCTTCCGGGGGATACGTTCGCGACTAGACAACCCGATCCGGTACTCCAACAAATTGAGCACTGGCATGATTTGACGGTTTCCACAAATGATGCATTTCGTGCCGTCAGCAAATATTGGGATCGCATCAGCCGCCCCGAGCAGCTGATGTCGGCGATGATTCAAGCGATGCGGGTACTGACCGATCCCGCCAACACCGGAGCAGTCACCATTGCCTTGCCTCAAGATGTGCAAGGGGAAGCGTACGATTTTCCTGAATCCTTTTTTCAAAAACGGATTCACCGCATTGAACGCCGTGTTCCGGCGAAAGCGGCGATTCATGAGGCGGTGGAGCTCATTCGCAGAAAGAAAAAACCGATCATCATTTGCGGCGGCGGCGTCCGCTATTCGGAAGCAGCGGAAGAACTGAAACAGTTTGCCGAGAAATTTCACATTCCTTACGGGGAAACGCAAGCCGGCAAAAGCGCGGTGGAAAGCGCCCACCCATACAATCTCGGGGGAATTGGCGTCACCGGCAACCTTGCCGCCAATATAATTGCGAAGGAAGCCGATTTGGTCATTGGGATTGGCACCCGTTACACCGATTTTACGACAGGGTCGAAACAGCTTTTCCAACATCCTGAAGTAGAATTTTTGACGATCAATGTCTCGGTCTTTGATGCTTGCAAATTGGATGCCGTCCGCGTAGTGGCAGATGCGAAACTTGCTCTTCTCGCCTTAACCGAAGAGTTGGAGAAAATCGGGTATCGATCCGGCTATACGAATGAAATAGACATCGCGAAAAAGGCGTGGGAAGAAGAGCTTAACCGACTGCATCACGTCCGCTACCGCCAGTCGGGCTTTCAGCCGGAGGTGGCCGGCCATCTCGATGAGGTTTTGACTGAGTATTCCGAGTTTTTCGATTCTTCGTTAACGCAAACGGAAGTCATTGGCGCGATTAACGAGTGGATCGATGACGACGCCATTATCATCGGAGCGGCAGGCAGCTTGCCGGGGGATTTGCAGCGCATGTGGGTGGCGCGCCGGCCCAATACGTATCATATGGAGTACGGCTATTCGTGCATGGGGTATGAGATTGCTGGTGCGCTTGGCGTGAAAATGGCGGAGCCGGATAAAGAAGTCTATGCGATGGTCGGCGATGGCAGCTACTTAATGCTTCACTCGGAGCTTGTAACGAGCATTCAGGAAAAGAAAAAAATCAATGTTCTCCTATTTGATAATGGTGGATTCGGCTGCATTAACAACTTGCAAATGGGTCATGGAATGGGCAGTTTCGCCACAGAATTCCGCTACCGCAACGAAGAAACCGGGCGCTTAGACGGGAGCTTGATTCCGATTGACTTCGCGCAAAGCGCGGCCGGTTACGGGGTGAAAACGTATAAAGTGCACACGCTCGAGCAATTAAAAGAAGCGCTCGAAGATGCCAAACAACAATCGGTGTCGACATTGATCGATATTAAGGTGCTTCCAAAAACGATGACCCATGATTATGAGTCATGGTGGCATGTCGGGGTGGCGGAAGTGTCCCGGAACCCAAAAATTGCGGAGGCATACAAGCGGAAAGAACAACAATTGCAAAGGGCAAGAAAATATTGAACAACTGGAGTGAGAGAGATGGAAAAAACGGTTAATCCTTTTCGTATCGGCATTGCCCCGATCAGCTGGGTCAATGATGATATTCCGGGACTGGGTGATCACTATACCCAAGATCAAGTCTTATCCGAAATGGCGGAGCTTGGGTATGTTGCAACGGAAATGGGGCGCCTCTTTTCCCAAGATCCCCCGTCATTGAGGGCAAAACTGAACCAATATGGCATCGAGCTCGCCAGCAAATTCATCGGCGTGCTCTTTTCAGACCGTTCTCGTCTTGAAGAGGAACTCAAGACGTTCCGGTCTTGGGCGGAATATTTGCACGATATGGGATGCAAGTATGCGATTGTCTGCGAGATGGGGGGATCGATGCACTGGGATCCGCGCCGGGCGCCAGAAGAAAAAACGATTCAACGGCTCACGGATTCCGAATGGGAGTCCCTTGTTGACGGATTGCATCGCGCCGCGCATATATGTCAAGAGCTAGGAATGAAAATTGTTTACCACTTTCACGCGGGAACAGTCGTCGAAACGGCGGAAGAGATCGATCGCTTAATGGAGTTGACGGATCCGAATCTTGTCCATCTCTTGTATGACACAGGGCATGCGTTATATGGCGGATATGATCCAGTTGAACTGTTGCATCGGTATGCGGATCGCATTCAATACGTTCATTTGAAAGACGTAAGGCACGATGTGCTCGAGCTGGTGAGACGGGAACAACTCGACTTTCGCACGGCGGTGTTGCGTGGCATGTTTACGGTTCCTGGAGATGGATGCATTGACTTTGTTCCGATTTTTGCCAAATTGATTGAGATGGACTATAACGGCTGGATCATCGTCGAAGCAGAACAGGACCCGGCTGTGGCGCACCCGTACACGTACGCCAAAATGGCCAAAGAATATATTGACCGCCTTGTTCATCATCTCTTGGCGGCCCAAAAGCGGTAAGGGGGGAGGATGAAACGATGAGCCGACTGATCATACCAAGCCATTCGCCGAATGAAGAAGGGAACGTCGTCCGCGTAACACCGGAATCAGTGGGGTGGGAGTACGTCGGGTTTGAAGTGTATGTGTTGGCAAAAGGACAAACATTGCGAAAAGAGACGAAGGATCAGGAGGCTTGCCTTGTTCTTCTCAAAGGGAAAGCGAACATATCTACGAAGCTGGAGCGGTGGGAACAGATCGGATTGAGAATGGATGTGTTTGAGAAAGTTCCGCCATACTCGGTCTATGTTCCGGCAAACGATGTGTATGAAGTCGAAGCGATGACGGATGTGGAAGTAGCGGTTTGTTTAGCGCCGGGGAAAGGTACATATCCGGCGCGATTGATCCCCCCAAGCGAAGTAGGAGTCGAAATACGGGGAGCAGGAAATATTGAACGGCGGGTGCATAACATTCTTCCGGAATCCCAACCGGCCGACAGCTTGCTTGTCGTTGAAGTGTTTACGCCGGAAGGAAACTGGTCGAGCTACCCCCCGCATAAACACGACCAAGACAACTTGCCCCATGAGTCGTATTTGGAAGAAACGTATTATCATAAAATCAATCCCGGTCACGGTTTTATGGTGCAGCGTGTGTACACCGATGATCGTTCCATCGACGAAACGATGGTCGTGAAAAACGGGGATGTCGTCTTAGTCCCGAAAGGCTACCATCCGGTTTCCGCTCCCCCAGGGTATGAGGGGTATTACTTGAACGTCATGGCCGGGCCGGTGCGGACGTGGAAGTTTCATAATGACCCGGACCATGACTGGGTGATGGAAAGCAAGCTCGCGGCCAAACAGAAGGAGAAATAATCTAAAAAGACGACAGGAAAGAGGCGGTTCGATGAGTTTCCTCCCATTTGACCAGCAAAAACCGTTGGATTTTATCGCCGTTGGCCGGCTATGCATCGATTTGAACGCCAATGAAATCCATCGGCCGATGGAAGAAACGATGACGTTTACGAAATATGTCGGCGGATCTCCGGCGAATATTGCCATCGGCATGGCCCGGCTCGGCATGAAAACAGGGTTTATCGGCCGAGTGGCCGACGACCAAATGGGTCGATTTATTGTCCGATATTTAAAAAACAATGGAATTGATACGTCCCATGTCATTACCGACAAGTCCGGCAGTGTGACGGGCTTGGCTTTTACCGAAATCAAGAGCCCGACCGACTGCAGCATCCTAATGTATCGCGATAATGTCGCTGATTTGAAGCTGGAACCGAACGATATTGACGAAGACTATATTCGGCGCGCCAAATGCCTGTTGATTTCCGGGACAGCTTTAGCGAAAAGCCCGTCAAGAGAAGCGGTGTTTTTAGCGTTGGACTACGCAAGACGCCATGGAACCGTCGTTGTGTTCGATTTGGATTATCGCCCATATACGTGGCAATCCAAAGAGGAAACAGCGATCTATTACAACTTGGCAGCCGAAAAATGCGACGTGATCATCGGCACGAGAGAAGAATTTGACATGATGGAGCGGTTTGACGGCCAGCGGCGCGATGATGAACAAACAGCGCGAAAATGGTTTGATTACAACGCGAAAATCGTTGTCATTAAGCATGGCAAAGACGGGTCTATTGCTTATACGAAAACTGGAGAAACGTTTGTCGGCACGATTTTCCCAGCAAATATTGTCAAAACGTTTGGGGCCGGCGACTCGTATGCCGCAGGATTTATCTACGGGCTAATGAACGATTGGCCGATTCCAAAGGCAATGGAATACGGGGCAGCTGCGGCGTCGATTGTCATCTCAAGCCATAGCTGCTCGGATGCGATGCCGACATTGGCGCAAATCGAACAGTTCATCGAACAACATCGCAACGGTTCAGCTGCTCGGAAATAAAAAGAAGGGGGAACATGGACATGACGATGACAACGGGAGTGCAAACCTTAAAAAACTATATTGGCGGGCAATGGGTCGAGTCTCGTTCCGGGAAGACGGAAGCCGTTCCGAACCCGGCAACGGGCGAAGTGTTGGCCTACGTTCCGATTTCAAGCCGCGAGGAGTTGGACGAAGCGGTCCGAGCTGCCAAAGAGGCGTTCAAAACATGGCGCAAAACGCCGGTGCCGCGCCGGGCAAGAATCTTGTTTAAATATCAGCAGTTGCTTGTCGAGCATTGGGAAGAGCTGGCCCGATTGGTGACGTTAGAAAACGGCAAAAGCTACAACGAAGCATATGGGGAAGTGCAACGCGGCATTGAATGCGTCGAATTTGCGGCCGGTGCGCCGACGCTCATGATGGGGCGGCAGCTTCCAGATATTGCGACCGGCATTGAATCGGGGATGTACCGGTATCCGATCGGCGTCGTGGGGGGCATCACGCCGTTTAACTTCCCGATGATGGTCCCTTGCTGGATGTTCCCGCTGGCGATTGCGTGCGGAAACACGTTCGTCTTAAAACCGTCCGAGCGCACGCCGATGTTGGCGAATCGTTTGGCTGAACTGTTTAAAGAGGCTGGGCTTCCGGACGGGGTGCTTAACATCGTCCATGGGGCGCATGATGTCGTGAACGGGCTGTTGGAGCACCCGGATGTGAAAGCCATCTCGTTTGTCGGCTCCCAGCCGGTCGGCGAGTATGTGTACAAAACGGCAGCGGCTCACGGCAAACGGGTTCAAGCGTTGACGGGGGCGAAAAACCATTCCATTGTCATGCCGGATGCCGATTTGAATGTTGCGGTCCGTGAAATTATTAACGCAGCGTTCGGCTCGGCGGGAGAACGGTGCATGGCGGCGTCGGTCGTTGTCGCGGTTGGGGAGATTGCCGATGAACTTGTCGAGAAGCTGGTGGCGGCCGCGAATGAATTGAAAATCGGCAATGGGCTGGAGGAGAGCGTCTTTTTAGGCCCGGTCATTCGCGAAGCCCATAAGCAACGGACCGTGAAGTATATTGAACTTGGGGAAAAGGAAGGGGCCATTCTGGTGCGCGACGGACGAAAGGACGCCGCGGTTCAGGATAATGGATACTTTATCGGTCCGACGATTTTTGACCGAGTCACTACTGACATGACCATTTGGAAAGACGAAATTTTCGCCCCTGTTCTTTCGATCGTACGGGTCGAGACATTAGATGAAGCCATTGAGGTGGCCAACAAGTCTCCGTTTGCCAATGGAGCGTGCATCTATACAAGAGACGGGGGGAATGTCCGCAAATTCCGCGAGGAAATCGACGCTGGCATGTTAGGCGTCAACTTAGGCGTTCCCGCGCCGATGGCGTTCTTCCCGTTCTCCGGGTGGAAAAACTCGTTTTATGGCGATCTTCATGCGAACGGCATGGATGGCGTCGAGTTTTATACGCGCAAAAAAATGATGACCTCCCGCTGGTAATGCGTTCGAAAACGTATCAAGCTCCGCAAGAGCGCTTGATACGTTTTCCGTATATTGAAAAGGAGGAAGAACAATGCCGCTTGTGTCGATGAAAAACATGCTGCAACGGGCATGGCAAGGAAGATATGCCGTCGGACATTTCAACATCAACAATTTGGAATTTGCCCAGGCCATTTTGCTGGGGGCTGAGGAAGAAGAAGCGCCGGTCATTTTGGCCGTGAGTCCGGGATATATTGACCATCTCGGTGGGTTGCGGACCGCAGCGGCCATGGTGAAAGAGCTCGTGAAGGAGTACCGCATCACGGTGCCGGTCGCGCTTCATTTGGATCACGGCTCTTCCTATGAACAATGCCTCGAAGCGATGGAAGCCGGGTTTACTTCGGTGATGATCGATGCATCCCATCATCCGTTAGAACAAAATATTTCCATCACGAAACAAGTCGTCAAAGCCGCCCGGGAGTTTGGCGTCTCGGTCGAAGCGGAAGTGGGGAGGATCGGGGGGCAGGAGGACGACTTGGTGGTGGACGAAGCAGAAGCCATGTATGCCATTCCTGAGGAATGCGAACGCCTTGTGAAAGAAACAGGGGTCGACTGCCTCGCTCCGGCGTTAGGTTCGGTTCACGGCCCGTACAAAGGGAAGCCAAAGCTGGGATTTGCCCAGATGGAAGAGATCGGGCGCCGAACTGGGGTTCCTCTTGTCCTGCATGGCGGAACAGGAATTCCGCTGGCCGATATTCAAAAGGCGATTTCCTTCGGAACGGCGAAAATCAATGTCAACACCGAGAACCAATGGGCCTTTACCCGCGGCATTTGCCGCATGTTCCGCGAGAACGAGGGACTGTATGATCCGAGGAAATACCTTGGCGCCGGGAGAGAAGAAGTGAAACAGACGGTCAAACAAAAAATTCGCGAATTCGGTTCGGCAAAGAAGGCAACAGAGGCCTTGTTGCCTTCGGTGTAGCCATACATGAACGCGCAAAGGGGGGAGTGGGGTGGCTCACAGCCCATGGCGCAAGGATGTGGCGATGTTCCTCATCGCCTCCTTTTTCTTTTGGTTGTCTCTTTTTATTTATATGCCGATCCTGTCTCCGTATGTGGAACAGCTGGGAGGGGCGTATTCGTTTGTCGGGCTTGTCTTGGGCAGTTACGGCCTCATGCAGTTTTTATGCCGCATTCCGATCGGCCTTGTCTCAGATATGGTGCAACGGAGAAAACCGTTTGTCATGATCGGCATGGCGGCTGCGATGGGAAGCGGGTGGCTGTTTGCGCTCACGAACAGCTTAGGATGGGCGCTGGTGGCAAGAGCGCTCGCTGGCGTCGCCGCCGCGACGTGGGTCGTCTTTACGGTTCTGTATGCTAGTTACTTCCGTTCGGAAGACATCCACCGGGCGATGGGCCAAATTTCGCTTGTCGTGGTGTTGGCGCAGCTCGTGGGCATGACGGCAGGCGGTTCGATCGTGGACCGCTGGGGATGGCACGCCCCGTTTTGGGCTGGAGGATGTCTAGCCGCGGTGGGCGTCGTTCTCTCTATATCGATCAAGGAATCGAAACAAAGTGAGGGATCGGTGCGGCCGCAAACCGTCCAACTCAAAGACCTTCTTTCTGTGATGAAGGAACCGTTGTTGCTCAAAGTCTCCGTTTTATCCGTTTTGGCCCACGGGATCATTTTTACGACCATTTTTGGCTTCACACCGGCGTATGCCTTAAGGACAGGCCTCAATGAAAACGATTTAAGCCTTCTGATGGTTTGCTTTATGATCCCTCACGCCATTGCGACGGTGTTCATCGGAAAGACGGTCGTTCCTTTACTCGGAAAATGGCGGTCCTTGGCCATTGCCTTTTTCGGCAGCGCCTTGTTTACGTTCTTGATTCCAGTTGCCAGCGGAAGCTTGTTTGTTTATATCGTCCAAATCGGCAGCGGTTTTTTCCTTGGACTCTTATTCCCATTGTTGTTAGGAATGTCGATTGAATCGGTCGACGACGCCAGAAAGGCGACAGCGATGGGAACGTATCAGGCGATTTACGCAATCGGCATGTTTGGTGGCCCGTACCTCGCCGGCATCGTCAATGAGCTCATCGCCCTTCCCTTCGCCTTTTATTTTGCCGGCACCCTTGGGCTCATCGCCATAGGGCTGATCGCTGTATGGAAGC
>NZ_MQMG01000053.1 GCF_001908025.1 Geobacillus proteiniphilus
TATATATATATCCTTTCTTCAAAAACAACCTACACATGGCTTTACTTGTACTGAATTTTACTTTTACCGCTCGCAAGGACATTTTCCGAAATACACATCCCCTTAGCATACTCCATTGGAATCCCCGATGCACCAACGAGGCCTAAAGTACAATTGGAGAAAGCAGGAAGGATTTTTTATAAGATACAGATACCTCCTTTGATTTAATATTTTTACAATTAAAATTTTATTTTATTAGAAATAAAAAAAAGAGCCTTTATTACCATTTAAAATAGTAATATATTTACAAAAATAAAAAATATCGGCTCTTCACCACAAGTTGTACTTGAGATTTTAAGATAGGTATGCATAGGAAAAATAGAGGGTACAAAAAATGCGAATGTTCCTGTATGGTAAAGGTGACCAAACCATTGGAGGAACATTCGCATGTATTCTCCGTTTATCAAAGAACTCATCGATTGACCAGACGTTTTGATTCAAAAGGTGCGAAAAGAAGAAGAACGTTGGATTTTCGAACTTTCTCTGCCGCTTTTGTTTATTGCAAAATAAAAATGCAGAGATCTGCAGAGAATTTGGCTTAGGCCAACTTTACATGGAGAGGGGGGCGTGATAGTCTTTTTAGGCATAGCCAGCCCTTGATATTGCTGGCTTCCTGGCTTTTTAATCACGCCCCCAGAGGCTCCATGTCAAGTTGTAATTCTCTGCACTTTTCGTTGCGAAACTCTGTATTTTTTCTTTGCAGAAAACACCGCTTTAGGATTTCAATCAAAAACTATTGTAAACCGCTTTCACTTGGTTTATAATAAAGCTAAACCGGTTTATGAAAACGCTTTTGAACTAAATCGATTTAGTGCGAGAGAGGGATCCCGATTGAAAAAAGTAACGATGGCTGATGTCGCGAAATTGGCCAACGTTTCGAAAAGCACGGTCTCGCAATACTTGAACAAACGCTATGAATATATGAGCGAGGAAACAAGAAAGCGCATCGCTCAAGCGATTGAGGAACTTGGCTATCAGCCAAACGTCATCGCCCGCAGCTTAAAGCAAAAGACGACAGCGACCATTGGCGTGATTGTGTTCAACATGCTTCATATGTTGACGACGCAAGTGCTGCACGCCATTGAAGAGGAATGCCAAAAGCGCGGGTTTCAAGTCATTGTCTGCAACTCCGGCGATGATTCGGAAAAGGAGAAAAAATATGTTGACATGTTGCTGGCGAAACAAGTGGACGGGCTGATCGTGTTTCCGACAGGGAAAAATGAAGAGGTCTACCGCCGCCTTGTCGAGGAGCGCTTTCCGCTTGTGTTTGTCGACCGGATGGTGCCGGGGGTGGAGGCGGACAGCGTGCTGCTTGATAATGCAGGTGCAGCGGAAATGGCGGTTCAGTATTTCGCTTCCTATGGCTACGACCGGATTGCCATTGTCACCCCGCCGCTTGTCCCTTACAACGTGCCGCGGATGGAACGATTTGAAGGGTTTCGGGCGGCCATGGAGAAAAGGGGATTTGAAGTCGGCGATCAAAACGTCATCGCCGCTGAACCTGCCGCGCTGCCTGGGGAGCTGAAGAAGCGGTTCATGGAATCGGAGCGGCCAAACGCCTTGTTTGCGATTAACGACTTGACGTTAATGGGCGTTTTGCGGTTTGTGAAGGAGACGGGCATCCGTATGCCGGATGAACTGGCGATCATCAATATTGACGATGTGCCGTTTGCCGATATTTATACACCGGCGTTGACGACGATCGCCCAGCCAACGTTTGCGATGGGAAAAAAAGCGGCGGAGCGTGTGTTTGAACAAATGGATTCGAATCATGCCGACAGCCCGCGCGTGTTTCGTTTCTCCCCGGTGTTGATGGAAAGGACAGCGATCAGACGGGAGAAGGCATGAGGAAGGGAGGAGAAACGATGGCGATTCATGGGGACGTCGTCATTGGGATTGATATTGGAACGACAAGTACGAAAGCGGTCGTGTTTGACGAGCAGGGGAGGGTGCTGGCCTCTCATGCGATCGACTATCCGATCATCCAGCCGCACCCGGGGTTTGCGGAGCAGGATCCGGAAGAGCTGTTTGCGGCGGTCGTTCAAGCGGTCGGAGCGGTGACGATCCGCCACGGCATCCGCCCAGAGCAGGTGAAAGCGATGGGCTTGAGCGCGGCGATGCACTCGATCATGGCGCTTGACGGATCCGGGCGGCCGCTTACCCGCCTCATGATCTGGGCTGACAACCGAAGCGTCGCCCAAGCGGAGCGGCTGTTGAAAGAACAGAACGGGCTTGATATTTATCGGCGGACGGGGACACCGATCCACCCGATGTCGCCGCTATCGAAATTGCTTTGGCTCAAGGAGGAGCAGCCGAACGTATTTCAGCAAACGCACCGGTTTGTGTCGGTGAAAGACTATGTGCTATATCGTCTGTACGGTGATTACGTCGCTGACCATTCGATGGCATCGGCGACTGGTTTATTCCGGTTGGACACGCTCGATTGGGACGAAGAGGCGCTCGCTCTTGTCGGCATTCGCCGCGACCAGCTTCCGCGGCTCGTTCCCGCCACTCATGTCATGACCGGGATGAAAAGAGAATGGGCGGAAAAAATGGGAGTCGCTCCGGATGTGCCTGTTGTCGTCGGAGCAAGCGACGGCGTGCTCGCCAACGTCGGCGTCGGGGCGGTGCTCCCAGGTGAAGCGGCCATCACGATCGGAACGAGCGGGGCGGTGCGGACGATTGCGGCAAAACCGACGACCGATGAAAAAGGGCGGACGTTTTGTTATGCGTTGACGCCCGGCTATTGGGTCGTTGGCGGGCCGACGAACAACGGCGGCATCTTGCTTCGCTGGCTGCGCGATGAGTTCGGCGCCCAGGAGCGGGAAGTGGCGAAAAAGCTCGGAATGGATCCATACGATTTGTTGACGAAATACGCCGAACGTGTTCCGCCTGGATCCGAGGGGCTGGTGTTTTTGCCGTTTTTGTCGGGCGAGCGGGCGCCGTACTGGAATGCGAACGCGCGTGGGACGTTTTTTGGCCTTGGCCTTCATCATAAGCGCGAGCATTTCATCCGCGCTGTCATGGAAGGCGTCTGCTTCAGCATCCTATCCGTCGCCTTGGCCATTCGCGATGCAACCGGGCCGATGTCAGAAATCCGCGTCTCGGGCGGATTTGCCAAATCGCCGTTTTGGCGGCAAATGCTTGCCGATATGCTCGGCAAACCGCTCATCGTGCCGCAGACGCACGAGGCGTCGGCGCTGGGGGCGGCTGCGGTGGCGCTTTACGCGTTAGGCGAGCTGCCGTCGCTGGAAACGGTGAAAACGTGGATCGACACAACGGCCCGCCATGAGCCGAAGGAAGAACATACGCTCATTTACGCTGAACTGTTTGATTTGTATGCCCGCTTGTATGAGCGATTGAAAGAGGAATTTGACATCATCGCTGCGTTTCAGCGGCGGAGTGGGTAAAGGGAGGAAGACTAAATCGATTTAGCTGGCTATGATCGGGCGCTAAATCGATTTAGCTCTTTCCTTCAAAGATCTGAAAACGTTTGCTTTGTTCACTAAATCGATTTATCTCAAAGATAAAGGGGGAGCTTGTGATGGAAATCGCCATTGTTGTTGCTGCTATTATCGTGTTATTATTGCTCATTACTATGGCGAAAATGCATCCGTTTGTCGCACTCATTTTAGTGTCCGTCGGCGTCGGACTGGCGATGGGCATGCCGCTTATCGCGCCGTCTCCGGAAACGCCGGGCATCATTGACTCGATCAAGGCGGGGCTTGGCAACACGCTCGGCTTTTTGGCGATCGTCTTGGCGCTCGGGACGATGCTCGGCAAAATGATGGCCGAATCGGGCGGCGCTGAGCGCATTGCGAAAACGTTGATCGACCGCTTTGGCCAAAAACGCGTCCACTGGGCAATGATGGTCGTCGCGTTTTTAGTTGGGATTCCAGTCTTTTTCCAAGTGGGGTTTGTATTGCTCATTCCGCTCGTCTTTACGATCGCGATGGAAACGGGCATTTCACTTGTGACGATCGGCATTCCGCTTGTCGCTGGTTTGTCTGTCGTGCATGGGCTTGTCCCGCCGCACCCAGCCGCGATGGCGGCAGTCGGCATTTTTAAGGCGGATGTCGGAAAAACGATTCTTTACTCGATCATCGTCGGCTTGCCGACCGCCATTATTGCCGGTCCGCTGTATGGCAAATGGATCGGTTCGCGCCTGCACAAAACAGTGCCGGCGGAGATTGCCGAACAGCTTGTGCAGCATAAAGAAGCACGTGAGCTTCCTGGCTTTGGCAATACGCTGTTCACGATTTTGCTTCCGGTCATTTTGATGTTGATTGCCTCTGTGGCAAACGTGACGCTTGATCAAAAGTCAGAAGCGGCGAAAGTGTTGCGCTTTATCGGCGACCCGATTGTTGCGCTCTTGATCGCGACGGTTTATTCGTTCTTCAGCTTAGGCTACGCCCGCGGCTTCAACCGCGACGCTGTCTTGAAATTTGCCAACGACTGCCTCGGCCCGGTCGCGAACATCCTGCTTGTCATCGGGGCGGGCGGCGCATTCAACAAAGTGCTGCTTGATTCCGGCATCGGCGAACAAATCGCGGAAGTGGCGAAACACTCGCACTTCTCTCCGCTCCTGTTAGGCTGGGGCATTGCGGCGCTCATTCGCGTAGCGACGGGATCGGCGACCGTCTCGATGATGACCGCTGCCGGCATCGTTGCCCCCATCGCGGCTACCATGCCGGGAACGAATATGGAACTGCTTGTCTTGGCGACCGGCGCGGGTTCGTTGATCTTGTCGCACGTCAATGACTCCGGCTTCTGGATGATCAAAGAATATTTCGGCATGACGGTGAAAGAAACGCTCATGACATGGACAGTCATGGAAACGATTATTTCGGTGGTGGCGTTTGTCTTCATTTTGTTATTGAATATGGTTCTCTAGCCTTTTCCAGGCAAGACGCTCGTTTTTAGAAGAACGGGCGTCTTATTTTTATATGTCCTTTTGTTATATTTTATATTATAATTATGTAATAAAAAATGACATAAGGAGTGACGCCTGTTGATTTTTGCGAGACGTGCGGAACGAAAAATAAAGCGCGAACTGGATCAGCCTCGACGTGAGGAAACGCAGGGAGGACCGCAACAAATTGCAAGGCAAATTGTTGTGGCGGTTGATCAGCTCAAAGCAGCGATGGAACAGATGAAGATGGCGGCACTTTCGCTGAATGACATTTCCGATTCAAGCCGGAATAGTGCGGCAGAGCTGATGGACCATAGCGAGAAAACGGTGGAGTATACGGAAAAAGTGGCGAACAAAATGCGAACAATCGAGGAGGCGGCTAGGGAAATCGCTGCATCTTCGCGTGATATGTATGCGAGCAGCCAGCAGTTTTCCGAACATTGGCTGCATTCATGGAATTCATTGGAGACGTTGCAAAAAGAAATTCGAACACTGCGCTCCCACCATGAAACGTTATTGGAACAAATGGACCATCTCGTTCATCATTCGCGACGCATCAATGAAATTATATCAGCGATCGGCGAGATTTCGCAGAAAACGAAAATTTTGTCGCTCAATGCCAATATTGAGGCGGCTCGTGCGGGAGAACATGGGCGCGGGTTTGCGGTCGTCGCGCGCGAAATCGGCATGCTGGCGAGCCAAACGTCCGAAGCCGTCCAGCAAACGCAAGACATTTTGTCGCTCATTCAACGCGAAATCGCAGCGACGACCGATATCGTTCGCGAAGAAACAAAGCAAATCGATGTCGAAGAAAAAGAGATGGAAGCGATTATGGCGTTCCTTCATTCGTTGCAGCGGCAGCTGAATGATATGACGGACCTCGTCTCCTCTTCTGTCCAGTCGGCGTCTGGACAGTCGGACAGCGTGAAAGAAATCGCCGGCCTGCTTGAAGAAATCGTGCAATTGAGCCGGGAAAATCAACGGTTTGTCGAGCGAGTGACTGCGGATATGAACGAACAGCACGAGAGCGTCGGACAGATTTTACGCATTAACGAAGCGTTGCAAAAGACAGCGGAGGAGCTGCAACAAACGGTCGGGCGTGATTGGATGAGGGAAACGATTTCTGTAGATGATGCGGTGGTGAAAAACACGATTCATAAATTATCGGCTTTGCTTCAGTCAGCTCCGTTGGAACAAATGGATGAGGCCATGCACCGACGAGTGTTGGACCAATTTTTATCCCAGAACGGAGAAATTGAGGCCGTCTGGTCGAATCGTCTTGATGGCACGTTTGTGTATTCGAACCCGCCAGCCGGATTGGTCAACGCCAAAGTCCGGTCGTGGTTTCAGGAAGCTTGTAGAGGAACAGTGTATGTTTCCGATCCGTATGTATCGGCATTGACGAAACATCTTTGCGTCACGGTGTCCGCTCCCATTAGGGATCATAACGGTCAAATTGTCGGGGTCATTGGAGTGGATTTGTCGCTTGTGAAATGAACGCTGCCCCAAAAAGGTGCATGTGTGCCTTTTTGGGGCATGTTTTGTTTTTCGACCTGGCTGATTGGTCGGAAGATGATTGATAATAAATATAACAAAAATATGTAATAAAATATGACAAATATGTTGAGTCCGTGAAACGTGGGCCTTATACTGCTAATCAAGAACAAATCCTCAACGTGGAGAACATGCATCGCTTTTGAGGAACAAGGGAGGGATGCGCTCTTTTAGATGAACGAGGGGCAGGAATTCATCGATGTTTCAAATGAATAGGGGGAAGGGTGTGCGAATGAAACCAGCATTCATGTGGAAATTATGGCTGCTTTTATGCGTCAGTGTTTTTGCTCTTGGGGGATGTGCGGCGTCATCAGCAGTGGATCAAGCCAAAAACGAGAATCAAAATGATTCATCTTCGGCTGGCAAAGAAGGGGATGTGGTCAAAGTAGGAATCCTGCACTCGTTAAGCGGAACGATGGCCATCAGTGAAGTGTCGCTGCGCGATGCCGAGTTAATGGCCATTGAGGAAATCAATGCATCGGGCGGGCTGCTCAGCAAGAAGATTGAACCGGTTGTGGAAGATGGAGCGTCCGACTGGCCGACGTTTGCCGAAAAGGCGAAAAAACTGCTGCAAAAAGATCAAGTGGCCGCCATTTTTGGCGGTTGGACATCGGCGAGCCGCAAAGCGATGCTTCCGGTTGTGGAGCAAAACCATGGGCTGCTTTGGTATCCGGTGCAATATGAAGGGATGGAGTCATCACCGAACATCTTTTACACCGGGGCGACGACGAATCAACAAATCGTTCCGGCGGTCAGCTGGCTCTTGAAAAACCGCGGCAAAACGTTTTTCTTGCTTGGGTCGGATTACGTCTTTCCGCGGACAGCCAACAAAATCATCAAGGCTCAGCTGAAGGCCGAAGGAGGGCAAGTGGTCGGGGAAGAATATACGCCGCTCGGCCATACCGATTATAGCACCATTATCAGCAAAATCAAACAAGTGAAACCGGCTGTCGTCTTCAATACGCTCAACGGCGATAGCAATGTCGCCTTTTTCAAACAGTTGAAAGACGCTGGCATCACGCCGAAAGACGTGACGGTGATGTCCGTCAGCATCGCAGAAGAAGAAATCCGCGGGATCGGGCCGGATGTGTTGGCCGGTCATTTGGCTGTGTGGAACTATTTCCAGACGACCGATACACCGGAGAATAAGGCATTTGTACAAAAGTATAAAGAAAAGTATGGACAAGACCGCGTGACGGATGACCCGATTGAAGCGGCGTATACAGCCGTTCATTTATGGGCCGAAGCGGTGAAAAAAGCCGGTTCCTTTGATGTTGATCAAGTGAAAAAAGCGGCGGCCGGCCTTGAATACAAGGCGCCGGAAGGAACGGTGAAAATTGACGGGGAAACGCAGCATCTATGGAAAACGGTGCGCATTGGCGAAATCCAAGCGGACGGACAATTCAAAGAGTTATGGAATTCCGGCCAGCCGGTGAAGCCAGATCCGTATTTAAAGAGCTACCCATGGGCGAAAGGATTAAGTGAATAGTTCACTTGGAAGGAAGGGATTTCCTTCCTTCTCGCCCAGCGGACATGAGAGGGGGGATGGCGATGTTCATTGACCAATTATTCAACGGGCTGAGCGTCGGTTCGATTTTGCTTTTGATTGCCATTGGGTTGGCGATCACGTTCGGGCTGATGGGCGTCATCAATATGGCGCACGGTGAACTGATGATGGTCGGAGCGTATACGACCTATGTCATCCAGCAATGGTTCACTAGCCATATGCCGCACTCGGCAGGGCTGTATTTTGTCGCCGCCATTCCATTGTCATTTTTGGCAGCCGCTCTGCTTGGATGGGGGCTGGAAAAAAGTTTGATCCGCCATTTGTATCGCCGTCCGTTGGACAGTTTGTTGGCTACATGGGGGATCAGTTTGATTTTGCAACAGACCGCCCGTCTCATCTTTGGGGCGCCCAACGTGGCGGTTGTGCCGCCAAGCTGGCTGGATGGCGGAATCCGCTTGTTTGGGGCAGTGTTTCCGTATAAACGGTTGTTTATTCTTTGCCTTGTGTTGGCGATCGTTTTCTTTCTCTATATGTATTTAATGAAAACACGAGCTGGCCGACGCATTCAAGCCGTCACCATGAACCGGTCGATGGCAGCCTGCCTCGGCATTGCCACGCAAAAGGTCGATGCTTACTCGTTTGCCATCGGTTCAGGGTTGGCGGGGGTGGCGGGATGCGCGTTGACCTTGCTTGGGCCGATCGGGCCGACGATCGGCACATACTATATTGTCGATGCGTTTATGGTCGTCATTTTAGGGGGAGTGGGAAAACTGGCCGGGACGCTGCTGGGGGCATTTGGCATTGGTTTGATTTCGACGTTCGTCGAATATTCCACAAGCGCCACCATTGCCAAAGTCATTGTGTTCGTTTTGATTATTGCTTTCTTGCAATGGAAACCATCCGGTCTTCTTAGCGTGAGAACGCGGTCGCTCGATTGAGGGGGGAGCATGGTGAACAAACGTTGGGGATACTGGCTGTTTTTTGCCGCCTTGTTTCTTGCGCCGTTTTATTTGACCGAGTTCCGCTTGTCCCTGCTCGGCAAATTTCTTTGCTTTGCCATCGTGGCGGTCGGCATCTCCCTCATTTGGGGCTATACCGGCATTTTGAGCCTCGGCCATGGGGTGTACTTCGGGTTAGGCGCTTATTGCATGGCGATGTATTTGAAGCTCGAAGCTTCGCGAGGGCATTTGCCTGATTTTATGGAATGGAGCGGCGTGCGCGAACTGCCGTGGTTTTGGAAGCCGTTTGCGCATCCTATGGTGGCCATCGCCGCCGCGATCGCTCTTCCTACGTTGCTCGCTGCGCTATTAAGCTATTTAACGTTTAAAAATCGGATTAAAGGTGTCTATTTTTCTCTCCTTTCCCAGGCGGTTGTTGTCGTGTTTGTTACGTTGTTTATCGGCAAGCAAGAATGGACAGGCGGAACGAACGGCTTGACCAATTTTTCGACCGTGTTTGGTTTTTCGCTGTCATCGCCGCTCACCCAAATCGTTTTGTATTGGCTGACAACGGCCTGTCTCGCTCTCATTTTCGTCGCGGCGCGCCGCTTGACGTCCGGACGGTTGGGGAAGGTGCTCATCGCGATTCGCGACGCGGAAAACCGGGTTCGTTTTTTAGGATTCAATCCGACCGTCTATAAAGTGTTTGTGTATAGTTTGTCAGCAGCCTTTGCCGGGGTGGCTGGGGCGTTGTTTGTCCTGCAAGTCGGGCTCATTTCCCCGGAGATGATGGGGATTATTCCTTCGATCGAAATGGTGTTATGGGCCGCTGTCGGCGGACGCCAATCGCTCATGGGCGCGATCATTGGCGCGATTGTCATGAACACGGCGAAAAGCTTTTTAAGCGAAAATTATCCGGATCTATGGCTGCTTTTGTTAGGCGCGCTGTTTGTCGTTGTCGTGTTATTGGTTCCGAAAGGATTGGCGGGCATTTATGAATCGCTCGTTGCCGTTCGCATCAAAGCAAAAAGGGGGCATGAACGTGAAGCCCGTGTTGATGTGTCGTGACGTCGTCGTTGACTTCGATGGATTTCGTGCTTTGCAAGGTGTTGATCTCGCGGTTTACCCTCATGAAGTGCGGTTTTTGATCGGCCCGAACGGAGCGGGGAAAACGACGCTGCTCGATGTCATTTGCGGACGGACGAGAGCGACGGACGGCCGAGTGCTGTTTTTCTCCCATGACATCACGAAACGGCCCGAATATGAAATTGTGCAAATGGGGATCGCCCGGAAGTTTCAAAGCCCTTCCATTTTTCCATTTTTGACGGTATGGGAAAATATGGAGTTGGCCATGCGACAAGACCGGCGTCTGCGTTCTGTTTTGCGGGCGAAGCGGACCGGAGAAGAGGAAGAGATCATGGCAGCACAACTAGAGAGAATTGGATTGCTTGATGAACGTCATCGCTTAGCGGGCACCCTGTCTCATGGCCAAAAGCAGTGGTTGGAAATCGGCATGCAGCTCATTCAGCGTCCGCAGCTCCTCCTATTGGATGAGCCGATTGCCGGCATGAGCGCGGCGGAACGGGAGCGCACGGGGGAATGGCTGCACGAAATCGCCAAACATTGTGCGGTGATCATTGTGGAGCATGATATGGACTTTGTCCGCCGTTATTCGAAGCAAGTGACGGTCATGCATGAAGGAAAAGTATTGTGCGAAGGCTCGATTGATGAGGTGCAGCAAAACGAACAAGTCATCGATGTGTATCTTGGAAGGAGGAAAAACGCGTGTTATGCCTCCGGAATGTAACCGCTGGCTATGACGAAAGCGTTGTGCTCGATCAAGTTCGCATGGACATTCCTCTCAGCCGGGTGACGGCGGTGTTGGGCAGAAACGGAGTCGGCAAAACGACGTTGATGAAAACGATCATCGGGTTGATTCGCCCGATGTCAGGCGTGATCGAATGGGAAGGAGAAGATATCACGCGATGGCCGCCGGAGCGTCGGGCGCGGGCAGGGATCGGCTATGTGCCGCAAGGGAGGGAAATTTTCTCCGCGCTGACAGTGGAAGAAAATATCCTTCTCGGGTTGGAAGCGCAGGCCGAGAACGTCCGTCCTCAGCCGATCCTTGAGGAAATGTACGCGCTGTTCCCGATTTTAAAAGAGATGCGCCAGCGAAAAGGAGGGGATTTAAGCGGTGGACAGCAGCAACAGCTGGCCATCGCCCGCGCGTTGGCCGGCCGGCCGAAACTGCTCTTGCTTGATGAACCGATGGAAGGCATTCAGCCATCGATCGTTGAGTTGATTCATGATGTGATTATGAAAATCGCCGAAGAAAAACAGGTTGGCATCGTATTGGTCGAACATAACGTGGAGCTGGCGTTTTCTTGTGCCGATCGTTTCTATATTTTGGATCGCGGCACTGTCGTGGCGAAGGGGGATGTCGATGGGGCTGATTTGACTTATATTCAATCATTTCTTGCTGTTTAAGCCACAGGCCGCGGGTTAGCGATGAGAGATTTCTTGAACCTGCGAGTATAGGTGGGAGCATTCAAGAGGGGGAGAGATGAGTGAAACTGACTCCGCGCGAACAGGAAAAGCTGTTGATCGTCGTGGCCGCCGATTTGGCGCGCCGCCGGAAAGAACGAGGATTGAAACTGAATTATCCGGAAGCGGTGGCGCTCATTACGTATGAGCTGTTGGAAGGCGCCCGCGACGGGCGGACGGTGGCGGAGTTGATGCAATACGGCGCGACGATTTTGACACGCGATGATGTGATGGAAGGCGTCGCTGACATGATCGACGAGATTCAAGTCGAGGCGACGTTTCCGGACGGCACGAAACTCGTCACTGTCCACCAGCCGATCCGGTCGTAACGGCGCTGGACGATTTCATGACTGCGGACAGAGGAGTGATGATATGATCCCAGGAGAATACCGATTGCGTGAGGAACCGATTGTGTGCAATCGACAAAAATCGGCCACGAAACTGACGGTTGTAAACCGC
This sequence comes from Geobacillus proteiniphilus, assembly GCF_001908025.1. Lineage (GTDB taxonomy): Bacteria > Bacillota > Bacilli > Bacillales > Anoxybacillaceae > Geobacillus > Geobacillus proteiniphilus. The sequence goes on from NZ_MQMG01000053.1 coordinate 11,954, forward strand.
GGCGACCGCCCGGTGCAGGTTGGTTCCCATTTTCACTTTTTTGAAGTCAACGCATTTCTTGAATTTGACCGGCAGGCGGCGTACGGAAAACATTTGAACATTCCAGCCGGGACAGCGGTTCGTTTTGAGCCCGGAGATGCGAAGCAAGTAGAGCTTGTTCCGTTCTCCGGCGAGCGCCGGGTGTACGGATTAAACAATATGGTCAACGGTCCGCTTGATGGCAGCAAGAAGGGAGAGTAAGAGAATGAGTTTTTCCATGTCAAGACGGCAATACGCGGATATGTTTGGGCCGACGACTGGGGACTGCATCCGGTTGGCGGATACGGACTTATGGGTTGAAATTGAGCATGACTATACGGTTTACGGCGATGAAGTGAAATTCGGCGGTGGGAAGGTGATTCGCGACGGGATGGGGCAACATCCGCTCGCAACCCGCGACGAAGCGGTCGATTTAGTGCTGACGAATGCCGTCATCGTTGATTACACCGGCATTTACAAAGCCGATATCGGGATCAAAGATGGAAACATCGCCGCCATCGGCAAGGCTGGGAATCCGCTGTTAATGGATGGCGTCAATATTGTCATCGGCGCCTCAACGGAAGTGATCGCGGCGGAAGGAAAAATCGTGACAGCCGGCGGGGTCGACGCCCATATCCATTTCATTTGCCCGCAGCAAATCGAAACTGCTCTATCATCGGGCATTACGACGATGATCGGCGGCGGGACCGGGCCGGCGACCGGAACGAATGCCACGACGTGCACGCCGGGAGAGTGGAACATTTACCGGATGCTTGAAGCCGCCGAAGCGTTCCCGATGAATATCGGTTTTTTAGGAAAAGGCAACGCATCGGCGAAAGAGCCGATCGCTGAGCAAGTCCGCGCCGGAGCGATTGGACTCAAACTTCATGAAGACTGGGGAACGACGGCGGCGGCGATTGATGCGTGCTTGCGAGTGGCGGATGAGTACGATGTGCAAGTCGCCATTCATACCGATACATTGAATGAAGGCGGGTTTGTCGAGCATACACTGAAGGCCATTAACGGGCGCGTCATTCATACATACCATACGGAAGGAGCCGGAGGGGGGCATGCGCCCGATATTATGAAAGTCGCCAGCTTCCCGAACATTTTGCCTTCTTCCACGAATCCGACGCGGCCGTATACGAAAAACACGCTTGATGAGCATTTAGATATGTTAATGGTGTGCCATCATTTAGATCCGTCCGTTCCGGAAGACATTGCCTTTGCCGATTCGCGCATCCGCAAAGAAACGATTGCTGCTGAAGATATTTTGCACGACATCGGCGCGTTCAGCATGATCAGTTCCGACTCGCAAGCGATGGGGCGCGTCGGTGAAGTCATTTTACGCACGTGGCAAACGGCCGACAAAATGAAAAAACAGTTTGGCCGCTTGCCGGAGGAAACGGGGCGGGGCGATAATGTTCGCGTCAAACGGTATGTAGCCAAATACACGATCAATCCAGCCATTACGCATGGGATTGCCGAATATGTCGGCTCGGTGGAAGTCGGAAAATTCGCGGATTTGGTCGTTTGGCATCCCGCTTTTTTCGGGGTCAAGCCTGAGCTCGTCATCAAAGGCGGGATGATCGCCTACAGCGTGATGGGCGACCCGAACGCCAGCATTCCGACGCCGCAACCCGCGCTGTACCGCCCGATGTTCGCCAGCTATGGCGCCGCCATCGCGAAAACGTCCATCACCTTTTTATCCAAAGCGGCGTTCGAGCGCGGCATTCCGGACAAGCTGGGGCTGCACAAAATCGTCAAGCCGGTTGGAAACATTCGCTCTTTGACTAAACACGATATGGTATTCAACAACGCCATGCCCCAAATCGATGTCGATCCGCAGACGTATGAAGTGAAGGTCGACGGGCGGCTCATTACGTGCGAGCCGGCCGAAGTGGTGGCCATGGCGCAACGATATTTTCTTTTTTGAGGTGATGATGATGATTATTGAAACGATTATCGGCAATATTCAAACCCTCCCTTCTCTCCCCCCGCACATCGAACGGGTGTACATGGCAAGCGACGATTTAGTGAAACGAATCCAGCGGGTCGTGACCGATCACGGGCGGGAACTTGGCATTCGCCTAAAGGAAGCTAAAGAATTGGCGGATGGAGATGTATTGTGGATGGATGACCATAACGCGATCGTTGTTTCCGTTCTTCCCGAGGATTTGCTTGTTATAAAGCCGGTTTCGTTGAAACAAATGGGGGAGATCGCTCATCAGCTCGGCAACCGCCATTTGCCCGCCCAATTCGAGGAAGGGGAAATGCTCGTCCAATATGACTATTTAGTCGAAGAGCTGCTTCAGCAGCTCGCCATCCCGTACAAGCGGGAAAAACGGAAAGTAAAACAAGCGTTTCGCCATATCGGCCACCGCCATGACTGACCAACAGCTGTTGTGGCTGCTGCAGCTCTCAGATTCGAATTTTCCGTCTGGAGCATTTTCCCATTCCTTTGGGTTTGAAACATACATGTACAATGAACAAATTTGCGATGCCAAAACGTTTCGTGAAGCGCTTGTCGTTTATATCCAGACCCAGCTGACGTATACGGATGGATTAGCGTGCCGGATCGCCTATGAGCAGTTGGAAGCCAACAGCATGGAAGGACTGCAGCGGCTGAACGAAACGCTGTTTGCCCTCTGCCTGGCGAAGGAAACGCGAGAAGGAACGAGAATGATCGGGGAGCGCTTATGGAAACTGTGCCGCCACATTTATTCGGTCGATGAACTCGATGAGATCGTGCAAACGAAGCAGTCCATTCATCCGGCCATCGTGTTTGCGGCGGTTGGCCGCAAAATCGAAGCGTCGAAGCGAACGACCGTGTTGACATATTTATTTACCGCCGTGCAAACGATGGTGCAAAACGCGGTCCGAGGCATTCCCCTCGGCCAAACGGACGGGCAAAAGCTGCTCGTCATGGTGCAGCCATATTTGATTCATGCCGCAAGCATCATCGAGGCGCTCGACGAAGAGGAGCTTGGGACGGCAGCCGTTGGTCTGGAAATCGCGCAAATGCAACATGAACGCCTTCCCGTCCGGTTGTTTATGTCGTAATGTTGGACAAACAAAACAGCGCCTATTTGGGTTTGAATGGAAAACGAAGAAGGGGGAATATCATGATGGAACCCGTACGAATCGGCATTGGCGGCCCGGTCGGCGCCGGCAAAACGATGCTTGTCGAGAAGCTGACGCGGGCGATGCATCGCCGTTTTAGCATTGCGGTCATCACGAACGATATTTATACAAAAGAAGACGCTCAGTTTTTAATCAAACATAGCGTCTTGCCGGAAGATCGGATTATCGGCGTCGAAACGGGCGGATGCCCGCATACGGCCATTCGCGAAGATGCATCAATGAATTTTGCCGCCATCGACGAATTGAAGCGGTGCCATCCAGATGTGGAACTCATTTTTATCGAGAGCGGCGGCGATAACTTGGCGGCGACCTTCAGCCCGGAGTTGGTTGATTTCTCCATTTACGTCATCGACGTCGCCCAAGGGGAGAAAATTCCGCGCAAAGGCGGGCAAGGGATGATTAAGTCGGATTTGCTCGTGATTAATAAGATTGATTTGGCTCCTTACGTCGGCGCCAGCCTGGAAGTGATGGAGCGGGACGCCAAAGCGGCGCGAGGGGCGAAACCGGTCATTTTTACGAATTTAAAAGAAGAGATCGGGCTTTTTGACGTTGTGGATTGGATCGAAAAACAGGTGCTGCTGGCAGGGCTGGAAGAATGAGCTGGACCGGGCGTTTGCAATGTACAGCGTCCTTCAGAAACGGCCGCACCGTCATTTTGGACAGCTATAATGAAGGAGCGCTGAAACTGATGCGCCCTGTTTATCTCGATCCTGCTCATCCGACGTTATATCTTGTCCACGTTGGGGGAGGGTACGTCGATGGAGACCGCTACGAGATCAATATGAAGCTGGAGCCTCACGCTAGACTGATGATGACGACGCAAGCGGCGACAAAAGTGTACAAAACTCCGCATGCGCCTGTTTGGCAATATACGCAATTTTCCTTGGGGGACGAAAGTGTTCTCGAATATTTTCCCGATCCTCTCATTGCCTACGAGCAAGCCCGTTTTATCCAGGAGACGGTCGTCTATATAACAAACCGTTCGACGTTTATGTACGGGGAGATCATCACGCCAGGTTGGGCGGAGAGCGGACAGCTGTTCCGCTACGATTGGATTCGTTCGAAACTGAAGGTGTATCAAGACGAGGTGCTCGTTCTGTTTGATCATCTGTACTTGGACTCGCGGCAGCACTTAACGAGCATGCTGCAGCTCGGCGGCTACACGCATGTCGGATCATTCGTGGCTCTTTCTCCGTTTATCACAAAGGAAGTGTTAGAACAGTTCAACCAATTCATGGAAGAGATGCCGCAAGAGGTTCGCTGCGGTTTTTCAGCGGCGGCCGTTCCAGGCTTTTCTGTACGTATATTGGCGTATGAAACATCGGTCATCGAAGCGATATTCCAACGCGTCCAACAGTTCATTCGCCAACAATGCGGTGAGAAAGCGCCAGTCTGTTGGAGGAAATATTGACAAGGGAAAGGAAGAAGACAATGGGAACGATATGGCCTGTGCTCTTGTTTGGATTGCTGCTTGGAATGAAACATGCGACGGAACCGGATCATGTCATTGCCGTTTCGACCATTGCCAGCCGGACGAAAAAACTGTCCCTTTCATCGCTGGCCGGCATGTTTTGGGGAATTGGCCATACGTTGACGCTGCTCGTTGTTGGGATGGCGATGATCGCCTTTGAGCGGCAAATTCCTGAACAGATTGCTTCTTATCTCGAAATGGGCGTCGGCATCATGATCGTTATTCTAGGAATGGCTAGTTTCCGTTCGACAATGAGGCTGGATCATCATCACCAGGGCGATATTCATCATTTACATGTGAAATCGACATTGATTGGCATCGTCCACGGTTTAGCCGGCAGCGCCGGAATGGTGTTGTTGACGATGACGACGGTCAAAGGAACTTGGATGGCGCTTGCTTTTATTTTGATTTTTGGCCTAGGAACGGTCATCGGCATGATGCTGTTCACGACGTTTCTCGGGATTCCGTTTGTTTGGATGAAAGCGAAACAGCAAGTCATGAATCAATGGATCGTGAAAACCGTCTCCCTCATCAGCATCGCCTATGGGGTCTATTACATGTATCATATCGCCGCCGAAATTTGACGCTCCTCGCGGCTGGCGTCATAGGTGGAGGGTTGTTCAAAACAAAGAAGCACCGGTCTTGGGAGAAGGCCGGTGCTTCTTTTTCGATGCGGCGTCATCATCACCTCGTGTCACACCAGTGGTTTGACCAGCAACAACTCATCTCGAATAGGAATGCCGTCAGGACTTGTTTTCGGAATGTTTGGCTTGATTTGTCGCGCCTTGTCGACAGCGTTCGGAAAGACATTCACAATTTGGTAGCCGCGCTTTTGGTAGAAACGAAGGGCATGCAAGTTGTCGTTGGTGGTGATCAGTTGAACAGCGGTGCACCTTTGTTGTCTCGCCCATGCCTCTGCCTCATGCAAAAGGGCGCTGCCGATGCCGCGGTTTTCCATTATGCTGTCTAGCGAGATGATCTCGCATTCGTTTCCGCGAATCACAAACGTAATGAGCCCGACGATCCGAGATCCATTCTCAACAGCCGCAAATCCATCCAGCTCGCTGCAGGTATAGATGCCGGTCGAGACAACCATTTGCGGACTTCCCCAATGGTCGTTGAAAAATTGGTTGACGATGGCGCGGTCCAACTGTTTGGTTGGAACGATGTTCAAGGCGCTCCTCCTCCTTTTATCCATAAGACTTGCACTTGCGTGTGTAGCGGGTCACCCCCATCCCCTCTTGAATCAAAGGGACGTGTCTTTTTGCATCATCGCGCGTTGGAACGATTGAAAAACGGAAAAGGAAATGAATGTAAGCGCAATTCCTGCCGCATATGGCAAACTGGGCTTTAAGGTGAACAGCCAGCCGGCGATCGCCGGACCGCCAATGCGGCCGAGCGAATCGAACGATGATAAGACGCCTGTTGCGCTTCCTTGGCCATCCGCTGTATGCTTCGTTAACAAGGCGGAGACGCACGGGCGGATGACGCCGTTGCCAATGCCGAAAATCGTTAAATAGAGCGCGGCTGTCCAAAAGCTGTGAACGAATAAAATGAGAAAAAAGCCAACTGCTGACAAGAACAGCCCGACACGAATGACAGCGCCTTCCCCGAATGAGCGGATCAGTTTTCCAAGCAACCCTCCTTGGACGATGGCCCCTGCAAGCCCCATGATCATAAAGATGTAGCCCAGTTCCGTCGACGAAAGCCCCGCTCGTTCAGCGGCAAAATAGGCGAACGTCGCTTCAAGTCCGGCGAGGGAAAACGTTGTGATCAGCTGCAGTAAGTATAGGCGCGCTACAGGCCCTTGGAGGGCGGCCGCAAGCGATGGCCGCTTTGTTCGTATATTCATTCGTTTTTCTCTCGGAAGCGACTCATGCAAGAAAACGAAAACGAATAGAGCGGTCAAGAGCGCCAAGCTGCCTGCCATCCAAAACGGAGCGGTCAAGCTCGTTTTTGAAAATATGCCGCCGATCCCCGGTCCGAAAATAAATCCAAGCCCGACAGCCGCTCCGATCATCCCCATTCCTTTGCCCCGGTCTTCTTCCGTTGTCACATCTGCGACGTACGCCATAGCGGCCGGCATCGTGGCCGCCGATAGACATCCGCCGATGATGCGAGCGGCAAACAACATCCAAAGTTTTGTCGCGACGGCGAGCAAGAAAAACGAAAGGGCCAAACCGAAAATGCCGACAAGCAGCATCGGCTTTCGTCCATAGCGGTCCGATAAATTCCCCCACATCGGCGCAAATAAAAATTGCATGAGCGAATAAACGGCCATCAACCAGCCGAGTTGTGTCGGGGAAGCGCCGATTTTTTCTGCGTAAAACGGAAGGACGGGAATGATGATGCCAAACCCGGCCATGACCAAAAACATCACGAGAAACAAAAGCGATAAATCGCGACGATTGCTCATGATCATCATCTCCACGATATGGTTTGCCTCTTTCATCATAATGGAAAGACAGACATTTTTCAAAGCGGATCATGCCTCGCTTGGCCATTCCGACAAGGCTGGGATCACTCCCGAATGTCATCCACAAACCATTTCCCTTCATCCCCATTGACAATGGAAGCGGTTTTCGCGAGACTGAAGGTAAACGGCAAACGGTTCGGCAAACCATGAAGTGGACTTTGGACCGGCATCTGCCAAGGGTACGAAACGACAAACACGCATGGGAGAGAATGGTGCATGATGACCAAAAACGAAATCCAAAAGTGGGTAAAGGAATTCCCGCTGCTTGAAACGATCATGGCGGCCGAAGAGGTATTTTGGCGCAATCCAAAATATCACGCGTTTGCGCAAGCCATTCGAACGATTCCTTTACGCGAGCGCGATGTCAAGGAGGCCGAAGAGCGATTGCGCCGCTTTGCCCCCTACATCGCGAAAGTTTTTCCCGAGACGCGAACGGCCCACGGTATCATCGAATCCCCTTTAGTGCGAATTCCGAACATGAAACAGCGTTTGGAAAAGATGTTTCAGACCAACATTGAAGGGGAGCTGTTGCTGAAATGTGACAGCCATCTTCCCATCTCCGGATCGATCAAGGCGAGAGGGGGAATCTACGAGGTTCTGAAACATGCGGAAGAACTCGCTCTGGCAAACCATATGATCACCATGGGGGATGACTATGCGGTGATGGACAGTGAGGAATTCAGACAGTTCTTTTCCCGCTATTCGCTTGTCGTTGGTTCGACGGGAAATTTAGGCTTGAGCATCGGCATCATCGGGGCGAAGCTTGGGTTCCGCGTTACCGTTCATATGTCAGCCGATGCGAAACAATGGAAAAAAGACTTATTGCGAAGCAAAGGGGTCACCGTCATCGAACATCTCACTGATTACAACAAAGTGGTGGAAGAGGCGCGAAGACAGTCCGCCGAGGATCCAACGTCGTATTTTATCGATGATGAGAACTCGATCCATCTGTTTTTAGGCTATGCGGTGGCGGCGTTTCGGCTGAAAAAGCAATTAGAGGACATGAACATCACGGTTGATGAAAACCACCCGCTCTTTGTATATCTTCCTTGCGGCGTCGGCGGCGGTCCGGGTGGGGTGACGTTTGGCCTAAAGCTCGTGTACGGCGATCATGTCCATTGCTTTTTCGCCGAGCCGACGCATTCGCCTTGCATGTTGCTCGGCCTGATGACAGGACAGCACGATCGCGTGTCGGTGCAAGATTTTGGCCTCGATAACAAGACGGAAGCCGACGGGCTGGCGGTGGGTCGGCCGTCGCGGCTGGTGGGGAACATGCTTGAGAACGTCATCAGCGGCGTCTATACAGTGGACGATGCGACGCTTTACCGCTTGCTCGCGGCGATGGTGGAAACGGAGGAAATCTATTTAGAGCCGTCCGCCTTGGCAGGGGTGGCGGGGCCTGTTCGGCTGTTTCGTGATTTGGCGGGGCAAACGTACGTAGAGGCAAACGGTTTGAAAGAAAACATGAAAAACGCCACCCATATTGGCTGGGCGACGGGTGGAAGCATGGTGCCAAAGGATGTGATGGAGGCCTATTATCGAGAAGGCGTGCGCATCGAAACCATGACAGGGAACCGTTTTTCCGAAGGGCGATAAGATCCCGCCATTCCATGGGGGATGAAACGAATGCATGAAGTGTTGGAGGGGATTTGATGAAGACCGAAAAAGAAAAGATGTTGGCGGGACACTTGTACAGCCCCGCCGATTTGGAGCTCGTCAAGGAACGAGAGCGGGCGCGGCGGCTCGTTCGTTTGTATAATGAAACCGCCAACGCGGTCGTCGGCGGGAACCCGGCGAAAGTGATCAGATGGATTAACTAGCCAAAGGAAGTGCGCCCTGCATCAAAGCATGTGCGGGGCTGTATCCCATACCCATCAAGTTAAGAATTTTGGTCTTTGTGCATCGTCAAAAACATGGTATCCTTTCTAACGAACACTCTACGTTAGAAAGGATTTTTTTCATGGACTGTAGATGAGCAAATTCACTGACATAAATTGACAATCAAACAAAAAAGGAGACATGAACCGGACTCCTTGGGTAAAATAGATGTGCTCAAAACCCATTCACACAAGGAGGTTCATGTCTCATGAATAGATTAGCACATCACCAAGGAATCCACAAGTTTTTCTTCACGCTGGGGTTGACGCTGCAGCTTTCCAAACCGGTCATCAAGCATCTCATTCATATTGTCGATGCCTTGACCACCAAGGGATTCTCGGGAACATTGACTGATATTCATTACTGGAGCTTTCACCCGAATCATCGAACGACGCTCCGTCACTTTTTCACGAAAAGCCCTTGGAACGAGGAAAGGCTGCTTGGGAAGCTTCAAGAGTGGATCCTTTCCCAGGTCGAACGACTGGCCAAACGGAAGAATCAACCCCTTTTTGTTTCGATTGATGATACGATTTGCCAAAAAACGAAGCCTTCGTCACGGGCTGCGCACGCCATTCAAGGGTGCGACTGGCACTACTCGCATAAAGATCATCAATCGGTCTGGGGGCATTCGCTCGTTTGGCTGATGGTGCACACCTTCACGCAGGCGTTCCCATTTGCGTTCCGCCTGTATGACAAGAAAGCGGGAAAAAGCAAGATCGACCTGGCGATCGAGATGCTTTCCTCGCTCAAGGTGAAGCGGGCTCAGCCGGTGTATGTGCTCATGGATTCGTGGTATCCGTCCAAAAAGCTCATTGAAGCCTGCTTGAAACAGGGATTCCATGTCATCGCGATGCTCAAGACGAACCGGATTCTCTACCCGAAAGGCATCGCCATCCAAGCCAAGCAGTTCGCCCGCTATATCGAGTCCAAAGACACCCGCCTCGTCACGGTGGGGCAGGAGCGTTATCGCGTGTATCGCTATGAGGGGGCCATCCATGGCCTCGATGACGCGGTGGTGCTGCTGGCTTGGAAGGCGGATCAGCCGATGGCGCCGGAACATCTTCATTGCATCTTGAGCACCGACCGGGAACTCGGGGACGAAGACATCTTGCGTTACTACGCCCAGCGCTGGACGATCGAGTGCTTTTTCCGGCAGGCGAAAGATCAACTGAAGCTGGATGGATACCGCGTTCGCCACATTCGGGCGGTGAAACGGTATTGGGCGGTGGTGCTGTTGGCCTGCGTGTACAGCATCGCCGAATCCCGACAAAACCTCTCCACCGGGCTGGAGCTTCTTCGGTCGCGGAAAGACCACAGCGTCGTCGAGTTCATTTATGACGCTGCAAAGCAAGATATTCCCATTGATGTGATCAAAAAACAGCTCCGTATCGCGTAAGGGGTACCCTGTTTGTCTCTCTAACCATGGAAATTATTGTAATGAAAAATGCTCATCTACAGTTATTTAAAACAAAATGTGTTTAAAAATTTTTTTAAAGAGAACTAACAATATCAATATTGACCCAAATCAATGTCAATAAGCTAGACTGAATCGCAATGTGCTTGAGAGATAGTAAGGGGGGATAGGGGTGAACATACACGTCCATAGAGATTTATCCAAGGCGAATTGGCAAGAGATGAAAGATGTGTACGAATCCGTTGGATGGACGAAACATTCCGTGGAAATTATCCAACAGGTGTTTGAAGCAAGCAACGTGATTGCGCTTGCGGTCTATAACGGACGCATCGTTGGGTTTGGCCGTGCGCTTTCCGATGGCGTGTTTAATGCTGCGATTTACGATGTGGTCGTTCATCACGATTTTCAAGGGCGTGGCATCGGAAAAGCAATCGTCGAAGATTTGCTTGACCAGCTGCAGCATATTTCCTGCGTTCATTTGATTGCCACGACGGGAAACGAGCCATTTTACCAGCAAGCAGGGTTTAAAAAGATAAAAACGGCGATGGGGAGGTATCGCAGCCGCGATTTAGCGCGGGAATATTTAGAGGGGGGAGAAGCTGAGTGAAAATAAGGCATGCGACGGTGGACGATGCGGAACCGTTGGCTCATCTTATTTTGCGGGTAGAAAAAGAAGCGGAGTTTATGTTGTTTGAGGCAGGGGAACGAACGCTCACTCCAGAGCTGCAGCGAAGCCAAATCGAAGCGATGCAGAATGAGGAAAACTCCACGATACTGGTGGCAGAGGCGGACGGAAAGCTAGTTGGGTATCTAGTGGCAAGAGGAGGGAGCGCGAGACGAAATAAGCATACGGTATATATCGTCATTGGCGTGCTGGCTTCGTATAGAGGAAAAGGAATCGGTACGATGCTATTTGCCGAATTGGAGCGTTGGGCTCGCACGAAAGGCATTCATCGGTTGGAATTAACGGTAGTCGTCAACAATCAGCGCGCGGTATCGTTATATCGCAAAATGGGATTTGAACAAGAAGGGATCAAACGGCATTCTCTGTTGATAAACGGAAAATATGTTGATGAATATTACATGGCAAAATTGTTGTAATTGGAAGGAAACAAGATGGAAATTGTGCATTTTTTTGAGCAAAGCCATTTTCACGAACAAGCAGAAAAAACATTTTTGGAACAGAAGGAAAAAATTTTGCGCCTGCTGCCGGAAGCGGATATTCAGCACGTTGGAAGCACGGCGATTCCCAATAGCCTCACCAAAGGGGATCTTGATATTCAAGTGCGGGTTCCTGCGGAAATATTTACTTTTGCTGTAGAGAAACTGTCCTCTTTATATGCAATCAATGAGGGAAGCGTGCAAACGGACTATTTCCGCGCATTTCAAGATGATACGACCGATCCGTCATTAGGTGTCCAACTAACCGTCATCGGTTCTGAATTGGACATCTTTTGGAAATTCCGTGAAGTGTTGTTGGCGAATGACACATACAGAGCGGAATATGACGAATTGAAAAAGGCATACGAAGGCAAAAGTATGGAAGCGTATCGAGAAGCGAAACAACGGTTTTTCGCGCGCCTGATGGAAACGCCGGAGTTTCAGCGGTTGTAAGGAGATGTTATGATGAAAAAGTGGCAAGTGATAAAAAGCGAATATATTTATCAAACACCATTTGGGAATTTGCGAAGTGATAAAGTGGTCCTTCCTAATGGTCACATCATTGAAAATTATTATGTCAATGAGTTTCCTGATTGGGTAAATATGGTTGCTATCACCCAAAATAATGAATCATATTGGTGAAGCAGTATAGACATGGAGGAAAGGACTTTTTCATTGAGGTTCCTGCAGGGAAAGTAGATGAACAGGAAGATTTGGAATCAGCTGTGATGAGGGAATTGCTTGAAGAAACAGGGTATACATCGGATGCTGCTCCTTTGAAACTAGGAAGCTTTTACACCAATCCCGCTATTTCCACTAACACGATTACAACATATTTCATTAAGGAGTGCTATAAGGTCAGTGAACAAAAGCTGGATTTGACGGAAAATATCGAGTTATTCGTGCTTCCGATTGCAGAGTTCAAAAAGATGATCCAAGAAAACAAGATCAACCACTTGTTTACGGTGTTCGCCTATACTTTGTTTAAAAACTATATACATTTCAATAATCAATAACTGATTTGTCCCCCTGATTATTACCGAGCGGAAATGGTTTTTTATTTTGTCGGGGGATTATTGGGGAAAAAGGGTTAATGATGGAAGCGTCAAAAAGAGTCATTCCATTTGGTTTCGATAAAAAAACATTCATTCTACAACGATAAGGGAATCGAATTCATCACGATGACAAAAAACGTCTAATACGAGAACAAGGTGCTTCGTTTTCAAATGCTTTTTTATTTAGCATCGTCTGGAGGATTAGAAATGGAAGAAATGAAGCTATTTGTTAAAATCGCTATGCATCGAATGTATGACCATCATCTGCCTAAATTGCTTCATTCGATTCAGACATTGAATATGGAACAATTGTGGGAATGTAATGCGCCAGGTTTAAACTCTGTTGGCGGTATCGTTTTGCATATTTGTGAACACGTGAAAAGGAATACGCTCAGCTATTTGCAGCGTAACATCAAGTTCGATCAAGGAATTGAAGAATATTTTCCTCAGTTAGATTTCACACCGGATATGCTGTCTATCATCGTTCAGGAAACTTTTGATAAATGGAAACATCAGATTACAAATATGATCAACGAGAACAATTACACAGCCATCGATATGCATAACCTCTTTCACTTGGTCGAACATACGAGCTACCATTTAGGACAAATTGTCGATAGGGCGAAGAGAATGACGGGAACTTCATTTCAGTTTTGCCAAAACGGATTAAATGAAAAAACGCTACGGTTGATTATCGAAAGCGAAAAGTTTTGATCAGTGTTTTTTTGTTATAAGATGTGCATAAGCAGCAAGAAACTTCTTGCCGCCTATGATTTTTAAACAGTTATGGTAAATCATTAAATGATGTAGATAAGTATATGGCGAGTTCGCGAATTTTTTCGTCCGTTTCTCTTTTCTTTTTCTGTTGGTCGGGATCTACCGTATAAAAAGTATCTCCTTTGATAATATGATCGGATAAGTTAAGAAGCGCGACGGCTTTTTTGCCAAATTTTTTCGCCACGGCTAAGGTTGTTGCTGTTTCCATATCGACCCCAATATGCCCTTTTTGCGCCCACGCTTCTGCCATTTCTTTTGTTTCCACCATGATGGCTCCGGTTGTAAAGACCGTTCCGGTGACATAACGATACTGTTTCTTTTCGCAAAATTGGACTGCCGCTTCTACTAGTTGTATATCGGCTTGGACCATTTGTTGATCCGGCAAATACCAATGGGAAACACCGTCTGCCATTTCCGCTCCAGTAACAATGAAAATGTCGCCAAACTGTACATTGCGCGATAGACCTCCAAAGTAGCCAGTCTGAATAAACCGCCGCGTCCCGAGGGAAGCAAACTGGTGACAAATCACGGCGGCGCTTGGACCTCCAAACACATTGGCAAAGCCGATCAGCTCATGTTTCCAATGGCCGACGACACAGTTCCAATGCGGGTTCCATGTTGTTTCGCGCAAAATTTGTTTCCATTGTTGCAAGTTTGTTTCGTGTTCCCAAGCTCCATGGACAATCATGGCAGACGGCACGTCCTTTTCATCAATGCGAAAGACTTGTAGCCAATCATGTTTCGTAAACTCTCCGTATAGCTTCAAATTACCTCTCCTTTATTCTAATGTTCTA
>NZ_MQMG01000054.1 GCF_001908025.1 Geobacillus proteiniphilus
AAAACAGCGGCCGGTCGTGTTAGTGTGCACATCGGGAACGGCGGCGGCCAACTATTGGCCCGCGGTCGTCGAGGCGTACTATTCGCGCGTACCGCTCGTTGTGTGGACGGCCGACCGGCCGCATGAACTGCGCGATGTCGGGGCGCCGCAAGCGATTGATCAGCTGCACTTATATGGACGCTACGCCAAGTGGTTTGTCGACTTGGCGCTGCCGGAAGAGGCGGACGATATGCTGCGATACGCGCGGACGATGGCGGCAAGAGCGGTGGAAACAGCCGCGGGTGCGCCAGCCGGCCCCGTGCATGTGAACGCGCCGTTTCGCGAGCCGCTTGTCCCGCATATCGATGAGGCGGTTTGGGAGCGGGTGCGGTCCGTTTCGCGAGCGCCGCAAGTGTGGCATGGCCGCCCGGCGCTGCCGCAAGAGAGCGTATCGGCGCTGTATGAGCAGCTATCGGCGACCGAACGCGGTTTGATCGTCTGCGGTCCCCTTGAGCGCCCCGAGTTTGCCGAGGCCGTGACAGAGCTGGCGCGGGCGCTTGATTTTCCGATTCTTGCCGATCCGCTTTCCCAACTGCGCGCCGGCACGCATGACAAAACGTACGTGCTGGACAGCTATGACGCCATTTTAAAAGATGAAGCGGCAGCTTCCAAGCTTGTTCCGGATGTGGTGCTTCGTTTCGGCGCCATGCCGGTGTCGAAGCCGCTCTTTTTATGGCTGAAGCGCCATCGCGCGATCCGTCAAATCGTCGTTGATGAGGGCGGATGGCGCGACCCGACCTTGTCGGCGGATGGCTTTGTCCAAAGCGATGAGGTGCTTCTTTGCCGCCAGCTGCTTGAAATCGCCGAACCGAAGGCAAGCGAAAGCGCGTGGTCGGCGGCGTGGCGGGAGATGAACGCGATCGCCCGCTCAACGCTCAAGAGCCATCTGCCGGAAGAAGAATGGTTTGAAGGGAAAGTGTTCACCGAGCTCATCGATTTGCTTCCGGCTGGCGCGGCGTTGTTTGTCGGCAACAGCATGCCGATTCGCGATGCGGATACGTTTCTCTTTGCGACGGACAAGCCGCTTCGCGTTTTGGCCAACCGCGGCGCCAACGGCATTGACGGAGTCGTCTCGAGCGCCTTGGGCGCAAGCCTTGCAGGGCAGCCGCTTGTGCTGGTGATCGGCGACTTGTCGTTTTACCACGATTTAAATGGCTTGTTGGCGGCGAAAATGCATTCGTTGTCGGCCACCATTGTTTTGTTGAACAACAACGGCGGCGGCATTTTCTCGTTTTTGCCGCAGGCGCGCCATAAAGGGCCGTTTGAAACGCTGTTTGGCACGCCGACGGATTTGTCGTTCGCCCACGCCGTCGAGATGTACGGCGGCCGCCATACGGTGCCGCAAAATTGGGCGGAGTTCCGCCGCGATGTGGCGGAATCGCTGTCGTCAGGCGGGCTTCATGTCATTGAAGTGCGCACGTCGCGCGCGGAAAATGTCCGAATGCATCGATTGTTGTGGAATGAGGTTGCCCGGGAAATCGCGAAATGTCTCGAATGAAGAGGAATGGCATAACCATGATGGCGAATGGGGTTCGTTACCATGTGGAACAATACGGAGAAGGAGAGCCGCTTCTGTTGCTTCACGGGTTTACGGGCAGCGCGGACACGTGGCGGCCGCTCGCCCCGTTTTGGCCGGACTTCCGTGTGATGGCCGTCGACTTGTTGGGCCATGGGCGGACCGAGGCGCCAAAGAACGCCCGACGGTATCGGATCGAACACGCGGCGGCTGACTTGGCGGCGCTCCTTGACGAATGGGGCGTCGAACAAGTGAACGTGCTCGGCTACTCGATGGGCGGCCGGCTCGCGTTGGCGTTCGCCGTTTGGCATCCGCGCCGCGTTCGCCGCTTAGTGCTTGAAAGCAGTTCGCCCGGCTTGAAGACGGAGGAGGAGCGGCGCGCGCGGCGGGAAGCGGATGAGGCGTTGGCGCGAAAGATCGAAACGGAAGGCGTCCGTGCTTTCGTCGATGATTGGGAGCAACTTCCACTTTTTTCCACCCAGCGGACGCTTCCGGCGCCAGTACAGGCGGCTGTTCGCCGCGAGCGGCTCCGCCATACGGCAACGGGGCTTGCCAACAGTTTGCGCGGGATGGGGACCGGCGTGCAGCCGTCGTTTTGGGGACGGCTTGGCGAACTTGACGTGCCTGTGCTCCTTGTTTGCGGGGAGCGCGATGAGAAGTTTTGCCGCATCGCCGCCCAAATGCACGAACGGCTGCCCAACAGCGAACTTGTCTGCGTGAAAGAAGCCGGACATGCAATTCACGTGGAACAGCCCGGCATTTTTGCTAAAATAGTAAGTGAATTCATGACAAAGGGGGAAGTATAAATGCCGTTTGAATGGGTGAAGCAGTACGACTATGAGGACATTATTTACGAAACGTACAACGGCATCGCCAAAATTACGATCAACCGTCCGGAAGTACATAACGCGTTTCGGCCGAAAACGGTGAACGAGATGATCGATGCGTTTACGAAAGCGCGCGACGATGCGAATATCGGCGTCATCATTTTGACCGGCGCCGGCGGCAAGGCGTTTTGCTCGGGCGGGGACCAAAAAGTGCGCGGCCATGGCGGCTATGTCGGCGAGGATGAAATTCCGCGCCTCAATGTGCTTGATTTGCAGCGGCTCATCCGCGTCATTCCGAAGCCGGTCATTGCGATGGTCGCCGGCTACGCCATCGGCGGCGGGCATGTGCTCCATGTCGTGTGCGATTTGACGATCGCCGCGGACAACGCCATCTTCGGCCAAACCGGACCAAAAGTCGGCAGCTTTGACGGCGGCTATGGCGCCGGTTATTTGGCGCGCATCGTCGGCCATAAAAAGGCGCGGGAAATTTGGTATTTATGCCGTCAGTACACGGCGCAAGAAGCGCTCGAGATGGGGCTGGTCAACAAAGTCGTGCCGCTTGAGCAGCTCGAAGAAGAAACGGTCAAATGGGCGCAAGAAATTCTGGAAAAAAGCCCGACGGCCATTCGCTTCTTAAAAGCGGCGTTCAACGCCGACTCCGACGGCTTGGCTGGCATCCAGCAGCTCGCCGGCGACGCGACGCTTCTTTTCTACACGACCGAAGAGGCGAAGGAAGGAATGCGGGCGTTCAAGGAAAAACGGAAGCCGGACTTCAGCCAATTCCCGCGCTTCCCGTGATGAGAACGAAGAAGCAGCTTGATGGCGCGTCAAGCTGCTTTTTGTCGCTTTTCCGAAGGGAGGAATCCTTGCGCTGACCGTCGGCGGAGGAGGGTGGCAAGAAAGGAGGAACGCTAGATGACAACGATGCCAAACTGGCTGAAGCAGCGGGCGTTTTTAACCCCGGAGCGAATCGCCGTGAGCGACGGGCGGCGGACAAAAACGTTTGCCGAACTGTATGAAGCTGCTGCCGCCTGGGCGCGGCGCCTCGCTCAAGCAGGCGTCAAGGAAGGCGACATTGTCGCCTTGCTGATGAAAAATCGCATCGAGATGATCGAGATCATCCATGCGTTGTTTTTTCTCGGCGCCCGCGTCTTGCTGCAAAACGTGCGCCTCACGTCCTATGAGCTCGGCTGGCAGCTTGACGACAGCGGAGCGAGCCTTGTTGTTGCTGATGAGGAGCTGGCCGGACGCCTCGGCGGCGACGGACGCGTTCTGACCGTGGGCGCGGTTGCCGCGCTGCCGAAAGCGGACGTTTCATTAAAAGAAACGTGCGATTTGGAGGAAGTCGCCACGATCATGTATACGTCCGGGACGACCGGCACTCCGAAAGGCGTCTTGCAAACGTACGGCAACCATTGGTGGAGCGCGGTCGGTTCGGCGCTCAATTTAGGCTTGCATGAGCGCGACTGCTGGCTGGCCGCCGTGCCGCTCTTTCATATCAGCGGCCTGTCGATCGCCATGCGCAGCGTCATTTACGGCATGCCGTTGCGGTTGCAAACCTCGTTTGACCCGAAAGAGGCAAATGAATGGATCATGCGCGGCGAAGTGACGATCATGTCTGTCGTGGCCGCTATGCTTCAGCGGATGGTGGCCGAGCTGGGGGAAGCTCGCTACCCCGATACGTTCCGCTGCATGCTGCTAGGGGGCGGGCCGGCGCCGCGCCCGCTGCTTGAGGCGTGCAAAGAAAAAGGCATCCCGGTGTACCAGACGTACGGGATGACGGAAACGGCGTCGCAAATCGCGACGCTCGCGCCGGAATACAGTTTGACGAAGCTCGGTTCGGCCGGCAAGCCGCTCTTTCCGGCTGAGCTTTGCATCCTAAAAGACGGCCAACCGGCGCGGCCTCATGAAGCGGGAGAAATTGTCGTCAAAGGACCGAATGTGACAAAAGGATACTTGCATCGCCCGGAAGCGACGGCACAAGCGATCCGCGGCGGCTGGTTCTATACGGGGGATATGGGCTATGTCGATGAAGATGGATTTTTGTATGTCCTTGACCGCCGTTCTGACTTGATCATTTCCGGCGGCGAAAACGTCTATCCCGCTGAGGTGGAGGCGGTGCTACTGTCGCATCCCGATGTGGAAGAAGCCGGGGTGACGGGCGTCGAGGATGAAACGTGGGGGCAAGTGCCGTATGCGTTCGTCCGCCTGAAACGCGGAGCGTCGCCAGACGAAGCGGCCCTTCGCGCGTTTTGCCGCGAGCGGCTGGCGAAATATAAAGTGCCGGCCCGCATTTATTTCGTCAATGAACTGCCGCGCAACGCCGCGCAAAAACTGCTGCGCCGCGAACTGAAAAGACTCATTCCAAAAACGGAGCAAACGTTTTGACGGCGCTGAAAACGCCCATTCCGAAAGTCGAAAAAGCAGAAGGTGTCCCAAAACATGGGACACCTTTTCTCATGCTGTATATACGCCGAAACACGCTCAAGAGACCATATGTTGTGCCTCGGTAGAGGGAAAACAACCTTTTAAGACAACCTCCTGCTTTTTGGCTGCTGTCGTTAAAAGTCGTCCATCCACCCGAGTTCAGCGGCCCGATCGGCGATAAGCCGCGCAATCTCGGGCGGCAGCTGGTCAAACGAACCGAACTCATAATCCCACAAATGGGCGAAGGAGTCGATGCAAGCCGGGTATGTTCCCAAAGCGGCCCGCTTCATTTCCGTTTGCAGCGCTTGAATGAGGCTGGCGCGTTTGTCCATCGTCATCCCCCTTGAACGATGCAAGCGCCGCCCGATCGGCCGGGCAGCGCCTCGTTGGTCTCGCGTTATGCTTCATGGGACGGAACAAACGTTTTGCAGTCTGTTTCCGTTGAATCGGACGCCATTTTTCCTGCATGGCTGACCACGTAAATGGCTTCAGCGCTGCAGCGATTTCCTTCCGCCCAATAATGGCAGTTGCGCACTTCGCAAAGAACGTCTTTCGCCATGGTCATCCCCCTTGTCGTGATGAAATCGCCCGCGTCTATAGTTTGACGCATTCGCAGGCATTTTATCCATCTCTAACCGAGAAGACTCTCACTTCCATGCGATCAGCGAAAGTGGGGATGAATCGGCGTCTTCCATCATGGATGTTCCCCAATGCCGCCCAAAATCTGTTGAAAGAAGGACTTCATTGGCTGTCTTCGTAAGACGGCCAAACCGTGGGACGCACGGGGATGGCTTGGCTGGCAGCCTGCCGTGGGGAGGGTGTTCCCAAGAATCTCCCACCTCTACGCATTTGCGTAGGTGGGAGAGTGTTCAAGAGCACTGAATCTCCTTCACGTTTTGAGGAGGGAGGTTTCTTTCGGAATAACATTAGATGAAAACTTCTCTCATTATCATTGACATAGAAAATCATTCTCAATTAAAATAAAAGAAGAAAAAAGCGAGCAAAGGAGGCTTTCGTGATGGCATCACTGCTTGTTGTCGGAGCCGATCATTTAGGCCATATTACCGATAAATTGGAGCGTTCCGGATTCCGGGAAATCATTCATCTCAATGGACGGAAAGTGAATATGGTGAAACGCGACATTCCGGAGCATGTCGACGCCATATTGGTCATGATCGATTACGTCAACCATAACTTGGCGAGGAAAGTGAAAGAGAAGGCGAAAAGCAAAGACAAGCCCATTTATTTTGCGAAACGGTCATGGAGCTCAATAAACGCCGTATTGGAGCAGTTGGAAAAACATGAATGAACAAAAAGGAGGCGAGCCATGGTGTCTATCCATCACGAGACGTTGGACGTCTGGCCGTATGCGTTGCGCCGGTTTCTCCGCTGCGTCATTCAAGCGTATTGTGAAACCGCTCCTTCGCTGCGGTCGCCGTTTTACTTGCTGCGGCTGATTGACATGCATCGTTCGCTCCTTTCTTTGTCGATGTTTCCGACGCCGTTGCATTACGGCCTTGTGTTGGCCAAGGTGACGGATCATTTGCTGCAGTTTTTCGGTTCGATGGAAGAGGCAGCATGCAAACCGTTGTTGCTTGCTGACGGAGAGAGCAGGAATGAGGGGGAAGCCGAGGAGCTGATCGACTTGTACATCGTTTACCGCGACCGGGTTCGTGTGCTGCTATGGTGTGATGAAGAGGAAGCCATTCGGCGATGCAAAGAAACTGCGTCGTCCTTATGCCGGGAAGCGATCGGACTTTGTCCGAACGAACTGGAATGCTGTTTTTTATGGACGGGCGGACGCCGCATTGAGTGGATTCCTGCTTGAACGAGGGGCATAGGCGGCGTATAATGAGTATAGTGAGAATGAAAATCGTTATTTTTTAAATTGGAGGAGCAAGCGATGAAACGCATGCCTTGGAAAGTGATGGCTACTTCGGCGGTGGCGTTGCTGCTGCTGGCATCCGGCTGTGCGGCCGGCCAGGAGAAAGACAATGCCCGTCCATCCGAAGCGCCGCGCCTGCACGTGCCGGTGGCGGACGATCATTTTGATACGGCCGGCAATATGTTTGCCTATTCCGAGTTTGAGCTGTCCGGAGAGCCGCTGGCGGAAGGGCTCGGGCTCGATTTGGACACGCTCGACCCAAGAAAGCCGGATGAGCCGACGAAATTTGATTATACGGCGGGAATCGAGTCATATGAATACTCCGAAGAGGCGATGTATGAAGTGACGGAAAAATCGGGGCTTGGCCTTCATTTGATTCACGGGCCGATTGCCAAGCAACGGGCCGAACAGCTGCATAAACGGGCCGATAAAGCGCTTGCCGACCGATTTTATGAGCTCGCGGACAGCGTCGGCTATCCGCGCGAGGAAATTTTCCGCAACATGTTTCCGACCTTCATTGAGTACGCCGGCGGCGACCCGCACTATGCGCAAAAAGTCGACACGGATGTTTATGCCGAAAATGACGACGGTACATACGTTCCCGTTTATCAAGTCGATTTCCAATCGCTTCGCTGGGATCGGGGGAAAATGGACAAAGTGCTCACGCCATCGGCTTATGGCGGCGTCTTCTTGAAGCAGGCGCTTTGGGCCGGCGACTTTTTAGGCGGCTTTCATCAAAAAGATAGCGACGAAGAAGTCGAAGCGAAAACGCCGAACGACGACCAAAGCGGGACGGTGGCGCTTGGCGTCAGCTCCGCCGATGGGATGCAAGGGATGATTTTGACCGAACAAATATGGAACAAGCTGGCTTTTATCCGTGACCATTTATTTTATGATGCGAAGCAACAGGCGTTGACGAAGGCAGCCGGCAGCCGCTACAACCCAAGCGGCGGATTCGTCTATTTGCCGCATGCGGTGGAAGTGGCTGAAGGAGACAGCGAGCTGGCGCCGGATGCGGCGAAGTTGGTCGTCAAAGATCCCCGCAGCTTGCTTGAGGATCAATGGCTCATGCTTTGGCCCGCCGCCGAGTTTTTCGGCATGATCGACCAGCGGCCGGAAAACAAAAACCAAAACCCCGCGTTTTTAGCCGTGTTTGACGGAAACCCGTTCCCAAAAGCGGCGAAGGAAAATGTGGACGCCGATCCGTCCAACGACCGCGCTGCCGACGACCCGTATTCCGTCAACCGTGACGTGCTGCTGCAAGTGTTCCGCAACATCGATGCCATGCATTTCAATGAAAAAGCGGGCGCGTTTGTGACGGAACATGACGGGCAAACGCAAGGAAATCGGGTCGATACGTTCCAAGCCGGTTATACAATGGAAGCGCTCCGCATCTTTGAACGGGCGATCGACGGGATGCCGGTCGGCTATGCGAGCGGAGAGAGCGCCAAAGGGCTCGGCACGCTGGAAGGAAAGCGGGCGCTCGAGCTCATCCGCCGGCAAGCGGACTTTATCATGCACAACTTGATGCGAAAAGACGGGCTTGTCGCCAACGGCTATACGATCGGCCAAGGGCCTGATCAGGACGAGCCGACGCTTCTTGCCCAGCTTGGCGCGATCCGCGGGCTGACGGCGGCGTTTTTGGCGACGAAAGATGAAGCGTACCGCGATGCGGCGCGCCTTGTTTATGAGGCGATGGACCGCCATTTTTGGGATGAAAAATGGCACGTGTACCATACGGGAGAAAAAGAGGACAAGTACACCCCGTGGCTGGCCGGCGCTTTGTCGGGGGTGTTCCGCGTGGCGCTGCAAAATTTAAACAACGACCAAGCGGATGAGACGGCCAAAGCGCTCGAGCGCGAGACGATCATCTCCCGCTACGTCGACTTTTACGACCGGATCGTCGACGGCCCGACGCTCGATGAAGGCATGCAGGCAAGCGAATTCTGGGATACGGGCGATGTGTATGTGAAAGGAAAAAAACTTGGCAACACCGACCGCGACCATGTGTCGCAAGTGCAGGCGGCCGGCGGCCCATACGGCGTCGCGCCGGTGTTGCGGACGGTCAAGGTCAACGTTGGATCCGGCAACAAATAACAGAAAGAAAGCGGCGAATACGATTGAGATTCGCCGCTTTTCTTTGTAAAATTGAGGATGGTTATCATTTTCGTGAAAAAACGGGGGAATATTGAAATGCGAACATGGTGGTTCGCCGCGGCGATCGCCGCGCTGTTGGCCGGCTGTCAGGACG
Source organism: Geobacillus proteiniphilus (assembly GCF_001908025.1). Lineage (GTDB taxonomy): Bacteria > Bacillota > Bacilli > Bacillales > Anoxybacillaceae > Geobacillus > Geobacillus proteiniphilus. The sequence continues at coordinate 8,946 of NZ_MQMG01000054.1, forward strand.
AAAGGGGATGGCATGAGCAGCCGAAAGTGGTCAGACACGCTCCGGCGCACGGCGACAACATCGCCGTAAGCAGCGATGGGCGCTATGTCTACACCGCCAACATCGATGTGGATACGGTGACGATCGTCAACGCGAAAACAAAAACGAAGGAAGCGGAAATTCCGGTCGGCCGCGAACCGCGCCAGCTGGCGCTCAGCCCGGATGGACGGACGCTGTATGTTTCCTGCATGTATGATGACGAAGTGGACGTCGTGTCGCTTGACAAGCGGAAAGTCGTCGACCGTTGGAAAACGGGGATCGAGCCGTTTGGTATCGTCACAAGTCCGGATGGGACGGAAGTATATGTGGCCAACTACCGCTCGGGCACGGTCTCGGTGTTTGACGCTGGCAGCGGAAAACGGATCAAAGACATCAAAGCGGGCGATCGGCCGCGGGCGCTGGTGTTGACAGCGGACGGAAGGAAGCTGTACGTGACGCAATATTTGGCGGCCAAAATTACCGTGATTGACACAGCGAAGCGGCGGGCGGTCAAGGAAATCGCCCTTGCCCCGTCGCCGGACAAAGCCGATCGAAAAAAGAGCCAAGGCATCCCGAATACGCTTGAGCAAATCGTCATCACCCCGGACGGCAAAAAAGCGTACATTCCACACTTATTGACGAACATCGATACGCCGATCCAGTTTGAGGAAACGGTCTTTCCAGCCATTTCGGTCATCGATACAATGAAAGATGTCGAATTGACAAGCGAGCGGAAAGAGCTGTTTGACGCGATCAACGTCACCGATGTCCATAACGAGACGATCATCGTCTCGAATCCGTACGATGTGGCGTTTTCCCCGGACGGCGGCAAAGCGTACGCGGTCATGTCCGGAAGCGAGGACCTCGTCGTCTTTGACTTGCGCCGCGGCGGCAAGGCGACGCAAATTTTGCGCCGCATCCACGGCAACAATCCGCGCGGGATCGCGATTTCGCCGGATGGCCAAACGCTTTACGCCCACAACGCCATGAGCCATGATTTGGCCGTGATCAAAACGGGAGGAAAAAGCCCATATGCGAAAGCGAAGCAGGAGAGCGGCACGATCCGCCTCATTGCGAAAGATTCGCTCTCCCCGCTCGTGCGTGAAGGAAAAACGATCTTTTACAGCGCCAACAGCGACGAGTTTGCCATCAACATCACAGGGAACAATTGGATGAGCTGCGCTTCGTGCCATAGCGACGGCGACATCAACGGCTTGACGCTCATGACGGCGAAAGGGCCGCGCAACGTGCCGAGCAATATTTTGGCGACGAAAACCGGGCTGTTTATGTGGGATGGGTCGCGCGACGATTTTACCGACTACATTCATACCGTGCAAGGCGAGATGGGGGGCATGGCGGCGATCGACCCGTCCAAGCCGCTGCCGCCGAACGTCCAGCATATGTTTGACGCCATTCTCGCCTACTTGAACGACCCGCGTTCGTTCCCCGTGCCGAAAAGCCCGTATCGAAAGGCGGACGGCAGCTTGACGGCGGAAGCGAAGGAAGGGGAGCGGCTGTTTAACGGGAAAGGGAATTGCTTAAGCTGCCATGGGGGCGAGTATTTCACCGACAGCGTCAAGGCGGTCGGGCCGGACGGGAAATTGACGACTGCCAATACCGCCTACTTGCACGATATCGGCACGGCCAATCCGAAGGACCGCGCCTCCAAAGGCGACGCCCGCGCCCGGTTCACAAACCCGCGGACGCCCAAGCAGTGGGATACGCCGACGCTGCGCGGCGTATGGGCGACGGCTCCGTATTTGCATGACGGCAGCGCGAAAACGATCGAGGAAGCAATCCGGCGCCATCGGACGAAAGAAGTGCAAACATTGACGCCGGGAGAAATTGCGGCAATTGCGGCCTATGTCCGCTCGCTGCATTGAACGCTCTCCCACCTACGCGTACACTTAGAGGTGGGAGATTCTTGGGAACACCCGCCCCACGGCAGGCTGTCAACCAAGCCATCCCCGTGCGTCCCACGGTTGTGCTGCCCTACAAAGACAGCAAACGAAGCCCTTCCTGCAAAATATTCCGAGCGGCGTTCTCGTCCCGGTCATGTTCGGCTCCGCAGGTTGGGCACACCCACTCGCGGATGTCGAGCGATTTCACTTCAACCTGCCGATGCCCGCAGCACGAGCACAATTGGCTCGATGGGAAGGTGCTCGCGACACGGACCACCGTCCGCCCGTACCATTTCGCTTTATACTCGAGCATGTTGAGAAAACGCCCCCATGCGGAATTGGAAATGCTCTTGGCCAGCTTGCGGTTCTTTTGCATGTTCTTTATAGGCAAGTCCTCCACGCACACCACTTGGTTTTCGCGGATGAGCCGGGTGGACCATTTGTGCAGGAAATCGTTCCGGCAGTTCGTGATTTTCTCATGAAGCTTGGCCACCTTCAAATGAGCTTTGCGCCAGTTCGAACCGCCCGGCTTTCGGCGGGACATCACCCGCTGCCAATAGGCCAGCTTCTCTTCGTATCGGCGCCAATACTGGGGGTGTTCGATCTTTTCGCCTGTGGAAAGAACCACCATATGTTTCAATCCCAAATCGACGCCCACTTTCTTGTCGGTTTGGGGCAATGGGGGAATGTCCGTTTCCACGAGAATGGAGACGAAATACTTCCCCGCCCGGTTTCGACGAATCGTGGCGGAGAGAATGCGGCCTTCCACCTCACGGCTTTTGGCAAACTTCACCCATCCAAGTTTCGGGAGTTTCAACCGATGGCCATTTACTTCGATCGATGGGCGTCCGTTCTTGGGGTAGTTGCACTGGGCGGTGTACGATTGATTCGGGTGTTTTTTGCTTTTGAAGCGGGGAGCGTTCGCCGTTCCCTCGAAGAATCGGTCAAACGCCTCGGCCAACTGTTGAAGTGCGTTTTGCAAGGCGGTCGAATCGGGCGCCTTCAGCCATGGAAGGGTTTGCTTTAAGGCGGTCAGCCGCTTGGAGCACTCGTTGTAGCCGAGTCCTCTTCCGGTAGTTTCATACGCCTGATTCCATTCGGACAAAAAGCGGTTGTACACAAATCGGCAGCACCCGATCGTTTGGTTGATGAGCTTCGCTTGTTTTTGGGTTGGATACAGCCGAAAGCGATAGGCTTTATGCATGATCTTTCCTCCTACATCAAGGAACATGCGTTCTGTTTCTATCCATTTTACACCTTCTGTTCTGCTGAAGCAAGAGGAAGATCGATGACGAATCCCGATTCATCCCCCCCCCTGACGCTCACGCGTGGAAGTGGGGGTCTTCTCGGTTCAGGATGATAAATCGTGATAGGAAAACGAGATGATTTTCGTTCAGCGGCGCAGGCATGAAGAAAGGTGCCCCCATGCGTGTTTGGGGGCGCCTTTTCCTTGTTATTTTGGCCGTACATAGCGCTTATCGTGCATAAACAAACGCCAGAAATAGACGAAGCCGGGAAACAAAATGAGAAAGCCCACGATGTAGGAGGCAAACAGCGCCCGGAATGTATCCGGATGGGTAAAGGCCGACTCGATCGTGACATCGGGATACACCATATAGGGCAGATGGGCTTTTCCATAGGCGTAACTAGCCAGAAAATATTGAATGACAATCGCGATGACCGCGAGCCGAGGCCTTCCTCTAACATGAGGGTGCCGAGAAGACGGCAGGGAGAGGGCGATGCCCGCGGCGGCGAACATCGCCACCGAACCGATCAGCCACGGCCAATACTCCATCATCTTGTCATACAGCCATTTGGCTTCGTAGCGCATCGTCAGCATCATGCATCCCGCCATCAACAACGAGAGGGGCCCCGTGATCCAAGCGTCGCGCCGATACAGGCGGTATGCCTCACGGTCTCCTGCTTCAAGAGAGTAATCCGCCAATAAGAGAGAAGATAGAAACAGCGTGCTCGAAATCGCAAAGCCCATGAAGGAATAGGCATGGGGGTTTGTAAAGAAGCGCTCCAAATTGAGAGTCGGGACGCCCTTGCGGATGTCGATGAATTCTCCATGCGTAATGGGCAGCACGCTAATGAGCAGGGCCGGGATGATGATCCCCGTTATGCCGGAAATATAGGTAAGCGCTTTTTCATATTCTTTGGCGACGTGGGCAAACACGAGAAAGGCGCTCCGGACCGCGAGCAAGATCAAAATGATGCTGCCGGGGACAAGAAGCACCGTCCCAAGCAGGAAGGCAGCGCCGGGAAAAAAACTGAACAAGGCGACCACAATCGCGACGATAAAGACATTGGTCACCTCCCAGGTGGGCGATAAATAGCGGTTCGCAATCGTGGTGGCATTCGCTTTTTCGCGATGGATATAGACCATCGACCAAAAACCGGCGCCGAAGTCCATCGTCGCCATGACGGCATAAATGAAAATAAACCCCCATAGCACGGTAATGGCAATCAGCTCATTGGTCATGAATCGTTCTCCTTTCTAGACGGGCAGCGTGCCTTCATTGGGCGGTTTGCGCAGGTCGTCCGCCACCGGATGGCGGCGGAAATAGTAGCGAAGCACGAGCACCACGGCGATGCTCAATAGGATGTAAATCGCCACAAACAAAGCAAACAAGACCGCTAAATTTCCTGTTTGCGTGACGGCTTCTTCCGTTTTCATCATCCGGTAAATGACCCATGGCTGCCTTCCGGTGCAGGCAAAAATCCAGCCGCATTCAATGCCGATCACAGCTAGCGGCCCGGCGGCGACAAAACCGTATAGGAGCCAGCGCGGAAAGGCAGGCCGCTTCAGCCATTTCTGCCAGATCAACGCGGCCGCCGACAGGAACAATAGCAGCATGCCGATCCCCACCATGGCGTTAAATAGCGTATGGACAAACAGCGGCGGCCACCATTCTTTCGGAAAATCGTTCAACCCTTTGACGACGGTGTCGAAACGGTTGCCGGCCAAAAAGCTGAGCGCCCACGGAATTTCAATGGCCCACTTTACGGATTGCGTTTCCGCATCGGTAAATCCGCCGATGGCTAACGGAGCATGGGATTGGGTTTCAAACAACCCTTCGGCCGCCGCTAGTTTTTCCGGTTGGTATTGATGAAGGAGTTGGGCCGATTCATGCCCGTTGATTGCGGTCAACAGCGAGAATACGCCGCCGACCGCCAACGAGAGCTTGAGCGCTTTTTGGTGAAAACGCCGCACTTGCTCGTTTTGGGCGGCGCGCAACAGCTGGTAAGCGGCGATCGAAGCCAACACAAAGGCTCCGGTCATATAGGCGGACAGGACGACATGTCCGGCCGTGACGAAAAAGCTTGGATTGAAAAAGGCCGCCCATGGGTCGACATCCACGATTTCGCCGTTTTCGATCCGAAATCCCGCCGGCGTGCCTTCAAAAGCGTGCACATTGGTAATTAAAATGGCGGAAGCGCTGGCGCCAAGAGCGACAAAAAACACACTCACAATCCGCATCAAGGGAGAGATGCGGTCAGCGGCGTACACATAAATGGACATAAACAACGCTTCAATAAAAAAGGCGTAAATTTCAATTTGAAACGGGAGGGACATCACCTTGCCAATCACTTCCATAAAGCCCGGCCATAGGAGCGACAACTGCACCCCGGCGATGGTGCCTGACGGAATGGCCACCCCAAGCAATACGGCCAACCCTTTCGTCCAGCGTTTCGCCATGACAGCATAATCATGATCTTTTGTCTTTTGGTATAAAAGTTCCGCCAGCAAAATCATGATCGGGATTCCGACTCCAAGTGTGGCGAAAATGATATGAAAAGCCATCGTCATCCCGAATAAGCTGCGGGCAATGATCACGTCATCCATTTCACAACATCCCTTTCTTTTTTCTTATGGTTTTCCATTTTTTCTTTGATTATTCCTTATTTTAGGGAAGGATGGTCTGGAAGGGAAACGAAACCGCCTGCCTCGATCGAAAGAGGCAGGCGGTTGTATTTCAATGAAGGGCTTTTTGCAGCACGCGGAGATTCTCGGCCATAAGGGCAAAGTAATCTTTGTGGGCTTTTCGATCTTCATCGGTCAGCGATTCCAAGTTATGCAGACGGAGCGGCTTGGCGCCGATTTCGTTCTGGATCACTTCCGCCGTTTTTGGATGGACATTTTGTTCGAAAATGACATAGCGGATGTGATGCTGTTTCGCCGTTTCGATGAGCTGAGCCAGCTCTTTTTGCGATGGTTCGTTGCTCGGAGAAAGCCCGGAAACGCTCAATTGCTTAATTCCGTAGCGGTCTTCCCAATATCCGTAGGCTTGATGGGAAACGAGCATCTCTTTTTTGGGAGCTTTCTCGACTGTTGAACGGAATTGCTCGTCAAGGCGCTCGAGTTTCATCTTTAACGTTTCAAAGTTTTGCATAAACATGTCTTTTTTTTCAGGTTTCAGTTCAATCAGCAAATCGCGAATGTTCTCGGCGATCGCAATAGAGCGGATGGGGTCAAGCCATACATGAGGATCTTTGTCTCCGTGTTCATGGCCATGTTCTTCCTCATGTTTTTCTCCATGTTCGTCTTTGTGCCCTTCCCCATGCGCATGCTCCTGTTCATGGTTCGATTCAAGCAATTCGATGCCATTTGTCGCAACAAGAAATCGGACATGCTCATTTTTCAATGTTTCCTGCAGTTGTTCGGCGAACGGTTCCATCCCGTGGCCGATGTAAATGAAGGCGTCCGCATCGGCAATCTGCTGCACCGTTTTGGTCGTTGGTTCGAACGTATGGGCTTCTACTCCCGGCGGATAAACGCTTTTGACGTTCACGGCGTCGCCGCCAATTTTTTTCGTAAAGTCTTCAAGCGGATAGACGGTTGTATAAATCGTTAACTGATCGTTCGATGTTTGGGCCTCTTTTGTCTCTGGCTTCGATTGACAGCCGTATAGCAAGGCGCTCGTCGCCAAAAGGAAAGACAAAATGATGGACGTTGCTCTCATGTTGAACTCCTTTCTTGAAAAAGATGTCCGCTTTTATTATATCGTAATCATTACGATTTGAAAATGATCGATCACCGTTTAGGCTAAAGGAATCAATGAAGGAAACGGATTGGGGAACAGCGTCCAATCTTCCTTCATCTCCTCATCGGTCAGCAAACATTGGTCCAACGAGCGCTGGATGTCATCCGCGTTCATATTGATGCCAATCAACACGAGTTCGGTCAAGCGATCGCCGTAGGTGTCATCCCACTTTTCCCGCCATGTTTCCTCTTCTTGCAACAGCTGTTTTATGTCCTCTTCCGGATAGGAAGCCATCCATCGTCCCGCTGCTTGGATGGAGATCGATGTCCCTGCTTGCGATAGGAGAACGCACATGTCATTCCAAGAGGCAAGCCAAATAAAGCCTTTCGCGCGAACCACTTCTGTGGGCCAGTTTTCAAGCCAATTCATCAACCGTTCCGGATGAAACGGCCGTTTTCTTCGATAAACAAAGGAAGAGATGCCGTATTGTTCAGTCTCCGGTGTGTGTTCTTCATTCAGCTCTTTGATCCAGCCAGCTGATTGGCTCGCTTTTTCAAAATCAAATAAGTAGGTGTTTAAAATGGAATCAAGCGGTACTTGTCCGAAAGTTGCCGGGATGATGACGGCTTCCGGATTCAGCTTTTGGAGCACTTTTTGCAGTTTTTGAACTTCCTCCGGCGAAACAAGATCGATTTTATTCACGACAATGACATTGGCGAATTCGATTTGTTCAATGAGCAAATCAGCAATTTCGCGGCTGTCCGTTTCATCAACGGCCTGTTGGCGGTCAAGCAAGGTTTCGCCCGAGGAAAAGTCCGTCCAAAAACGGTTGGCATCGACAACCGTCACCATGGTGTCCAATCGGCATTTTCGGGATAGATCGATTCCAAGCCCCTCATCCAAATACGTAAAGGTTTGCGCAACTGGAATGGGTTCGCTGATTCCGGAAGATTCAATGACAATATAGTCGATCTCCCCGTTTTCGACAAGCTGATCGACCGCTTTGATTAAATCCTCCCGCAAGGTGCAGCAAATACAGCCATTTTGAATTTGGATGAGCTTTTCTTCGGTGCGGAAGAAGCCGTTTTGCCGAACGAGTTCGGCATCAATATTGATTTCACTCATATCGTTGACAATGACAGCGATTTTTTTTCCTTCCCGATTGTGCAAGATATGATGAAGCAAAGTCGTTTTCCCTGATCCTAAGTAACCGCTTAATACAGTGACAGGGATTTTTTTCATCTGTTGCGCCTCCTTTTTCGAAAATAGTAATCATTACGATTTACAAGATCGATCATACAAAAAAATGAAGCAAATGGCAAGGGCTATCAAGTTATTTTGTTTCTTTTAAGGTGTTGGGATGGTTCAGGAACGGGATCAAAACCACCCGGATGAAACGGATGGCATTTCAAAATCCGCTTGACCGTCAGCCATCCCCCCTTGAGCGCGCCAAAGCGCCGAATCGCTTCGATGCCATAGTTCGAGCAAGTCGGATAAAAGCGGCATGTCGGCGGCTTGAGCGGAGAGAGAACGCGCTGGTAAAAACGGATGCACCAAATCAGCCATTGGCTCATGTGGACTTCTCCTTCCTGTTAGCATCATTATTACAATAGAACAAACGGTTCTTTTGTTCAAGAAAAACGGATGCCGTTCGTGCGGAATGGGGGCGCGCCGCCCCAGCCTTGTTTTTCAGGCATAGACGCAAAGCCGAACGAGAGGCAAAATAGATGCGGGACGTTCCCCGTTTTGGTTATGATAAAAAAGAGAATAAATAATCAGGAGTGATTGATATGCCTTCACCGGTAGAAAGCTTTGAATTGGATCATTGCGCGGTCAAGGCGCCGTACGTTCGGCATTGCGGCGTTCACAAAGTCGGCAGCGACGGCGTCGTCAATAAGTTTGACATTCGCTTTTGCCAGCCGAACAAAGAAGCGATGGACCCGGCCGCGATTCATACGCTCGAACATTTGTTGGCGTATACGCTGCGCCAACATGCGGCGAAATATGATCATTTCGACATTATCGACATCTCGCCGATGGGCTGCCAAACCGGGTTTTATCTTGTCGTGAGCGGCTCGCCGACCGTGGACGAGATCATTGATTTGTTGGAAGAAGCCATGAAGGACGCGCTCGACGCGACGGAAGTGCCGGCCGCGACCGAGCGGCAATGCGGCCAAGCGAAGCTGCACGACTTAGAGGCGGCGAAACAGCTGATGCGCTTTTGGCTTTCTCAAGAGAAAACCGAGCTGAAAAAAGTGTTTGGCTGAACACAAGCCGGCCCCGCGCCGCTACTGCGGCTGCTTCGGGACGGCTTGTTGTTCGCTGCCGCGCTCTTTTGGAAGCGGATCGACCGTATGCTTGTACGTGTACGCTTTGGAAGTCGTTATGACCGCTAAAGCGAGAACGACAGCGGCAATGATGAGGCAAACAACCAACGTCCAGTACATAATGACGCCCGCCTTTTTTCTTTTTATTATACCATATCCCGCAGGTCGGGCGTTCATATTTCCGCTGGAATCGGGGGAAGCTATCCATCGGCAGGTTTTCGCTGTTTCATCAGCAAGCCAGCTGGGTATAGAGAACCATGAGGAGGAGTGAGATGATGGCAACCCGACTGATCGATCTTGTCAACAAGCAAATCGCCAACTGGACTGTTTTGTATGTGAAGCTGCACAACTACCATTGGTATGTCACTGGTCCGCAGTTTTTCACGCTGCACGAGAAGTTTGAGCAGCTGTACAACGAAGCGGCCGTTCATATTGATGCTCTCGCCGAGCGGCTGTTGGCGCTCGGCGGCAAGCCGGTGGCGACGATGAAAGACTGTCTCGAGCAGGCGTCCGTCAAAGAAGCGGCCGGGACGGAAACGGCCGAACAAATGGTGGCTTCGATTGTCAGTGACTTTGAAACGATGATCGGCGAATTGAAAGAAGGCATGCAGCTGGCGGATGAAGTGAACGATGAAACGACAGGGGATATGCTGCTTGGCATTCACCGGAGCCTGGAAAAACACGTCTGGATGTTGAAATCGTTCTTAGGATGATAAGAAGAGGAGGCTGTCCTCAGGCCGGGGGGGCGGCCTTTTGCTTTGTCCTTTCTTTGTCGAAAAAGGGCGATTTTTTAGGGAATGCGCCGCGTCGCGTTCTCCCCTCCGGGCATACGATAGTTACGCGTATCCTATGTTCAAGGAGGGGGGAGCGTGAACAAGCCGATCCCGATGGTTGCCGTTTCGCTATTCGGTTCGTTTCTGTCGCTGTTTGTCGGCAGCGTGGACTCATTTATCGTGATTTTGCTTGCTTTGGTCATTGTCGACTACCTTACTGGCATTGCCGCCAGCGCAGTCGAAGGCAAGCTGTCAAGCCAGGTCGGCTTTCGCGGCATCATCCGCAAACTGTTGATTTTCGTTCTGGTGGCAGCATCGCATCTCGTCGATTTGGCCATTGGATGGAACATGCATGTAATCCGCGATGCGATCATTTTTTTCTATATCGCCAATGAGTTTATCTCGATTGTGGAAAACGCCGGCCGGGCGGGCGTCCCGATTCCGTCCGTGCTGCGCAAGGCGATCGAGCTGTTGAAAGATGAAATAAAATAAGCATATTTTTCCCGGATTGCCCCACACTAAGCAAAAAGAGCAAAAGGAGTGGACGAAGGTGGCAGACGAACGGAAAAAGACGTATTACGTCTCGATGGCAACCGGAGAAATCTCGCAGTTGAAAACGGCATCACCGTGGGACTTTCAAATTGAAGCAACGGATGAGGAAATCACCCAGCTGCGCGAATATTTCGACCAAAATTATTCGACCGACTGGCAGGCGTTTTGGCGCACCCATGTGCCATACATCCAATACCACTATGATCGGGAAAACGATGCTTACGACCGGACGTTGACGAAAATTTATGAAATGATTTACCGCCTCGGCAACGAGGAGGCGAAGGAGCATATCCGCTCGCTCGGCATCCTTCCTGACGAAAAAGAAGAGTAAACGCCGCGAGTCGAGCGGCGTTTTTCTGTATAATGGGGAGAGGAAAGGGGAGAGTCCGATGCATGAATTTCGCGATTACTACGGACATCGCGTTCGGCTGGCCTTTGCGGATCACCCGTTTTCCCCCTCCCCCGGGCATGTATGGGTCATTTGCCGCTATGGCGGGCGATGGCTGTTGACGGATCATCCGCGCCGCGGCCTTGAGTTTCCCGGCGGCAAGGTGGAAGAAGGGGAAACGGCGGCGGAAGCCGCGGCCCGCGAAGTGATGGAAGAAACGGGAGGAATCGTCGGCCGGCTTGATTATATCGGCCAATATGAAGTGGAGCCGGATATCGTGAAAAACATTTATTTTGCCGACATCGCTGCGCTCGTCGAGCGGGGGTCGTATTTGGAAACGAACGGCCCGGTGCTGCTTGAGGCGCTGCCGGATGACATCCGCGCCGACCATCGGTTCAGCTACATCATGAAAGACGATGTCCTTTCGCTCTCGCTTGCTGAATTGAAGCAGCGGGGGCTGATCGATTGAAAAGGGGCGCCGATCGGCGGCGGCTTCCAAAGATGGGCTTCCCAAAAGCGGCGGATGCCGGCTCATTGGGACGACAGGAATGAAACGAGACGCCCGTCAACATTCGGCGAGCGTCCCGCTAGCGGCGGTTTCCCCATTTTTTCTCGATCAAGGCGACAAGCTGATACATAACGGTCGACAGCAAGGCGACGATGAGCAGGCTCATCAACACAAGCGTGAAGTTGAACACTTGGAAGCCGTAAATGATCAAATACCCAAGCCCTTGTTTCGAGACGAGAAACTCGCCGGTGATGACGCCGACCCAAGCGAGGCCGACGTTCACTTTCAACGTCGAAATGATCGCCGGGAACGACGCCGGCAGCACCGCCTCTTTAAAACATTGGTAGCGGGTGGCGCCGAACGTCCGCAATACTTTCAAATAGTTCGGATCGACCTCTTTGAACGCCGAATAGACGACGATCGTCGTGATGATGATGGAAATGACGACGCCCATGGCGATGATGGACGTAAATCCCGGTCCGAGAGCGACGATCAAAATCGGCCCGAGGGCGACTTTTGGCATGGCGTTGAAGATGACTAAGTATGGATCAAGCGTCTTCGCCAGACGCGGAAACCACCAAAGAAGCGCGCCAATCAGCGCCCCGCCGGCCGTGCCGATGAAAAAGCCGAGCAAGGTCTCAAGCAGCGTCGCCCATGTATGGGCGAATAGAGAGTGATCGCTCATTTTTTCGACAAACAGCTTGGCGATGGCGGATGGAGAGCTAAATAGAAGGGGATCGACCCAATGGAAGCGGCTTGCCGCTTCCCAGACGGCGAAAAAGGCGACAAGCAGCACCGTCTGCCAAAGGCGGATGATCCGCTGTTCTTTGCGCAAGACGGCGAGGTATTGGGCATGTTTCGTGTCGATTCGTTCATTGGGCGGATTCAAGGGCCTCCATCTCCTTCCAAATGGATTGAAAGAGCGCCGGAAACGATGGATGCTGGCGGGCGGCAAGCGGCGGGCGGCAGCGCAGTTCATCCGGGATGACAAACGTCCGCACAAGGCGGCCGGGGCGCGGCGAAAACAAGAAAATGCGGTCGCTCATGGCGATGGCTTCTTCGATGTCATGGGTGACGAGCACCGCTGTTTTTTCGTACTGCCGCAATGTGTTCCAAACGAGCTCTTCGAGTCTCAGCTTCGTCTGCTGGTCGAGGGCGGAAAACGGTTCATCAAGCAAAAGCAGCTTCGGGTCGGTCGCCAACGTGCGCACAAGCGCCGCACGCTGGCGCATGCCGCCGGACAGCTGGCGTGGGTAATACGACTCGACGCCGGCTAGGCCGATCTCCGCCAGCAGAGCGAGCGCTCGTTCTTTAGTGTCAGCGGTCAGCGTGTTGGTGATTTTCAACCCGAGAAGGATGTTTTCTTCGATCGTTTTCCACGGAAACAAATAGTCTTGCTGAAGCATGTAGCCGACCGCGCGCCGCGCCACCGGCGCGGCCGTTCCGCTCGGCCAAAGCGGTTGGCCTTCGATGTGGACCGCCCCTTCCGTCGGCTCAATCAGCCCGGCGATGATCGACAACAGCGTCGTTTTGCCGCAGCCGCTTGGGCCGAGAAAGGAGACAAATTCTCCTTTCTCGACGGACAGCGACACGTCATCGAGCGCAGTGACAGCGGTCGTTTTCGTCAAATACGTATGCGAAAGGCGGTCGACGACAAGAAACATTCCGTTCACCCGCTTTCGTCACTTGTTCATCGCTTTTTTGGCAAACGACGAATCGACAAGCGTGTTCAGGTCGATGCGCTTCGGCAGCTCGCCGGCTTCGGCCATAATGGTTTGCAAGTTGTTCCATTCTTCTTCATCCAAAATCGGATCGGTCGCGTAGGTCCCTTGGCTTTTGTAGCGGTCGACCACTTTTTCGATGATGGCCGAGTCCGTGTCCTTAAAGTACGGTTGAATGGCTTTGGCAATTTCAGATGCGCTGTGCGATTCGACCCATTGCTGCGCTTTGTAGATCGCGCGCGTAAATTTTTCGATCACGTCTTTGTTTTCGTTCATGTAGCTTCGTTTCGCCATATACGACGTGTACGGCACGCGCCCGGATTCGGTGCCGAATGAAGCGACGATATAGCCTTTCCCTTCTTGTTCAAAAATGCTCGCTGTTGGCTCAAACAGCTGGACGAAATCGCCGGTGCCGCTCGCAAAGGCGTTGGCGATATTGGCGAAATCGACGTTTTGAATGAGATGCAAATCGTTGTGCGGGTCAATGCCGTGTTTTTTCAGCACAAACTCGCCGACCATTTGCGGCATGCCGCCTTTCCGTTGACCGAGGAACGTGCTTCCTTTCAACATCTCCCATGTAAAGTGGCCGATTTTTTTGCGCGAGACGAGAAACGTTCCGTCCGTCTGGGTCAGTTGGGCAAAGTTGATGACCGGGTCTGCCGTCCCTTGGCTGTACACGTAAATCGACGTTTCCGAGCCGACAAGGGCGATGTCCGCGCCGCCGGAAAGCAGCGTTGTCATCGTTTTGTCGCCGCCCCATGTCGTCGTCAATTCGACATCCAGCCCCTCTTCTTTAAAGAAGCCTTTTGCCAGGGCGACGTACTGCGGCGCGTAAAAAATCGAGTGCGTCACTTCGGCGAGCCGCACTTTTTGGAGCGGTTTTCCGCTTTGGCCCCCGTCATTCGTGCAGGCGGAAAGCGGCAAAAGCAACAGAAGCGAGCATAACCATACGGCCCATTTTTTCATGTTCGTTAACCCCCTTGGTTCGCATGCGGTAAACCGTGGTTTCACCTTATCGTATGCACGCGGCCAAAATGTGTGAATGCCTAGAAAAAATGGGCGGTCAGCCGAGAAAGGGCAACGATCATTCGCACAGCGGGAAGGAGGCAGGCGTATGGATGGAGACATCATCGACCAATACCGATTCCCGTCGCCGCATCCGGGAATCGATGTGTTCTTTGTCACCTATATGTCCCAAGGGCTGAAGGTGAAAGGGTTTTTGGCGGCGCCGAAGCGAAAAGGCGTTTATGACGGGTTGTTGTATTTGCGCGGCGGGATCAAAAACGTCGGGCAGGTGCGAGTGCCGCGCCTTGTCCAATTCGCTTCGCACGGGTTTGTCGTCTTCGCTCCGCTCTATCGCGGCAATGGGGGCGGAGAAGGAAACGAAGATTTCGCCGGTGAAGACCGCTATGACGCGCTCGCTGGGTTTCATCTCCTGCGCCGCCATCCGCTCGTCCATCCCGGGCGCGTTCACATGTTCGGCTTCTCCCGCGGCGGGGCGATGGCGCTCCATGCCGCCTTGATGGCCGAAGAGGTCTGTTCGGTGGCGGTCTGGGGCGGGGTGGCCGATATGGAGCTTACGTATTGGGAGCGGCCTGACTTGCGGCGGATGATGAAGCGCGTCATCGGCGGGACGCCGAACAAATGCCCGGAGCGCTACCGGCACCGCACGCCGCTCTATCATCTGGAACGACTCAAGGCCCCGGTGCTCATCATCCACGGCGGGCGCGATGAAAACGTATCGATTGAGCACGCTTGGCGGCTTGAGCGGCGGCTGAAGCAGCTCGGCAAACCGGTCACGGCTTGGTACTTCCCTGAGTTCACCCACTATTTTCCGCCGCAAGCCAATCGCGAGACGGTGCAAAGGCTCACAGTATGGATGAAACAACAGCCGACGATGTGATACGATACAACTAGAGGGGCGGCTGCGTGCGCCGCTCGGGTGGCGGCGCGGCCGCCAACGAATCGATGGGGTGCCAAGGAGGTTGGAAAGATGGGCATGCCGATGGAACTGCAGACGGTCATTGTGACAAAAGGAAAGGAACAGCGCGTTCAAGGAAATGTGTTTGTGTTGGAAAAAGAAGGCTACCGCTTGTATCCGCTTGACGTGCCGCTTGAAGTGCGCCGGACGATGCAAAGCGAAGCGAGCGGCGTCGCGGTTGTGAGAAAGCTCGAATGGGAAGGCAGCCGGACGACAGTGACGTACGAGCTCGTCAGCCTGTATTCGACGAATTGAACGAGGCTGCACACCACGAAGCGGCTGAATGAGCGCTGAACGGGTTCATCGGACAGGAGCGCAAACGGAAGAACGGTTTGCGCTCTTGGCTCAAGTTTTTTCCGTCTATAGTTAACTTGTGGCGTCAGGCCGATTCAGACAAGCATAAAAATAGCCTTTGCTTGAGGATTTCCTGTGCGACGTTTGATCATACCATAAAAAAGGTAGCGTCAAAAGTTCTATGAAAACTCCACACAGATCATCCCATTGAGCATCGTGGGGCATGCGGAGGGCCGGATTCGCCCTTGACCAACACCCGCCAAAGGTGCGGAAGAGTCATCAAGGGCGACGGGGACAAAAAAGAAGGCAATAAGAAAGCCGCCCTTGCCATGACCGAATTTTACCTTTGGCGGTGTTCGGTTGGTCAAGGGTTCGCTTCGCCGAATCCGGCAGGAGTTCTGTTCAACGGGCTCCGGAGGACAAAAAAGTCAGGCCGCCTCTTGTTGGAGAAACGCTTGTGCCATGGCGATCAGCTTCGTCCACCGGGCCGGCATATGCGGAAGATCCGCCAGTTCCGGGATGACGACCGGCACCCGGCCTTCGAGCGCGCTGTGTGGGCGCAGAAAGTTGAAATACGCCACAAACAGCGTCACAAAGGACACCGAGCCTTCTTCCGCACCAAACCCATGGGTCGGGCGGTAGTTGCCTTTAAAGGTCCGGTTGAATCGCTCGATGATCTGCTTGAGAGGGCGAAACGCTTCCGAGACCGGATCCTCATTGGTCAGCCCGATCACTTGGCGGACGTCAAATGAAATCCCGTGTTGGGCGAAGAAGTGTTGCGCCAGCAGGTAAATCGGGTTGCCATCCACGACAAACGACAAGTCGTCTGGGAGGGACGGCAGCTTCCGCAGGACATCATCGATGGCCTGAATGGCCGAGAGCGTGTCTCGATGGGGCGAGACGCGATACGACAGCACGATCTTTTTGACGGCATCAAACGATAAAGAACAGGT